>MFYT01000054.1 GCA_001789205.1 Candidatus Raymondbacteria bacterium RIFOXYA2_FULL_49_16 | reverse complement strand
CTGAGTGAATCCGTAACCCCTTGTAGTACAACCAATTGAGTGCCATGTCTGTAGAATTTATAGTAAACTCACGCTAGGCGGCGCAGTCCTGCTGGCGTTTGTCATGCTGTTTAAAAAATCCGGACAAGACCTGACGCCAAGGGCCGTTCTGGCATCCATGGCCATTGGTTTTCTACTGCTCATTGGCGGGAATGGCTGTGTGACCATTGCCGTGCGCAAGGTTGACAGCTATATGGCCGCGCTCATTGTAACCTCAATCCCGCTCCTGGTGCTCATTTACGACCGCGTGCTGTTCAAAAAACCCGTACGGGTACATGCGCTTGCAGCTATTATCTTGGGATTTGTTGGCATTGGCATGCTGTTGAACACAGGGAAAGGCATTGTTCCCAATATTTCTGGACATGCTCTTTTTGTGCTTCTCGGATCGGCGCTGTGGGCCCTGGGGACCTCTCTATCAAAACATGCACCACAGCCGACCGATCCTTTTATGAACTCCGCAATACAGCTTATCTCCTCGGGCATTGTAGCGTTGCTCATGATACCCCTGGTAACGCCTGTAAACGACATCCATCCATCGAACTGGACTTCAGGATCCCTGATTGCGCTGGTGTATCTGATTGTCTTCGGCACACTCGCCTTGGTGGCTTATGGCTATCTGCTCAAAACAGAGCCCAACAACCGCGTGGTAACCTATGCGTTTGTAAATCCGCCCATTGCTCTGTTTTTAGGATTGGTATTTGGTGGGGAGACGCCGGCGCCTTTTCTTGTTCCTGCGCTGGCGCTGATTTGCGGCGCCCTTGCGCTCACCTTCTATGGCCACCGGCTCACAGGATTAATGCGCTCGTGACCCCATGCGGGATTGCAGCCATTCGATCAGCTCTGCCATAACAGCATCTCTGCCCGGATCGTTGTGTATTTCGTGGTAAAACCCGGGCCAGATCCGGCAGGTGCAGAGCGCACCCGCTTTGTCTGAAAACTCCTGGCTTGCTTTATATGAGGTGAGTTTATCAGCATCGCCATGCATAAGCAGCATGGGAAGTGAAAGTTCGGCCGCATGGTCCAGCGCCCAAAAACCAGCATTGTAAAAACCGGAAAAGAGTGCCGGACTTATGCGCGTATGTACCAGAGGATCTTTTTTTATCTCTTCAACCATCTCCTTGTTGCGCGTAACATCGTTGACGTCAATTTCATTGTCCATGGTAATGGAAGGAGCAATGTGGTTGAATATCCTGGCAAGCACCATCTTCCATGCAGGTGGATCAAAAGCCAGCTTGAGCGCAGGGCAAAAAGAAATGACCCCGGCTATCTGCGGTTTACGCCGCAAGGCGTAGTTTATGACAAGATTGCCGCCCAGGCTCAGGCCAAAGAGAAAAAGCGGCAGTTGTGAAAACCGCTCCTGCGCAGTGGTAATGAGCAGGGAAATGTCGTTCATGAGAATATCGTATGAGGGTGTGTGGCCGCGCTTGCCGCCCGACTTGCCAAAGCCCCGGATATCGAGCGCCACCACGGCAATACCCGCTTCGTTGAGCGTGGCCGCGAAACGGTGGTACAGACCGCTATGAATACCGAGCCCGTGGACCAGGCACAGGACAGAGGAACTCTCTCCTTCGGGCTTCCATACACGGCCAAAGAGCGATAGGCCGTCAGACGCTGTTGTCTGAAATTCAGAATGGGGCATGCGCTAATAAAATACATAATTTAAAAGCTGTCGATTATATTAATTCATCCCAATGCAAAACGTCTTCACGCACACGAACACCCTTCCGGACACTGGACTGAGGGATTCTTCAAGGAGCACGATCCTGAATACTACCTTGCGGAAAATTATCCCGGTATAATTCATAGGTCCTGTTACGGGTCACTTCACCAGATGCATCTTTATCATGAGCCGCTGTGCGCCTGCCTCGAGCACGGCGAAATAAAAACCCGAACTCATTTGCCTGCCCATCGCGTCCTTTCCGTCCCACTGGGCGATAAACGAGCCGCCCATGGTGAATTCATCCGCCATGGTCTTGATCAGCTGGCCGCGTACGTCGTAGATCCGGAGTACCATGCGCACAGGACGCTCCCGGCGGGGCACAGACCATTTGACCGTGGTCGCGGGATTAAAAGGATTGGGCGAACTACACAACGTCATCCGTGACGCTAATGGCGCGGTCTTGTCCTCCGCTACATTCGTTGGCTCAATCACGAGCATTGACGTATACGGGGTTATGATGGAATATTTCAGGCCAAGGTGCAGCACTTCATTGACAAGTTCTGAGAGCTCGCCGTATATGGCGATATCGTCGAGTAAAAAGTCGATCTTGGCCGAGGCCCACATGCGCGGTACAAAAGGATGTTTATTTGCGGATGCGGGAAAAGCCAGGCTCTGGGAAAGGGAAAATCCCCTGTTTTTGAGCATGCCATTAAGCTGGAGGGGGAATGTGCCGCTGTTTCTGTAACGCCCCAGTACCGTGAGCTGCGATCCCCAATAGAGGTTGGGCAGGGTACGGGGGAAAATATCATATACATTTAGGCCATTGTACGAGAGTGAGAGGTTGGAAATAAGCGGATACGATATCTTCTGCATGAAAGCGCGCATGATCTGGTCAATGCTGTCTTTGGCCAGAATGTGCGCGCACAGCCCTTTGTTGTCCCGGGCCAGCTTTTTCAAAAAGCCCTCTTCAACGTCCGTGCCAATGCCAAAGGTATGGACCGTGATGTCCTTGATGTTCGCGCTGTCGACCTTTGCGGCAATGCGGTCAGCGGTCGATCCCGCAGGCCACGTGGGCACGCCGTCGGTGAGAAAAATAACTGCATTGACAGCGGTCGAATCGAACGACTGCGCAAGCGCTGAGACAAGCGCATCCTCCATATTGGTGAGTCCGCCTTCGCCCAGCTGATTGATGAATGCGTGCGCCTCTGCCTTGGCGCTGGCGCTTACCGCGGCCAGATTTGTTTTAAAAGGCATGGGGCTGGTGGCAAAGGGGATGATATTGAACCGGTCCTCTGGATTAAGCATGTCGACCATGGCATTGAGCGACGCACGCAGCTGTTCAATGCGCGTGCCTGCCATGGAACTCGACACGTCGGCCACAAAAACCACGTTTTTGGGCAGCACCTGGGACTCGGCAATGCTGTCGGGGGGGTTGACCCAAAGGAGAAAATAGGAATTGTCGCCCAGGGAATCGAAAAACATGCCCGTATCCGGATTGGGCGTATAGGTAAGATAGTTCATGAGATACGCGTCGTTTTCCAGTTCAAAATTGAGCAACAGGTCTTTTTCAGAATGCGCGTTTTCCTCTCCATAGGCGCCCGCGCAATGAAACGCGTCGATCCGGTTGATGACAAGGCCCTGTACCGCGTTGTGTGAAGGTGAAGTGAGGGAGAGTACCCTGCGCTGCGATGAGAGCGAGAAAATAAACGAAGCACGCTCAAGCGGTTTTGCCGAAAGATTGACTGTTTTCATAAAAAACCTGTATGGAACCACGTTGGCCTCGCAGGGAAGGAGCTCGGCGTACGTGATCTCAATGCGGCGTTCGCTCATGGAATTGCCTACTGGCTCAATAGGAAAGACCGAGAGCTTGAACACATTGCCACCCATATATTCGAGCAGCGCGGGATCGACCCGTCTCCGCACAATGCTGTCATACTGGTTGCGCGCAGTCTGGCTCTCCTTAATCTCACCAATAACCCGCTGCCCGTTTATCCAGAGCGCGAGTTCTGTGACCACGGCGTTTTCCGGAAGCGGAAAAATAAAAACGCCTTCTTTGCGGTAGTTGTCCTCATTCTTGAAAATCTGGTCAACATGCGTTATGGCAATCTGGTCAGTGATGGTCAAGTCCGCGTCGTACTGTTTGAGCCACAGCGCCTTGGACGTATTATTGGTAAGCGCCCGCCTGCCATAGAGCGCGCCAAGCGAAAAACCAAGATGCGCACAGATAAGCACTAGTAGCGCGGAAATAATTGACTTCTTCATAGTTCCTCCAAAAAAACATGGGTTTACGATCAGATTTAATAAAAGCTAAATCCGTACCAGTCAGCACTACTGCTATGAAACTCAATGTATTATCCGGTTTTTCTGTTTCTTTTTTCCGTCCAAAACCAAGGGAATGATGGAAAATCCCCCGCAAAAACCTGATACCCCACCTTGGAGCGGTAAAAGCCTGACATTTTTGTCAGGGTACGCCTTGGTAATACAATGCCTGGTGACAGAAATGTCAGACTGTTCTTTGGCCTCCTGCAATTAATATTTTACCAAAGTCATATTTTAAGGAGGTTTGCATGAATCTGAAGAACACGTTCCTCGTTGCATTGCTTGCCATTATCGCGCTCTGCCTGGTAAAACTCGCGTTTGGACCCGCATCCGCGTCTCTGCCAAGCCTTGTACCCTCTGCCCACGCCGAAGGCGGCATTCTGGAATGGAAAAATCCCAAGCGCCTTGTTACGTCGAATGAGAACGGCTCTATCACGTATGTATGGGACTATGAGGGAAAGACCCAGGTGCGGAAATATTATATCGAAGGCAATGAATTGAAACTCCAGATCTACACACTCATCGAAGAAAAATAATGACCCGCTTTGCTGTGCTCCTGTGTGTGGCCCTTCTTTTCCCTGCGCAGAAACCGCCCGCGCCCTCGAACTTGACCATTGATTTTGGGGAAAAGAGCTTCAACATGTTCTGGGATTCGGTCCCGGGCGTTGCGGGATACAACGTCTATACCCGGCCCGATATAAAAACAAAAATCCGCACCAGGATAAACCCCATTCTCATCACCTCGGGCCCTCATTTCACCTATATTTGGAACATGGAAAACGGCAAGCGCGTGCGGAAAATAAAAGGATACTCGCATATGCTTTCGGTTACCGCGGTTTGTTCCACAAACAACGCCGCAGTCGAAAGCGCCTATTCTACGGAATTGAACAACGGTTATTTCGACGGATTCAAGAAGGTGACCTCGTGGGGCGCCATTGCGCCTGTTTTGAGAAAATCCCAGGCGTGCGACACGCTCCCTGTGCCAAAACATGTGAATAACGGCGAACGATTCACGGCCTTTATCGAGGGCCCGGGTAGAATAACCGCCACCCTCATCAAGCAGGCCATTGACCCCCTGCAGGAGGGAGGGTGCGAACCCATTTCCACCATGCTCATCACGCTGCTCAATGAATGGGACCTCTATGCCTATAAAATTGAAGGCCTCTTTATCCGCGAATTCCACTCCTTTGTGGTCATTAACGTGGACAATGTCGAATATGTGATGGACTATGCGGCTGACCAGTTTGTGCCCGACGTGTCGCCGGTCATCTTTCCCCGCGACTTCTGCTTTCTTGATGGAAAAGGAAAGCTTGCCGCCTCGGGAAAACCGGTCTACCAGGTGGCAAAGGTGATCTCTCCGGAACAGTCGACCCTCTCGGACAAACAGTCGTCCGAAGTGTACCGTACCATCATGACCAAAGTGCTGGCGTCAAAAAAATAAAGGTCCGCATATTTCTCATGGCTTCCATTACTATTACACAGGGTATCGCGATAGACGAATCCGAACTATCGTACCGGTTTATACGCTCCTCGGGGCCAGGCGGCCAAAATGTGAACAAGGTCGCAACCGCGGTACAACTCAGTTTCAACGTGCAAGGTTCGGTGTCCCTGCCCGCCCATGTGCGCGACCGCATGCTCACCCTGTACAAAAACAGGATTTCGACCAAGGGCGTACTCACCATTGACGCGCGCCAGTACCGCACTCAGGAGCGCAACCGGGCCGATGCGATTGAACGACTCACAACATTCATTTCCGAAGCGGCGCGTCTGCCTAAAAAACGCGTGCGCACCAAACCCTCACGGACCGCCAAGCGGAAACGGGTAGAAAATAAACGCCACAGAAGTGAAATAAAAAAACTGCGAATAAAACCAAGAACAGGAGAGTCCCTATGACCCCAAAAGAAATTGTCCAGGCAACCCTCGATTTTGCGCATCCCGAACGCGTTGCCCATTCGTTTCCAGAATCTGATCTCATCTGGACCAGAGAAACCGCGAAAACAATATCCACTGATTGGCGCAAAGTCGACGCAACGCGCTGGGAACGCACTGACGAATGGGGAAACACATGGGCGCGCATAGACCCTACGTCAAAAGGCGAGGTCGTACAAGGGGTGCTCGACAGTCTGGACAGCATGGATGCAATGGTTTTCCCCGACTATTCCCGCACCGCCGATTTTGAACAAGTACGCGCTGATCGCGCGGCCCATCCGCATGCCTGGCTTATCGGCAGCGTGCCGGGCTTTACATTTAATGTTGCCCGAAAATTACGGCGTATCGACCAGTATCTCATGGACATTCTGATTGAGCCTGAAAAAATAAAAACTCTGCACAACAGGGTCGACGCAGTGCTCGAACCCCTGATACGGAACTACGCAGCAGCGGGCGCGGACAGCATCATGTTTCCCGAGGACTGGGGCACGCAGACCGCCACCTTTACCGGACCCGACCTGTGGCGCGAGGAATTTTTTCCACGAACAAAAAAATTATGCGCGCTTGCCCATTCCCTGGGCCTCAAGGTCTTCATGCATTCGTGCGGCGCCATTGGCGAAATAATCCCAGGCTTGTGCGAGGCTGGCATTGATGCGCTTCAGTTCGACCAGCCGGAATTGCACGGCTTTAAAAACCTGGCAGCCTACCAGAAAAACCACCAAATCACCTTCTGGTCGCCTGTTGACATCCAAAAGACGCTTCAGACAAAAAATGAGGCCGCTATCAGGCAGGCCGCGCGAGACATGCTCGACACCATCTGGAAAGGGCGCGGTGGATTTATCGCGGGTTTTTATGGCGATAATGAATCGATTGGTCTTGAGCAAAAATGGCAGGAAATCGCGAGTGATGAATTTCTGAAATGGGGTACCAGGCAGCGATACGCCTGACCATGATGAAAACACTAAGTTTTTAGGGCCTTATCTTGCTTGATTGGTGATATTGTAAAAACTCATTTTACCGACACATACCAGAGGTATCCCATGAAATCACTGGCTCTTCTATTAACTGTTATCGCTCTGCTGGTAGTTTTAAGCTGCACAAAAAACAACCCTGTGTCCCCTGATTCCACAACAGGATGCCAGCCCGAAACTGAAACATGGACCCTCTCGGGCGGCCTGAGTGGAACCATGACCATTACCCGCGATTCAGCATGCAACCTGACTGTTTCCGGCACAGCGGTCACAAACGTGGGCGATACCATACTATTCACCAGCGTATCCCTGACGCTCGCGGCTGAAAACATGGATTTTACCGCTGCACAGGCAATTGTGGTCCAGGGAAATGTGGCCTGCACGCTTGTGGTATCTGGTAGCGCCCTGGAAGGAGTGGGATCAGGTTCGTTTACGCTGACATTTATATCTGGCGCAGGCAACACAAGCGGTACTTTCAGCGCAACACGCGAGTCGGGCAGTGGTCTTACCGCAAGCGCGGCTTCAATCTCTGCGCGCGGAAGTATTCCGCAGACAAACCAGGTCGACGTGTCCTCCTATATAGCTGACGGAACCACGCTAACCCTTATATATTCTGAAATGTTTTCATATGCGTACTGTGATTGGAACGATTCCCTGATTCAAAACACCAACACCTATTCAGATTCTACCCAATTCACCTATGTTTTGTCAGCCACGTCTCTGGTTTTATCGTTCTATATCAGCTCCCAGAATCCTGTTGTCACATTCACCTATTCATTTGTACGTGAAACCTCTGGAAGCGGGCTTGTGGGCAATTGGATAATCAACGACTGTTTCTATACCCTTGTTTCCGGTGAACTGACCCCGGACCAAACAGCGTCTCTAGACGCCGATGCCGAAGAAAGAAAAAATTCTGGGGTGCGCCTTCAGATTACCGATACCCAAGTAATAGCTACCATGAACACTGACCCTGACGATTATTCCTGGGCTGATTCGTACATTACAAACTGGAATGCGTACGACTCTTCCCTCTATAATGTCACTATTGTCAAAATAAACGATAATACAATTAAACTCGTTGGCAATACAACAGGCGAAGTTGTGTTACTCACCGCAGATGCTGATCAAAACATCACCTATATCAGCAGCGATTATTTACATGAACGGACTATGGAGTATCAAGAGCCGACTACCTGTCCAAACCCATTAACCGATTGGTTTTACGCTGAATTTCTCAATGACAATACGCAAGAAGTGTTGTTCAGGCGACCATTGGCTGCTCCCGGCCCGGTTATAAAAAAGCCCGCAGCCAGAGCCTCTTTATTGTTTAAAATGCCCTGACCCAACCAGAAAACGGCAAGTGCACTATTTGGCCTGAAAAAAGATGCCGGTTGCGCCGCTCCGCCGTGTCTTCAGATGTTTCGCGCCAAGCTGGATCGATGAAAAACCGCAAGCGCCGACTCGGGCATCGCGTTCAATCCGCTCGACAGGGCATCCTGCGCCGCCTGCAGGTGGATGGTTGCACAATGGCGTCAAGCGGATTGATAATTTCCGCGAAAGTCCGTGGCGTAAGGTGAGTGTAGCGCAGCGTGCTCGCGATCTGTTTGTGCCCCAAGAACCGCTGGGATGGCGGGGAGCGGGCATTTGGCTTCCAGCAAGTGGGTTGCAAAGCTGTGCCTGAGCGTGTGTACGCGGACATACCGTCTGATCCCTGTTTTCATAACCGCTTTTCTGAATGCCTTCTGGATGCTCCGCCTGTGGATCGGCAGGTCTTTGCGAATGCCCCTGAACAGCCATTGCGCGGGTCGGTAAATCCGTTTATACCGGCAAAGCAAAGAGAGCGCAGTCTTCCCGAAAATGGCGAACCGGGCCGCATGTCCCTTTCCCTGCCGTATGCGCATGAGCATTCGTTTGGCATCGATGTCCTCGGGACGCAGACCTGCGCATTCACTGACCCGCATGCCTGATGAATATATCAGTGATAGTATGGTCTTGTATTTCAAGTCGGTTATGTTCTCCAGAAGTTGTCTCACCTCCTCGATAGACATGACTTCCGGTAGCATAAATGGGGCTGGTATCCGCCGTATTGGCGGAAAAAACCTCTCAGGCATGCAGCACCTGAAAAAAGAAATGATTGCTGTTATGATGATATTTTATGTTGCGATCGCAACCGGTTTTGTCCGCATATGAAGCAGGTAGGAACGGATTTCCACGTCGGTCAGGACGCGCAAGGACTTTCCGTAGAACTCGGAAAGCCGACGTATGGCCCGCACATAACAGTCGATCGTGCTTGCGGAGCGTCCGCGAAGCATGAGTTCCTCGATGAAGCGCTGACGGAGGGATGACATAAGAATCCTTTCGTTGAGGTTGGTGAAGTGACTTTGCGAAGGATACTTATTATCATCAAGCAAGGGGAAGGTTATGACGTAAAAACGGCAATTTTTCTTTTAATAAGTACTTATGGAAACCGTGAACGGCGGTACTATTGCACTCCTCAAATGGCAGTTTAAAAGGCAGTTTTAAAGAGATTTCGACCATTAGCATTTCTGCTATATTATAGGTGTAGGCAACATGTTTATTCAGTATTATAAAACCGGGTCAAGAAGGGAGCCGGTCAGGGATTATTTAAGAAACCTGCAAAGGAAAGACAGCGAGATAATAGCCGAGGACCTGGAACTTGTTGCTTCATTTGGGATATGGAACGCACCAGTTGAGACACGGAAATTAAAAGATAAACTAAGACAGGGTCAGGGAGGCAGCAAAGAATATTCTATTGTCTTATAACAGGTGAGACAATCCTGTTGCTCCATGCGTGTAAAAACCAAAAACAGGGAAGCCAGCGCCAAGATGTTGAGCTTGCCTATAAAAGAATGAAGGAGGTTTTGCCATGAATAAAAAACACATTGGATCCTCTTTTTTTGATACGGTAAAAGAGTGGGAGAAGAAATACCCCGGATTCAGGGAAGCCGTTGAGGAACACAAGGAAAAGAAAGTAATGGGGATGCTTTTGAAAAACGCGAGAGAGGCAAAATCAATGTCACAGGCTGATCTTGCACGGAAATCTCATATTCCGCAGTCTGTTATTTGCCGTATAGAAAGCCCAAATTCTACAGTGATACCAAGGATCAAATTATTTTCTAAACTTGCAAGAGCCCTGGGATACCGTGTAGTGATTTCCCTTGAAAACTATCATAAAAAAGCAGCATAAAACCGCATAGACCTACAAGGGTACCGACCAGATTCGTGTAAAAATATACGGTAAGCTTAACGGATTAACCGAAAAAATCCCCTTAAAGTTGACCTTTTGGCACCATTATTGCACTTTATATAGAATAGGATAGGATGTATCTCATTGTAATTAATGAGAATACGTCAGACTGTCTCTCTATGTATAAAGGAAAATAAGGAAAAATTGGGAGATCAAATGAAGGTTTTTGGGTACAATGTTCATCTGTATTTCGCGCGCGCCCTTGAGCTCGTACTCTGTCCGTTTGTTCTCCTCTTTTACTTTCCGTTCCCTGACCAGGTTGTCGATGATAAAGGCGAAGACCCCCACACCCAGCGCGACAACAAGGACCCGCGGCAGGGTCGTTGCCTTTTCGATCTCCCAAGCCATGTCAAAATCAGCCATAAAGTTCGCGAAAAAGGCCGGCTCGTGCACGCCGTATAAAAGTAATACCATTGCCGAGTGAAAGACCTCGATACCAGCCGCGAATATGACGGCTTTTTTTATGCCCACGAACTTTTTCCCATTGGCCAAATACACAATCCCGGCGAAAAAGCCCGCGAGCACAGTGACAATACTGCACGGCAGCCTGCTGTCGCCGCCCATGAAATAACGGTGCACGCCGCCGATGAGGCCGGCCAGGACACCGGCAAGCGGGCCTGCCACAAAACCCGCGATTATGGGTCCCAGGTTGCGGATATTGGCAATATTGCCCAAAACATCCACGCCACTTACCGTGCCCCAGATGGAGAGAACGCCCATGACGCCCACGAGCCATGACATATTCCATACGGTGAATTTGCGGGCCATTATATCTTCGTATACGCGTGTGCGGCTGAACACATAGGCGGTAAGAATGAGGACCGCCATGTTGTTGAATCCGGTTAAAAGAAGTCCCGAGAGCATAGAAAGAAAATGCATGTAACCTCCAAAGGCAAAAATTCAAAATACAATATATCCCGTAAAAACTGCTATGAGTAATGAATTGGTGAATGCGGGAAAGAGACTGCTTGTCACTGCTCCCAGGTATCGGTCCTGAATGGTGACGCGGGCAGACCTTCTTTATTATAGAGATTTACCTTGTCCGGGTTGTTGGCCCACCCATATCTGAGCGCCACGGGTTCGGGTACCTTTTCCGATGAAACCTTCACTGTTTCTTTCCCAGAGATCTCTGCGTTTGCCCAATAAAAAATCCGGTCCTTTCCTGCAAGGGCAAAGCCGCCAACAGCGTTACCATCATCTTTTGTTTTCAGTCCTGAACCGAAATGGTCAAAGGTGACTTTTACCGTCTTTCCATTAATTGTATGTGATGCATAGAGAGGCCCGCTGTATACCAGCTTCTCGTTGTACGCCGCCTTCTGGGCTGCCAAAAAGAGCCGTTTGCCAACATCCTGTTTGTTTTTCGGATGAATATCATCCGCCTCGCCAATATCAATGGCTACAGCCATGCCGGTTTTGGGAAGTGAGAGCGCTTTGGTCTGCGATTCGCGCAGCTCCGCCCACGTACTGCTGGCGGGCTGCTCATCAGCTTTCATATAATTGGCAAGCTGCACAAAAAGAAAAGGCAGGTTCTTGTTCTTGAAGTGGTTTCTCCAGTCCTGAATCATCGCGGGAAACAGAGACGCATATTCAAGGGCGCGGCTGGCATTGGATTCGCCCTGATACCAGATCACCCCCGCGGCCGCCATTGGAAGCAGTGGGTTGATCATTCCCTGAAACAGCGAGGCGGGATACCCGTTTGGTCCGGATGGTTTTGGCAGCGTGGGAAACTCTACACCAATCTTATACCGCCACTCTCCTGCCAGGGCAAGCGAGCAGTAGGGATTGTACATTGCTATCTCTTCCGGCTTGCCCCACAGACCGGCGCTCCGGTTATAGTCCTGAATACGGAGTACTAGGGTGTTTTTTCCAGGCCTGATCAGTTCCGGATCAACAGGATAGAACCTCGGAAGGGTGTATCCCTTGTACATGTATCCGATGAGTACTCCATTAAAATAAACCTCTTCAGTATCATCTATTGGACCAAGACTGAGGGTAAAACGCTCACCAGCGCAGGAAGCGTCAATCTCAATGTCTTTCCTGAACCAGATTACGCCGTCACGGGTAGACATGATGGCTTTTTCCCAGTCTTCGGGCACGGTTACGGTGTCCCATTCCAAGACGTCAAGGCTTGGATCGGCCCACAGGGGTTTACCGTCCTGTAATCCCTTGTCTTTTGTTCGCATGGTTTCAATGTTTTGCGCCAAAATGGCGTTAACGGAGTCCTTCGTTAAGGCCTTGATCTCATTCGTGACATTGTTTTTATACTTTTCAAATGCCTGCAGTGCCTGAGGGCTCATCCAGGTCTCAATTGTGGTACCGCCCCAGGAGGTGTGAATAAGCCCTACGGGGACCTTTCGTTCCGTATGGAGGTCGCGGCCAAAGAAAAAGCCCACTGCAGAAAAAGTCGCCGCGGTCTGGGGGGTGCATTTTTTCCAACGCGAATCAAGCAGATCTGAAAAGGGCTCTGTTTTCATGCATCTCTGTACAGTGAAAAAATGAATATTGTCAAAGGCGGCATTTCTCTTTTCTTCAGCATAGTTTTTTGCCTGTTTTGTCTCAAAGGCCATGTTCGACTGGCCCGAACAGATCCAGACCTCGCCAACAAGGATATTAGTATACGTCAGGGTGGTTTTTCCCTTTACCACAAGAGTGTGAGGGCCGCCTGGCTTCAGTTTTGGCAGCTCAACCATCCAGGTACTGTCGGCGCCTGCAATGCCAGATGCTGATTTGCCGGCAATGGAAACAGTGATTTTTTCTCCGGGAACTCCTGTTCCCCACACCGGGACCGGCATGCCTTGCTGCAGTACCGCGTTGTCCTGGAAAAGCGGGGACAAGGTAGTGGCGTGCATACTGAAGAACATAAGCAGGCTAAATAGCATAACATACATACATGATCCTTTCAATGAGGTCCCTCCATCGCATACCTTTGGCCAATTTTGTCATATGATTATTCCCGCGAAAGTATCCCCTGTATGACAGGAAGCATGATGTCCGTTTGCCGTTTGAATCCAAGGTCCGTGGGGTGTGTGCCGTCCACTGTTCCCTCACCATCCTGTCCGAAAAATTTCTCCCCATTCAGATAAAATAATCCGGAGACGTTATCAGCTGTGAGCTTGGTGAACTCTTCAATAAGGTTTTTACGGCTGGCTAGTACCCGGTCCATGCGCGGCTTAATCAAAAAACCATCCTGATAATCCGGCGTATCAACAAGAAGGATCGGTGTGGCTGGCCGGGCCTTCCTGAGTGTCATGACAAACGGCGCCACCCTTTCGGTCACCTGGTCTGGCTGTAAATTGGGAAGGCAGTCTATGACATAGAGCGCTGGCGCCAGTTCAGCAAGAAAACTGGCCAGGGCCGGTTCCATCCTGCCGTTTCCGGAAAAACCAAGATTAATGACCTCCCGGTCCAGCATGCGGCCAAGCTGCGATACATATGCCATGCCTGGACGCGAGGCGCACCCGCCCTGGGTAATGGATGTGCCGTAAAAAACAATGGGAAGGACATTGGCCGGCCGGGCAGGCGCCTGGCTGAAAAAAGCGTCTTTGGGAAGCCCAAGCCAAAGGGAGTCAAGTCCGTTATACAAAGGGAAATATACCAGATACTCCCTTTTTTGCGCGCCAATGATATCCTGCGCAAGATAACATTCATTTACCGGAAAAGATTTCGGGCGGCCAATCCCCAGCCAACGCCACTGTCCCTCTGGCATTTTCACATACAGGTCAATACCACTGACCCCGGTTGCCGCAAAATGGTTCATTGCCAAATCCGCTCCGCTGACATTCCACCGGGCGTTAATATATCCAGCATCGGTAATAAACCGGGCGCACAGGCCCGCTGAATTCCGGGAAAGCTTCCATACTTCAGGACGGACAAGGCTTTCCGCGGATGCGGGAAGGCGGTCAAACGGTTTTGCGGTCTCTTTCCAACCCTTTCCCTCAATACGCAGCACATTGATATTGAACCACAGGGTGTTTCCTGTTGAATCGGGAATTGCTTTTGAACGCGGAATGGGGCCATCCGCAAAAAGGACCGTTGTCAATACGATGATCGCATGAAACATCCGCATAACGCCGCCTTTTTTATCACGGTTCACAACGCGTAAGATACGTACCTCATGAGGAAATTAGCAACGGGTTGTCAATTGATACTTGTCATTTAAGTCGATTCACATATTCCTTGGCATACGACCTTTTATATTTGGATTCAAACCGCCAGTA
The DNA here is from genome assembly GCA_001789205.1 of Candidatus Raymondbacteria bacterium RIFOXYA2_FULL_49_16. GTDB lineage: Bacteria > Fibrobacterota > OXYB2-FULL-49-7 > OXYB2-FULL-49-7 > XYB2-FULL-49-35 > XYB2-FULL-49-35. The sequence goes on along the minus strand of MFYT01000054.1, from coordinate 57,735 downwards.
TTTCTGGTCCCAACGGGACGGGTGTTTCTCCGGCACCTGTCCGGGTGCGCCGTATATATCGAGCGTTCCGTCTTTAAAGTTTGCAGTAACCACTTCTTCCCGGTAATCTCCGGCCACATCACAGACCCTTAAAAACATGTTGTTAAAACGGCCGAGAATCTCCCCGGTTGCGGGCCGGATAATGGTCCCTTCCCGGGTCACCAGCTCATCGCCATTTTCGAGATCGCCGTCCCAGTCGATTCTGGCAACGGCTCCATTCGCTTTCTGGCTTGCATAGACACCCCTGGAATCATAGTTCCAGACAACACTGGCCAAGCTTCGAAAGGTCACCAGCGCTTCGAGACCAGCTGTTTTTGGATAAAAATCACCAAGTACCAGCCACTGCTGATGGCCAGGGAAGTCGTGCCACAGTATCCGGCCATTGAGATCGGTCATAAACACGCATTCGTTGTGACATGTGGCAAAAACAATCTCAAGACCGGGGTTTTGCGGATCAATATCGCCTGTACCAGCCATGTCATAATGGCCGTCCCCTACGTAATCCGGGACACTGAAAAGTTTTTGGCCCTTATGATTGATGATATCTTTAGCGCCAACAACAATATCATCCCTGCCATCACCGTCCAGGTCTTCAATGAGCGCCCTGTGGCCGGTTGCATTACCGGTCTTGTATTGCCATAGTATATTGAGATCAGAATCAAAGGCCGTTACGTCCACCCGGGAGTAGCAATTATGGTGATAGATAATGGTTTGGTTCTTTCCCGTTCCCTTGAGGTCAGCCACATGCACATCGTCCCGGAGCTCCCACTGATCGTTCACCAATCCATTGAGTTCGCGTGATTTTTTCACAGCACCGCTGACAGCGTCCAGGATGCGCAGATACATGGAGTCGGCCGCTCTATCCAGCACTGCCACATCGCTTTTCCCATCCTCATCAAAATCGCCAACTGCATACCTGTAATCGTGGATGGGCGTTGTGGTCATGTTAAAACGGCGCTCCCACAAATATTTCCCAGTACCTGTATATGCAGCGGCCCGCGAGGCGCCGCGCTGGGTCACGATAAAATCAATAATACCGTCATTGTCAAGGTCGCCAATGACCACATCGGTTTGGTTGGTGGTGAAAGACCAATCGCTCCCGATTATTTCCGCCCTCCTTTGCGGGGAAACCATGCGCAGCAGGGCCGGATGTTCTTTGGTTCCAATGCTTTTCAAGGGTTTTGCCGCTGGATTTTTGTCAGGTTCCTGATGGCTGATATTTTTGCATTCTACCTTGACAGGTTCTGATATTACGGATTCTGTCCCGTCTTCAAGATTGAACGAGACGCCGTATTGCACTTTTTCCCCATAAAGAGTATCAATAAACTCGCTGGATGCAACACCCCTCCTGTACAGGCCAAGACGGTAATCGTCAAAGGAACTTTTATATATATTGTATGAAACAGCCTTGGGATGCGCGGTCCAACTGATCCTTACCCTGTTTCCCGGCTGCTCCTCAAAACTGACGTTTCCCTGATACCGGTACACGCCTGATGTGTCCCCAAGGCTTGCCAGCGCTTCCCAGACCTTTTTCTTTACGCGGATTGATTTTGCATTGCGGGCAGCGGATTGTAAGGCAGGTATTGCGCTCTTTTCCCCTAGTTCCTGAACAGTGTTCATGCATGCCATCCGGTAATGGATGGACAGCCCCTTTTCATTTCTAACGATCTGAATGACCCTTCTGATCGCTTCGGGATACCCCTGCTTTGCGAGAAAACGATATAGTTGAAACGCATAGTCGGCAGGGAGACCCAGGGTGTCCTTGGGTATGAAACCGGAATTCTTCGTCTTTTCGAAATATTCACACGCGTGTCCCTTGACCCAGCCGTGTACATTTTTATTTAGCAGCCTTTCTTTAAAGATAGCCGCTGTTCCGGGATTTTTCCTTTCTTTAAGGATTATTGCCGCAGCGTCCGCCAGGTGCTGGTTCGGGTGTCCGAGCGCCTGTACCAGAATATCCGTGCCCAAGGGGTATTGGTTCTTGTGCAGGGCTTCCAGCAGAAAACATTGTACGTATCCGTCGCGCGCGCTTTGATAGGCGTCAAAATAATCGGCCGCTGCCGCGGGTGCGAAATTAATATACAGGTCTGATGCGAGCGAAAGCCGCACCCATGCACGACGGTCATTGATATATCCGAGCGCAAACCGGGCGCCCTCAGCGGTTTTGAGGGCATTGGAGGCGACCACGCCCGCGGCAGCGACATACTCATTGCTGTCTTGTGCGCACGTTTTATAGATATCCAGAAAATCGGGACGCGCATACTCGGACAAGGCGTCTATAGCACAGACCCTTTCGTCCCATTGTCCAGCCACGGCGGTCTTTTTTATAAGCGGAACAGCGGCGCTGTCTTTTGATCTGCCCAAAATGTCCATGATTTTAAAACGGACCTGGTAATCGGCTTCGGCGGGGTATTTTTTCACCAGAAAACGGACCGCTTCAGGACCCATGGCCAACAGGCTGTCCTGAATGTCTGTGTGGCGGGAATCTTCAGCCTCGGATTTGAGCTGGTCATACAGTCCGGAGAGTCCATTGTTCTGAATGGAACAACTTGATAAATAAGCGCATATGACTCCTACTATATATTTTTTCATGAATACCATGCCTTTCGCCTGCTGTGTTTTTGATTCGCTTCTTTATTTTCCCACTTTCATGCGGATCCCCTCGCCATGGCTCGTGAATTCAGGCGCGTACATGCACTGGATGGTCGAAATGCCGTTGGAAAAGTCGCCCGCATGCGTGACCGAGAGCGGATACTCGAACACATACGTCCCTTTGCGAAGGGCCCCGAAAAAGAAATTGGTGGCCGCGTCACGCGTGCTTTCATAGTATCCCAGACCGTCCTGCCAGCGATATCCTGAAAAGACATTGAGCGGCTCAAAGCCCGATGCACGCATGTCCTTCATGTGCACATATTCCATGTCGCGGTCAACGCGCAGCTCAATCCGCACCTTGAGTTTATCTCCAGGTTTGAGAGCGGTTTTTTCATTGACCGGCGTAATCACAGGCCCGGTGGGCGTGTTTTGCTCCAGAAACAGCTTCTTGGCGAGCTTGAGCGGGGTCTCGTGTGGCGTTATTTTGTCAAGTTGTTCGGAATATTGCCAGTATACCGCGCCCCAGGCAACCCCTGCCTCGCTCTTGGCTACCGTGATGTTTCCCATGGCCGGCGTAATAGCAGCCCCTGACCACGATGTTTTGAAATATCCCGTGCCCGCTTCCAACTCAGCGCCCTTTGGCTTTGCCGCATCAATGACCGTGTCGCCCAGAGTGATGGTCACCGTGGATTTCCGTTCAAGCCACTTCGCGCCCCGAAGGAGCAGCGCATAGCACGCTTCGGCGGTCGCCTTTGTTGTCCGCCAATTCTGCGTCTGTTTACTCTTGAGCAGCCAGGCCTTCAGGTCCTCGACCGAAGCGGTGTCATGCGCCACTTCGTCAAACGCTTCGACCATAAGCGCCTGCGATTCAATGGGCGCGTCGTACCAGCACCAGTAACAGGGTTGTTCGTACATCTCTTTCCAGTACATGCCCATTTCTTCGCTGGTTATCGAGTTCTCCTTGAGCGACCTCATTATTTTTCCCGGGGTAACGGCGTCGCTATACCGGTTGAGGGCCAGGGCCATCATGCCCTGCATGTAGCGCCGGTTTTTCAGCCAGTATTGCTTTGCCTGGCCAAGGAAGTAGTCAAAGGCCTTTTTATTCCGGCTGGCAATGGGTACGTCCTTGAAATAGCTGCGCGCATACAGGTACTGGATGTGTATCTCGCCCAAATGGTTCAAGTCCGGACTGCTGCCCGACCGAAGAATGCTCTCGTGGTCCTCGCGGATACGATCGTCAAGATACGCCAGGCATCGCTGCGTCATGTCCCATAGGGCGTTGTCAGTACGGAGATCAGCCATGCCCAGGTGCCCAAGCCTTCCCAGGCCTGTCGCGATATACTGGGTAATGTAGCGGTCGTCGGGCATGCCTTCGAACCACGGCCAGCCGCCGTTTGAGAGCTGGAGTTTCTTGAGTTTTGACAAGGCGCGTTCCTTTTCGTTCCCCATTTTATTGAGGTCAAAGAGCAGGCCAATCCGTTTTTTGCGTTCTGATTCGTCTTTTCCGTCCAGCAGCCACGGCGTTTCTTCGAGCATCAGCGATTTGAGTTCCTGGTTCTTTTCAAGGTTAGAGAGCAATGCGCCGGACTGTTGGGTTTTCCAGGAGTCAAAAACCGCTTTGATGCGCGGACTTGAATTGGCAATGGAAGCGGCAATAGTGTTGGCGTAGAACCGGGAAAAGACCTGTTCCGCGCATTCATAGGGATACTCCATCAAATACGGCAACGCCTGGATCGCGTACCACGCGGGGTTGGAGGTGAATTCCAGGGTCAGCTTGAAATTGCGCAGGGTTGTTGACCCATTGTTTTGTGAAACAAGCTTTTCAAAGGTGAATTTTTTTGTCTCCTTCTTGCGTATGGGCAGGGGCATGCCTTCGGTCAGCATCATACTGTTGCTAAGGACAGGGATGGTCTGCTCTTCACCGTCGGAAAAGGCGCCCGCCTTGGCAACGGTCCTGAATGTCACTGCGCCAATGCCTTCGGGTATGGCCAGGTCCCAGGCAAGTTTCGCGCTCTGGCCTTTTTTTGCCGTAAACGGAATCTGTCCTTTCTTGTTTTGGAACGCCGCGTCAACCGGTTCCATGGTCGCCGCGTTGAAAAGCATGAGCTGCGCAGCGCCCGTCAGGTCTTTGTCTGCCAGGTTGGAAACCTTTGCCGTAAAGGTAATACGGTCGTTTTCCCTGAAAAACCGCGGCGCATTGGGCATGACCATGAGGTCTTTCTGCGTAACAAGCATATTCCCTGTCTGTCCGTACTTCAGGTCTTTTGTGTGGGCAAAACCCATCATGCGCCATTTAGTAAGCGCCTCAGGTACCTGGAACTTCACAAGGATGTCGCCATCTTTGTTTGTCTCGAGCAGCGGATAGAAAAAGGCCGTCTCGTTGAGATTGGTGCGCGTTGCCACCGTGGAAAGGTCCTGTGCCTGTGCTGCGTCGTTATCTTTTTGCGGTTCCTTGGCTGGCGGCGGAGCAGGAGCGGCTTGCATTGCCCTGGCGGTAGTCGCCTCTTTTTCCGCAGGAGCGGAACGGCCGGCCATGGGCGCCGCCATCGCATCGTCTTCGGACATGGCCTTCTTGGACATCACTTTTCCTCCGCCAGATCCGTAATAATAACTCCCTTCAAAATTATACCCAAACCAATTGAGCTCCGGATAATACCTATGTGGTGTTCCCGGATACTCGTTCCAGTTGTTTTGATACACGTTCGCCTGTTGCGTCGTAAAGCACCTGTCCGCAGCCCATGCGCGGCTTGCATACCGGTACGGGTAAATATTAAAGTTCCACCAATGCATGGCAAAAGCGTCGAGCGAGGCGTCGTACAGGGTAGCGACCATCTCAGATACGACCTTGTCCTTGTTTTTTCCCGTTATCTTCAGCCGCCACTCCTCTTTTTCACCAGGCGCCAATTTATTACGGAATGTTTCAAAGGCAATGTCCAATTCTTTATTTGTCCAGGGAATGGTAATGGTGCCGTCGTGGCGATAGCTCCGGTTGCAGCGCACAAACGTCAGATGATACGACAAATTGCCGCGGTGCTTTTCCTCCACGGGGATTTCGATCCGTTTCTGTTCGTTTGAGAGCGTTATCCACTGTTTTGCCACGATTTCTTCCTTATATTCTATCTCGTAAAGCACGCGCACTGTATCGTGGCCCGATCCAATCAGAAACACCGCCTTTTCCCCGGGCTCACACAGATCTTTGATTGGCATATACCAGTCGGCCATGGCATAGGGCAGGCCGCGTTCTTTTTCAGAAAACAGCGTAAAATACCTGATGTCAATAACGTCCTGGCCAAATTGGTCCTTGGTGCGCGCCTCCAGTACATAGACCCCGGGCTGACGCTTCTTGAGCGCGGCGAGGTCCGCTTCTTTTTCCTTCTGCGTGTCAAATGCCGCCTCAAGGATTTTATCGCCTTTCTCCCATGATGCGATATTCATCTCGTCGCCGTATTGGTCAAACGGAAACCGCGATTCGTGTTGTTCTTGTGTCATGATTGCTGTATCCGGACGCTCCCACAACCTGCTGCGAAACACCTGTGACGGTGTTTTAAGCCTATACACAAGGATCGTCCCTTTGGCCGGTTCAAAGGTCCTGTTCAGATTTGCCGTGGCAATGGGAAAGGTGAGTCCGGTTTCTTTACTTACCTGTTGCGGAATTCCAATGGCGAGCGTCAGTGATGTATAGCCGATATTCACGTATCCGGCTCCTGACCGCGTTTCACCGGTCATATCCGTCACGTCGACATAGACCGTATACGTGAATATAGGGTTCTCGGTCTTGGGAACGGCCTGGTCGGGAATGGCCGTGAAATCAATAGCAAACCCTCCGGTGTCATTGGTCGCGCCAACACCGTTACAGACCTCTGTTGCCGCTGACCATGACGGCGGCCGCCACCAGCACCACCACCAGTTTGGAAAGCGGGCCTGCCGCACCACGCGGTACTTTATTGTCGCACCATCGATGGCCGAGCCCGCATAGGCCTTTGCGTATCCGTCCAGGCGCACGTTCTCGCCAAGCCGTCGTGTTCCCTGAAACGGGTTTACCGTGACCTCGAACTTGGGCCGTTTATAATCCTCAACGGAAAAGTACGCCTCGCCGTTGTATCCGCTGATGTACATCTGTCCATTCAGCGTGTTTACCGGAGCGACAAAGCTCCCGTGAACGGAACCGTATTTATTTGTCTTAAGGTTAAGGCTCGCGACCTCCTCTTCGTTGACATTGTAAAACCGGACCGTTGTGCTGGTATTGGCGGCAATTTCGCTCTTTTCACCGTCTGTGCGCAAAACAATGCCTTTGAAATATATGGTTTGTCCCGGCCTGTATATGGCGCGGTCCGTAAAAAAGAAGGTGTGCAGTTCCTTGGACCTGCGGTCCCTGTCATAGTAATTGAGGCTGAATTCGCCGTCCTCGGGATACAACTGGTCCTCGCCATTAATGAACTCAACCCAGCATGAATTGTAATCTTTTTTTACCGGCAGGACCTGCACATGCCCCTCCTGGTCCGACACATGTGTGGCGTGGAGGATTCTCTTGTACTTGCACGCTTTTTCGTCATATACCTGCATCCAGACCTTGACAATCACCCCTTTCATGGGCGTGCCCTTTTCACGGTCCAGAACGTAGAACTCGTGGCCGCCGTTCTTTTCCTGCCGTACGCGGTCAATATAACTGATATGCGATACTTGCGTTGTGCTGTACGCTATGGCCTGATGATCGTGGGAAAATTGCGGGTCTGTGGCCGCAAGGATCAGATAATGGCCAATGCCTGTCGCGGGGATCTCCGCCTCGGCAGAATGGGTCTGATAATCACCCGGGTCGGGCGCCTGCGTGGACCACTCTTTTATTGGTTTGAGCTTGGTAAAAGTGTCCAAAAGACTATCAGTGTCATGGTGGTGTTCGGTCATTTTCCGGTATTTCTCAATGCTGATGGGGACCAGTCTCCAGTAGATTTTCTCAATATTCTTATACGACAATAATGCCTTGAACGGCTTGTCCGGAACATTCATCTCTTCGTTGGTAAAACCCATGGTTTTTGCCCTGATCTCCGCTGTCAGGCGCGCGCAATGCCGGGCCCCGAACGATCCGGGAAATTGCTTTTGGGCTTGCTCGCACACCTCCAGGGCCTTTTTATTCATCCAACGGGTCTGTTGATTGCCGCGGGGCTGATACGCTTCCGCCCATTCGTGATACAGCATCGCTATCCGATAAGTTACTTCCGCGGACGCAGGGCTCTTTGGGAACCGCTTTTCCAGGGCCTGCAACGCATTCAGGTAAAGCGCGTCTTTGTCCGCAAGGACCGCGTGCTGCCTGACAAAAGCCAGCCGTTTCAAGTCAACGTCAATGAGCGCCTCTGGATTGCGGTCTTTTGCATGGAATGCTATCAGGTCTTGCAGAATTTTGATGGCATGGAACTTGAGCGAGCCTGTGTCCTGGGTCGTAATGGACAGTTCCGCGAACTCTTCAAAGGGCTTGAAGTAGCCGGCATTGTTCAGCGTGAACTCAAAGGCTGGTTTGGTGAGCCCTTCATCGTCAGCAGAAAAAAAATCAACTGCCCGGTGCGCCAGAACATCATATACCGTGGGCCTGAGTATATGGCTCTCGTCATGGTCCGTGATGACCTCATGATACATATCGGTCTTTATTTTCTTAAGGCTGTCCGCGTTCAGCAGCGACAGCTTGTATTCGTTCCTCATCCGGTCCATGATGGTCCGCAGGTCCCAAGTATGAATATCTTTGAGGTCAAAGTTCACTGTTTGCGTGCGATTATAAAAACGATAGCGGTTGTTCTGATAATAGTGCCAGTAACATTCGGCGAGCATGGAATGGAGCAGGGGCGCTATGGGGAATGCCGCGTCCGTAAATTCCTTGTTCAGCCTGTCCAAGGCCTTGATAAACGCGTACTCCTCTTTGTATGACTCAAACCGCATCTTGAAGATGATCGCCTTGATCATCTGGTCAGCATTTTGGCTGGCTTTGGCCTTTGTGTAAATGGCGTCCACTATCTTTAGGGCCGACTCCGTGAGCCCTTGGTCCTTGAGTGAGTCAATGGTGCGCCAATCAGCGGTATAGGTGTCAGCGGACATGACTGCTGTCCTCCCGGCTGCTTGACAACAGATAAGCGCAAAGCAGATAACCATGGTTGCCGCACAGGCACGGCTGATGTGCGCCATAGCAACTCCTTTCATAATACCCCATATAATCTCTCATTTCCAGGAATATAACCTTTTAAATTTTTCACTGGCGACAGATTTTAGTTCATTGGTTTTTTTCATTCCCTTCAAAAAAACGGCTATAAATTGTTACCCCTTGTTTTAGCTGTCTTGAAGGGTTATTTTTTACAAACAAAATGCGCCCCTTTTTTAAGCCGTTGTACAAAGGAATTGAGCATGGTGCCCTCTCCCCTCTACGTCTACATCAACTGGTCTGCCTACGACGAGCTCTCGGACAGCAAGGAGCTCAATGAATCGCTGGCAATGGTCCAGTTTGACCATTTCCTGCGTCTGCGAAAAGCCGGTGCGCGGCTCGATTGCTACCTCATGGACGCTTTCTGGTACACACCCAACAGCGGCTACCGGACATGGCGCAACCGCTCGTGGCCAAAAGGCCCATATCGCTGGCTCAAGGCATGCAAAGACAACCACGTTCTCCCCGGCCTCTGGTTTTCGGTCAATTGTCTCGACTTTTCAAAAGTAGGCGTTTCGCCTGCATGGAAAGGATCGCTGAATCGCGACGCTTCGTGCGCGTCCCTCTTCGCGGGACCGTTCCTGAAAGACTTTTTAGCAGCGCTCCAGCATTGGTACACCCAGGGTGTGCGCGTTTTCAAGCTCGATTTTGCAGACTTTGACGCTGCAACAGAACAAGCCCAGAAAACAATGCTGCCCGAAAAAATCCGGGAAAAAAACAGCGCCGCACTGTACGCTGGCCTGACAGCATTCAGGAAAAAAAACCAAGACGCGATCTTTCTGGCATATAACGGCTTTGGCGGCATTATTAACAATACTTCTATTCCCTTTACAAAGACCATTGATAAAAAATGGCTTACTGTCTTCGCCTCGCTCTATTGTGGCGATCCGCGGCCCGCTGATGTTGCCTGCGCCAATTTCTGGCGTTCAAAAGATATCTATTCAGACCACATGGTGCGTCATTTTGCGATGAATGGCATTCCTCTGAAAAGAATCGACAATGCGGGCTTTATGGTGGGAAACACCGGCACCTGCTACAACCGAAAGACCGCTGCCTGGAAGGCAATGCTCCTACTCTCGCTTGCGCGCGGGGGCTTGGTGAATACTTACTATGGCGATCTGGGGCTTTTAGGCAACACGGCCGCCAGGTTTTTCGCAAAGGCCCAGGCGCTTTTTGCGCCCTTTCTCGAACAAGGCTCTACACGCACCTGGGGCGGAACGCCTGGTTTGGCCGAACCATATGGCTACTATTCCACGCTCGGAAAAGACGCGCTTGTCACTGTTGTGAACCCCTCGCAATTGTTCCAGAAAATGCCTGTGCCAAAAAACGGTCCTTGTTCGCTTTTATTTCACGATTCAGGTTTTGTCCCACAGCTGAAAAACAATACTGTGCTGTTGGGCCCGGAACAAATGTGCCTTCTTGGCTTTGGTGCGTACGGGAATGAGAAACATGCGCTTGGCGTTGAGGAAGGCGTAAAAGTACCTTTAGAAATTAAAGACCTGCGCGCACGTTTTACCCCCACAGGTCATAATACAATTACGGTGGTAGTAAAACCTCCGGCAAACAAAGATCTTCGTATTATCATGACCCAGTGTAAGGACGGAAAAGCTTTCAGATCAACCGGCGGCGCATTGCCAAATGGCAGGCCAATGGGTGAAATCCTGAAGATCAGGGCCATGCAGGAAAAAAAGACCATGCCTGTTATTATTCAATATAATAAGGCCATCTGGAGCGGCCTTTCGCATGCAGTGGGAACCATTGCCGGGAAAAAACTAAAGGCTGGAATTCCCCTGAGCATTACCTGTTCGTCGGCAGAGGTTGCTCAGCTTGAGCTTAAGGGTGCCGTGTACGGGACAACGCCCATAACCTAGAAAGAATACTTGAAATAAATAAGCCTAGTGCCGTGACCACAAAGTTATTACACGGAAAGCCTTGGCAATGTCAAGTCGAGCACGCTTCGGGCGAGACATCTCCGTTGTTCTAATACATTTAAAACCAAGGGGATTTCTCATCAGCCTGCGGCTGATTCGAAATGACAAAACAGGGGTCTTTCTTTAACTCGAAGTGAAAAAAATAAATGGTCATGGCACTAGGGCATAATTCCGGGGATTACAAGCCACGGCCCCTGAGCGAAGTCGAAGGGCCGTGGCACTTTTCTGGGCTAAACCGCCTACGCCCTCTTATTCATGGGAATAAAGTCGCGCCGCGCTGGCCCCACATATACCTGCCTGGGCCGCCAGATCTTCCAGTGCTTGTTATCCACAGTCTCTTTCCAGTGGGCGATCCATCCGGGCAACCGGCCAATGGCGAACATGACCGTGAGCATGTTTGTGGGAATGCCTATTGCGCGGTAGATGATTCCTGAATAAAAATCCACATTGGGATAAAGCTTGCGTTCAATAAAATAGGAATCGCTCAGTGCCGCTTCCTCCAGTTGCTTGGCAACGTCAAGCAGCGGGTCGATAATCTTCATCTTCGCCAGAAGATTGTCGCAGACGCCCTTGATGAACTTGGAGCGCGGGTCGAAGTTTTTGTATACTGCATGGCCGAATCCCATGAGCCGGAACTTGTCGTTTTTGTCCTTGGCCTTGGCAATATACTTTTTAATGTTCATGTTATCATTGATGATCTCGTTGAGCATCTCAATGACCGCCTGATTTGCGCCGCCGTGGTATGGCCCCCAGAGCGCTGAAACGCCAGCGGACATTGCCGCGTAGAGGTTTGCGCCAGAGCTTGCCACCATGCGCACTGTGGAGGTTGAGCAGTTCTGCTCGTGGTCAGCGTGCAAAATCAGGAGCTTGTTCAGCGCCTCAACGACCTCAGGCCGTATCTCGTACTGCTTTACGGGCGACTGGAACATCATGTTGAGGAAATTGGCGCAGTAGGGAAGGTCGTGGCGCGGATACACCACGGGTTCACCCCGCGACTTCTTGTACGAAAAAGCGGCAATGGTGCGCACCTTTGAGATGAGCCGTGCTGCCGTGATGTCAAAGTTGGGATCAGCGTCCATGATGTGCGGGTAAAAGCTGGAGAGCGAAGTGACCATGGAGGAAAGAATGGCCATAGGATGCGACTGCGGGGGCATGCCGTTGAAAAAATTCTGCATGTCCTCGTGGATCATGGAGTGCTCGTTCAGGTACTCGCTGAAGGTCTTGAGCTCTGGTTCAGTAGGCAACTTGCCATGCACCAAAAGATAGGCCACCTCAACAAAGGTACAGTGCGCCGCAATGTCCTCGATATCGTATCCACGGTACCTGAGTATGCCCTTTTCCCCGTCAATAAAGCAAATATCAGAGAGGCACGAAGCCGTGTTCGAAAAACCATTGTCAAACGTGATGCATCCAGCCTCTTTTCGCAAAGCGCCAATGTCAATGGCCCGCTCTCCCTCTGAACCCTCAAACAGGGGCAGCTCAATGCGCTTGCCCGGCAATGTAAGAACCGCTTTTTCAGACATCTGGGTCAATCCATCCATGTGTTCCTCCGCGAAACAGGTTTTCCGTTCAATGTGATGCAATAAAATCGCAAAATCACAGGCCCGCAATCAATGATTTTCGCAGAGCTTTTGCCTTTTAAGACGTTTAATATGCATTTTTAATCCCATGGATTTCGCACCCGCAGTTTATGAGCACGCGGCACGGCTGATCAACAAGACCCCCTGGGAGGTCTCACGCAGCGGCTCTCTGTTGTACGATGCGCACTCAGAGGCCTTTCGCTGCTACCGCCATTCACCTGTTGTCATAGGCATCGATATCTATAATATAGAAGCTGAAGCGTATGGCGCCATAATTGGAGAACCAGAAGGCGCTGGCGTCCCGGCTGTTTCGCGGCCTGTCTGCACCTCGACAAACGATATTCCTTCGCTGAAACAGTATAATCCGTCTGTGGACGGCCGCATGCCCATGGTCCTGGAAACCGCGAAGCGCTTTGCAGCAGCCCATCCTGACGCTGACGTGCGCGTTCCGGTGAGCGGTCCCTTTTCCATTGCCGCGGCCCTTGTTGGGCTCAATACGCTTCTCTGCGAAGCGGTCACTGACCCAGATGACGTGAGAAAAGCGCTGGTGCATCTGGCGGCTGCGCAGGAAGAGTTCTGCAGGGCCATTGTCAACGCTGGCCTTGGCGTTTCCCTGTTCGAATCCGCAGCCACCCCTCCCCTGCTTTCACCCGATGATTTCAGAGGCATGGAACTGCCGGCTCTCGCTGGTCTTATTGCCGCAGCCTCTGCCACGGCCGGAAAGCCGGTGCCCTGCATTATCGGCGGTAATACAGCGCCCATTGTTGAATCCCTGCTTGAAACCGGGACCATGTATGTTATCTGTCCATCGGAAACCGACCAGGCGCTGTTCATGAAAACCATGGAACGCTATCCGGACGTAGTGGTACGGGTAAACATGGATCCCAAAGTCCTGACCTTGGCCGATATCTGGAAGGCCTTCGAGGAAATCGACCGGATTGTGGAGCTCTCCGCGGTGCGCCAACATACATGCATTGGCACCGGGGTACTGCCCTACGAAGCCATTCCCGCGACTGTGCTCAAAGCGCGCGATTATGCGCTCACACGCGGACGCGGGATAAAACGGCTTTAGGTTTTTGAGTACGGTTTTGGATATGGTTGAATGTTTTTTCTGAGTATTCAACGAATCCCGGTTCGCTTAGCACAAATTGCGTGAAACCCGGCTGCCAATACTCCAGAATAAAATACACGCCTCAATACATAAAGGCAAGGCGAAGAGAAAGAAACCAGAAAACCATGAAAGATTTTAGAATCGGACCAGCCAAATCTACCGGCACCTTGCTGGCGGTTGGAATTTTCGGAACGCTGAAAATCGACCAACCCTATGACAATGATATGCTCAATTTCTATTCAGGGGTTTATGGACGGGAAACTAAGATTACCGAGATGCCTTGCCCCACAAGGCATCTGACATACGAATACAATATGAATAATTGCTATAAGCTTTCCCCGTGTGGCCAAGCAAATATGAAGAGCTCAAGGCCTGGATCTTGAAGACACTCGGCTCGGAACTCGCATTGAGAATTGAGCATTATGGCAGCACCTCAATACCTGGAATCCCGGCCAAACCCATTATCGACATTTTAGTTGAGGTGTCCTGGCATCCAAGTACCAGAACGACAGAAACCATTACACTATGGGGAAAGGATCTTTCGTGAAAAAGATCGCTTCACTCATGAGCAAAGAAGAAAAAGGGGGCATTCGTTGAATGAATGACGCCCTAATGCCGATGTGACTATCCAATCTTGGCAAAGCCTGTGGTCCTTGAATATATCTCCTTTTAGTGCCGCTTAGTGCCGCGTGCGCCTTCACTTTAGCCTTTGAATTTCCCGGCTTGAATAGCTATTTTGTGAGGGAACAATTTTTCCGGATTTGGGGAGCGCGGACCCATGATCAAGAAATTCGACCTCACCAATGGCGCAATAGCCGCAAGCAACCGAGAAAACAGCACCATCCTTGTCTGCATAAGCCCCGACAGCGCTGAAAAAGAACTCCTTATAAAAAATTACAACGTTGACGAGCACACCCTCAGTTCAGCCCTGGACCCGGATGAAATCTCCCGTCTCGAATTCGAACTCGACCACGTTGCCATCATTTTCAAGCGCCCCACCAACCGGTCGGCCGAAGACGAGCTTCTGTTCAAGGTCTGTTCCATCGGTATCTTCAAGTTCAAAGACTCGCTCATCGTTGTCAGTTCCGACGACTTCCCCTTTTTCGAAGGCCGCCAGTTTTTACGCGTGGCCTCGTTGAATGAGGTTCTCATCAAGCTCCTTGGACGCACCATCTATCACTATTTTGAGCATCTACGGATTATTAACATGATTTCAGGGGAGATTGAGCAGAAGGTGAACCAATCCATGGAGAACAAGTACCTCATTCATATGTTCACCCTGGGAAAGAGCCTGGTCTATTATCTTAATTCCATAAACGCCAATAGCATGGTGATTGAAAAGCTCAAATACAACGCGGGAAAACTGGGCATCACAAAGGAAGAGCTCGAAGCGCTCGACGATTTGGTCATCGATAACACGCAGTGCTACAAACAGGCCGAAATCTATTCAAACGTCCTTTCGTCCCTTATGGACGCGCGCGCGGGCGTGGTGAACAACAACCTGAATGTGCTTATCAAGCGGCTTACCATCATCAATATCGTTTTTATGCCCCTCAATCTTATCGCGGGCATTGGCGGCATGTCCGAATACAGCATGATGACCCGCCACATCAGCTGGAAAGTGGCCTATGGTTGTTTTTCTTTTTCCATGGTCCTGCTTGGCCTGCTTGTGTATGTTATCATAAGCCGCATTGGCAGGGAAAAAACCAAGTTAAAAAAATAACTCTGTTACCCGTGTGCAGCCCGAAAAAACCGGCTCTTCTATTATTTTACCTTTATACCGTCGTAGTGGATCATCTGGTCATCCTGCGTATCAATACGAAGGCACAAGCTTCTTAGGCGTCCCTGTCTGACGTGGAAATCATCGTGCCTTCGCGTAACGCCACCACGTCGCGACATGATCGTTAATATTAAGCGTCATTGTCGGTTGGTTTATAATAATGTTTCATGCACCGGCAATGTTCGAACGCATCGGAGTAATCATAGCCCAATTTTTTCCAGCCATATTGATTTCAGCACTTCAAGATCCTCGGTGTAATCGTACGCTGGGTCATCGTCCTTTGGTTTTAGCTGGTCCAATATCTCAAAAACAAACTGGTCCTCGCCAAAACTGTTATAATCCTCCTGAGGGGGCCTGTTCCTGTGCGCACCTAGTTTAAGCTGAAACTGGTTGCTGTTCAATGAGCTGTTGAGGTTTTTACTGCTGTCAATGAATACCTTTCCGTTTGCCAGGTTCTTGACCCGAAAAATGCCCATGGGCTGAATGGTCTGTTTGTATCGTTTAATGGCTTCTTTTTTATCGAGCATTCTATAGTCCTCCATATTCATGTGTCTGTACTCTGTAAAAATACAAAATACCTTCACACCAGTCACACTACTCTTTAGCCCTCGCGCGCCCTTCCAACTAGAAAGATTAAAAATATTAAATCCTCTGGAGCAACATTTTCTTTTATGTTAAATGAATATAACAACTTAATAATCAAAGCGTTATGCTGACGATGCTTTGTTTAAGCCCACCCCAAGTTTTACTTAATCTAATTAAAATAGGCTATTGAATTCTCATATTGCCAAACATTATATTATTGTCTGTCCGGGAAAGAAAATTTTTAAGGAGGATCCATGAGTCTCAAGAAAGAACCCATCAAAGGCAAACCTCAGGTAAAGGTGACCTTTACGCTTCCCAAGGAGCTGACCGAAAGCGTGAAATCAGTGGCGCTTGTCGGCGATTTCAATGAATGGAATCCCAAGACCACGGCCATGAAAAAGCTGCCTCGCGGCGGGTACTATGTGTCCCTTAACCTGCAAAAGGGCCGCAACTACCAGTTCAGATACCTGCTCGATGGAGGCCGCTGGCTCAACGATCCCGCCGCTGACGCGTACGCCTTCTCGTCGTTCGCGCACACGGACAACTGCGTCGTCACGGTCTAATACACCGGTCCATACCATAATTCGGATAGCACCGCATCCATGATCCTCGACTCATTGGACGCCTGGGGTCTTTATTTTAAAGGCTCTGTTTGGGACGAAGCCCTCGCCTTTGTCCGCGGCCTCTCTGTTTCCTCCGAAGAAAAAAAATACTTCCTTCGGGAAAACGACCTTTATGCCATTGTGGTAAGCTACGGCACGCACGGCCGTGACAAGGCCATTCTCGAGACCCACCGTAAATATATTGATGTGCATATAACCATTTCCGGGAAGGAAAAGCTCGCCTGGGTGCCAAAAAAAGTGTGTGTCATAAAAACCCCCTATGACGAATCAAAAGACGCGGAATTCTACGACACAGCCGTGGTCCCGCTCTCTGAAATGGTCATGAAGCCCGGCCTCTTTGCCGCGTTTTATCCTGATGACGCGCACACACCCCAGCTTTTCGCGGAAACACAATCAGAAAAAATAAAAAAAGTCGTGCTAAAGATAGCCTGGGCCGCGGCCGGGTGATTCGTTCCCGCTCTCCGGGCATTAATCCTTTAAAAGAGGAAGTCTCCATGAAACGCGTTAAATCAGCCCTGGTCCTGGTATCTCTCGCATTGTTCCTGTTTTCCGGGTGCTATGGTAAATTCCAGCTTACAAAAGAACTGTACCAATGGAACGGATCGCTGGGAGGTCGGGCCGCTAATAGTGCGGTCATGTGGATCATGATGATTGTCCCCGTGTACGCGGCCGTCGGGGCGGTCGACTTTTTTATCTTCAATACTATTGAATTCTGGACCGGGTCAAACCCTATTACCATGGGCGAATTCGAACACCAGGAAACGATCGTGGTAAAAGACACCGAGACTTATAAAATCGCCGCTTCTCAAAACCGGATGGACATATCGCTTCTCTCGGGCCCGCGGACTGGCCAGACCGTCAGCCTGGTCTATAATGCCGCTGAGGAGTCGTGGTATGCGCAAGACAAAACCGGTTCTATCAAGGTCGCCGAGGTTCGCGAAGACAATGTCCTTGAGATATTCAATCCCGACGGCAGCTCCTTTGTATACAATACCGAAACTGGTGCAATCGGGTGCATGGCTAAATAAACGCCGCAAAAACAGCGCATGAAACGCTCTGAAATCAACAACCGCCTTCAAGCCGCCAAGGCCTTTTTCAGGCGCATGCGCGTCTCCCTTCCTCCCTGGGCCTTCTGGTCTCTGAGCGACTGGAAAAAAGCAAAGGACCATTGCCATGAAATCATCGACGCCATGCTCGGCTGGGATATGACCGATTTTGGCGGCAAAGACTTTGGGCGAAAAGGCCTTCTTCTGTTTACCATGCGCAATGGGAACACGAAAAAGGGCAAGAAGCCCTATGCTGAGAAAATTATGGTTGTGGATGAAATGCAGGAAACGCCCATGCATTTTCACCGGCATAAAATGGAAGACATCATAAACCGCGGTGGCGGCAACCTGGTCATAGAGCTGTATAACGCCACGAGCGACGAACGGTTCTCAAAAAAACCGGTCACAGTTTCAATAGACGGCATTACACGCACCATTCCAGCGGGTGGAAAAGTGGTTCTTACGCCGGGTGAAAGCATCTGTCTTACTCAGGGCCTGTATCACCGTTTCTATGGGCAAAAAGACAGGGGTCGGGTGCTGGTGGGCGAAGTAAGCACGGTTAACGACGATGCAAAGGACAACCGGTTCTACAAACCCGTTAGCCGTTTTCCGGATATTGAAGAGGATTGCGCGCCCCTGCACCTGCTGGCCGCTGATTACGCACAATTCCTGAAGTAACGTGGAGGTTCAGTATGGAAAAAACAAGGCCGAACATTGTGCTTATTGTCGCGGACCAGTGGCGCGGCGACTGCATTGGATCCCATGGCCATCCGGTGGTCGAAACGCCTAATATTGACTATCTTTTCCAGCATGGTGTCGCCTTTACACAGGCGTATTCCGCTGTGCCCTCGTGCATTGCAGCGCGCGCCGCGCTTATGACAGGACTTTCTCAGCGCAGCCACGGCAGAGTCGGGTATCAGGACCGCGTGCCATGGACCTACCAGACCACGCTTGCGGGTGAACTGGCAAAGGCAGGCTACCACACCCAGTGCGTGGGAAAAATGCACGTCTTTCCCGCGCGCTCGCTCATGGGCTTTCATAACGTGGTATTGCACGACGGCTATTTGCACACTGAACGGTGCGGCGAAAAAGACTATGATTTGAGCGACGACTACCGGATCTGGCTCAGGGAAAAATATGGTCCCCGGGCCGACTACGTCGATTCGGGCCTGGGCTGCAACGGCTATACCGTAAACCCCTGGCCCTATAACGACCTTGACCATCCCACCGCCTGGGTCACCACGCAGGCCATTGATTTTTTAAGACGGCGCGACACCGAAAGACCCTTCTTCCTCAAAGTTTCGTATCACCGGCCCCATCCGCCGCTCGATCCGCCAAAGCGCTGGTACGATCTCTATTGCGACCGCGCGCTTCCCGAAACGCCCGTGGGCGACTGGGCAACAGGCGAAACCCGCACCAGCTCGGGGTACGACAGCCCGCGATATTTCTTCAACCGCAGCGGTGACCAGATCGACCGCGCGCGCAGGGCATACTATGCCAACCTCTCATTTATTGATAATCAGATAATTCGGCTGGTGCAATCCCTTGACGAACACGGCCAACTCGACAACTCGCTCATCCTTTTTATGAGCGATCACGGCGACATGCTGTTCGATCACGGCTTTACAGCCAAAGGGCTGGGCTATGCGGCATCGGCGCGCGTGCCGTGCCTCATGAAGTTTCCCGAACACTGGGCAGGGCCCACAACGCACACGGTTGACGCGCCCGTGGAACTCAGGGACATTATGCCAACGCTGCTTGCGGCCGCTGGCGTGCCCGTGCCAGCGGCGGTTGAAGGACGGAACCTGATCCCTCTCTGCACCGGTAAAAAGGATGGCCCTTGGCGAGAATACGTCCACGGCGAGCACGCAAGGGGCAAGTTATCGAACCACTGGATAACCAATGGCAAAGAAATGTTCATCTGGTATTCCCAGACCGGCAGGGAACAGTATTTTGACCTTGAAAAAGACCCGGTAAACATGAACGACCTTTCTCATAAATGGCCCAACCGCGTAAAATATCTCAGGACCTGCCTTGTGGCTGAACTCAAGGGCCGCGAAGAAGGATATGTAAAGGCGGGGAAGCTGGTGGTTGGCAGAAAACCCCAGGCCGTGCTGCGGGAAGCAGGCCTGGAACCACGGTAAATGGGCGGAACAGGCGGTCAAATTGCCATTGCCGGGGTTGGCTGCGCAGTGGCAGATTTTGTGTACAACAGGGTTGATTTCACCAGCCCTGTATTTCAAAAATACCTCTCAAAAACCCAGGGCGACGGCGGCCTTTCACCAGGAAAACTAGTCTTTGTCGAGGAATTTGAAAGTTTCTCTGGAAAATCGTTTGACCAGGTGCGAGCTGAGATCGTGGGAACACGCGATCCCGATACCCTGAACCTGGGCGGCCCTGCCATTGTGGCGCTTATTAGCGCAGCCCAGCTTTTATCTCAGCAGCAGGCAGGGGTTTCTTTCTACGGAGTACGGGGAAACGACTGGGTGGGAAAACGTCTAGGTGAAATCGTGGCCGCAACACCGTTGGATTGTTCCCGCTACGCAATTACCTTTTCCACCACTCCCTACACTTGTGTCTTTTCCGACCCTGCGTACGACCACGGTCATGGCGAGCGCACTTTTGTGAACAACATCGGCGCGGCCTGGGACCTGCATCCGTCCGACCTGCCCGAAGCGTTTTTTAATTCCCCCATTGTTCTTTTTGGCGCAACAGGCCTGGTGCCCAACCTGCACGACGGGCTCACGGAACTTACCGGGCGCGCGCATGACAAGGGGTGTTTCACTATTGTCTCAACCGTGTACGATTTCAGGAACGAAAAAAAAGACCCCTGCGCAAAATGGCCGTTGGGAAAAAGCGACGAGACCTACCAAAACACTGACCTGCTTATAACAGACCACGAGGAGGCGCTGCGTTTAAGTAACAAGCGCACCATTGACGATGCAATGGCCTTTTTCAGAAATGCGGGCCTTGCCAGCCTGGTAGTAACCAATGGATCGCGCCCTGTCCAGGCTTATTCAGAGGGCCGGGCCTTTAAAAAAACTGGGTTGTTTTCGCTCCCTGTTTCACAAGCGGTTGTTGACGAACTTGCGGCCAATCCCGGCCTCAAGGGAGACACCACTGGCTGCGGCGATAATTTCGCCGGAGGCGTTCTCGCGTCAATAGCCATGCAGATGCGCGAACGCGATGCGGGACACCTCGATCTCGCGGACGCCATTGCCTGGGGTATTGCCTCTGGCGGATTCGCCTGCTATTATATGGGCGGCACCTATCTGGAAAAGACGCCGGGAGA
Organism: Candidatus Raymondbacteria bacterium RIFOXYA2_FULL_49_16; assembly: GCA_001789205.1. Classification (GTDB taxonomy): domain Bacteria; phylum Fibrobacterota; class OXYB2-FULL-49-7; order OXYB2-FULL-49-7; family XYB2-FULL-49-35; genus XYB2-FULL-49-35. The sequence goes on along the minus strand of MFYT01000054.1, from coordinate 36,975 downwards.
AAAATACGCGCGTGTGAAAAAATACTACGATTTGTATTGCGCACAATGACAGGCCCGGGATTGTATGGGCGTCATTCAGCAATATATGACCTCGTGCGTAGAATGACGCCCCTCAATCCCCCGCATTGTACGGGCGTCATTCAGCAATATATGACCTCGTGCGTAGAATGACGCCCCTCAATCCCCCGCATTGTACGGGCGTCATTCGGCAATATATGACCTCGTGCGCGGAATGACGCCCCTGCTATTATTTTATCCCTTCCATTAATTATTTTCTCTACCCAATGAAAATCCTCAATTTCGGCTCCTTGAACATAGACCATGTCTACGCTGTTGACCATTTTGTCAGGCCTGGCGAAACTATGGCCAGCACAGGATACGCGCTCTTTCCCGGCGGCAAGGGCGCAAACCAGTCCATTGCCCTGGGGCGCGCGGGCGCGGCCGTGTACCACGCGGGAAAAATCGGGGAAGACGGCGCTTGGTTCATAAAGCTCCTGCGCACATCAGGGGTAAACGCACGGCATGTCGAGGTAGTTGACGGACCAAGCGGCCACGCGATAATCCAGGTGGCCAAAACAGGGGAAAACGCCATTGTCCTTTTTGGCGGTGCCAACCAGCACATCACGCGCGCCGATATACGCCGCGTTCTTCCCGGATTCTCGGCCCGCGACTATCTGCTGGTGCAGAACGAAACCAGCGCCGTGGCCGACGCCATTGCGCTTGGCGCCCGCCGCGGCCTCTACGTTGTCTTTAATCCAGCTCCCATGAATAAAAACGTGCTCTCTTTGCCCCTGCGTCACGTCTCCTGCTTTATTGTAAACGAGATTGAAGGCGCTGAATTGACAGGAGAAAAAAAACCGGATCATATCCTCGACGCATTGGGAAAAAAATTTCCAAAGGCCGAGACAGTGCTTACCCTCGGCGCCAAGGGTGCCATGTATGGCCATGAAAAAACGCGTATTGCTGTTGCCGCCCCAAACGTGAAAGCCATTGACACCACTGCGGCGGGCGATACCTTCATCGGATATTTCCTGGCGCAAAAAATGGCGGGCAAAGACACGCGTACCTGCCTTGAGATTGCCTGCGCAGCAGCTGCCGTGTGCGTAACGCGTAAAGGCGCCGCTGCCTCCATACCCTGGAATCGTGAAATCAGACCATAGCTAACAAAGGACCTCCCATGCAGAGCCGCGCCATTTATGAACGCCGCATTCATCAGTTCAGGGAAACAGTGTACAACAGCCGCTATCCGGCCACTCAGATCATGAGTGCGGCAATCGTGGTCGACAAAAAAAATCCCATTCCCTACGCGCAGGCGCTCAAGACCCGGTTCCATCCCATAGCAATAGGCTCGAAATGGGGACCCAAATGGGCCTCTGCCTGGTTCACGTTCAAGGGACAGGTGCCCAAGGCGTGGACGGGTAAAGAGATCGCGGCGCTTATCGATACGGGCGGCGAAGCGTGCGTATGGAAAAATGGGGCACCCGACATGGGCCTTACAGGCAAGTTTGAATATGGATGGCCGCTAAAAAACGCGCAAAAACGCTTGTATCCCCTGTTTAAAAAAGCGCGCGGCAGCGAGCGTGTGTCCCTTTTGGTCGAGGCCGCTGGAACAGGGCTTTTTGGCAATCAGCGGGAGGTGGTGTACCGGCTCAATCTGTGTTCCCTTGCCGTGGTGGACCGCAAGGCATGGGCTCTTGATATCGATCTTACCGTGCTCGAAGATCTCATGCTCGGGTTGCCTGAACAGTCGGTACGCAGAAAACGCCTCCTCTTTGGCCTCAACGAGGCGGCCAATGCCTATGCCGAAGGCAAGGGCGTTGATGCGTGTCTTGCGATAACGAAAAAGTTGCTCGCCATACCCGCCGCCTCAAGCGCGCTCACGGCATATGGCATTGGTCATGCGCACCTCGACCTTGGCTGGCTCTGGCCAATACGCGAAACCATCCGCAAGGGCGGCCGCACCTTTTCCACTGCGCTCAAACTCATGGACGAATACCCGCAGTACAAATTCGGCGCATCGCAGCCGCAACTTTTCCAGTGGATGAAAGAGCAGTACCCAACGCTCTACGCACGCGTGAAACAGGCTGTGGCGAAAAAGCGGCTTGAATGCCAGGGTGTCATGTGGGTTGAGGCCGATACCAACATCACAGGCGGCGAATCCCTGGTGCGCCAGTGCCTCTATGGCAAACGGTTCTTCAAACAGGAGTTCGGCGTTGTTGTGGATAACCTCTGGCTTCCCGATGTCTTCGGCTATTCAGCGGCCCTGCCGCAGATCCTGAAAAAATGCGGGGTCAACTATTTTATGACCCAAAAAATCTCGTGGAACGAGAGCAATCCTTTCCCCCATTATACCTTTAACTGGATTGGCATCGATGGCACGGGTATTTTGACTCATTTCCTTCCTGCCCACGGCTACAACGCCACCAACAAGCCGCAAGAGCTCATGGCGGCCCAGGACCGCTTCAGCCAGGCCGACATTACCAGCGCCTTTCTCCAACTCTACGGCGTTGGCGACGGCGGCGGCGGCCCCTCGCGCAAACACATCGAATTCGGCCTTTGCCAGAAAAATAGCGAGGGCGTGCCGCGCTTCACTTTTTCCTTTGCAAAGGACTTTTTCAAGACAATGGCCGCCATTCCGGAAAAAAAACTTCCCGTCTGGAAAGGCGAGCTCTATCTCGAACTCCATCGCGGCACGTATACAACACAAGCCCTGGTAAAAAAGCAGAACCGCGCGCTCGAACACAAACTCAGAAACGCCGAGTTTTTTTGTGCGATCGCGCCCGCCAAATACCCAAAAGCACAGCTTGAAAAAACGTGGAAAAAAGTGCTGCTCAACCAGTTCCACGACATTATCCCTGGTTCATCCATTGCCTGGGTCTACAAGGACGCCCACGCGCTATACGAGGAATGCCACAACGAGCTCAATGAGATTACTGGTCGCGCTTTGCGCGCGCTCCACGGTGCGCCTGCCGCGCGCGCGCATTTCTTTGCGGTATGGAACACCCTCTCCTGGCAGCGCGCAGCCACCCTCACCCTGCCCCTCCCGGATAACGGCCCCTGGTCTGCTTCCGGGCCTGACGGCATGCTGCTGCCCTGCATAAAAAAAGGCAATTCCCTGCAGGTACGCGTCACGCTCCCCTCCATGGGATACGCGGCGGTCCACCTGGTACGCACGCCGCCCGAACCAATCATCAGCACCCTCACTGTCAGAGAATCGCTGCTCGAAAACAGTCTGGTACGCGTACGCCTTGGTGCCAACGGGACAATTGTCTCTTTGTTCGACAAGGAGCTTAAACGGGAAATGCTCCAGGGAGCGGCGAACCACCTGCTCCTTTGGGAAGACATCCCCTATGAATGGGACGCCTGGGACGTGAGCCACTACTACAAGGAAACCAAACCGGTCCAGGCAACGCTGGTATCGCGGAGCATCGTCGAAAAAACACCCCTGCGTGTCACCGTGCGCCAAAAACTGACTGTGGGCGCGTCTGTCATAGAGCAGGAGATTTCCCTGTGCGAAAAATCAAAGCTTGTGACAATCAAAAACCGTGTTACCTGGAACGAACGTCACAAGCTGCTCAAAGTGCACGCCGCGGCCGCGCTCCAGCCGCTCGAGGCAAGCTACGAGGTGCAATACGGCGTGGTGCGCAGGCCCACCCACCAGAACACCTCGTGGGACCAGGCGCGTTTTGAGGTGTGCGCCCACAGGTTTGCTGATTTATCAAGTACTGATTTTGGGCTCGCCCTCTTGAACGATTCCAAGTTCGGCCACTGCTGTCCCGGCAACGCTATTGAGCTTTCCCTGCTGCGCAGCCCCGTGAACCCGGACGAGACCGCCGATATTGGCGTGCATGAATTCACCTATGCCTACTATCCGCACACGGGTGACCTGACCCATTCGGACGTGCTGCACAAGGCGCACGAACTCAATACGCCCGCAATTGTCCATCCTGTTGCGCGGCCGCCGGCAACGCCTCTGCGCCGTTCGTTCGCCTTGACACAAGGCACCGTGAAAATTGAAACCGTGAAAAAGGCTGAGGACACGGACGCCATTGTGGTGCGCCTCTATGAAACCATGGGCGCCCACGCAACAACCGTCCTCTCGTGGGACCTGCCGCTTGCAACAGCCGCCGAGGCAAACATGCTCGAGCAGCCTGAAACAAACGTGGCAGTACGCAACCATTCATGCAAGCTCTCGTTTACCCCCTTTGAAATCAAAACACTTGTCCTGAAATAAAAAGAAAGAGCTTTCGTGGCAGCAAAAAATATTGTTTCGTGAGGCAGCGAAGGCTTAAAGCTGTTGGTAAAACTATTGACATAACCCATTGATTAATATAATTTAATATAAAGGGGGGCAAGGGATCAGTGGAAATACGCGGGCATAAAACCATCAGGAGGCTGATATGAGCATGAAGAAGGAATACCTTAAAGACAAGCCAGTATGCAGGGTGACGTTTTTCCTCTTGCCCCACACTGTGGCAAACGCACCCTCTGTCGCGGTGGCGGGCGATTTCAATGGATGGAACCAGACTGCTCATATCATGAAAAAAGGAAAGGATGGAACATTTACGCTTACCATAGATCTCCCTATCAACAAGGAATACCAGTTCAAATATGTGGCTCACGGCAACTGGTACAATGAGGAAGACGCGGACGCCTACGCCTATTCGTCATTTTCAAATTGCGATAATTCGGTCATAGACGCCTGATCCCGCATGCGCACACACCTACCCCATCTCGACAAGCCCCTGTTGGGCGCGGTCTACCTCATAGAAGAAGCCCTCCCCTTTGAGCGCAGAAAAAAGGACCTTGAAGCCATGGCCAAGGCCGGGCTCAACACCGTGGTACTCTGGCCGCCCATAAGCAGGTGGGACAGCGCTGACGGTGTTTCCATCGCTTTTGATTCCGTTGATCGCGTCATGGACGAATGCGCGCGTCTCAACCTGCGGGTCATCCTCGAACTCGAGGGCCAAAACCCGGCCTTCCAATATGGACCTGACCATGCTTTTGGAACTGAACACTGTGTGGCAAGCCCCAAGGCGCGCCACTGGCTCAATTACTTCCACCCCCAGGTGGCGGGCGCCATTGACAGCTATGTCCGCGCGGTCGCCCAGCATTTCAAGGACCATCCGGCCCTCTGGGCTTATGACCTCTTTAACGAGGTCAATCTGCACTCCGCCGATCCCCTTGCTGTCAACGCCTTCAGGGAATGGCTCAAGAAAAAATACGGCTCAATCAAAAAGTTGAATACAATCTGGGGCAGGTTTTTTACTGATTTCAGCCAGATCGACCCTGCGACCTTTTCCTACGCATACAGCAAATGGACGTCGCTCCGTCCCCAGCTCGATTTTGAGGATTTCCGGGCCAGCGCCATCATCTCGCTGGTTGAACGATGGAAAATGGTGGTGCACGAAGCTGATCCCGGCCGCCTGGTCATTGCAGATAATGAATGGTCCATGACAACGTTTGACACCACGGAACTGGGAAACGATGACTGGCAGGTGTCGCGCGCGGTCGATGTCTTTGGCTTGAGCGTCTATCCACAGAGCTGGGACGTGCGGCTGCGCGAAAACCCTTGCACGGTTTCACAGATCTACCGCGCAGGCGTGTGTGCGGGCAGCCTGAGCAGCGGCAAGCCGGTCATGGTCTCAGAGCTCCAGACACACAACCAGACCCTTCTTGCGCGTAATTCGTCCGTGTTCGATGAAATCCTTCTCTGGACATGGCAAGCCTTTGTTCACGGCATTGAAGGCCTCATATACTGGAAATGGAACCCCTTTATCCGCGGCTTCCAGGTTGGCGGCAGGGGAATGACCGCGCTCGACGGAACTCCCAACGAACGCGCCGCCCAGGCCTCCGCGCTGGCGCGCGTGCTCGAAAAACATCCGGGCCTTTTCACGGGCCGCCGCATTATCGACAACGGCGTTGGAATACTGTATAGTCCCGTGTGCGACCGTTTCACGGACATGGTCCTTCCGGACGAAAAAGGGCTCTATCGCGCCTCCTTTGCCGGATGGTACCGTTTCTTGTGGCAAAAAGGCGTCACGCCATCAGTGCTCCAGGCCGACGATCTGCACACAGAACCTTTTTCCCGTCTCCGTGTGCTCATTGTCCCATTCCAATCAATGCTTGCCGCGGCCCACGCGGCCGCGCTGCGGCGGTTTATTGAACGCGGCGGCTTTGTCATAGCCGACGGCAGATTCGCAGTGGTCGATGAAAACGGCTTCGCGTGCGAGCGCCCACCTGCGGGGCTTTCCGGCCTTTTCGGATATGAGGAGACCGACTTTTTCTCCCCTTATGACGACCCGGGGGTAAACGCGGAACGGTTCAGCCGCATAGCGCTGCTCGGTGCCAAACCGCTTTTAAAAACCAAACAGGGCGACACCCTTGTCGCCGCTACCTGCTCAACGCTTTACTGCGCAACGCCCTTTGGCCTTGCTATATCCAATAAAAAAATCTCTGGGATTGTTGACAAGGCCATCTCCCTCCGCCTTGATTCCACGTACAGGGTTGTTGCCAAGGGACCGGATGTAGAATGCGTGATCAGTACTGGCAAGGGAATGCTCATAGGCCTGGTTAATTACGGCCGCACCCGGCAGACCGCGGTAGTGCGCGTCCCGGCCCAGGGCAAGGTGGCGCTGTTGTTTGACTCAGCGCGGATCAAAATAGCGCGCTGCGGCAAACAGTTGCAGATCTCCTGCGTTCTTCCCCCGCGCTCGGTCGAAGGCCTTTCCGTGGGTCTCAAAGAATAGCCGCCAGGGCGGTTGTCGAGTAGCGCAGCATATCGAGACACCGCCCATATTGAGTATATTTTCACCATGTATGTCCTCGCCATTGACCAAGGAACAACCGGCACCACCACTGTCTTGTACGAAGAATCCGGCGCGCCCGTGGCAAAGGCCTATCGTGAATTCAGGCAAATCTTCCCGAAACCCGGCTGGGTCGAACACGATCCGCTTGAAATCTGGAAAACCGTGCAAGAGACTGTCGCTGAAATCTGCACGCCCGAACGCGCCAAACGCATCGCTGCCCTCGGTATCACCAACCAGCGTGAAACCACTGTTATGTGGGATAAAAAAACCGGAACACCGGTGCATAACGCCATTGTTTGGCAGTGCAGGCGCACCGCGGACCAGTGCGCGCGCCTGAAACAGCACGAACCGTTCATTAGGGAAAGGACCGGCCTGCCGGTTGACGCCTATTTTTCAGGGACAAAAATCCAGTGGATCCTGGACGCGATCGGCGGATACCAAGAAGGCCTGCTTTTTGGGACAATTGACACCTGGCTCGTCTGGAAATTGACAGGCGGAAAAACGCATGCCACGGACTTCACCAATGCGTCGCGTACCATGCTTTTCAACATCCACGCTAAAAAGTGGGACCAGGAACTGTGCGACCTCATGAACATATTTCCCGCCCTGTTGCCCCAGGTTAAAAAATCCATCGATGACTACGGTATCGTTGAATCTCTGCCTCAGATCCGCGGGGCGCCCGTCTTTGGTGTCGCGGGCGACCAGCAGGCGGCGCTCTTTGGCCAGACGTGCTTTGAAAAAGGAAGCATAAAAAACACCTATGGCACTGGCTGCTTCGCTGTTATGAACACCGGAGACGTGCCGGTGCACTCGACAAAGGGCCTCATCACTACCCTGGCGGTTAATGGCAAGGGAAATCCGTGCTACGCGCTCGAAGGATCAATATTTATCGCGGGCGCGGCCATCCAGTGGCTGCGCGATGAACTGAAGCTGCTGAACACGGCATCCGAAAGTGAGGCCGCAGCGCGGGCGGTGGAAAATACCAACGGCGTCTATCTGGTGCCCGCCTTTGTGGGCCTGGGCGCGCCCCACTGGAACATGGAGGCCCGGGGAATTCTTGCCGGGTTAACGCGCGGCGCAAACAGAAACCACATTATACGGGCGGCGCTCGAATCAATGGCATACCAGACCCTCGATGTGCTGGAGGCCATGGAACGCGAAACCGCCATTGCGGTCAAAAGCCTTGCTGTTGATGGCGGGGCAAGCGCAAACGATTTTCTCATGCAGTTTCAGGCGGACATCCTGGGAAAATCCGTGGTGCGTCCCACTGTCATAGAATCAACTTCACTTGGCGCGGCATACCTGGCTGGCCTCAAAGCGGGCGTGTGGAAAACGCACGAGGCCCTTTTTGCGCACAAATCAATAGACCGTGTTTTTGTCCCCGCAATGAAGAACAGGACGCGCGCAGCGCTTGTATCGGGGTGGCGCAGGGCCCTGCGACAGGCGGTTACGGTATGACCTACGACTGCATTGTCGCCGGTGCAGGGCCTGCTGGCCTCATGGCAGCGCTCATTGCGGCGCGGGCGGGCAAAAAAACCATTGTCTTTGAGCAAAACGCGCGGCCCGGTGCAAAAATTCTTGTCTCGGGTGGAGGACGCTGCAACTTTACCAACACGCTTGGGGTCGATGAGTTCTGGCCCAGGCTGGGACGACAGGGACGGTTCATGGCCCAGGCGCTTGGCGTCTTTGGACCAGAGGCGATCATCGAGTTTTTCAAATCATGCGGCGTTGAACACATGTCGCCCGACACCTTTCATGTGTATCCTGCTTCAGAAAAAGCCGCGGACATACTTGGCGCGCTGGTGACAGCCTGTACCCGGGCCGGGGTTGAGATACGGACGCATACAAAAATAGACACCCTGGTCATTGAAGCCGGCATTGTAACCGGTGTGGCATCTGGATCAACTTTTTTTAAAGCTAAAAATGTGGTTGTGGCAACCGGCAGTATGGCGCGTCCCGATCTTGGGGGCAATGAGAGCGGATACACCCTCTGCCGCCAGGCTGGTCATGCGATAAAGACGCCGCTGCCAGCGCTTGTGCCCCTGAAAACAGAGGAACCATGGGTCGCATCATGCGCTGGCGCATCGTTCGAACACGCACGGGTTGCCATAGACCTGCCAAAATACCGCGCATTTGCCGCAACCGGCCCCCTTCTTTTCACCCACCAAGGCTTGTCAGGACCCGCGGTACTCGATATTTCCGGCAGCGTTGCCGAGGCAATAGAACGCCTGGGAAAAGTGCTGCTTACCATAGACTTCTTTCCCGAAACATCCAGGGAAATGTGGCTTAACCGCTTTGATGGATGGTACGAACGGCTGCCCAGAAAAACCGTGCTAAACCTTCTTGCGGACCATATGCCCCGCTCCTTTGCGCAATTCCTCTGCTCGCAGGCAGGATGCACACCCGAAACCACCGCCGCCCATTTGACCTCACAGGCGCGAAGGACTTTTTGCTCCCAGTTAACCGGCTGCTTTTTCACGGTATGCGGGACTTCCGGGTTTGACGGCGCCATGGTCGCTCGCGGCGGCGTTGCATTGGCGGGTGTGGATCCTGAATCCTTTGCAAGCAAAAAGACGCCGGGCCTCCATATTGCGGGCGAGGTGCTCGATATTGACGGTCCCTGCGGCGGATTCAACCTTACCTGCGCCTTTGCCTCGGGGTATTGCGCGGGCTTGTCTATTGCCAAATAGGGACAACAGAGCTTTTTTTTGCTATTGCGCCGGAGAAATAATTATACTTTTTAGGCCTTGGTCAGGTATTTTTCCCTATACGGGAAAAAGGCGATGGATAAGTTAAAAGCATCTTTTTGGGAGGTCTTGTGAGCACAAAACTGTATGTCGGCAACCTGCCGTTCACCGCAACCGAAGACGAAGTAAAAGGCCTCTTCGGCCAGTATGGTGAAGTCCTTTCCGTCAATATAATCAAGGACCGTATCACGGGCAAACCCCGCGGGTTCTGCTTTGTTGAAATGGAAAACGGCGCCGACGCAATCGCAAAGTCGAACGGGTCCGAACTGGGCGGCCGCAACCTTCGCGTCAATGAAGCGCGCGAACGCAACGACGGTCAAGACCGTCCCCGCTGACCGTTCGGTTTTCCCCCCCCCCCTCCGAAGCGTACCCCAGGCATTTGTGCCGCTCCTCCGGCGGCAGGGAAGCAACGGGTTTGGTTCTTTTAGGAAAAACAAAGGAGTGGTCCCCCTATGGATATTCGTTTTTGCGGCGGCGCCCAGACGGTCACTGGTTCCCAGTTTCTTCTTTCTGTCAATGGAAAAAATATTTTGCTCGAATGCGGCCTTTTCCAGGGACGCAGGCAGGAATCGTATGAAAAAAACATGTCATTCCTTTTCCCGCCCGCGGCAATCGACGCCGTGGTGTTGTCGCACGCGCACATGGACCACGCGGGAAACCTTCCGAACCTGGTAAAACACGGTTTTCGCGGCCTTATCTTCGCCACGCCAGCAACAGCCGAGCTCTGCAAGATCATGCTGCGCGATTCCGCCTTTCTCCAGTCAAAGGACCTTGAATGGGTCAACAAAATACGCAAAAAGCACGGCCAGCCCCCCGCCCTCCCCCTCTACTCGCCTGAGGAGGCCGAAGCCGCGATGGAACATTTTACTTCCCGTGAATATGACATCGCTTTTCCAGTGGCGCCCGGGATCTCGGTCACTTTTTACGATGCGGGCCACATACTGGGCGCCGCGGGTGTTTTCCTTGAAATCAGCGAAAAGGGCCGGACCCTCAAGCTCGGGTTTTCCGGAGATGTCGGCAGGTCAAATATCCCAGTCATCCGCGATCCTAATATCGTACGCGATGTGGACGCACTCATTATTGAAACCACGTATGGCAACCGCCACCATCACGAGTTTGCAGATGTGGAGGAGGAACTTGCCACGGTTGTACGCGAAACAACAAAAACAGGCGGAAAGATAATCATCCCCTCGTTTGCCGTGGGACGCACCCAGCTTCTCGTCTATCTGCTGCACAAGCTTTTCAATCAGGACCGCATTCCTGAAATCCCCATTTATGTCGACAGCCCCCTTGCCATGCACGCCACCGAGATATTCCGGGCCCATCCGGAGCTTATGGACCGCGAAACCGAACGTGTTTTCCTGAGCTCGCATGAGGATCCTTTTGACTTCCGGAGACTCACCTATATAACCGATGTAGAGGAGTCGAAGAAGCTGAACCATGTCACCTTTCCCCATATTATCATTGCGGGATCAGGCATGTGCGAAGGCGGCAGGGTGCTCCACCACCTGCGCAATAGTATAGACAATCCCAATAACCTCATTCTTTTTGTCGGCTATGCGGCAAAAGAGACCCTTGCCCGCCGCATCATGGACGGCAATCAAGTAGTGCGCATCTTCGGCGAGGAACATCGTGTTGCCTGCAAAATAAAGGCCATGGACAGTTTCAGCGCCCACGGCGACCGTCGTGACCTGCTCAACTATGTGAGAATGACACCCCCGGAAAAATTGAAGAACGTTTTTCTGGTACACGGTGAACCCGAGCAGGCGCTCTCGTTCCGCGACGCACTGCGCAGCAATGGGTATATGAACGTCCACTATCCCGCGCTGGGCGATACCATCTCCCTGTGATATGCTGACTGACAACATACTTGACCTTATAGGCAACACCCCCCTCATCAGGTTAAAAGGCGAAAGCGTCTTTGCCAAGGCTGAATTCCTGAACCCGGGCGGCAGCATCAAGGACCGCGTGGCCCTTGCCATGCTCGAGGGGGCGGAACGCGATGGCCATCTCAAACCCGATTCCATTATTGTTGAACCTACCTCGGGCAACACGGGTATTGGGATAGCCATGGTCGGCAGGCTCAAAGGATACAAGGTCATCATTGTCATGCCAGAAAATATGAGTGAAGAGAGGAAAAAGCTTATCCGCGCCCTTGGCGCTGAACTGATTCTTACGCCCGCGGCGGAGAGCATTGGCGGCGCAGTGGCTCGCGTGGCCCTCATGCGGAAAGAAGACCGCCGCGTGTATGTCCCCCAGCAGTTCGAGAACAAGGACAATCCGCGCATTCATTATGAGGAAACCGCGAGGGAATTGTGGCGCCAAATGTCGGGCGACATCGATTGTTTCATCGCAGGCGTTGGTTCAGGCGGCACCCTGCAGGGCGTTGGATCGTTTTTAAAAGAACACAGGCCGGGCGTTAAAATCATAGCTGTTGAACCAAAAAACGTATCAGCCCTTCTTGGCCACGAGCCGGGCCTTCACCAAATACAGGGCATTGGTGATGGTTTTGTTCCCGCTGTGCTCGATGTCTCCCTTGTCGACGATGTTGTCGAAGTCACGGATGAAGACGCCATTGCCACCACCAAACAGCTGGGCCGCGACCACGGTCTTCTTGTGGGCATATCATCGGGCGCAAACGTATGGTCCGCGCGCGCCATTGTTGGTAAAATCTCCGGTAACATAGCCACGGTCCTCCCCGACCGCGCTGAACGCTACTTCAGCACCGCGCTGTTGTAGTCCTCCCGACACGTACGGCCAGGGTTAAACGACGCACAGACTTATATATGCGATGCCCGTTTGGACTTCGCTCTACGGGCGCCTCCCCCTCGCCCACGAGATCTACCTCTTTTTCCAACCGCATGGTGAGCGTAGTCGAACCATGCGGCGAAAATCCTCCATTGCCTTCACCCGCTGTGAATTACCATTTTTACCGTATGGGTTCATCTGCCATTCTGCTTATCAACTGTCCGGACCGCAAAGGCATAGTCGCTGCGGTCACTGAATTCATCTATAGCAACAAAGGGAACATCCTCGACCTCGACCAGCATGTTGATGTGGTGGAAAAGGCCTTTTTCATGCGTGTGGAATGGGATCTTGAAGGATTTGCGGTTCCCGCTGAAAAAATTAGAGAGGTTTTTTCCTCTGCTGTTGCTGCTCCGCTCAATCTTTCGTTTGAAATTCATTTTTCAGACCAGGTACAGCGCATGGCCGTCTTTGTGTCAAAACTCTCCCATTGTTTGTACGACATGCTCTCGAGTTATGAATCGGGTGACTGGAAGGTAAAAATCCCGCTTATCATCAGCAACCACGAAGACCTGCGTCCAGTCGCTGAGCGGTTCGGCATTGCTTTTCACCTGCTTCCGGTTTCACGTGAAACAAAGGCTGCCCAGGAAGAAAAGGCGCTCGCACTGCTCAATGAACACCGGATCGATTTCATTGTTTTGGCCCGCTACATGCAGATCCTCTCCGCTGATTTTGTGGTACAGTATCCTTCGCGAATCATAAACATCCACCATTCGTTTTTGCCGGCCTTTGTCGGCGCAAAGCCTTACCATGCCGCCCACGCCCGGGGGGTCAAAATCATCGGCGCAACCTGCCACTATGTGACCACTGATCTTGATGCGGGGCCCATTATTAAGCAGGACATTGTCCGCATCTCGCACCGCGATTCAATAGACGACCTGATACGCAAAGGACGCGACCTGGAAAAAATCGTCCTCTCGCGCGGCATCTGGTCCCATCTGCAACGTACCGTGCTGGTGTACAAAAACAAGACCGTTGTTTTTGACTGATTGCTTCAGCCCATGAATCCCCGCCTCTTTCTCACTGTCTGTCTCAATCCGGTCCTGCAAAAAACCGTGGTGCTCAAAAAATTAATCCACGGCGAGGTCAATCGCGTCGAGGCTTTATACGAAGATGCCAGCGGCAAAGGCGTCAATGTCATCAGGGTCTTGGGCCAGCTGGGATGCAAAGCCGAGCTCATAACGCAGGCGGGCGGATGGAACGCGGCCCGTTTTCTCGCGCTCGCGAAACAACATGTCCTTTGCCTGCATACGGCGCCCGCTCCTTTGGCTATCCGTTTCTGCTATACGCTGATACATACGGCAACAGGCCAGACAACGGAAATTGTCGAAGAGGCTGACCCAGTCACCCGATTGACCCAGGCCCGTGTCAAAAATCTTTTTCTCCGCCGCATTACCCACGCTCATACGCTTGTTATTTCCGGCACAAAAGCCACGGGCTTTTCAGATAGTCTATATCCCTGGATGGTGCGCACTGCCCGCAGGTGGAAGGTCCGCGTTATTCTTGATATCAAAGGCAAAGACCTGGTTCGCTGCCTTGAATATGGACCGCAGGTTATAAAACCGAATTTTGCAGAATTTGTTTCTACATTTGTTCCAGGCGTTGCTGCTTCGGAGTCGAGTGAAAATGCCCGCCTGCTTCACAGGGTCGAGAAAACCATGGTGTCGCTGAATAAAAAATACGGATGCGCCGTGGTGCTTACCCGCGGCCGTTTTCCCGTGCTCTTTGCTGATGGGGGCAGGATTGGGAGCGTGGGTGTGAAACAGATCCGGGCCGTGAACAGCACTGGCTCGGGGGACGCTTTTACCGCTGGGTTGGCGTCACAGCTTTCCTGCGCCGCGCCACTTGTCACCGCCATTCGCGAGGGCATGCGCTGTGCTGCGCTCAATGCCCTTAATGTCCGTCCTGGAAATATACTGCATTAGCGCTTCACCCGTTCGGTTCGGCTGCGCTCACCGTACGGGTGACAGGGCCCCTTCCCTGAAGGTATTATGATGTTTGACTCGTCTTGTACTGGCTCTGTTGCCTGAGCGAAGCCGAAGGCAGCACTCCCTATTTTCCCGCGCGTTTTTTCAACAGTTCGTTGTACGACATTGCCCTGAAGGGCTTTTTCTTTTTTAGTGGCGGTTCGTTGTCAAGATTAGGCTTGAAAAACGCGTTCTGCGCAATGCCAAGAATATTGCTCAGCGTCCAGTACAGAATAAGGCCCGAGGGCATGCTGTTGAAGAAAAAAAGCATGACAACAGGCATTATGTAGACCATGGACTTCTGTTTGGGGTCTGTCATGGTCTGTTTGCTCTGGAAATAGGTTGAAATGGCCATAAGAACAGTGAGGACCGACACGTTGGGTCCGTAAAAAAGAATTTTTGACGGTAGCATATAAATTGCTTCGGGGCCAGATAGGTCCTTGATCCAGAGAATGAAAGGCGCGCCGCGCAGCTCAATGGCCTTGCGCAGGGTCACAAAGAGCGCAATAAAAATGGGCATCTGCAGCACAATGGGAACACACCCTGCGCCGCCCAAGGGGCTTACCCCCTCCTCCTTGTACATGTTCATGACCGCTTTGTTCATATTCATGGGGTCGTTCTTGTATTTTTCCCTTATCTGCGCCATTTTCGGCTGCAGCTTTTTCATGCGTGCCATTGACTTCATGCTTTTTAAGGAAAGCGGATAGGTGATGATCTTGCTAAGAATAGTGAGAAAAATAATGGCAACTCCGTAGTTGGGAATTAGGCCGTAGAAAAAATTAAGAACGTAGAGCACCAGGCCGCACAGAGGCGGAAACCAGATATCGGCCTTGAAAAACCAGGAATAGCCCTTAAACAAGGTCTTGTCGAGTTTGATGCCGTATCCCTTGAGAACACCGTATTTATTGGGAATAAGATATACGCGATAGGCAACGGTGTCCTGGTCGATCCTGTCACTTATGTCGACCGAAAAATTCAGGCTATTGTTCGAATAGGGCGTTGTACCCAATTTGACGAACCGCATGCGCAGTTCACCCGATTCGTCGGGCTGCAACGTGCCGCTGAAATATTTTGATTTGAGCGATACCCATTTCGTGCTGCCTTCTATTTCCTTCAGCGTATCTTTTTTGCCGACCGGATGATCAACGTCGTCTCCGTAAAAAATTCCTATAGGATCATCCGCATACTGGCCGTCGTAATCTTTTTCCGTCTCGGTAATGCCCGATTTCCAGCCGAGGGTATATTCGTTGGCCCGTGTCCCTTTGAGGGTAAAATAGAACCTGAAATCATACGCGTCCCTGGAAAACATAAAGCCTTTCTCAACAACAACCCCCTCGGGCGAAACATAAGTAAACACAAGGGTCTGGTTTCCCCGCAGTATCACAGTATCGGCGGCTTCGGTTGAAAATTCCGCGCCGTCAAAATTTGTCCGGTCTATTGTCAGATTGAGCATGTTGCCGGAATGCCTGGGAATAAGATCCACGTTATTTCCGCTGGAATCGACATACTCGCTCAGCTGCCACGAGGAGACAACGGCCCCGCGCGTATTGATAGTGCCGATAAATTTATCGCCAATAACTGTAATGGTGCGCGATGCGCTGTCGGGGACAACAATACCGATCGTCTGGTCAATAATCTCGGCTTTTTTCTCTTCTATGGTCTTGAGCAACTGCGCATCGGACGACGGCCCTGTTTCCCTGCTTTCTGTGTTGGGAGCCGATTCCTCCACGTGCAGAGGATCATCCTTTTTTCCCATGATGGTTTTGTTGTATAAGTCGCTGTTAAAAAAAATGAATGCGCCGATCATCAGCACAAATGCAAAGACCAGGTTTCTATCCACAGGGCAGGGTCTCCTTTAAGGAATGGGGTACGGGGTCAATGCCGCCTTTGGTAAAAGGGTGGCATTTGAAAAAACGGCGGACACCCAACATGGCGCCTCTGAAGCCGCCGTGAAGGGCTATGGCCTGGAGCATGTATTCTGAGCACGAGGGGGTAAATTTGCAGGTGTTGGGAAAAACCGGATATATGATCGCCTTATATATCCAGACGATACATCGCGAAATGCTATATACCGCACTGTGTCTTGAATGCATTAAGGTCGCCTGTTAAAACTTCTTTGAGCCGCCGGGGTGCCGGTTTGAGGGAAACGATCCTGACAGACCAGGGCGCCCGCGCACAACGAATCATGAAAAACTCCCGCACCCTGCGTTTAATGTAGTTGCGCTTCACCGCGTTGTACTGCCTCTTTTTCAGGCAAAAAATAAATGTTGGCGCCGCAACCTGGGCCTCGTGGACAGTGAAAGAAAAATACTCTGTTGAAAACGTGTATAGCCGTCCGGGGTTCTTTTCAGTGGCCAAAGGTCACTCATCAGAAACAGTAAGGCGTTTCCGATTTTTCTTTCTCCTGCGCGCAAGGATGTTCCGTCCTGTGCGGTGTTTCATCCGAGCCCTGAACCCATGCTTCCGTTTCCTTTTCCTATTGCTGGTGCGGTTCAGTGTCTGTTGTCTCATGGTCGGTTCCTTTTATTTAATTAAATATTAAAGTATTGTCCTTTAAAGAAGGTTATATAAAATAATATATTAAGTATTTTATTACCCAGGAAAAAATGGATAAAAACGAATTATGGCGGCGCTGCCTTGTTGATATCAAAGAGCAGGTAAGGGAAGATTCCTTTAAAACCTGGTTTTCGAATCTTGAGATTTCACGGCTTTCCGCAACCGAAGCCTTGTTGATAACCAGCGGTGGTGATATCCACGCTGGTTTTATAGAAGACAAATATTCACGGCTTATCAAAGAGTGTTTAAAAAAAAATACAGGAACTGATTATGCAATACGGGTGGCGGCAAAAATAAAGCCAGGAGATGCTGATGTCCGCACAGAAGTATATGAGTCTCCACTCAATCACGATTTTACCTTTGAGAACTTTGTTGTAGGTAAAAGCAATGAATTCGCCTATTCTGCCGCACTTGCAATAGCAAAAACCCCTGGCCAAAACAGGTTCAACCCGCTTTTTATTTATGGCGGGACAGGCCTTGGAAAAACACACCTTCTCCATGCGATTGCAAATCTAATTCAGAAATCCTTTCCCGACAACCGTATTTGCATGAAAAGTTCTGTGCAGTTCACGGATCATTTTATAAAATCCCTCGAAATTAAAAAACAAGATGATTTTAATAGATTTTATAAAACATGTAGTGTTTTATTAATAGATGACATTCAGTTTCTTGAGGGAAAGCCTGGCACCCAGGAGATCTTTTTCCATGTTTTTAATGAATTGTATCAAAACAACAAACAGATAGTTATTACTAGCGATAAACATCCAAAAGACCTTGGAGACCTGGAAGACAGACTGGTTTCTAGGTTCCAAAGCGGCCTCACTGTTGATATACAACCGCCAAATGTTGAAACAAAGACAGCCATCCTCCACATGAAGGCAGAAAAGAGCCGACTCAACCTTCAAGACGACGTAATTGATTATATTGCTAAAAATTCGTCTTCTAACATAAGGGAGATGGAGGGATATATTGTGAAGTTGCTCGCCTATTCTTCCATGTACGCGGTTGATATTGACTATGCAAAGGCAATTGAGATCCTGAGTTTTAAAAACAGGGATGAAAACAAGAAAATATATGTTGAAGAGGTCATAGAAACGGTGGCTAAATATTATAAAACAACCCCGGAAAAAATTATTAATGGAACAAGAGAAAAAGAAAATGTTGTTCCAAGGCAGATGGCAATGTATCTTTCAAGAAAGCTTACAAACGCATCGCTTAAGGGGATTGGAAAAATATTTTTAAAGGATCATAGTACGGTTGTTCATGGGTGTAAAAATATTGAGAAAATTATGGCCGAAAACCAGCTTATAAAAAATGACATGGCATTTATCACAAAAGAGCTTATTACATATTGAATAATAACTTGTTAAAAACATGGATCTTCAACAAATAACCAACTTTTTAAAATTCTTTGAACAAAATATTAACATACTATTTTATTTTTAAGTTATTGATAATAAATACATTACACTGTTTTTTTATGGTTATTAACATATAAAGACTATTACTAATATAACTCTCTTAATCTTATTTAAAATAATAGAATGTTTCACGTGAAACAATTGTGGATATAATAATGGTTGATGTTGTCGTTATAGGTGGTGGTCATGCTGGCTGTGAGGCAGCATACGCTTCATTTATGCTTGGGTTGAAGGTTGTTTTTATTTCATCAGATAGTAATTCTTTTGGGAAGATGTCTTGCAACCCAGCAATAGGAGGACTTGCAAAAGGACATATTGTACGAGAAATAGACGCTCTTGGTGGTTTAATGGGAAAGTTCGCAGACAAGTATGGAATACAATTTAGAATGTTGAATATGAGTAAGGGACCTGCAGTATGGGGACCAAGGGCACAAATTGATAAGGATGATTATTCAAAAAATTTATCACTCTATTTTCAAAAAATAAAAGATATAACAATAATTGAAGACACAGTAATTGAAATTGTTATAAAAAACAAAATCATAATTGGGGTAAAGACCATCAAGGGAAACTATTATAGGGCAAAAACAGTTATTCTTTCAGGTGGAACATTTTTAAATGGATATATCCACATTGGAAGAGAGAAATTTCACTCAGGAAGGATTGGTGAGTCTGCGGTTCACGGTTTAACCAAAAGCCTTACCCAAGCTGGCATTATTTCAAAAAGATTAAAAACAGGCACACCAGCACGAATAAAAAAAGAGTCTGTTAATTATTCTGTTCTTACAAGACAGGAAGGGGATATAGAACCAAAACCATTTTCCTATTCATCTGGGAAAATTGATATTGATCAGGTTCCCTGTTATATTACAAGAACAACAAAACAGACCCACGACTATATAAGAAAAAACTTTCACCACTCCCCCATGGCCTCTGGAGAGATTCTATCTATAGGTCCCCGTTATTGCCCTTCCATTGAAACAAAGCTAAAAAATTTCAAAGACAAAGAATCACACCAGCTATTTATTGAACCAGAGGGACGCATCCATCCGAATATATATTTAAATGGATTTTCAAACTGCCTTCCAAGAGAAATTCAGGACAAGGCTGTCAGAACAATACCTGGTCTTGAAGATGCGGTCATTGATATACCCGCCTATGCGATTGAATATGATTTTTTTCCTCCAACCCAGCTTAAAAACAGCCTTGAATCAAAGATCGTTGATAACCTTTTCTTTGCCGGTCAGGTCAACGGAACCTCTGGGTATGAGGAAGCCGCGGCCCAGGGTCTCATGGCAGGAATTAATGCTTGGAAAAAAATTAACAAGCTGGCGCCGTTTATTTTAAAAAGATCAGAAGCATATATTGGTGTTTTAATAGATGACCTGATAACCAAAGGGACCGATGAGCCCTATCGCATGTTCACATCAAGGGCTGAGTTCCGCCTTTTACTCAGACAGGACAATGCGGACGAAAGGTTAATGAAAAAAGGATTTGATCTTGGTCTTGTTGAAAAACATGTCTATGAAAGTGCGGTCCAGAAATGGAAGCGTATCTATTCGGGAATTGAGTCTTTTAAAAAAGAGCCTGTGAAAAAAGAGGATGCCAACCCTTTCCTACGATCCATGAACAAATCCCCATTAAAGGAGAATACCAATCTCTTCTCGTTTTTAAAAAGACCGGAAATAAATTGGTCATTTATACAAGAGCTTAAGGACTTTTCCACAAGATTTTCAAACGAAGAGCTTTTAAGGATAGAGATCCTTATTAAATATGATGGGTATATAAAAAAACAGCAGGAAGAGGTTGAGTCTTTCGATGCAATTGAAAACATAAAGATTCCCGAGGGCATCGAATATTCCACAGTACCCGGCCTTACTAATGAGGCGGTTGAAAAACTTACTTTCTTCAAGCCATCGGTCCTTGGTCAGGCAGGCCGTATTTCCGGTATAAACCCTTCTGATGTTCATGTATTGCACATTTTTCTCAAATACAAATATGGAAAAAAATGATCCCCGCGTATCCGGCTTTCTTTCTGGTCTTGAAAAATGGAACAGGCGAATAAACCTTGTTTCTAAAAATGATATTCCCCGTCTCTACGAGAGACATTTTACTGATTCTTTGGTTGCTGAAAAATATATATCTAAAAACGCAACAGTGCTGGATATTGGAAGCGGCAATGGCTTTCCAGCAATACCAATTGCCTTAAGCCGGAACGACCTTCAGATTGTAGCAATGGAAAAGAACGTCAAAAAAGGATATTTTTTAAAAAGAATGAAGGAGGGTCTACATATTTCCAACCTTTCTATTTTTATTGGAAAGATCGAAGAAGAGCCCAATGAATACAAAAAACATTTTGACTATTGCCTTTCAAGAGCATTTTCTTCAACAGAGGAAATTGTTAAAAAAGCCATATATTATTTAAAAAATAACGGGAAAATTATTATATTCAAGTCATTTATCGATAATGATATAGATGGGTTATCAACAATGGTTGGCAAACTTATCAACAGTGTTGACAATGTTGTTTATAAAAATACTTCCGGTGAGAAAAGAAAATTGGTAATTCTCAAGACAAAAACATTGATATAGATTTTAATTGTGATTTAATTTATTTTTATTGTTCCTTATGGTAAAAACAATAGCTATTGTCAATCAAAAGGGAGGTGTTGGAAAAACAACAACCTCTGTTAATCTTGCTGCTTCATTGTCTGTTCTCGAGAAAAAGACCCTTTTGGTCGACATTGATCCTCAGGGGAACGCAACAACCGGTCTTGGCCTGAGCAAGCGTGAAGTAAAGTATTCTGTCTATGATGCGCTTGTCGACGACGCCTCTATCGAGGGGAGCCTGCCTCAAACAATAATCCAGAAGCCGGAACGTCAGGAACTGCTGCAGTTTCTGGATGTCATTCCCTCCACCCCGGACCTCGTGAGCGCCGAATACGAGCTCTTTAAAATGATGGCTCGCGAATACCGTCTAAAGAAATTTCTTTCCTGCGTGCGCGATGCATATGACTACATTATCATCGACTGTCCGCCATCGCTCTCCATCCTCACCATAAACGCGCTCACTGCCGCCGATTCCATCATCATCCCCATCCAGTGCGAGTTCTACGCACTCGAGGGGCTTGCCGAGCTGCTCAACACGGTCCGCACCATACAGAAGACCACCAACAAGGACCTGAAAATAGAAGGCGCGTTATTGACCATGTACGATGCCCGTCTCAATCTTTCAAAGCAGGTGGCTGGCGACGTGAAGGACTATTTTGGCGACAAGGTCTTCAATACGGTCATCCAGAGGAATGTCAAACTCAGCGAGGCCCCCAGCTCGGGAAAGCCGATCATTCTGTATGACGTTGTCTCCATTGGCGCGCAGAGCTACATGGGGATGGCGGAGGAGCTTATTAAACATGGATAGCAAGGAACCACGAAAAGCATTGCACCGCGGCCTGCGCGCGCTGCTCTCTTCTGCTGAAGACGATCCGGCCGAAGCGCAGCAGCAGCCTGCGGCTGGCAACGGGCCAAAGAACCTTCTGGCCAACATCGCGCTTGGCGAAATTAAACACAATCCATTCCAGCCGCGCCAGAGCATTAACCCCGAAGAACTGGAAGATCTTAAAAAATCAATAGCCCTGCACGGTGTGCTCGAACCTGTCATTGTCCGTGCCTCTACCAGCGGCGGATACGAACTCATTTCCGGCGAACGGCGTCTTACCGCTACCGCGGCCCTTGGCCTTGCGACCATTCCCGCGATTATTAAGGACAGGGTCTCCGATCGCCAGATGCACGTCATTGCCTTGGTCGAAAATCTCCAGCGTTCAGACCTAAACGACATTGAAATTGCCCGCGGATACAACGATCTCATGTCAAAATTCGACTATACACACGAAAAAATATCCTCCGAAACCGGCAAAAGCCGTTCTTTTGTCACCAACACGCTTCGCCTCCTAAAGCTCCCCGAGCACATGCAACAGGCATTGCTCGACGGCGTAATAACCGCCGGGCACGCACGCGCTATTCTCTCACAGGAGACCGAGACAGGGAAACAGCGGCTTTTCAAGGCTATTGTCGCCAAGGGACTGAACGTACGCCAGGCCGAGGAGATGGCGTCGGGCAATCGCGTTTCCACGGCACCGAAGAAGGCCGCACTGGAAAAAGACCCTAATATTACCGAGTGCGAGAACAGGCTCGCAAAATCACTGGGCACACGGGTCGTTATTTCCGGCAACGAGCGGGGAGGCGCTGTTACCGTGAAATTCACCTCCATCGCCGACCTCAACCGTATCATATCGCTTATTACCGGGAAATGAAGACAAAAACAAAAAACAAAAAAATTTCGTTTCTGATGATGAGCGACACGGGCGCCCACAATATCAGCTTCGCCCTCAGTGTCTGGGTAGTGAAGCTGCTGGTGACGCTCTTTATGCTGGTCATCTGCGCCATGGCGCTTTTTGTCGCTTACTACGCTCGCATCTCCCATCGCATCCTTACGGTCTCGGTACTTGCCAGGGAAAATACGGACCTGAAGGAGAAGAACCGTAAAATTGACAATCTGTACGCTGAAATCCGTAAAATCAAGGCCTACGAAAAGAAGATCCGCTTGCTCACCATGAATGACGAGGGAAACGCCGAAACCTTGACAGACGGATCCGCATCGTTTTTCGATTATCCTGAAGTAGTGCCCGAGAAGGAGCTTGACCTGTTTGTGCAGAACATCAAACTCCAGCGCAATCTCGCGTATATCAACATCAAGGACGGGGAGGAGCGGCGTAAGCGGATTATTGAGTCTGCGCCTACTATTCTGCCTGTTGATGGCTGGATCTCGCGCGGCTTCGAGGGAAAGAGCGACAAGGGAGGCAGGGACGACCACACGGGCATCGACATTGCCGCGGTATACGATTCGCCCATCAGGGCTTCGGGGCCGGGCATTGTAACTTTTGCCGGATGGAAGCCTGATTTCGGAAACATAGTCGAAATAGACCACGGATATGGCTATGTGTCGCGCTATGGCCACTGCTCGCGCACCACGGTAAAAAAGGGCGACCTTGTTGAACGGAGCCAGGCAATCGCCTTTGTCGGCAGCTCAGGAAGGTCCTCGGCGCCTCACCTTCATTTCGAGATCATCAAAGACGGGCAGCGGATCGATCCGATGCTGTTTATTATCAAGTAATCAACCGAAAGGAAACGATATGGGAGAGAAAAATGGAACAAACGGCAGAGGGTTGTACACGGTGATAGGCGAAGGCGCGCTTATCGAAGGTACAGTCACCGTGGGCCACGACATTCGTGTTGATGGCGCCATCAAGGGCAAAATGGCCATCGAAGGCGACCTCATCGTTGGCACGACGGGCGTGGTCGAGGCCGACATTACCGTGAAAAGCACTCGGATCGGCGGACGTGTCGTGGGAAATCTGGTTGCCGCGGAACGGATTGAGCTCGAGGAAAAGGCGTCGGTCATGGGCGACATCAAAACAAAGGACCTTATTATCAACGAAGGTGCGCTCTTCCACGGTAACTGTTCCATGAGCCCGGCCAAGGAAGGGTAATTGCCGCGAATGCGTGGGATCATGAAAACAGCCCTTGTACTTATCCTTCTTTGCACAGCCTTTTTTTCCGGCGTTGCTGCAAACCGGTATTTTATTGGGAAAAACCCCGGTGCAACCCAAACCAATGCGCAGTCCGCCGCAGAAGAGCCAGGGCTGATGCGCGTTGCCGGCGGCCAAGGAACTGAAGGGCCCGTAGTCCGCAGGTTCAACGAATATGTCCAAGCCATAGGCAAGGCCTCGCCCTCAGTGGTCTTTATCGGCGTCACCCAGGTACGCATCTACGCAAATCCGCTTTTCAACGATCCTTTTTTCCGCCAGTTTTTCCCCCCCTATGTCCAGGAGTTCCAGTCCATGGGCTCGGGAGTTATTGTTACCGCCAGCGGCCATATAATCACCAACTACCATGTCATTGAAAACGCTTCGCGCATCGAGGTACACTGCCAAAGCGGCGCCACGTACGAGGCAAAGGGCGTTGGGTCCGATCCATTTACTGATCTTGCGGTCATAAAAATTGAAGGCAAGGGACTTCCCGCAATCACCATGTGTCCAAACGACAGCATCTATATCGGAGAGTGGACCGCTGCCATTGGCAATCCCTTTGGCGGTCTTATTGACGACAACAAGCCAACCGTCACCGTGGGCGTTGTCAGCGCCATGGGACGCCAGTTTACGCGCGAAAGCGGCATTGGTACAAAATATAAGGACATGATCCAGACTGACGCTGCCATTAATCCCGGCAACAGCGGCGGAGCGCTCATTAATTGCCTTGGAGAACTCATAGGAATAAATACCTTCATTTTTACCCAGGACGGCGGTAATGTAGGCATTGGCTTTGCCATTCCCGTGGGCAGGGTGCAAAAAACCCTCAAAGAGATCATCAAATATGGGAAAATACGGTCGTTCAACACCGGCATTTCGGTCCAGAATATTAACGAGGTCATTGCACAGAGCATGGGTCTCAAGGATGTGCGGGGTGTCATTATCAACGGGGTCGAGAAGAAGAGCCTGGGCGCGCGCGCAGGCCTTGCCACTGGCGACATTATCACCCAGGTCGATAGGTACAAAGTGTTTGATACGGCCTCTATCCAGGAAATTTTCAACCAGTATTTACCCGGCGACACTGCAACGGTGTTTTTTGTCCGCAATAGGAAAGAAAAGCAAGCGCGTCTTGCAATAGAAGCAACAGAGTAGTGAATGCGTTTCGATTTGCGCGCAATTCCCTTTAGCAGACAAGGATCGTTTTTCGCGGTTTCGCGCCTTCCCGCAAAGGACAAGCGCCCAGCTGGATTGTATCTGCGCTCTGTACGCGGCGATATAACCACACCCGACGGCGAAATCTTTAGAATCGATCTTGTGCGCAACAAAAAGCCGGTGAAAAACATTCGGGAATGCGCGGCGCCCCACCTTCTCACTTTGTCCGCAAGCGTTGGCCTGGCCAGTATCTGCTTTGACGGAATAGCCGGCGTACGAGTTGCAGCCAAAGGCGTTGGCCTGCGATTGACGCTGGTTCCAGGAGCCTATGGCACAGCCATTCCCGTTAACAATCAGGTCTGGGCCATAAACAATTATGCCAACAAAAGCAGCTATTTCCTCCGGGTCGTTTCCGGAACAGCAGCAGCCCGAATTGTCCCAGCCATTGGCCATACCTCTGATTTTACCGTGTCCTTGCATCCAGCCGAAGAGGGAGAGGCGTGTGAATGCGTGATTGAAGAGCAATGCGCTGGCATAGGTGAACTGCCTGCGCAGGCCACATCATTTATAAAGGCGTGCGCTGCAACGCAGCGTTCCTGGAATTCGTGGCTCTTCCGCACGCTTCAAACAACAACGGAGCTTGACGATGCGCGTACCCTTGGCGCATACATAAACTGGTCAGCACACGTGGGACCATCGGGACATTTAACGCGGCCGGTTCTGTACATGTCAAAAAACTGGATGAACAGCATCTGGAGCTGGGACAACTGCTTTAACGCGCTCGCGCATGTGCGCAGCCATCCGCACCTTGCTTGGGACCAGCTCATGATTTTTGCTGACCATCAAAACAAAAACGGCGCCTATCCCGACAGCATCAACGATAAACAGATTGGGTGGAATTTCTGCAAACCGCCCGTGCATGGCTGGGCGCTTTCGTGGATGATGCAACGATCGGCCTATTGTACTCCCGAGCGCCTTGCCCGTATCTATCCCTCGCTGGTCGCCTGGACAAACCGGTGGTTTTTGTATCGCGATTATGATGGCGATGGTATTCCACAGTACAACCATGGGAACGATTCGGGCTGGGACAATGCCACGGTGTTCGACAATGGCGTGCCAGTAGAAGCGCCCGACCATCCCGCGTATCTGGTCCTCCAGATGGACACACTGTCTGAAATCGCTGGCAAGCTGGGGAAAAAAGGAGAGGCGCGCAAATGGACAAACCGTGCAAACCTGTTGTTAAAGAAATTTATCGTCCATTCATGGAAAAATAATTCGTTTATGTCGTTCAAGTCGGGTGATCATACGTGTGTGAAATCAGATAGCCTCATTAATTATATGCCCATTGTTCTGGGAAAACGCCTTCCCATCTACATCAAGAAGGCACTACTCAAGGGCCTAAGGCAAAAAGGCAGGTTTTTAACTGACAATGGCTTTGCAACCGAGAGCGTGAAGAGCAAACATTATGAGACCGATGGCTATTGGCGCGGCCCTATCTGGGCGCCCTCGACCATGCTGCTTGTGGATGGGCTGTACCGGGCAGGGGAGAGGGGCTTTTCAGAAGAAATAGCCGGACGATTCTGCGCCATGGCAGCGAAAAACGGCATGGCCGAGTGTTTCGACGCGGTGTCCGGCAAGGGCTTGCGCGATTTGTCATATACCTGGACAGCGAGTGTTTTTCTTGTACTGGCGAACGAATATACAGGAAGGGTGAAACCATGAAAAAGATATTGATTCTGGCAGCCGGTGTTTTTGCGCTGTTTTTACGATGCGCATCGTGCAAAGATGAGCCGCCGCGCGTCATGCTGATAAACAATGGGACTGACCGTGCGGACATTCAGATTAAAACAAGTGGCGGCAATACGGAAAACGTCAATGGTATTGAAGTGGGGCAATCGTCATTGTGGCGTACGTTTGACCCAGGAGACATAAAATTCACCATCGCAATCCATGGTGAGGACAGCACATTTGCCTATACCCTGCATGCTGAAACATGCATGGAATACAAGGTCACGGTAACTCCTGCAAACCAGGTTACTGCGTCGGGTGAAGAGGTAGACTGAATCACGAGCTGTTTTTATTCAACGCGTGCTGTGCGTGTGACTGATATTTTTTGATTTCTTCGGCCATATTGCGCACTGGAACCCATTCGCCCATCTCAATTTCTTTTTCCAGCGCTATTTTTTCTTTATCGAGCAGTATTTTTTTCATTTCATCCTTACACTGCGCCATGTCTTTGAACGTGCCATTTTTAATTGAGCTGAAAACATCTTCAATATCCAGCCTGAACTCGCATACCCGATTCAATTCCCGCCGTATAGCCGTAAGAACAGGTTCGCTCACAAGCGCTTTGATGAGCGAGGAAGGGCATGCATACCTTGTCAAAAGCCGTTCCTCCCAGGCAGATGTCTATTTTAGTGTCCACTCCAGACACACAACTAAGTTCAAATTACGTTTCATATAGTTATGCTAAATGAAAATAGAGTTGCAGATAGAATACCTGGTAAGCATCTTTCAAATCAATATAAAAATGTATGTGTATCCGTACTTTATTCTTCCAATGCCAAAGCAATCCTGATTTTCGAATAATCGTATTTCCCTCCACAACGGTCAAATATCGGTTTCATGGAGCCATTGCGAACAGCCAAGGATTTTGCTGTGGCCGCGATTTCCTTTCTTTCCGATTCTGTAACGTATTGTGCCAAATCCACCGATTGTCCACTTTCGTACAGTGTAATCAAATGGGAAAAAATGGTTTCGCTCGTAAGGTTCCGTTCGGCAGCGATCTGATCAACGGTCTTGCCCTGCCGGTACAACTCAAAGGTCATTCGCTGGGTGTCGCCTTTTTCTTTTTTTATGCGCACAGGATCTTCACCAAAAAAATTCTGTATCTCATCAAGAAATAGTTTCCCGTACTTGTCAGCCTTGAATTCGCCAATGCCGGTTACCAGCAGCATCTCTTCCCTGTTCCGCGGCCTTATCTGCGCCATATCGATCAATGTTTTATCGCTGAAAACAACAAATGCCGGAACCCCCTGTTCATCGGCAAGGGCCTTTCGGACCCGTTTCAACCGGTCAAACAACTCAGGGTCATCAGAGAAACGCTTTTCAGGCGCAGCCGCCTGTTCAATACGTTTTTCATACGGTGTGAACGCTACCAGCATTACCTTCTTGTCTCCGGAAAGAATTCTGCGGCTCGTATCATTCAGTTTTAATGCATAGCCTTCGTCATAGGCAATGTCCACATATCCGGAATTGAGCATCTGGAAGATATAATCCGACCATTCGTCATATTTCAGGTCCTTGCCCGCGCCGAATGTCTTGATCGTCTCGTAGCCGTTCGCCAGCACCTGCCTGTTGTGCGACCCCCTTAAAATATCAACGAGCAGCGTAAGGTTCACCTTTTCATTGGTGCGTGCAATGGCGGAAAGCGCCTTTTGGGCCATGATTGTCGCGTCGAATTTTTGCGGCGGATTTGTGCATACATCGCAGTTGTTGCAATCATGCTCCGGGACCTCGTTGAAATAGCTCAGTAATATCCTGCGCCTGCAGATTTCAGACTCCGCGTATTGCTTCATGCGGTCCAGTTTTGCCTGGAGCAATTCCCGGCGTTCATCGGTAGATTCCTGGATCATTCTGCCGTGCATTATGACATCGGCATAGCTGTAAAAGAGCAGTGTGTCCGCTGGCGCGCCGTCCCTGCCCGCGCGACCGATTTCCTGGTAATAGCTTTCAATGTTTTTTGGAAGGTTGTAATGGATTATCCAGCGAACATTGGATTTGTCAATGCCCATGCCAAAAGCGATGGTTGCGCAGATAACCTGGATATCGTCGCGTAAAAAAGCGTCCTGTGTTTTTGACCGGTCATCCGCGTCCATGCCCGCGTGATAGTGTCCGGCTTTGTATCCGGCATCGCACAGAGTGTCCGCGACTTCTTCCGTGAGCTTTCTGCTCAGGCAATAAATAATGCCCGGTTGTCCGCGATGATGACGCAAAAATTCCAGGACCTGGGCCTTTCTTTTTCTGCCGGGCCGGACAGTCAGGCGCAGGTTGGGGCGGTCGAATGAAGCGATAAACTGTTGTGCGTCCGGGATACTGAGCTGGTTCACAATATCCCGACGTATGACCTTATCAGCCGTGGCCGTGAGGGCAAGCAGGGGAATTTCAGGAAATTGCTCCCTGAGCACATGCAATTTTGCGTATTCCGGCCTGAAATCATGGCCCCAGGAGGAAATGCAATGCGCCTCATCAATTGCAAACAAGGATATGGTGATGCTTTTCAGAAAGTTCAAGAACCCGGGCATGGCAAGCCGCTCGGGAGAAACATACAGAAGCTTCAATGCACCTTCTTCACAAGCGTCAAGAACCATGCGCGATTCATCACCGGACAGGGAACTGTTCAGGAATGCCGCCTCAATGCCATTTGCCCGTAACGCCTCAACCTGATCTTTCATCAAAGCGATAAGGGGGGAAACCACTACCGCTGTTCCTGTGCGCAACATTGCCGGAATCTGGAAGCAAACCGATTTGCCGCCGCCCGTGGGCATCAGCACCAGCGCGTTGTTGCGTGCCAATACATGATCGATGATTTCCGCCTGCAGGGGCAAAAAGTGATCAAACCCAAAATGTTTTTTAAGTATGTGTTCTTTTGTCATTATCAATAGGTATGCGGTTTCAGAAATCTTTTATAGGGCAATGGACGGCATTTCTCACTGGTCCGGCGAGTGCCAGAAGCGCACTTCAGATATGCAGACCTTGTCAATGGCTGTTCCCGGATAGGTCTCCATCACTTTGAGCGAGACCTTTTCCGCGTTGATGGTCTCGGGAATGGTCAATTCCTGCCTGCCCGCGGCATCCGCAAGCTCAACCTCAAACTCAATGTCGCTGTTGAATACAAACCGCACGCGCTTGGGACGGGCATACTGGACAAAGGCCCCGGGGGCCGTGTTGTTCCCGCTCACCACATCGATCCGGTTCACCAGCCGCGGCTCCTTGAAACGGAGCGAGCATTCAGCGGCTGTTGCGGGCGCTTCCCAGCAGGTGGCTGTGTTGTCGTCGCACGCGTAGACCGGGTTGCCCGCCCCTGAAAAGCGGTCAAAGCGCAGGCCCTCGGGAATAATGGGCTGGCGAAGAACTATCGCGCGCCGAATGGCAAAGCCGGCCAAGCCAAGTACGCCCAAAACAACAAGCACTTTTACAGCAAGCCACGCCCACTCTTTTCCCGTACGCGAATCTGCCACGCGCCGGAAATAGGAGCGCCGCAAGCCCCGCCTGCGGTCATTGCCCCTGCGGTCCACAATCCGCTTGTCCTCGGCAAAGCGCGCTTCGCGTTCCATGTCCTCGAGTGAGACCATGTCCCGGGTATCTCCAGCGCCCGCGCCTTCGTCAAAGACCGTGTCAAGGTCGTAGAGCAGTTCGTCAGCGTTCTTGTACCGATTGTTACGGTCCTTTTTGAGCGCTTTGATCACCACCAGCTCAAGACGGCGGGGAATGTCCTTCACCTTATCGGTGAGCAGCGGCGGCGGTGTATTCACATGCTGGTAGGCGACGGAAAGGGGGTTTTCGCCGGTAAAGGGCGGATCGCCGGTGATCATTTCAAAGAGCACGATGCCGAGCGAGTAAAGATCTGTCTGCGGATTTAATTCGAGCCCTTCGGCCTGCTCGGGCGACATGTATTCGGGCGTGCCCACCACGACGCCCGTGCGCGTGATGCTGGTTTCCTGATACAGCTTGGCAATGCCGAAATCAGTCACGAACAAATGGTCCTGATTGTCCAGCAAAATATTTTGCGGCTTGATATCGCGGTGAATGATATTGCGCTCGTGCGCGTACCGCAGGGCGCGGCAGATCTGGCGCGCGTAGTCGACGGCCAGCTCCCAGCCCAGCTTCTTTTCCTTCCTGATCCGGTCGCCCAGGTTGACGCCCTCGATGTACCGCATGGCAATGTAGTGGACGCCCTCCTCGGTGCCAAAGTCGTAAATGCCTACGATGTTCTGGTGCTCGAGCTGCGAAATGGCCTTGGCCTCGGCCACAAACCGCGACTGGAACTCCTCGTTACGCGCGTATTCTTGCGGCAGCAGCTTGAGCGCCACCTGCCGGTTAAGAGGCTCCTGGGCCGCCTTGTAGACATTGCCCATGCCGCCCCTGCCCAAGACACCGGTAATCCGGTACTTGCCGATCCTCTCGGGAGTGTTTGTATCCATAGGCTACCTTCGTATGTCCTTTCTTTTCTGGAAAAAGAGCGCCACCAGAATGGAGACGGGGATAAAGGCCACTAGCACCAGCATGTCGGTGTCAAAGACCGCGCCGGATTCCCACACGGAAATCTTCTTGAGCAACCCGTAGCTCCAGCGGCATATCATGAAATTGGAGATGATCTGGCTCACGGGAATCATGTTGTCAATGTTCACCACGGTGCCCGAGAAAAGGATCTGCGGAATCAGGATGACGGGGAGCACGCCCAGCGCCTTGTCCGTGGTGTTCACCATGGCTGAAATGGCAAGACCCAGCGTGAGGCCGCAAAGGGCCGACACCAGCACCACGCCGAACATGAGGGGGACGCTGCCCTCGAATGGCACAAACAGCGACACCATGGCCATGAGCACGCAGCACTGGACAACGCACAGGCCGCTGAGCACCACGACTTTTGAGAAGAGATAGGGCGCCAGCTTGAGCGAAACCACCCGTTCGCGCGCGTAGATGTGCTTTTCCTTGGTAATCTCCTTGATCGAGTTGATACACCCGAACCAGATGGCCGAGAGCGAGAGCGAAAAGAGCAGGGACCAGACATTGCGGTAGTTGACAAACACGAGGATAAGCAGCAGCGCGATGACCGGCGCCTGGCCAAGGAGAATGCAGACGTTCACAATGTCGTGCGAAATGATGGAAATGTAGCGCTTAGACAAGGTCTTGAACTGCCGGAGTCCTGAAAACTGCTGGTTAAAAAAGATCATGCCTTCGAACCCATCGCGGGAATTCTCCGCCTTTACCTGCGAGGAAAGGGCGCTCTCCTTGTTCATCTTGAGCCTGCCTACCACATATTCCTTGTAGTACAAGGAGTTCTTGAAACGCTGCACCCAGCCCCCTTCGGGCGGATAGTAGAGACGGTTGTAGACATCGTTGGGCTTTTCGACCTTGAAATAGGAGACAAGGTCCGACGGCGGGCCGTAATAGACAAGGTCACCCTCGAAAACAATGGCCACAAGGTCGAAGAGCGCCATTTCATTGAGCAAATGGGTGGCCATGATAACGGTCTGGCCGCTGTCGGCAATGCGCCGGAAGAGCTGCATCATCTTCTGTTCTAGTCCCGGATCGAGGCCGCTCGTGGGCTCGTCGAGGAAAAGGAGCGAGGGCTCGGTGAGGAGCTCCACGCCCAGGCTCACCCGCTTGCGCTGGCCGCCGGACAGACTGTGCACCTTGGTGTGCTTGCGTTCGTCAAGTTCAAGCGTGGAAATGACCTTTTCCACCCGCTTGCGCTTCTCGTCCATGTTCATGTCCTCGGGAAGGCGCAATTCCGCGGCGTAGAGAAGGGTGTCCCAGACCGAAAGCTCGGGATGCACAATGTCCTCCTGCGGGACAAAGCCGATGGCGCTCTTGAACGAGGCGTAGTTCTTGGTGAGGTCAGTGCCGTTGAGGCTTATTTTGCCGCAGTCGGGAAGAATGTTGCCGTTGAGCACGTTGACCAGCGTTGATTTCCCCGACCCCGAAGGGCCCAATATGCCCACGAACTCCCGCGGCAGAATGGAGAGCGAGGTGTCGCGCAGGATCTCGACCTTGTTCACCGACTTGGCGATATTGACAATGTCCATGCGCACAATGTCTTTCTCGTTGAGCTGGTAGATAGTACCATCGAGGAACAGAAAGCGGATGGGCCCCGCCTGGATGATGTCCTTGTTCTTGAGGATCTTCTTCTCTATCCTGCGGCCATTCACAAAGGTGCCGTTGGTGCTGCCCAGGTCAACGACCGTGTACTGGTTCTCATGGGTCTTTTCAATGCGGGAATGAATGCGCGACACCTGCTGGGAATCGAGCACAATGGTGCAGTTTTTTCCCCTGCCGATGAGGAGCGAGCTGTGATAGGCGAGGTCGTATTCGGCGACAAAATTGCTTTCGGGTTTTTTAACGGGAAACTTTAACGTCATGCCCATGGCGTTTATCTGGACCACGAACTCGAAAATGCCCACCAATATTTTGTCGCCGTCCCGCAGGGACTGGCGCTTCACCCGCCTGCCGTTTACCAGGGTCCCGTACTTGCTGTCAAGGTCCTCTATCTCGAGGGAACTGTCGCCCAGCACGTTGAGCTGCGCGTGAAACCGGGAGACCTGCGGGCTGTTAAGGTATATCTCACTGTCCTCGTTCCTGCCAATGGTATACACCAGCTTCGACGGTTCGATGGTGAAATCGCGCGACTGGGTCATGGGGCGCCCTTTGTCCCGCGTTGCTGGGAGATGATGGCCGCCAGTTCGTCCGTTGCGCGCTCGAGAGAGTCGTTGATGACCGTATGCTCATATTTTCCCTGGGTGCGGGCAACGTCGATCTCGGCAATGGCGTTTTTTAAACGCGTGGCAATGGCCTCGTCCGAATCGGTATTGCGCCTCCGCAGCCTTGCTTCAAGTTCCGCAATCGACGGCGCGTTGATAAAAATACCCACGGCCTCGGGAAACGCAACGTCAAACTTCTTTTTTCCATACACGTCAATGTCCATGATCACGTCCCTGCCCTGGGCAAGCGCGTCGGTGATGAAACGCTTGGGTGTGCCGTAGTAGTTCCCATGCACTTCCTGCCATTCGGCAAGCTCGTTGCGCCGAAGCATCGCCTCGAATACCTCGCGGGTCTTAAAAAAGTATTCGCGTCCCTCCTGCTCGCGCGGCCGGGGTTTCCGGGTGGTGACGGACACGGAAAAGACCATGCCGGGAAAGCGCTGCATAATGCGCCGGATGAGGGACGATTTTCCCGCGCCCGAGGGCGCGGAGATGACGAAAATGCTAGCCATTCTTCTTGCCGGAATCGGCCATCATGATCCGCAGCGCATTGGCGATGGACTGCGCGCCCTTGTCGGAAAGCTTCGCCACCTTCTTTTTTTCCGCGGGCTGCTCATTGACAGCAGGATAGAGCTCCGGACGCTCCTCCTTTTCTTTGCGCATGCGGTCGTATCGCGTGGGACGTTTGTTCATTTCTTGTCCTTTTTAGTCATATACGGCACCCGAAGCAGCGGGTCGTGTTCCATGTGCCGTTGCGCCTGGCGCTGCTGCGTGGCCGCGTCCTGGTCCGCAATTTTTTTCTTGACACGCTCCTTTTCCTTCACCAACTCGTATTCGCGCGATAAGAGGTATTCCATGCGCAGCAGCAGGACGCCCACATTGGTGAGTGTCTTTGAGATGACCAGGAAGGCGACCAGCACTACGGCAAGACCGCCTCCCGCGAAAAAGTACATAAAAAATAGTTCTTGCATCATACCGATGGTTCCTTGTTAAGCCACGAGCGTTTTCTTAAGCCCGGCGGCCGCGGCCGGGCCTGCCAGATACCGCACAATAGCAAGGGAAAACTCTATTGCCGTTCCCGGGCCCCTGCTGGTAATGATATTGCCGTCGCACACATGGTTCTCGAGGGAATGGGTAATGCCGGGCATTTCCTTCTCGTTTCCCGGATAACAGGCGGCAATCCGGCCTTCGAGCACGCCCGCCGCGTAGAGTACCGCGGGCGCGGCGCAAATTGCGGCCAGGAGCTTGTTCTGCCGGTCCATTTCTACAATGATCTCGCGCAATACATTGTTTTGTACCAGGGCTGTTGTGCCAGGCATGCCGCCGGGAAGGACCACGCCGTCAATACTGTTCGCCATTCCGGCATTCAGCACAGCATCGCAGGCAACGGAAATGTTGTGCGCCCCTGTTGCCAGACCTGTCCGCAGCCCGGCCACGACAACCTCAATGCCAGCCCTGCGCAGAATGTCGATGATTGCGACGGCCTCAATCTCCTCAAAACCATTGGCCAGGGGAACAAGGATTTTTGCCATGGCTGTTCTTTCTTTTAATAGGTGATTTCCCGCGTTGTCGCGTCAATTGCCTTGAACCTGACCGCAAGCGCGTCCGCGGGCATGAGCGGTTGAATGCGATCAGCCCATTCGATAAAGCAGATTGCCTCCTCGGCAAGGTAGTCCTCGAACCCGATGTGCAGCATTTCGTCCGGGGTCTTGAGCCGGTAGGCGTCCATGTGGATGACGGTCCGCTTTCCCTGATAGACCTGCACCAGCGCGTATGTGGGGCTGTTCACCTGGCCTTCGACCCGCAGGGCGCGGGCGGCGCCTTGTACAAAGCAAGTCTTGCCGCTGCCTAGGTCGCCGTACAGGCCCACAACAGCGCGAGGCCCCAGCTGTCCGGCAAAGGCAAACCCCGCTTCCTCGGTTTCCCGGGGCGAGGCGGACACAATACGGACTGTCGTGCCGGTCTGGTTCATGCGCGTATGTCTAAAATATCATTTGTCGGGAGCAGCGTGCAATTGTGATTGAGAGCGCAAGGCGCGTCCTTGCAGGGCCTGGGCGGCAAGAACGGTCACAACGCCAAGTGTGATCGAAAGGTC
Organism: Candidatus Raymondbacteria bacterium RIFOXYA2_FULL_49_16; assembly: GCA_001789205.1. GTDB lineage: Bacteria > Fibrobacterota > OXYB2-FULL-49-7 > OXYB2-FULL-49-7 > XYB2-FULL-49-35 > XYB2-FULL-49-35. Next base: position 1,358 of record MFYT01000054.1, on the reverse strand, counting down.
AGCGAAATTCAGAATTCCAGTGCGCAAGGAGCCGATGCCGAAATTCATGAAATCAACAACCATGCCGTTGTTGGTCAGCCGGTCGTACATATTGCCCAATCCGCCGCCGAGTATGCAGCAGAAGGCGAACATGGAAACCCCGGGCATGGCGCCCGTGACCACGTAGCCATGAACGACCATAACCAGAAGCGCCAGCATCATAACAAGAGGCAGGGCGACCATGAACACGGGCTTTGCGCGCGCGGGAAGGGCCGAACCCAGGCTGAGAAAGGCGCCCGTATTTTCAGCATATTTGAGGACAAAAAGATCACCCACCACGGATGTTGTCTTTGTCTTGTCAATAGACGCGCCAATGACGTGTTTGGTGGCCTGGTCGCAGCCTATGTTGCAGAAAATAAGGGTGATGACAATGAAAAGTTTTATCTGGCGTGGACTCATGACGGCGGTTCCTGTTAAAAAAAGGAAGACTCACAGAAAAAGTACTATTTGCCGCCCGCATGGTGCAACTGCCCGAGAATCTCAACGCCGTTTCTTACCCTTTTCACTCTTGAATACTGAGAAAACCGCGACTCTTTCCTTGTTGTCGACAACTTTGGCAATGATTTCCTTTATCCTTTCGTTTGGCGGGAAGCCGCCTTGTGCAAGCTTTTTTATCAGGTCCGCGATTTCCTGCTCTATTGCTTTGATATCGGCATCCATCTCCCGCAAAAACCTGTTGTCCCTGATATTCGCTCTGTTCTTTTTGAGTATTTTCTTAAAGCCGCCAATCACACTATCGGCAGTCAGGAATAATTGCTGCGTCTGCAGGGCTTCCTTTTCCGGACTCGCTTCTGCGGCAATCTTAGACGCACCCGCCATTTCCACCGTCTTCTTCAACAGCCGCTTGGCTTTATTGTAATCCGGAATCCACATGGATTTCTTCTGAAAGGCGATCTCTTTCTTTGCCTCAGCTAGGGTAGCCATAGCAGCCTTGAATTTAACGGGTGCAAAGCGGTCTGCCTGCGCTTGTTTGGTTTTTTCAATGGCGTTCTGGGCGACTTTCATCTCCTTTTCCGGTGTTTTAAAACACCCTGATAAAACAATGACGGCCAGCACGATCAGCGCAGACACCAGAGGAAACGTCGATTTTATCATATTTCCCTCTTTTGTTTGTTTCCCGGCATTATTTAATCTTTTGTATATCGATACACTTGTAGGCCACAGGATCGCAATCCTCGCATTTCGAGTCATAATATTTAACCGTTTTTGCGCACCCCATCAGGGCTAGTGCTGTGACCACTTAATTTTTACACTTTTTTAATTTTCTTTTTCCGTGCTGGTTCGTTCGGCTTAGAAGCAATAAATTATTGTTTTCAATC
>MFYT01000053.1 GCA_001789205.1 Candidatus Raymondbacteria bacterium RIFOXYA2_FULL_49_16 | reverse complement strand
GGTCTCGTAAACCGTGTTGTACACAGTATATGGGCCAACCGCGTATCCGGCAGTACCGTAAAAGACCGTGTCATTGCCGCTGGATATCAGGTTGTTGGCAATGGTGATGTTGGCCATGACAGCGGTCCCGCCCTCATCGCTGATATTGATGAATTTGTTGCTGCAATCGTATGCGGTATTGTTAACGACATAGTAGAGAGAATCACGGCTACTTGCGTTACAGCAGTTGTTTTCAGTGAAAAACATGGCTCCGTAACATTTATTAAAGATGTTGTTGCGTATAAAGAGGCCTTTGTGGCTGCCCTCATGGTAATGGACGCTAAGGGCTCTATACGCTGACCCTCCGGTAATGCCCGACATGTCGAAAAGATTCTTTTCCACCCAAATGCTGTCGAAATGGTTGGGCGCGCCGCTATATCCAGGTTTTGAGCAATTGATCATGATATTCCAGTTGGCGCCACCGTTACCTGTAAATGCCAATCGTAACCCGCGTATGGAGGTATAGCTTGCGATATTGAATAAAATGCTGCTGCCGGCTCCAGTGGTGGCGGGTTTGGTAAGCAGGGGCATTTCTGAGGGTTTTTTTGCCCAGCGCTGCGGTTCGAAGACCAGATTGTTGGCAAAGGTCGCCTGTATTGAGGTTGTGCTAATACCCCCGGTGCTTGCCCATGAATATGTCCCAGGTCCGATTTTTACCGCTACCGTACCGGTCAGAGCTGATGCTGTGCTAATGCGCGTCACAGCTGTATCAACTGTCAGGAACGGGTGCAGGGAGTCGTTGCATTCGTTGCACAGGTTGTCGTACCCATTCGCCGAATCCACCCAGATGTTTCCCGAAAGATACGCGGTATTGGTGCACGCGGCTATCTCATCAGCGCCTATTTCCCAGTCATTGCCAAAGGGGCGCGCGGCATTGTCAATGTCTTTGGTAAACATATAGCTGAGGTTCGCCCCCTTATCACGCGCAATGCTGCTTGCCTGCAGATGCAGGTTACGGGTAGCTGTGTCAACAAAGGATATCTGGTAGTATTTCACATTAGCGTAATTTTTGGAACCCACGCCAATGGTATTAAGGGACGCATCGCCTGAGATATTGTTGGTGTCTTCCGTGCTTAATGTCCACGTGTGGCCTTCCGCATAGTCAACAGTATGATTGCCCCAACAGATATTATTTCTGATGACCTGAAGATCATATCCATAGATGCCTGTATCGCAATGAAAGACCGTATTATTCGAGAAAAGAGACCGGTCCCCGCCAGCATAAATCCCTGAACGGGCGCAGTCGTATACAATATTGTTGTAAATACTGTCATTCGCTGATGTATAATACATCCTGATGCCCGCTTCTCCGGTAGCGTTACGGACAATGCAATTCCTGACTCTTGAATATGTGGACATGATATGCAGTCCGTTCCCTCCCATGTTTCTGAAATCGAGGTATTCTATTATTGTATAGCTCGGATAAACGCTCAGGTTGGTTGCGTTGCAGTTTATAACAACACCCGTACCAGCTGTCCCATTGTGCCGGTTGGACTCATTGGCTGTTAATGTGAGCCTGTTAGTTGCATTCGTTGTCCAATCGTTTATGGTCTGGGAGGTAAATTCAGCGTCCTTGTAAAAATACACTACCTCGCTCCGTCCGGCAGTCACCAGATTGGCGTTCTGGTTCTCCCATGCCACAAAGGTCGCATACCTGCGTTTTATGCTGTAACTGCTGCCAGTGTAACTGGCGGTTGCCAGGGCCTGGAGCACTATCCTTGTCTCCGAAGTCACTGAATCAATGGTGTATCCCACGCTGTTGATGATAATGCTGTCGCCCCGTCCCTGGTTGGCTGTAATCCACGCTGTACTGCTTCCTGTCACCACGCGCGAACCATTGGTCGCTGTTACGCTCCCGGTGGTATAATCCACCTTGCTGCCAACCGACACATACCGTGTGGAAAAAAATTCGGCATGTTTTATTGGCGTGGTTGAACCGCTTTTCCCATAGGTGGTGGTAATGTTTGTTGCGGTCAGTGATATTCGCACACTATCGTTCAGTGAAAGTGAGGCGAAATCACCTCGAAGAATGTAGTTTGTGGCAGCTGATACGTCAAAACTGGTTGAAAACGTCAAGGCCGTCCCGCTTACCACCCCTTGGCCGCCTACCTTTGATTCGCCAGCATCCACCACACCGTCGTTGTCAGCGTCAATAAAAATACTGTCTTTTGTCCAGTCTCCATCCGTCAGTCCGGAAATGCCTGAAAGCGTAAATACCAATTGTGTAACAGTGGCTGTGCCAGTGCCGGGAGTCAACTTAAACGCGAACAAGTGCGCATTGGTTTCCACGCCATTTTCGTGAAACGCGTCGCTTTTTTGGCCCGCGGTATGGTCGGAAAGATAGAGCATTGAGGCCCCTTCGAAAAAATCCGCGCCAAGGTCTGTAGTGGCGCCGGACCGGGTGTTAGCGTCTATATCGCTTGTTGAAACATTGGCGTCACTCGATGGGCCTATGCCTGCGCCAATGCCGGAGGACGAGGGCGATATATGAAGATCCTGGCTCCCGCTTATTGTTGATACAAAAAGCATGTTTGTTGCGCTAATGGTCTGGTTACTGTTGCTGGTCCCAGTTGTGCCGTCGTCCGAACCATTGTAGGCAAATACGCTTGCGGTGTTGTCATAATCATTGCCATTAAATATATAATCCGGGCCGTCGCCCGTGCTTACCGCATAATTGTTTTTGACCAGGGACCTGTATGACGATGCGCTGCTATTGTCAACGGCAATCCGTATTGCCCCGCCCCCTGAGGTAAAATTTCCATACACGGTATTGTTATATATTTTGCATTGATGGGCCGCGTCAGTTTGATTATTAATGGCAAAAGATAGACCGTATAGCGCAGTAGTGGAGGTGGAGATGATAATATTATCATGGAAATTTAACGCATAGGCGTATGACCAACCTGCGTTTGACCACGAGAATATTCCTCCGAAGGTCCCGCCGCTTGGTTCGTAGAGCAAATTATAGGCAACTTCGCACCCAGTACTGGAATTGTTGGAATAATTACGGCGTCCAATAGCGGAAAAATACCCGGAATTGGCTGAAGTCCTCACTATTTTGATTCCAAAAACTTTTGTGTAATGTGCATCAAGCTCAATGTTATATACATAACCATCGGGATTTGGGCTGTTCATGGTATAACCGCCGCCATCAATGGCCCCATTGTGCCGCTGGCTGCTGTTGCACTCAGTCGATGTGTTTGCGGGTGTGAAAATGGTGATATACCGTGTTGCATCCGTGGTCCATGAATAATGGAGCAAGTTCATGGACGTATCAGTACCATCCGCATAGCAGGCAATGTAGAGCCTGGTGTCCTTGGTGGTGAGCGCCTTGCCGTTTAAATGGGTTGCATTTGCCGCTCCAGGGTTTATGCCATTTATCGCAGCCCCAAGGAAACCAAAGGCCCTTTTTATGGAAGTGACTGTTGCACCTGATATGCCGGTTGGCCTTCCGCCAGTGCCAGTGGACACTTCCCATTCCGTTGCCGATGTTTTTTTCCTGATGTAGACGGCATTGGTCCCTGTGCCAAAATAGATTTTGTCGCCAATGCCGATGTTTCCGGTCTGGCCTGTTGAAAAGGTGGCTGTGCCCGTGGTTATTGAGATGGTTGGTGTGCCGGTTTTGAAATCCGACGCGCTGGTCCCCACTGAATAGCAGACACTACACGGGGAAGAGGTGCATGCGCCAATGGCGTATAGCTCTTCATCTGCGCCAATGTCCCAGGTGCCTGAACGGGTGGCGCCGTCAATATCAGTGCTAAAGGGATAATATGTGTCAGCCGCGAGGCTCAAACCTTTATCCACCGCGGATGCGTCATTGATGTTCAGGTGGAAATCCTTGTTTGCGGAGTCCTGGAACTCCAGCGTAGCGGCCACCACATTACCCGAACCGCCGAAATCGTCAGCCGTACTGTCCTTACTGATGCAGTTGAACAAATCATAGGTTGACGTTCCTGTTGTGGCGCTTGCACCATAGTCAAAAGATGTTGAGCCATTACCATTCTTTTGGCAGACATTGTTTTTTAATATTGCCGAATGAGTGGTCCCGCTGCTGTATCGCCATAAAAATATGCCGTATTCAGCATTGCCGAATATGGTATTGTTGTAAATATACGTTATTTCCGAGCTGTATCCCGCTTGTCCAGTCCTGATTCCGGAAGCATTGTTATCGTAGATGGTATTATTGATCAGATAATTCTTTTTTCCGTCCGAGGGGTTAAAATTGTAGATTCCATCACTATTACAGCCTTTGATGATACAATCTTTAATTATACAATTGTCAGTATTTATAAGTTGTATTCCATTGTTGGAAGCGCCTGTCGCGGTTACCCGCAACCCCTCAACTGTTATGTTGTTTTGCACTTCCAGTCTCAGGGCGTAAAAACTTGTTGAACTGTACGATAAAAGATAGCCTGTTGACCATGTTCCATCGTGCCGCTGCGTCTGATTGCATTCCGTGCTCGTATTGTTCGGAGTGAATATTTTTATCTTATGCGTCGCATCAGTGGTCCAACCGGCGACAATGACTCGCGTGGCATCAGTACCATCGGCATAGCAGGGAACAAATAATCTGTATGCTCCGGCAACCAATCCTTTGGTATTCAGGTGTGCGGCATTCGAGGCCCCTGAAGGTAAACTGTCAATTGCGGCGTAGAGCGAATTGAACGCGCGTTTGATGGACGTCACTGGAGCGCCTGATACACCCGATGGTATCTTGCCATTGGGCCACTGCACAATCCATTCGCTCGCGGTGTTTTTCTTTTTGATGTATACTTCGTAGTTGGTGTTGAACGTGATCATGTCACCCACGCCTATGTTGCCGGTCTGGCCTTCCGAGAACGTGGCAGTGCCATTGGTGATTGAAATTGTGGGTGTGTTGGTTTTAAAGTCCGATGTGCTGGTGCCAACGGAATAATAGACACTGCACGGGTCTGATCCGCAGGGACTCACCCCATAGGGAAATTCGTCCGCGCCAATGTCAAACGCACTGCCTGTGGGCCGTGTTGTAGCGTCGATATCATTCGTAAATACCGCGCTGAGGTCTGCTCCGGCATTGATGGCTGTGCTTGTTGCCCGCAGGCGGAGGTTACGGGTAACGGTGTCTATAAAAGCGATCTGGCCATACGTAATACTGTAATAGTTTTTTGAACCAACACCGAGCGTGTTCAATGTGGCATCGCTTGAAATATTGTTGGTGTCTTTGGTTGTGGAATATTTACTGGAACCAACTTGATTAAAATCATATACATGGTTGCCCCAGCAGATGTTGTTAATGACTGAACCATTGGCTGAGCTTTTGCTGATTCCCGTGTCGCAGTGGAACACTGTGTTATTGGCAACATAGCATGCTTCAGTGGTATTGTCCTGCATTATTCCCCATTTTGCGCAATCATACACAATATTGTTGTATGCTGAATCACCCTGGTTGTCGCTAAAATAGATGCCGCTTTGGGTCGCATTGTGCACAATGCAGTTCCTCACAACGCATGAATCACCGCTAAAATAAAGGCCATAGTACGAAGAACTCCCCCCCATGTTCCGTATCTCGATGTTTTCAAAAATGATATGCGGGGGCCTGTTTGTGAAATAGCCCCCATTCGCGTCAATAATGACGCCTGTACCTTCAATGCCTTTATGGCGGTTGGAATCATTTGCTGTAAGCCATATTTTATGCGTGGCATTGGTGGCCCATTTGCCGGGATTCCATGGTTCCCCTTCTATACCAGGCGCATTTTGGATAGTGTCCTTATAGATCAGGACTTTTTCACCCCAATTTTTGGCAATAAGGTTGGTGTGTTGTCCCTCCCAATTGCTCAGCAACCGGTATTTGCGCAGCAGTGTATAGGCAACACCGCTGTTGGTTGTATTGGCGTTTTGTTGCAGCACAATCCGCGTTTCTGAAGTCACGGAATCAATTGTATATCCTTTACCACAAGCGGCAATGTATATGCTGTCACCCTGGCCACGGTTGTCTGTGATCCAGGCAGTACCGCTGCCAGTCACCACCTTTGAACCTGCTGTTGTCGAAATGGTCCCGGTAGTGTAATTTGTTTTGTTTCCTATTGCCACAAACCGGTACGGGGGGGTAGTGTATACTTCCTTGTGGGCAATGTCCGTGACTGTCCCGCTTTTAAGGCCGCTGAGGAGCGTTATGCTGTCCGTGTATAGACCGATACGTATTGAATCGTTATGATACAGCGACTGCAGGTCTGCCACAAGGAGGTAGTTTTTGGCGCTGGCAACCGCGAAATCAGCGGTGAAATATATACGGCCTGCGTCGCTTGCGATCTCCGTGGTTGCCGAGCCGCCGACTTGGGTCACTTCACCGGCGTCGTGTATGCCGTCGTTGTCCGTATCTTCGATTATTTTTACATTGGAAAAATCTTGCTGTAAAAGATTATTGATATTCCAGAGCCTGAAGGCAATGCGATCCACAGTGGGAGAGGCGGTGGGGGTGATCTTGAATCTGAAGAGGACCGTGTCTATTTGCTTCCCAGTCTGGTTGCATGCGTCCGAGACCTGGCCCGCGTCGTGCGCGCCAAGGGTTATGGTTGTGCCAATATAGGGAGATTCCACAGCGCCAGCGTCAGGCCCGCCTTGCTGGCTGCGCGTGTTTCCCCAGATGTCCGTGGAGGGAGCATACGTGGCGCTGCCAAAATCAACAGCCCGCGCCCCGTCAGCCGGCCGCAGGAAGTTGGTGTCTGTGCTTGTGGTGCTCAGGTAGGCTGAGGTTGCAGAGTCGCAGATGCTCTTGGTATAATAGGTGCCGTTTAACCCTTGGAAGGGATAGGTGATGGGAGAAGACTCATACACAGTATTATACACCATGTACGGACCAACGGCATAATCAGGCGTGCCGTAGAAAATTGTGTCGTTTGCGCTGGATATCAGATTGTTGGCAATGGTGATGTTGGCCATAACAGCGGTCCCGCCATAATTGTTGATGCTCAGGAATTTGCTATCGCAGTCATAAACAGTGTTTTGTGTGATTACATATGCGGAATCGCGCATACCAGCGTTGCAGCAACTATTTTCGTTGATGTTGATCCCGCCGCCGCCTTTGTAGAAGATGTTGTTTCGTATATAAACGTCGTGCGAACTGCCCTCTCCGGGTGAGATTGCGATTTTAAAGATACTAGAACCGCTGGTGACGCCTGAATTGTCAAACATGTTCCGCTCAATGATCACGCTGTCCACATGGTTCGGAGTACCGCCGCTGGGTCTGCCGACCACGATCAGGCTATTTCCGTGTGATCCGCCGTCGCCGGTTAGGCAGAATTTCAGTCCTCGAACAGTTGTGTGGTTGGTTATGCCTAATATATACGCCGTAGCGCCTCCGGTTTTTGCAGCTTTGGTCAGGATAGGCATCTGAGTGGTTTTTTTAGCAAATTCCTGAGGTTCGATGATAAGCCGCTTATTGGACGAGGTTTGAACATCGGAGAGGATAAACCCGAATTCTCCGATGGTATATGTACCTTTGCCGATCTTGGCTGTCAAATTGCCGGTAAGGGCCGATACCCTGCTGATACGCGAAAAGGCCGTGTCCAACGTATTGAAGGGGTGCAAGGAGTCGTTGCATTCATTGCACGTGCGGTCATTCCCCCGAGCTGAATCGACCCAGATATTGCCTGTGAGAAATGCGGTGTTGGTGCAGGCGGCAATTTCATCCGCTCCAATATCCCACCCTGCGCCAAGCGGCCGTGTTGTGCCGTCAATATCGTCAGTAATGGGATAGATGGCAAGACCGGAAAGGACCGTGCCTATATCGCGCGCAGACGCATCGTACGCGGACAGGTGCCAGTTGTTATTACTGGAGTCTGAGAATTGCAGGGTGACACCGGTCTGATTGGCGCTGTCCGCGCCGCTAAAGGCAGCGGGATTGGTTTCAAGCAGTGATGAATACACAAAAATATCGGAGGAGGTCGCTGTACCGCTGTAGCCGATATCGGTGGCGTTGTTCTGGAAAATGGTATTTCTGATGATATAGTCATGCGCCGCATGCTCGCAGCATGCGCCATATCCGCAGGCGATGATACTGCTGTTGAGCAGATAAAGCGCGCCGGATTGGGTCACGGATCCGCCATGCACACCGTAGCTCACGCAATCGTATATAAGGCAGTTCTCAAAAAAAATACCTGGGGACGCTGTCCGGCCGTTCCTATGGCCGTCCTGGAACCCGGTGATGATGCAGTTCTTGATAAGGTAATGGTTGATGTCACTGAATATTCCATCCCCGGTGCTCGTACCGCCCGGCCCCTGTATGATGAGCCCTTCGATGCGGGTGTACATCACTGAACCTGTGAAAGTAATGCCGTTTCCTGACGTGCTTGTGATATTCAGTTTGTACCCGCTGCCTGTCGTCCCATTGTGGCGCTGGCTCTGGTTGCATTCGGTTGATGTATTGGTGGGAGTATAGATTTTAATATAATGGGTAGCGTCGCACCCTTCGGTCGGGTATGAGCCGAAAGCCGACAGGCTTATCGAACCCCCTTCGTCATTGCCGTCGGCATAGCATGGAACAAATATCAGCTTGCCGGCAGTGATAAGGTTGATGGGGGTGCCGGAAAGATTCAGGTGTGAAGCATTGCACACACCCGGGTTTGCGCCACTTATGGCCGCATTGAGCGAATTGAACGCGCGCTTGATGGAGGTGACAGTAAGCGCTGACATGTTTGAGGGTGTCCGGCCTCTTGGATCGCAGACCACCCATTCTGTGGAAGAATTTTTCTTTTTTATATACAGCGTGTAATTGGTTGCCACGGTGATCATGTCACCCACGCCCATACTGGTGCTGGTTTGGCCAGTAGAGAAGGTGGCAATGCCGGCTGATACAGAGATGGTGGGAGAGCTGGTCTTAAAATCATTGGTGCTTGTGCCAACTGAATAATACAAAGTACAGGGATCTGCGGCAGCGGTGAGTGTATAAGGCGTGTTGTCCGCACCCATATCAGTCTGTGTTCCCGTACGTGTATTACCGTCGATATCAAAGGACGATACATTGGCGTCTGACGACGGTCCCACACCGCCAAGAATGGCATATGACCATGATTTTATGTGCAAATCTTCACTGCCGCCTGTAGTAGAGGTAAAGTACATGTTTGCCGCGGAAATGGTCTGGTTGGCGTTGCTGGTGCCGGCAGTGCCATCGTCAGACCCGTTATAGGCGAATTCCGCGTTCGCATTGCTGTAGTCAGCGCCGCCAAATATGTAATCCGAACCTGTGCCCGTATTTGCCGCATAATTATTTTTTACCAGCGGCAGATATGATGAAGAGGCGCTGTTGTTTACAACAATACGTATGGCCCCACCCGAGGATGTGTAGCTTCCATACACGGTATTGTTATAAATCTTACTCTGCCTCGCCGCTGTGGTTTGATAGGCTGCTCCGTAATAAATTCCCCATAGCAAAGTGCTGGAACCGCTGATCAATATATTGTCGTGAATGGAGAAGGCATAGTGGTCTGTTGCTGATATGTTCCCATTATAAATTAGACATCCATAGTCACCGCCGCTTTGCTGGTAGAGTAAATTATATGCAAACTCACAGTTGGTCACGCCACCTGTGGTAGAGTAATCCCCTATGCAACTTCCGTATGACCAGTTAGAGGATGTTCGTATTATCTTCAATCCAATTACTTTTGTATAACTGGCGCCAATATCCAGATTCCGTTTGTAGTCGGTCGCAACAGTGTTTGTAAGGGTATATCCGCCTCCGCTTATCACGCCATCGTGCCTTTGATTCTGATTGCATTCAGTTAATGTGTTTGTTGGTGTATAGATGGTGATGTAATACGATGCGCTTGTGGTCCAGGTATTACTCACCGTATCCATTGAAGCGTCGTTTCCATCAGCATAACAGGAGATATATAATTTGGTTTTTGCCGTGGTCAACGCCATGGTATTCAAATGGCTGGAATTTGCAGAACCTGGAGCAGAGCCGCTAATGGCGGCATTCAATGAATTGAACGCGCGTTTGATGAAAACAACCTTGCGGCTGGAGATATTGTTGGGACTTGCGCCTATTGGTGCAGAAACAGTCCAGACAGTGGTCGAGGTTTTTTGTTTAAGATAAAAGACCCAGCCGTTATCAAGGGTAACCATGTCTCCCGCGCCAATGTTGCCGGTCTGGGCAGTTGAAAAGGTGGCAACACCGCTGGAAACAGACACCGTGGGAGTGCCGGTCATGAGATTGGAGGTTGAAGTGCCCACTGAATAAAAAACACTGCATGGGTCAGACCTGGTCAGTGTGTCGTACTGATATTGCGGGAAATAATTCATGGGAAGCATTGCTGTGGCATAGTTGGTGATGGCGAAATTCGCGTCAGCAGGGTTTGCGGGTGCTGTGCCGTCGTCCCAGAAGCAGTATTCCGCGTTCTGGCCGCCAGTTAATAAGAAATTTAGGTGTTGGGCATCGGTTCCTGCGGTGTTGCCGATAAAATCGCATTGGCTAGCCGCTGAACCCCCATGCGTCCACCAACTCCCCCCGTTTCCATCGATATTGCCGATAGCGCCGCCTTTATTGCCGGCATAGTTGTTTATAAATTTGCACCGGTAATTATATCCCACCGTAACGGGACCGCAACATCCGTATTCATGCAATGCGCCAGCTTCTCCGCTCGCATAACAATTTTCAAACACGGTGTTTGTTATTGTAAGCGTATCTGTTGAGCTATGATTGTGGTATATGGCCCCGCCATTGCCGCTTTTTGCCGAACAAGCATAGAAAAAACAGGTGTCAATACGCCATTGTTTTAGAAAATAATACGCATCCATGGCCCCGCCTCTGGTAGAAGAGACACAATTCTGGAAGGTCATGTTGGAGAAATTTATATGGCTTTGACCAGCAGGGCTTCCACCTGCGCTTATAGCTGACGAGCTTGTATTTTGTATGGTAAAGTTTATAAAATAAATTGAGTCGCAACCATCGTTTATATAAAACGCCCTGCTTGTGCTTGTGCAGTTCATGATAACGCCCTTCATGGACTCACCTTTGATCACAACGCCTGTCTTGGCAGAGACGGAGAGATTATTTTCACTGTACGTTCCGTTGTGGATATAGACCGTATCGCCGTTTGCGGTTGCGGCAATGCCAGCTGCAATGGTCGTATAAGTCTGGCCTGAGCCAACATGAAGGATGGTGGCAAATGCTATTGCAGGCAGACACAGAAAGGAGAGGAGCAAGATTTTTATTCCTGCAGCTCTGTTGGGAAAGAATAAAGAAAGATATATTTGAACGTATACGCGCATTATACGAACTCCACCCATTAATCTATATTTATGGCAGTTATAAATCAATGATATATATCACTTTTGGTTGGAATTATTGATTTTTGATTAATCGTGGGAAACAGGAATAGATAAGGGTGTTAGTCATTCAATGCGGGAAAATGATCCCCCCAGAGCACCCTTGCGAATTATACCCCCATTAGCAAGGGGGGGTGTTCCAGAAATGAGCGCTAATGGGGGGATCAGGACATTGGGAACTGTTGAATGACCATTGCACGGGCGTATGGGCGCCATTCATTTAATGCGGGCAATCGTTGTTGAATGACCATTGCATAGAGGGCGTCATTCATTTGACGCGGGCAATCATTGTTGAATGACGCCCCTGCTATTTAACTATCACCATCTTCTTTGTTTTCAGATACTTATCGCCAATATTGATTCGGTATACATAGACCCCTGATGCAACATATCTTCCATTGTTCGCCTTGCCATTCCATGCAACCTTGTACCTGTTTGGCCCCTTATCACTGGTCACCAGGTTCTTTACCAACTGGCCCCTGATATTGAATATTTCAAGCCGCACAGGTAATTTTTTCTGTGAACTGTATCTCCCAGGCACGCTGTAGAAAATGATGGTAGTTGGATTAAAAGGATTTGGCATGTTCTGCTCAAGGTCAAAGAGAAAGATTTTGTCTATGGTCAGATTTGCCTTGTTCTTATACTCCTCAGTAAAATGATATAGGTCAACGCTCTCAAGCTTGTATTCATAGGTCTTGCCCAAGGTCACCATATTGTCTGTAAATGTGTAATCAGTGCGCATTGCCTTGGTCAATTGCCCCTTCAAATGCGTGTA
>MFYT01000052.1 GCA_001789205.1 Candidatus Raymondbacteria bacterium RIFOXYA2_FULL_49_16 | reverse complement strand
GATTGTCCTGCAATCAGCTACGGTCCGCTTACCAAACCAGAAATCACTTATTTATAGTAAACTCACGCTAGGCCATCTGTTTGGCGACGGCCCCGCTCCCACGGGTATGCGCTACTGTATAAATTCAGCGTCGCTGCGGTTTATACCCAAGGAAGACCTGGAAAAAGAGGGGTATGGCGAATACCTGAAACTCTTTAATACCGATTATCCCCAGTAGACCAGATTCAGGTCGACTAGGTTTTCCACGTCTCTGTTGAAGGGCATGATCCGCACGCCGTAGTTGAACTTCCCGGACTTGTCAGCGGTATAATTTCCCGTGTATTTGATAATGGTGTCGTTCTCCTCCACCGCCTCCATGGGCACGTACGTGATTTCCTCGTCGTATAAGCTGATCGCGCCGCTATAACCAATGGAACCCTGCCGGTTGTCGTGGATAATGACCACATGCGCGGTGATCTCGTCCTTCCGCACCCTGCCCTTGTTCACCTCGAGCGATATGTGTATCTCGTCGTTAACGCTCACGTTGTCGCCCTGGATGCCCTCGATGGTAACGGCGTTGATGTGGATGCTCGAGAACCGGGCCGTTATGCCCCGTTTCCATTCCGCGATCTCCTTTGCCTTGGCGAAATTGTTCTGCACGCGGGCCGCGTATTTCCTGGCCGTGGGAATGTACATGCGCTCCATATAGTCGCGCAGCATGCGATGCGTGTTGAATTCGGAGGTCACCGTGATAAGCGAGCGTTTCATCTTTTTCACCCATTTCTCGGGCACGCCATTGGAATTACGCGAGTAGTAAGTGGGTATGATTTCGCTTTCAAGGGTTTCGTAAAGCGATTCGCAGTCCACAATGTCCTGGCGTTCGGGGTTCTTGAACTCCTTACGCTCGCCTATCACCCAACCATTGGTGCCATCGTACCCTTCGTCCCACCAGCCGTCGAGCACCGAGAAATTGACAATGCCATTTATGCCCGCCTTCTGGCCGCTGGTGCCCGAGGCCTCGAGCGGACGCCGCGGATTGTTGAGCCATACATCAACGCCCGACACAAGACGCCGCGCCAGCCGCATGTCATAGTCCTCGACAAAAATTATTTTCCCGAGAAATTCCTCCTTTTTCGAGAGCTCGACAATATGGCGAATGAGGTCAGCGCCTTCTTTGTCGGCTGGATGGGCCTTTCCCGCCATAATGAACTGCACCGGATGCTTTTTGTTCAACACCATGGCCTTGAGCCGCGCCAGGTCGCGCATGAAAAGCGTGGGCCGCTTGTAGGTGGCAAAACGCCGGGCAAACCCGATAGTAAGGGGGCCGGGCGTGAAATTGGCGAAAAAACCGTCGAGCAGCGACGGATCAACGCCCTCGCGCGTCCAGTTGTTGGCGATCTTTTCCTTCACATAACTGAACAACTTGTTCTTGAGGGCAATGTGCGTCTGCCAGACCACTTCGTCGGGAATGGTGTTGATTTTCTCCCATTCGCCCTTCTTGAGCTGGTCTTCGTCCATGTCAAAAGCGCAGTATTTAAGGAGCATGTTCCTGATTTCCGAGGTCTGCCAGGTGCCGACATGTACGCCATTGGTGATGTGATCAATGGGGATTTCCTCCATGAGCACACCGGTCCACAGGTCCATCCACATCTTGCGCGACACCAGCTTGTGCAGCCGGGACACGCCATTGCGGCGGTGGGTATTTTTGAGCGCCAGAACGGTCATTTCATAGGGGCCAACGTCGGACACGGCCTTGTGGCCAAACTCGTAGAAGTCTTGCCACGAAAGACCGTTCCGTTCCACATACCCGCGCAAATACGTTTCCACCAGGCCCATGTCGAAGGTCTCGTTGCCCGCGGGCACGGGCGTATGCGTGGTGAACACGGTGCTCCCCTTGATGACCTCTTTTGCCGCGGCCACATCGAGGTTGCTGTATTTCATCAGGTTGATCATGCGCTCGATGATGAGGAAGCCCGAATGGCCTTCGTTGATATGGTAGACCGACGGATAGATATTCATCTCTTCGATAAGCCGGATTCCGCCAATGCCCAGCAGAATCTCTTGCTCAATGCGCATGCGCTTGTCGCCGCCATAGAGCTTGCCCGTGATCTCCCGGTCGGACGGGCTGTTTTCCTGGACATCTGTGTCAAAGAAATAAACAGTGACCCTGCCCACGCGCGCCTGCCATATGCGGGCGTACACCGTGCGGCCCGGATATTCGATGGAAATGGAGACCCGTTCCCCGTTTTTATGCACCTCTGTGAGCGGCATGCGAAAAAAGTCGTTGTGGAAATACTCAACCTTCTGTTCGCCTTCGAGGGAAATGCCCTGCCTGAAATATCCGTGCTTGTAGAGAAGGCCGAATCCCACTAGCGGGATATTGACATCGGACGCTGATTTGATATGGTCGCCGGAGAGGATGCCCAGGCCGCCGGAATAGAGGGGCAGGCATTCGTGGAACCCGAATTCCATGGAAAAGTAGGCCACGGGCCGGTCCGGGGTGATTGCGGATCCGTTTGAGAGAAGCGACTTTGCGCTGCTGCAATATTTGTCAAACCGCTTGATCACGTTCTCGTATAGCTGAAAATAGCCCTCGTTGTCAGCGATCTCCTCAAGCTTCTTGGGCTCGACCAATTCGAGCAGGGCCACGGGGTTGTTGCCAATTTTCTCGAACAACAGGGGATCGAGCATGCTGAAAAGCTCAAGGGCGTCGGCGTTCCATGCGTACCAGATATTGTACGCAAGATCGCGCAGCCGTTCGATCTTTTTCGGGATTGAGGACTTTACCGAAAACTGCCTGAACCGCGGCCGGGGGCTGTCGGCCCCGCGGAAAGTCGTTCCTTCGAGGCGTACGTCGCCTTTCTGGTTTTTCCCAAAAAGCCTGCTTTCACATTCACCGCGCGCTGACTCGAACGCCTTGATGTAGTTTCGGAAAAAAACTTCCCATTCCGCGTTCATGGCCAGGGCCCGCAATCCGGCCCGCGCCTTTTCATAGTGCGTTGCGTCTATTTGGGAATACGCGAGCAGATAGTCCTTCAGGTCGGTCTTGGCCTCGTCGTAGCTTTTGCCCGCGCGCCGCAGGACCTTGAGACATTCGTTCTCAAAACCCTTGGAGAGCGTCCATCTGCCAAAACCCGCGAGATCTGACGAGACCGTGGGCACCGAATACGACATGCTCTCGAGGGGCGTGTATCCCCACGGTTCGTAATAGGAGGGATAGACCGTCAGGTCGCAGCCAGACAAGGCCTCGTAGTATTCCATGTTAAAAACGCCGTCCTTGCCGTTCAAAAAAGCGGGAATAAAGATGACATGCACCTTGTCCGCGGCCGCGTTCATAAGGTTGAGCCGGTAGCAGGAGTTGATGATGGGGTCGTTGGCCGGGTCCCACAGAAGGTGCGTGCACACCGTGCCATAGCGTTCGGGGTTTTGCTGGTCCTTTGAGGTCTGCACAGCGCCAGCCATGACAAAGAAAAAGACAACCATCTCCTTGTTCATGGTTTCATGGGCGTTTTTCAGTTCGCCCAAAGCGTCGAGGAGCAGGTCAATGCCTTTGTTGTGGAACTCGTACCTGCCTGATGTGGAAACCAGCATGGTCTTGTCGGCCTGCAGGTCCTTTTTAAGGAAGCGGGCGGCGAAATCAAAGAGCCGCTGGCGGTTTGCCTGGAAAAAGTCCCGGTTCGACTGCATGTCGGGCGCATGGGCCACATTGAACCCGTTGGTCAGGATGACCTTTGGCTCAACATGCAGGATGTGCTTGGCCTCAAGAGCCGTGATCTCGGAGACCGCGGTAAAACAGTCGGCCTCGCGCGCGGCCGCGCTCTCGAGCTGGTGCTTGGCCCCCACGTGGTAGCGGGTGGCCTCAGAATCAGTGTTTATCTGGGAAAGCACCTTGTACATATCAACGCCGTTGCCGCACATGGCCCTGCCCAGCACCGTGGCGTGGGTGGTGAACACCGTGGCGATATGCGGGGCCTTTTTTTTGAGATAGAGCACGCCGCCGCCCGCGATCCATTCGTGGAACTGGGCAATGGCCTGGCTGTCGTGGTGCAGATCGCTCAGGCTTTCGATCACCTTGGCGGCAACGGTGGAGAAAAGCACCGGCTCCTGGTAGTCCCAGCCGCCCGAGGTTGAATCAATGCCGAAATCCTCCCAATATTGGTACAGGATCTTGTTAAGGTCGAACGTGTCCTTGTATTTGATGAGAATGACCCGGGGCTGCGCCTCAATGTTCCACCTGCCAATAAGGGCGGTAATGCCCGCGCCCTGGAGCTTGCGTTTCATGGGGGCAAGGTCTATGCCCGTTTCTTCGATAAAATCGGGGTTGTTGTCGAGCAACGGCCCAATGAGGATATAGTTGCCGCCGAACTCTTTTTTTGTCTCGGCCAGCTTGCTGCGGATGACGGTGTAGATGCCGCCCACTTTGTTGCAGACTTCCCATGAGACTTCATACAGGAAAACATTTTTGTTCTTCATTTTCAGACTCCTTGTGCGTTAGATGCCGCGTTGTTTGAGCGTTTCCATAAGGTCGTTCAGGATGTTCATGTACACCACGTACGCGTCGTAGGGCGACTCATAGGGATTGAAATATTTATGTACGTCGCCGTCAGAAAACCACTTGGTGCACATGTAATAGAAATGATCGGAAGTGAGAAGTTTGCGCCAGACGTTGACAAGGTCGGGGTCTTTGGACTTTTTCACCCGCTTTTCGAGGGAATAGGCCATCTCAATGGCCGAGTTCTGGAGCGGGTTGCCCAGCCAGGCCGTGAGATCGCGCTCCACGTCGGCCCACGACATGAAATGGGGGCAGTCGATCTTTGACACAGGCGTGTAGTGCAGGTGCGCCTCGCGCGGCGTAATGAAATGGTAATCAGGGTGCTTGAGGACCGCGGCGGGCAGCGCGCGCATGAAGTTGAAAATACCGGTGTCGGCCCACTGGTGTTCGCCGAACGTCTCATAGTCCATGAAAAGGTTGATGAGTTCGCCGTTGCCGCTGATAGAGTGGAGCCACGAAGCGTATTTTTCAGCGGAAAGCGGCCACTGCTCCCAGCCCCTGTTTGAGAAACGGAAGGCAATGTCGTCTGAAAGCTTGTAGTTCTTCATGAGGAGGTTGAGCTTATAGCAGCCCACAGGCTGGTACATAAAATTGGGCGTGCGCCAGCCCAGCACCTGGTCCGCACCCTCGGCGAGGATAGTGCGATATCCCAACTCCTCGACCAACCGGGCCACGTCGTTGTTGTAGATAAGCTCGGTATTACGGAAGGTGGCGGGCGTCTGGTTGAAAAGCTCGCGCACCCGGTTGCGGTGCAGGAGCGCCTGCTGTTTGAATTCGTCCTTTGAAAAAATAAAGGAAAGCGAATGGTAATAGGTCTCGTTGATAAATTCAACGCACCCGGTCTTGGCGAGCTTCTGAAAAAGTTCGAGGACCTTGGGGTTGTACTTCTCGAACTGGTCGAGTGCGCAGCCGCTGATGGAGAAGGAGACCTTGAACTTTCCCTGGTAGCGCTCGATGAGCTCGAGGAGCAGGGTATTCATGGGAATGTAGCACTTTTCCGCCACCTTGTTGCAAATGGCGCGGTTTTCCGCGTCGTCCTCGTAGAGGTGGTTGGTCCCAATGTCGAAAAAAGAGTAGTTCTTCCGCAACCTGAAAGGCTGGTGGACCTGGAAATAAAAGCAGAGTGATACCATGCACGTCTCCTTTGGGCCTTAGGCTGGTTTACGAGATCAGGGATTCGTAAACCTGTTTGATGCGGTAGCCCGCCGTTTCCCACTCAATGTACTGGATTTGGGCTTTGCAGCGTTCGACCACCTGCCGGGCAAGGGGCTCGTTGGTGAGCAGCTGGACAATACGGTCGGCAAGTTTGTCCACGTCCCAGAAGTCGACCATGACCGCATCTTTGAGCACCTCGGACACGCCCGATTGCCGGGAGATGATGATGGGCACATCGAACAGCAGCGCCTCGAAGGCCGTGAGGCCAAAGGGTTCGGATACTGACGGCATGACATACAGGTCGCTCATGGCATACATCTTTTCGACATCAACGCCCTTGAGGAACCCGGTGAAGTGGAATTTGTCCGCGATCTTGAGGCTGGCCATGCGCGAGATCATCTTGGTCAGCATGTCGCCGCTGCCTGCCATGACAAAGCGCACGTTTTTGACCTGCTTGAGCACGCGGTAGGCGGTCTCGAGAAAATAGTCCGGACCCTTCTGCATGGTGACCCGGCCCAGGAAGAGGACGATTTTCTCGTTGAGCGCCTTTTTGATACCCCACCGCTCGGTTTCGCGCTGTTTATCAACAGCGTTATGGACCACCTCGATCTTATCGGGATGGATGCCGTACCGGTTCACGATGATGTTTTTGGTATAGTAGCTGACCGCGATGATCTTGTCGGCCATGTCCATGCCGTACTTCTCGATATTGTAGACGTCCATGTTCATCCAGTCGCCGCTCCGGTCGTACTCGGTGGCGTGGACATGCACCACCAGGGGCTTGCCGCTCATCTTTTTGGCGTTGATGCCCGCCAGGTAGGTGAGCCAGTCGTGCGCGTGGATGACGTCGAACTCCTCGGTGATCCCCAGGAATTCGCCGATGATGCCGAAGCGCGCCACTTCCGCGTGCAGGTCCTTGCCGTAGTTTCCGGAAAAATCGAGGACGCTGTACCGTTGCCGCTGCTCGACAAGGATTTGTCGCGTTTTATCAACAGTTTGAAACACCTCCCTGCTGTAGTGCACGGCCGTATGATAGGGCGAAAGGGTGAAAAACCGCTTCTCCTGGACCGAAAGCTTGCGGGACAGCTTGTCGAGCATACGCTCGAAATTGTCTGAAAGCAGCACCTCGTCCGCGGCAATGACCCTGATATCGGTATCGAGCGCCTGCTTCCGTTTGGTGGGGAGCACGAAGGTGACCTGGACATTGTGGTGCTTGAGCCCCACGGTGATCCCGTGGCAGGCGGTCCCCAGCCCCCCGCTGATAAAGGGAGGAAACTCCCAGCCGAACATTAAAACGTTCATATGTATACTCCTGTCCTTTTCAAAAAACCCATTTACTTCAGCGACTCGAGCGCCCTGATGGTTTCAGCGCAGCTCCAAGCCTGGGCCATGGCGCCTTTGGCGACATGGGGAGGATTGGGGGTGAATATTTCCGAAAGATGAAACGCGCCGTATTCATACAAATGTGTGGTCCACAGCGGGGCAAAGGTCTCCATGAAATATTTCCTGACCTCGGCCTTAGGCTGAACTTTGAGCAGCGCATCGCACAATATGCCGAGCAACCACGGCCACACCATGCCCTGATGGTAGGTGCGGTCACGCATGGTTTGGTCGCCCCGGTACTCGGGACTGTACCGCACATCGCTGGGTGAAAGCGTGCGCAGGCCAAAGGGGGTGACCAGTTGTTCCTTCACTTTCTGAATGACCTTGAGCGCCGTGCCGCGGTCCACGCAGGTAAAGGGCAGACCCACGGCAAAAAGCTGATTGGGCCGTATGCTGCAATCACGATCCTGCGGGCCGCGGTAAACATCGATCAGGTAGTTCTCGTCCTGGTTCCAAAAGGCGGTCTCAAAACCAGCGGCAAAAGCGTCCCGCGCTGCCGCGCATTTTTTCAGCAGGCCATTGTCGAGCTTTTTCTCAAAGGTGTCTATTATGAACGAAAGCGCGTTGAACCAGAGTGCGTTGATCTCGATTGCCGCACCGTGCCGCGGGGTAACGGGTGTGCCGTGTACAGTGGCGTCCATCCAGGTGAGTTGTGTGGTGCAGTCGCCCGCATAGATAAAGCCGTCTTTGCCAATGCTCGCGCCAGGCACGATTGCGTCAAAATAAGCCCTGAGGATGTTGCACAGGGGTTCGAAAAGGTGTTTTTCAACACCCTTTCTATCGTTGGAAAATTCGAGATACTGCTGGACCGCCCTGAAAAACCAGAAAACAGAATCAATGGAATTGTACGCATGGTTGCCTTTTCCATCCACTACATTGGGAAGCAGGCCGTCTTTTTGAAACCGCGCGTATTTTCTGAGAATCGAGAGGGCTGTTTCGTTTTCACCCCGGCAAAGCGTAAGTCCGGCGAGCGAAATCAGGGTGTCGCGGCCCCATTCTCCAAACCAGTGATAGCCCGCTATAACGCCCGCGGTCTTGTCCGCGCCAGTGATGAGATAGTCCTCCCCGCTTGCTTTCAGGGTCTTCAATGGCTCCTTTTCAGCGGCAAACCGCGCTGTGAGCGCGGCCATGCGCTTGGTCTCGGTGTTCCATTCGGTGCTGATCCGTCCCACGAGTGCGGATGTGGAAGCGCGAATGACCACTGACTCGCCCTTGTCGAGTTTCAGCTCAAAAACACCCGGCGAAAACAGGTCTTCCTGATACGGATAGCCGCGGTTGCGCTCCTTGAGGTATTCAAACGCCTTCCACCAGGTAGGCGATGGATAGAAGGTCGATGTTTCAGAGGTCTGGATGTAGAGCGAGGGCATGGCGTCGTAGGGAGAGAATTTGAAGCCGTTTTTTTCAAAATACGTGCGCGGCCGGATAAACATGTTCTCGCCAGCGACAGTATGATAGTCGCGGTAATTGATAAGCGGAATGAGTTTCAGCACCACAGTGTGTTCGGATGAGACCACAGCGTATTTCACCAGGACCGTGTCCTCGTTCCGGGGCATGATGATGGACTTTTCAATGATGGTATCGCCGATTTTATAGGTGGTTTCGGGAAAACCGTCGAGTACGATCTTTTCAACATACTGGTGGCCCGTGGGCGAATAGACGCCTGGAAACTTGTTAGTGGAAAGATTAAACTCTTTTTTGTCGATGATAACGGAAGCTTCAAGTTTGGAGAGAAGACAGAAAGTTTTTCCATGGTGTTCGACCGGCACCACCAGCAGTCCATGGTATTTCCGGGTATGGCAGTCGAGTATTGTTGACGAGGCATAGCCGCCCCTGCCATTAGTGAGCAGATACTCTTTTTTTAGGGAATATTGAAGATTTGCTACTTGCTCTCTGTCAATATCTATCCGCATACGATCCTCCGCAAGCCCTTATCGGAAAAAAAGATGAATTGGGCATGAGCACTGAATATATATATTTGAATATGCCCTAAAGCAATACATTTTTAAAAAAAAGTCTTTTCTCAGAAAAAAAGCTATTGGAGTTAATTATTAAGTAAAAAGCGTAATATGTTGCTATTAAATGTTTTGAGGTGTTCAACGTCGTTTATTTCGACTTCGCTCAATAAACGTCGGTCTTCACCGTTGCCTAACGGTGGTCTTCACCGTTGCCTAACGGTGGTCTTCACCGTTGCCTAACGGTGGTCTTCACCGTTGCCTGACGGTGATCTTCACCGTGCCTGACGGTGATCTTCACCGTTGCCTGACGGTGATCTTCACCGTTGCCTGACGGTGATCTTCACCGTTGCCTGACGGTGATCTTCACCGTTGCCTGAGCGTAGTCGAAGGCAACGGTATCGAAATAAACAAAGGAAAACAGCACAGGCCGTTCCCCTGGTTAAACAAAAGCCTTGTTTTTAAATCTACAGCATTTCAGCGATTTGGACCGCATTGAGGGCAGCGCCCTTGCGGATCTGGTCGCCAACACACCAGAGATCCATGGTCTTGGCGCGCGACTGGTCCTTGCGCAAACGGCCCACGTATACCGGGTCTTTTCCGGACGCGTCGAGGGGCATGGGCCAGCGGTTTTTCGCCCGGTCCTCGAGTATTTCCACGCCCGGCGCTTTTCTGAGTATTTCGTACGCCTCGGCAATGTCAGGTTCGTTCTCGAATTCAATGTTGAGCGCTTCGCTGTGGGCGCGCAAGACCGGCACACGCACGCAGGTGGCCGTGAGGCAAAACGCGGCCTCGTGGAATATTTTCCGCGTCTCGTTGAGCATCTTCACCTCTTCCTCGCAGTAGCCCGTGTCGAGCAGCTTGCTGTTGTGCGGAAAGAGGTTAAAGGCGTAGGGATGGGGTATCACCGTGCGCGTATAAGGCTTGCCTTCGAGGAACGCCGCAGTCTCCTCCCGCAGCTCCTGCATGGCGCGCGCACCCGCGCCGCTGCTTGCCTGGTATGTGGCAATGACCGCGCGCTTTACCTTCCACCGCTTGTGCAGGGGAAAGAGCGGCAAGGCCATGATAATGGTGGAGCAGTTGGGATTGGCAATGATGCCCGTATGCTTTTTGATGTCCTCGGGATTTATCTCCGGTATAACCAGGGGAATACCCTCGTGCATGCGGAAAAAAGACGTATTATCAACAACTACCGCACCCGCCTTTACCGCGCTGGGCGCAAACTCCTTGGAAATAGAGCCCCCGGCCGACGCAAGCACCAGTTCAATGCCCTTGAACGAATCGTGCGTCAATTCCTCGACCGTAAGCGTATCGCCCATGAATTTGATTTTCTTGCCAGCTGACCGCTTTGACGCGAGCAGCTTCAGGGACGTCATGGGGAATTTCCGCTCTTCGAGTATTTTGAGAAATTCATCTCCCACTGCCCCGGTTGCGCCCATGATGGCGACTTTAAAGCCCATAGTTGACCTCCGCAATGTTGAAAACCGCCGATGCCGCCAGACTCAGAGGATCGGCACCCCTGGTTGTGTACTTGAACAACCCCGCGACAGCGACCATGGCGCCGTTGTCGGTGCAAAATTCAGGGGCCGGAAAATATAATTCATTTTCATGGCCCAATAAAAGAGAGAGCTTGTCGCGCAGCCGTCCATTGCAACTGACCCCGCCGGCAATGAGCAGCCGCCTGCACCCGGTGGCCCGCAGCGCGGCCGCGCATTTCTGCGCCAGCGCGTCCACCACAGCTTCCTGGTACGAGGCAAGGATGTCGTTCTTTCGGGATTCGATTTCTTCAGCGGGAAGAGTACGCAGGTAATTTTTCAGCGCTGTCTTGAGGCCCGAGAAGCTGAAATTGAGATTGTCCTTTGCCGGCAATGCGCGGGGAAAGGCGTGGAAAGCCGGGTCGCCCGCGCGGGCGCACTGCTCAATGGCCCGGCCCGCGGGATAGGGAATACCCATGACCTTTCCTGCCTTATCAAGAGCTTCGCCTGCGGCGTCGTCGAGCGTATTGCCCAGCAGCGAATACACGCCGAATTCGTCGCACAACGCGAGAAAGGTGTGTCCGCCCGACACTACCAGCGCGACGTACGGGGGTGAAAGATCGGGATGCGACAAATAGTTGGCTTTGATGTGCGCGTCCATATGGTTGACGCCCACAAAGGGAAGGTCGCGAGCCGCGGCAAAGCCCTTGGCGAACGAGAGCCCCACGAGCAGGGCGCCGATAAGGCCTGGGGCGCTGGTGGCCGCCACCAGGCTGATGTCCGCGGGTTGTATGCGCGCTTCGTCTATTGCCTGGCCGGTTACCTCCTCGATCTTCATGATGTGCTCGCGCGAGGCGATCTCGGGGACCACCCCGCCAAAACGGGCATGACCCTCCTGCCGATGGACAGTGTTGGAAAGGACCTGGAAACGGCCGGTGATCACCGCGGCCGAGGTCTCGTCGCAGGAGGTTTCAATGCCCAGGACAAACATGGCACTATTTCCGGACCAAGGTGACACGCGGCGGATCGAGATTGGACCATTGCACGTCGCCGATAATGCTGACCGTGGGCTCCACTTCGTCGAGCTGCTCGATCGAAAAACGGGTATACGGGACAAACACGTTGACCAGTTCGGGTTTTATCATGTCAACGTCCTTTTCCGCCCCTGCTATGACAAGGGACACGGTACGGGCGGAAAGTTCGGCGCCAGCCGGCCCATCGAGCAGGCGTACCGGGATATTGGCAATGGTCCGCTTCTTGATGGTCTCGACCTCAACGCGGACCTTCACCTTGTTGGGCATGACCTGGATGCCGTAATATTCCGGCTTAAGGACAAAGACAAAAAAGGAGGTGTCGCCCAGGAGCGGCGCCGCCTCAATGGGACGCGTGTACAACGCCTCGACCTTTGCCACATTGCCGCGCGGACCGTGGAGCGTCACCGAGCCGGGAATGAGCACCGGTTCCCCGATCATGACCCGGTTCTCGGCGCACCGCAGCTTGCTGTCGGCGATGACCGGCACTTCCTTTCGTACAATGGCGTCAAAGGGCACGGTGAGTTGCGTGGGGTCTTTGACAAATTGTACATCGACGTCGGGCACGCCGCTGATGGCGACGTTCTTTCGGGCCAGGGTGAAGGTGTTGGGGCCCGGCCGGACCTCGCTGCAATTGACATAAAGCTCAACATGGGAGTACCGGAGCATGAGAAGCCGCTTGCCGGTGGCGGAGACCAGCACCTTGGCGACTGCGGGAAAATCGCCGGCCGGCGTAAGGGCCGGGGGGACATTCGCCATCCTGATGGGAATATTAAGGGTGGTCTCGTACCGCTTTTCCATGGTCACGTAGAACCAGAGAAGCAGCGCGCACAGGAGGGCGATGATCCGGAGACTGAACGGTTTGAGCAGGCTGTTCATGAGTGGTGGTTTCTATGCCGTGTGCAACCCCGGACACTTGGACAAAAGCTCGGCATTCAGGTCGGCGGCCACGTTGACCGCGCCAATGGCGACGTTGTGCCCCCGCGCCGAGGAAATCAGTGCCGACAGGGAAGTGAATTCGTTGTCCGTGAGAAACAATATTTCCTTAAAATCAATAGTGACCCGTCCGCCGGGCGCGCAGGTGGCGACATGTTTCCTCACGGTTTCAAAGTCCACCTTCTGGAGCGACGAGTCAAAGGGGTTGACCGCGTTGGCGCGATTGATGTCATCGACTTTGAAAAAAGCGGTATCAGCGATGACATCAAGCACCTCGCTCTCCTCAGAACCCGGAAGAGCGGCCTCCTCCTCGGCCGCGACCTCGCCCGCGGCCTTCATCAGTTCGTCGCTTCCATCGTCTTTTGCCGCGTCCTCGGCGTTTTCTTCCACAACATTTTTTGACGAACCGCCCAGATAATTTTTAATAAGGTCAAGTTCGTCCTGGGAAAGTTCCTTGGCTGCCGGCGCAACGGGCGCGGGCGTTTCCGCGGCTTCCGGCTCGGGCCCGGCCAGCGTCTGCGGCTTGGGCTTGACCACAGGCCCTGAGGTGATAAAAGCGTCGTCAGGCAAAGGCTCGGACGAGGACGGGACCGTGGCATGCATGGATGAGATGATTGCCGGATGCTGTTCATACGGCTGGGACGCGCTCTCCACGTCCCTCTTTTCGCCGGGAAGCTGATCGGGAATGCGCATGCCGCTCTTGCCCGGCGGCCGGTATCTGATGGTGGTGGTTTCGGGCTTTACCCCGCCAGGTTCGCCTGTGGGAACCGGTGTTGAACCAGGCGGACGGTATCTGCTGCCGCTGTCCCCGGGTTTTTTCTCGGCAGAGGGAAAAACTTTGGAATCGTAGATGTGGGTGCGGGTATCGCTGCCGGATTTTACCGAAGAATCAGTTTTCCTGTTCGCGGCTGCCGCGGTCTCAAGGTTCTCCTCGAGCCGGTTCAATTCCTCTGAAAAACCGGAAATTTTGAACGCTGAAACAATGTTTACAACAAAAGAGACAACCACCAGCACCGCGGCTGAAATCAAAATGATGGTATCGTACGAAGCTATCACAAGGCTAACCTCTTTTAAAACCCCATCTTGTGTCAATATAAATTCTAAATTTCCCGCAGGCAAGAATTATTAATTGACATTTTCTTTGTAATATATTGATATTTATCGTGATGAATGAAACAAAGCTGGACAAGACGCTTTCTTTTCCCGAAAGAACGGTCATTTTCAGGGAAAACGACTTCTCAAAGGACATTTACATTATCCAAAAAGGGCTGGTCAACCTCTACAAGAAGGTGGGCAGCAAAAACATCCTTCTCTACGAGGTTGGCGCGGGTGGCATGTTCGGAGAGATGTCGATCATCGACAATGGTCCGCGGAGCGCAACCGCGGTGGCAATAAAAGAGACCAAGGCCATACAGATAACCGCTGCTGATTTCCGCGAGACAACCAAAAACATTCCCGACTGGTTCATGGGCATTGCCCGGGTGCTTGCCCAACGGCTGCGCGCCACTGATAAAAAGCTCAACCTCAATGTACCCGCGGCAAACGAGGCCAATGTGTGCGCCATTCTTATCTATCTGTTGAACGGCGCTGAGAACAGCATCGAAGGCATCAAGGTGCAGGACGCTGAGCAACGGATACTGGAACTCCTGAGCATCTCAATCGGAGAACTGAGCGAAATCCTTGAAAATCTCGGAAAAAAGGGGATCGTGAACCTCAAACGGGAGATGATTGGCACAGACGCCATTTTTAAGATGGAAGATTACCTCGAAAAACTCAGAAAATCCCTCACTGCCAGCGTCATTATTTAAAATCATTTCCCCAACTTCATAAACATCAATCGTTTAGACCTGTTTAAAAAAAGACTAAAGTTTTCCTGATTTCTGCCGATACCTTAATAGGGATTAATATGCTTTTTTAAAGAAGAGTAATCCTGCGGGGAAGCAGGACTGCTTGTGTTGAAAAAGCGTGTCATTTGACAAAAATCCCAACCAAGGGAAGGTGGTTTCTTATGCCCGAACCTATTATGCCCAAGGGCCCTAATCCGGTCAATACCAACCGTTCTGAAATCAGGACCCGCGACCAGCGCGAGGAAATGGTGCGCGCCTCAAAACAACGCATTGAAGAGCGCACGCAGTCAGACCTCGATACAGCGCAAGAAAATAAAGTCCAGCGCCGCCAGGAGATCAGGCAGAATGAGGTTGACGCTGCCAAGGAAAACCGGGCCGCGGTAGAGGAAAAACAGAGGATGGCCCAAGCCCAAAAACAGCAAACCACGGAAAAAGACAACCCCAATTCAGGCAATATCATAAACGTCGTTGTCTGAACATGCGGCCTTCCGCCGTATTTTTCATTGATTCGTAATCCGTAAAACCCTATCTTTTAGGCATAGTGAGGAGGCGCCATGAAACCCATGTTTGGCCTTTTGGTCCTTGTCTGGACCGTGTCTATGTTCTTCGCGTGCACTGAAAACAAGGAAACCGGGGGCCTGTTCAAACTCGATGAAGCAGGCCCTGAATACACCGCATTGGCCTACGCCCACATGAAGAAGTTTCTCGCGGCCGATCCCGTGGACAGCGTAAAAATCGACGGCGCAAAAATGTATATCAATGTGACCAAGGAAATGCCCGATTCGCTCTACAAGGAACTGGCGCGGCGCGCGGCCCTTGAACTCAACAAGTTCAAGCAGAAAAAACTGGGATACACCGGGATAACGGTCATCTGCGTCAATGACAACGGGGCCGTGGCCCACGCCCTTGTGCCCTGATCCATGCGGTCCATCCTCGCGTTCGGCGTCTCGTCCCTTATTGTCCAACTCGCCCTGTTCAGGGAATTCCTCTCTGTTGTAAGCCCCAATGAATTGACCATTTCGCTGCTCCTATGCGCGTGGCTCTCCCTGTCCGGCCTGGGCGCGTTCATCGGAGGTCGTGTCTCTTTTTTTGCCAGGCCCGGATTCAGGGGCCTTCATGCGCTTGCCGCCCTGCTTCCCCTGGTCGTTGCGGCCGCGCTCCGGTGCACGCGTTCCCTGGTCTTTGGCCCGGGTGTGCAGCCGGGTCCTCTCCAGTTTTTCGCCTTTGCCGGTGTGCTGTTGGCGGCCGTCTGCATTGTCAACGGCGTATTCATGGCCGCAGCCTGGCGCACCCTCCAACCCAGCGGGCGGCAGTCGCTCTATGCGATTGACGCTGTGGGCAATATTCTGGGGGGCCTTGTCTTTTCCCTGCTCCTGTTCCGGGTCCCGGATGTCTTTATTACCCTCGCGGCAGCTGGTATGTTCCATGTCTGGGCCATGCATGTTCCGGGAAAAATAAAAAAAATGGAGATTGCTGTCTGCGGACTCTGCCTGCTGTTTCCCGCGTTAAATATGAACACGCGGACGCTCGCGCACCTGTACAAAGGGTTCGCTGTCATTGCCCAGGAAAACTCCCCCTATGGCGCAGTCAGGATCCTTTCTAAAAACAATGAAGAATATGTTGTGCAGAACACCGGATTTACCGGGTACAAAAACAATACGGGCGTGTCTGAGGAATGTGCGCACCTTTGTCTTCTCCAGGTCACAGCGCCCCGCGCAATCCTGGTTGTGTCGGGCGCGCTCTCCGGAACCATTGCGGAGGTGCAAAAATACGCACCATTGCGCGTCGATTATATTGATCCAGACCCAGTGCTTCTGTCCCTGGCCAAACAAAAGGGAATGGTCTTGCCAGGACCCGGCATGCACGCGATTGCCGGGGACGCGCGAAAGCTGATTGAATCGTCAAACCATCTGTACGACGCAATCATTGTGCAACTTCCACCGCCGCTCACCCTGGGGAACAACCGTTTTTACACTGATGAATTTTTCGCCGCGGTAAACCATACCCTTGCTAAAAAGGGGGTCTTCGCCCTTGCCCTTCCGCCAATCGCCGCATCCATGGGTCCTGAAACAGCGGCCCGGTTTTCAATGATAAAAGCCACCCTGCAGCGCCATTTTTCGCATGTGGTGTTTTTTCCCGGCCTTGCCACAGTGGCCCTGGCCGCGAACCGGCCGCTTGACACCAATGCGGTTGCGCTGCTTCAGGCGCGCGCCCTAGCGTGAGTTTACTATAAATAAGTGATTTCTGGTTTGGTAAGCGGACCGTAGCTGATTGCAGGACAATCAGTTATGGTCCGT
>MFYT01000051.1 GCA_001789205.1 Candidatus Raymondbacteria bacterium RIFOXYA2_FULL_49_16 | reverse complement strand
CCGCATTACCCCCCGTAGGGGCATTATGCACAATTTGTTCATTAGATTTGTAGCATAATGCCCCTACGGGGGGTTGTCATTTGTTCATCATCGTGTAGCATAATGCCCCTACGGGGGGTTGTCATTTGTTCATCATCGTGTAGCATAATGCCCCTACGGGGGTCGCCTTCCGGTGCGTTTTTATTGATAGTATCTTATTGACAATACATTTTAACGGGTATGTTTGTCAAACTGAATTTGCCATCTTTTTACGTGTCGGCAGCGGTCAGGTGCATTCGGGATTTTGAACCTAATCTGAACAATATGTATATTACCCAACACTATAAAAAAGGGACTAGTATGCGAAAAACCAAGATCATCGCCACTATTGGACCTGCGTCGTCATCCCCGGAAATGTTGAAAAAACTCATCTGTGCAGGTGTGAACACCGTACGGTTGAACTTTTCGCACGGCGTTCATGCAGACCATCTGAAGGTCATCAGATGCGTACGGGCGCTTTCCATTTCCCTGAAACAGCCAGTGGGTATCCTACAGGACCTTCAGGGCCCCAAAATCAGACTGGGCACTTTTAAGAAGGGTCCGGTTCTGCTGAAAAAGGGCGCACGGTTTACTATTACCACGCGTGCGTGCGTTGGCGATGAACACATTGCCGGTACAACGTATACAAAGTTGCATAAGGACGTCCGGCCAGGTAATATAGTGCTTATCAATGATGGTCTGGTGCGGCTTACGGTGCTCGCCGTACGGGGCAGGGATGTTATCATGCGCGTGGTGGTCGGTGGCGTCGTATCAAACCACAAGGGCATCAACCTGCCGGGGGTCAGGGTGAGCGAGCCATCGGTCACCAGCAAGGACCGGATCGACCTTGCTTTTGGCATACGGCACAACGTGGACTATGTGGCCCTTTCGTTTGTCCGTACCGCGAATGATATCAGAAAAGTGAAGGCAATTGTCGCGCGCTCGGGAAAGAACATCCAGGTAATCGCCAAGATTGAAAAACCCGAAGCCGTTGAACAGTGCCACGACATTATTGACGCGGCCGATGGCATCATGGTCGCGCGCGGCGATCTGGGTGTCGAGCTGTCACCCGAAGCGGTCCCGGCAATTCAGAAGAAACTCATTGCGTGTGCGGCCAAACAGAACAAGATCGTGATCACTGCCACGCAGATGCTCGAATCAATGACCGAACACCCCACGCCAACCCGGGCTGAGGCGTCGGATGTCGCCAACGCGGTATACGACGGCACTGACGCGGTCATGCTTTCCGGAGAGACCGCGAGCGGGAAGTATCCTATGGAAACTGTGCGCATGATGCATAAAATAGCCCTTGCGGCCGAGGAATCGCATATTGGCGAGAAGAGCGGATATTTTACGGACGCGCTCGATACCCCGGCCATACAGGCCGCGGCGAATGCCGCTCTGTATATCTGTGAAGAGATTTTGGGCAAGGCGATCATTGTTTTCACCATGAGCGGCAGCACGGCCCGTCTTATCGCGAAAAACAAGCGGCGCGAAACCATCATAGCCCTTACACCCGACCGCGATGTGCTCAACCAACTGTCCCTTGTGTGGGGCGTTGTCCCGCTCTATCTGCCCTATATGCGTAATAGTGATGATATGATAAAAAAGGGCCTTGCCGCAGCGCAGAAAAGCGGCCTGGTAAAGCACGGCGACAAGGTGGTAATAGTATCGGGAAACGCCTACCACGCGGGCAGTACGAACATGATCAAGGTCGCGACCCTGCGGTAGAAAGTCAGACGTTGTCCAGGTCTTCGGCGGCCTCGTCGAGTGATTTGTATTCCCTGATGTTTGACCTGTCAAAGGAAATGGCCAGTACGTCGCGTACCGCCTCGCTGGGACTCAGCACGCCCAGTTTGCCGCCCAATTCCCCCAGTTTTACGGCAAGGGCCGACAATAGGCCGATTCCCGAACTGTCGATATAGTCGGTTTTCGAGAAGTCAATAACCATGTGCGAACAGCCGTGCTCCTTTATTTCCGAGAATGAGGTTTTTTTGAAATGGACCGCGGTGCGTTCCGACAATTCGCCGGTGACCGAGATGAGCAGGAAACTTCCCCGGTTGTCTACTTCGATGTGGATCCGTTCTTTCATGCGATGCCTCCCAGTTTTTCTATTTTTTTTTCTGAAACGCCCAGTTCTTTAAGTTCGCGCGCCACTGCTGCGGTTGATTCGGGAACATATGCCGCAAGCATGGTGCAGGTCCCGGGGCCGCTTTCGATTGCGTACTCGCCAACCGCGGCAGGCACCAGGATGGTCTGTCCCCTGTGTATGGGCATGGCCCCATTTTTCCAGTGTAACGACCCCTGTCCCTGCAATACCGAGACAACCTCGAACCTCTCTGGTAAAATACGCGACACTCTTTGGCTAATGCAATATTTTTCTAGGACAAAATGCTTGCACGCCGCGAGCACATGGCGGACAAAACCCGGACCGGGCAGCGAGATAGGCGCGGTCCGGTGGTCGCCAATATCGTTGTAGTTGATGACATCGAGGGACTTTTCAATATGCAAGGCGCGCGGCTTGCCATCGTCGCCCAATCGTCCCCAGTCGTAGATGCGGTAGGTGAGGTCCGACACCTCCTGCACTTCGTAGACCACGGTGCCGCTTTCGAGCGCGTGCACGGTCCCCGGGGCCACAAAAATGACGTCGCCCTGAGCAATGACGAATTCGTTCAGGTACTGCTCAAGATTGTTTTCCCTGATGCTGGTCTCGATTTTTTCGCGGGTCATCGTTTTCTTCAGGCCGCAGATGAGCTTCGCCCCAGGTTCGGCATGGACAACATACCATGCTTCCATTTTACCAAAGTCATTTTCGCGGGACCTGGCATAGTCGTCGTCCGGGTGCACCTGGATGGAGAGTTTGTCGTGAGCGTCAATGAATTTGAAGAGCAGGGGAAAGCAGGAGAACCGCGCGGCAAGGCGCGTTCCCAGGATCGCTTCCTTGCGGTCGCGCACTACTTCGTCGAGCCGTTTTCCCGCGAGCGGGCCATTGTTGACCACGCTCACCGCACTCCGGTATTCGGAAAGCTCCCATGCTTCGCCGATCTTCGCGCCAACCGCAATGGGTTTGTCTAGATGGGCCCTCAGGGCTTCGCCGCCCCAGATTTTTTCCATCAGGATGTCGTTGAAGGTAAGGGGATAGAGAGTCATGGTCTTTTTCCAGGCGAGGTGCAGATCCTTTCGAGTTCCTGTTCCGTAAGCCTGGTGACAGGACCGAAGTCATTAAGTTTCTCGGGGTGAACATCGTCGCCCGGGGCGCAGGCGTCGTATTTTCCCACAACGCAAATCACCATGCTATCGGTGACCAGGTATTTTTCAGCGACACTGCGGATATCGCCGAGTGTGATGGCGCGCAGGGTGTCGCGGTAGCTGTCGTAAAAGGCGTCATCGCGCTTCAGGTACCGGTTCTGCGCAAATGCCGAGGAAATGTCCGCGCCGGTTTTGAACATGGCCGGAAAGGCGTCAATGATGCTCTGTTGGGCCTCGGCAAGTTCGGCCGCAGTGGCCCCGTTTTTCACAAAGGCGTCCAATTCGCGTTTCGCCAGGCCAATGGCATAGGCTGTTGAGGCGCTTTTAGTCTGCATATATACTTTGAAGGCGCCGGGATAAAAATAACCGCATTTTACCTGGCTGCCCGCGCTATAGGCAAGGCCCTCGTATTCTCGTATTTTTTTACTTAGGCGCGAGGTAAAGGGCGCACCGCCTACAATCCAGTTCATGACCACCAGGGGATAGTAATCGGGATTGGGACGTTGGACCAACGGCAGTCCCAGGGACACATAGGCTTGGTTAATATCCTTTTCTACAAAATAAAAGGCCTTTCCCCTCTGTATCGTGATGTTTGGGAAGGCGGTCTCAGGTTTATTGGATGGCTCCCAGGCGCCGAGAGTGGCATTGAGTTTTTCTATGATAGCGGGAACTTCGAATTTTCCGGACACGGCAAGAATGATATTCTTGGGCCGGTAGGTGTTTTTATAAAAAGAACGTATGCTTTCGGTTGAAATACGGTCAACATTGCTCGTTGTCATGATCCCGCTTATTTTGCCCGGCCCATACATGGCATGGTCGAAAAGGATATTCATGGTACGGGAAGGATGGTCGAACCTGTGTTGGATAGACTCCTTCATCCGGGTCTTTAAAAGGGCCAGCTTTTGCGTCTCGAAGCCCGGGTTCCTGAGCATCTGATCAAAGAGGTAGAGTCCGGTATCCAGGTTGTCTTTCAGAATGGAGAGCGCGGCAGTGGCGTTGGTGGCCTCGTAATCAGAGGAGAGAGAGGCTGCAAAGAAATCAACGGTTTCGTCGAATGAATCAGCGGGAATGGTCCGGGTGCCGCCAGAGCGAAGAAGCTCGGCAGTGGCTTCGCATATGCCTGGTGCGTTCTCCGGATTCAGCAGCGATCCTGTGCGGATTGAGGCTTCAATGTCAAATACCGGGAGTTTAGCGTCAGGGACAATGAAGGCGGTAATGCCGTTTTTCAATGTGTATTCATGCGCTTTCAGGTTGGGTGGCGCATACGAGAGCGCGGGATAGCGCAGGCCATTGGGACCCGGGTCTTTGTGGCCCGAGCAGCATGCCAAAACAATGGCGCAGAGAGCGAAAATGGTTCTCTTCATTGCCTGGCCCCCGGTGTATTGGCCACGGCGCCGACAACCATGTTGGTTTCAGAGAAGTATTTTTTTGCGGCTTCCCTGACTTGGTCGCGAGTCACTTTTTTAACATTGTCCGCGAATTCATTGATCAGTTTCCACGACCCGCACACTTCATAATAGGCCAGCCGGTCAGCAAGGCCTTCGTTGGACCTGAGACCATTTATTTCAGCGGCAGTGACCGTGTTTTTTACTTTTTCCAGTTCGCGGACCGAGATGGGTTCTTTCTTCAGTTTTTCGAGTTCGGCAAGCACGATCTTTTCAGCGGCCCCGTGCGATACGCCGTTTTTTAACGACACATGGATTTGAAACGTGCTGATATACTTGGTAACATAGTTTCCGGCGGAGACGTTGGTAGCCATTTTCTGTTCGTTTACCAGGCGCTTGTAGAGCCGGCCGGATTCCTTGTTGAGCACGCCTTCGATCACGTCCATGGTATAGATATCGGGATGACCCAGCGCCGGTGTTTTGAAGATAATATCCACGACCGGCGCAACGTCTTTTTTGACCACAAGGCGCCTCTGGCCCACAGGGTCAGGATCTACAGTGACAAGGTTTTTTATAGGCGTGGATCCGGGCGCAACCGGGCCAAAGTACTTTTCCACCATGGCCATGAGTTTGTCTTCGCGTACATCGCCCACAAACACGATGATGGCGTTGTTGGGCACATAATAGGTCTTGAAATGGTTAAAAGCGTCAGTGCGCGTGAGGTGCAGGAGGTCGGACATATAGCCGATTGTGGGAATGCGGTAGGGGTGGGCCTCGTAGATCATTGCGTCGAGAGATTCGTAGTACCGGCCATAGGGGCTGTTTTCGTACCGCAGCCTGCGCTCTTCCATGACCACATCGCGCTCCGTATAAAATTCGCGCATGACCGGGTTGGCCATACGGTCTGATTCGAGCCACATGAAGAGCTCGATCTTGTTGGACGGCAGTGTGACAATATAGGCGGTCATGAGGTTTGAAGTGTAGGCGTTGAGATTTGTCCCGCCCTCTTTTTGGTAGAGGCTCCAGAGCTCGTTGTTTTTAATACATTGCCGTTGCTTTTCGACCAGGGCTTCGGCTTCTTTCTTATAGAGTGCCATGTGTACGGTGTCGTCCTGATCACGGGCAGCGTCGGCAAGCAGAAAGAGGGAGTCGATTGCCGGCGTGTAGGCCTGTTCTTTGGCGAAATCTGAGACCCCGACTTTCTTTGTTCCTTTGAACATCATGTGTTCGAGCATGTGTGAGAGGCCGGTTTTGCCGATATTTTCGCACACACTGCCCACTTTGTAGTACAGTCTGCAAACCACCAGGGGCGTATTGTGGTCTTCGACAAAAAGCACCCTGAGGCCGTTGTTCAGGTTGTGCTCTTTTACCTGCACCAAGTCAGCGCTGTAGAGCGAGCAGGCAAGACAGACGATACATACAGCAAAGATTATTTTCATTTTATCCCAATGGATTTTTCCGTACAAACATAACACTATCGGTAATAATATAGTTATATCCTTGCTCGGTTAAAAACAATTGACGGTTCATGGCAAAATCCTGTTCGCGTGTGTTCCGGGTCACCAGTGAATAGAAGTGCGCGACCGAATTGTTCGCTTTTGGCCGTAGAATGCGTCCCAGACGCTGCGCCTCTTCTTGGCGCGAACCAAAGGTGCCCGAGACCTGAATGGCCACATTGGCGTCCGGGAGATCGACCGCGAAGTTCCCTACTTTTGAGACAACCAGGCGTTTTATTTTCCCACTCCTGAATTCCTGGTATAGTTTTTCGCGTTCAGGCGTTGAGGTTTGGCCGGTGATAAGCGGGATGGCGAAGCGCTCAGCGATCTCGTGGACTTGGTTGAGATACTGGCCAATGACAAGAATAAGATCACCTTCGTGCAGTTCGAGCAGATGCTTAACCAGGTCCAATTTCAGCGGGTTCTCCGCGGCAAGGCGTATCTTTTTACGGTTTTCGTTTGTGGCGTATTCGAGTTTCAGGTGGTCGGGTAATTCAATACGAATCTCGGTGCAGTCAGCAGTGGCGATCCATCCTTGCGACTCGAGGTCTTTCCAGGGAGCATCGTATTTTTTTGGGCCAATGAGCGAAAAGACTTCCTCCTCCTTGCCATCTTCTCGCACCAGGGTGGCGGTGAGGCCAAGCCTGCGGGTGGCTTGTATCTGCGCCGTGATTCTGAATACCGGTGCAGGAAGCAGGTGTACTTCGTCATAAATGATTAATCCCCATTTGTTATCGTTGAAGATTGAAAAATGGGGGAAAACCTCACTCTTTTTTTTTCGGTAGGTTATTATCTGATATGTGGCAATGGTAATAGGTTTGATTTCTTTCACCTCACCGGTGTATTCGCCGATATCGGAAGCTTTGATGCTTGTTTTATCGAGCAATTCACGTTTCCACTGTTTGGCC
Organism: Candidatus Raymondbacteria bacterium RIFOXYA2_FULL_49_16; assembly: GCA_001789205.1. Lineage (GTDB taxonomy): Bacteria > Fibrobacterota > OXYB2-FULL-49-7 > OXYB2-FULL-49-7 > XYB2-FULL-49-35 > XYB2-FULL-49-35. The sequence goes on along the minus strand of MFYT01000051.1, from coordinate 57,908 downwards.
GCAGTGATATTTGTGGTAAGAATGAGCGTTTTGGCGCCCACTTTGGCCATGCATGCCATACCCACGATTGTTTTTCCCGCTCCGCAAGGGAGTACAATGACCCCGCAACCGCCTTTCCTGCTTCCTGAGGCGAAAAAAATATCGGCGGAGTCCTTCTGATAGTTCCTGATGGTGAAGGGCGTACCGTCGCGTGCGGTTGCGCTTAATGAGAAGGCAAAAGGATCGCCGTCAACATAACCGGCAAGGTCCTCGGCCGGATAACCGATTTTAATGAGCGCCTGTTTTACCACTCCGCGCTTCATAAAGGGAAAGAGAAGCGTGGTACGGTTGAGCTGCTGGTCAATCAGCTCTTTTATGCCGGGTTGGTTTTTCAATTCGGCCATAAGCGGTTCTGATTCGCAGGTAAGCAATAAGCCGCGTTTTTGGGGATCCTCGGTTATCTTTATTTGACCATATCTGCCGTAATATTCCCGTATTTCATGGGCGATGTTTTCGGGAACATCGTATTTGCTGAATTCGCCAAGCGACCTAATGATCTCGTCCAGGGAATGGCCCGCGGCGGCCGCGTTCCACAACGAGAGCGGGGTAATTCTATAGGTATGGATATGCTCAGGGCTTTTGACCAGTTCGGCAAAGGGGGCCAAAGCGTTGCGGGCGGCCTCGTATTTTGGGCTGTTTGTCTCAAGCAGGATTGAACGGTCGCTTTGGACGATGAGCGGGTTGTCGGCGTTGAATGGCATAGAGTACAAAAATAATTTATTTAATCTCGAGTACCAAACAATGTGTAAGGCAATGGCAAACCGCTGATTATGCAAGCGATACCCAGTGGTAATGCCTTTGTAATATTGATGTAATATTGGAACACTATCTTTAATGACAGTTGATATGAATAAAATGAAAAAAATATTAATCGTTGAAGATGAAACGGATATTCGCGAACTCGTAGCGTTTCATTTGGAGAAAGAAGGATTTTCAGCCCTCCAGGCGTCAACTGGAGAAGCTGGGCTGAGTATGCTTTGGGACGAAAATATCGACCTTGTGATACTCGACCTGATGATGCCCGGAGTCAATGGACTGGAAGTACTCAAGGCAATACGGGACAACAAGAGGACCATGCGTCTCCCGGTCATTCTTCTTACGGCCAAGGCAACCGAGGTCGATAAAATCATCGGTTTCCAGCTGGGTACTGACGACTATGTGTGCAAACCATTCTCAGTCAAAGAACTTATGGTTCGTATCAAGGCCCTGCTCAGGCGCACCGGTGGTTTTACCGATGAGTCAGGTTTTTCTGTCGAAGGCTTCAGCATCAATTTTAATAGCCACAAAATATTTGTGGACGGTAGATCAGTTGATTTTTCACCCAAGGAATTCGGGTTGTTCGAATATCTCTACCGAAACAAAAATATTGTTGTTGGAAGGGGCCAGCTCCTAGACAAGGTCTGGGGCATGGATGCTTCGGTTGACGAGCGTGTGGTTGACGTCAATATTACCCGTTTGCGCGAAAAAATGGACAGGGCAAAGAAGCTTATAAAGACCGTCAAAGGATATGGGTATATGTTCGATACCTCGGAGATTGATTCTGAAACCGTGAAAGGAGGTGATGCGCAATGACACGAGATCGCAGCAGAACGTTTTTCGAAATGCTCAAAGAAATCCTTGGTTTGTTAGTTATGCCTGTTTCTTCGTCCCGCCCTCTCAGTTTCTCAGTTTGAAATCCAGCCGCATTTGTTCTGAAACACCCCTGTAGCATACAGGCGGTATATTTATTGCGTGGTTGATATCAACATGAATTCAGAAAAAATTGGCGCAATGCCAGTGTATTTTGCATGAAACAATATTGAAATATATGGACAGTATTTTTACTATAGACAAACTTAAAAAAAGAAAGGTGTAGTATGAAACCACGAAAGTCTTTTCGAGCGGTTTTTTCCACTGTCCTGTGCGTCGGCCTGGCCTCCTTTGTCTTTTCCCAGGATGAAAATAGTGGCGCTTCAAACGGCGAGATGGAAAAGCTTCAGGAAAAAGTATCGGACCTGAATGGACAACTCAAGGGCCTCGAAGAATCATACCTCGAAACCATGGGTACTGTTGCGAAGTTAAATAAGATCAAAGTTTCCGGATATGTCCAGGCGCAATACCGTATGCTCATGGATTCCGCTGGTATAATGGATGCGACAGGAAAATATGCCGCTCCGGCAGGCGATTTTTCCGGGGGTAAATTCTCCGATGGGACACGCGGCCTTCTGCATGTGCGTCGCGGACGTTTCAAGATAGCCTACGATAACGGTCTGGCCCAGTCGGCCGTGCAGCTCGATGCCACCGAGAAGGGGGTTGGAATCAAGGATGCGTATTTGTCGTTCACCGATCCTTGGATCAAGAGCGTCAGCCTCAAAACAGGCCTTTTCGACCGTCCTTTTGGTTTTGAGATATCGTATTCGTCGAGCAGCCGTGAATCTCCTGAACGGTCCCGTCTGTTTCAGACGCTTTTCCCCGGTGAGCGCGACGTAGGGGCCCAGTTACAGATTGCTCCAAACGAAAGAATGGGCATGGTGTCTTATCTGAATCTCAAGGGTGGCCTGTTCAACGGAGTTGGTATCGGCGTGGAGAACGATGACCACAAGGATTTCATTGGCCGTCTTGGCATGGCAATTCCTCTTACCGATATTAATCTTGCGGTTGACGCCGGGGTCTCGGCCTATATAGGAACCGTGACCAATACCGATACCACGCACGCCAGTGTGGTAAGGAACGCGGCAAACACGGCCGATTCAATCGTCAACACGCGTGGATATTCATATGAAATGATTGCCAAAGCTTTCAAGAAATCGGACGATGAAGGCATGCTGAACAAGACATATGAGCGGCAATACCTCGGCGGCGACATCCAGATATATTATGATGTCCCAGTCATCGGAGGATTTTCTTTCCGAGGCGAATATATCCAGGGAAAACAGCCTGGTACCAGTTCATCGAGCGGTTTTTACAATCCCGGACGCAACTCGACCAGCGGTGTGTATATGCGTAATTTCATGGGTTATTATTTCATGTATGTCCAGAACCTGGGTCTGAAAAACCAGCTTATCGTCAAATATGACTCGTATGACCCAAATACCGATGTCGAGGGCAAGGACATAGGCAATACAGCGACCACGAAGTTGTCCACGGCAGACCTGCAGTATTCCACGCTGGGCCTTGGCTTAGTGCATTACTGGGACGAAAATGTGAAAGTCGTTGCTTATTATGATATGGTCTCGAACGAGAAGGCCGGGTTCACAGCGGCAGATGGGAAAGAAAAATACAATGATGACCTGAACGATGATGTCTTAACAGTGCGCATTCAATACAAATTCTAACTGTAAAGGAGTGAAAACATGAGAAAAACAATTACATGCCTGGCAGCGGTTATCGCGATTGTGGCATCGCTGACCTATGCCAAGAGTTCTTCAATCACAGTCAAAGGTTCCGACACCATGGTCATCCTTTCACAACGATGGGCCGAAGCGTTTATGGCAAAAAATCCAGAGATGAGCATTCAGGTGACCGGCGGCGGATCGGGCACAGGCATTTCAGCGCTTATCAATGGCACTACGGACGTCTGCAACGCTTCGCGGCCCATGAAGTCCAGTGAACGGGAGAAGCTTAAAACCCGCTACAATTCCCTGGGAATTGAGATTAAATCGGCCATTGATGGCCTTGCCGTGTATGTCCATGAAAACTGCCCGGTGACCGAACTGACCCTGGCCCAGCTAAAGGCGATTTATACCGGAAAGATCACGAATTGGAAAGACGTGGGCGGTCCTGATGGAAAAATAATTCTCTACGGACGTGAAAACAGTTCGGGAACATATGTTTATTTCCGCGACTTTGTTCTTGAAGGCCAGGACTATTCCGCCATGATGCAGAGTTTGCCCGGCACAGCCGCAGTGGTAAACGCCGTTGCCAAGGACGTCATGGGCATTGGGTATGGCGGAGCAGCGTACGCCAAGGGCGTGCGGTTTGTCAAGGTGAAAAAGGACGCAGGCAGCCCGGGGTACGAGCCGAATGCCGAAAGCATCAAACAGGGTCTGTATCCTATCACGCGGTTCCTGTATATGTATGTGCGCAGCCGTCCAACAGGCGAGATCAAATCGTTTATTGACTGGGTCCTGAGCGCCGAAGGACAGGAGATTGTTTCAAAGGTGGGATATTTCCCCATTAGGTAATTATTGAGGAGCGTTTTATATGGCGACACCGGCAACACAGCCCTGGAGCGGAAAGAAAAAAAACCGGCCCATGGAATTCATTGGCGAGCGCGTTGTCGCCGGTGTCGCCATGTTTTCCCTTGTTTTCATTGCGCTCATCTTTATCTTTGTATTTCGTGAAGCTGCAGGTATTTTCTTGGATGATCCTGGGGCAAAGATTCGCCAGAAGGCTTCTTCTAATGAGTACGAAACCTATGGAGACGATGCGGTGTCTACTCTGGGAGTCGCTCCGGTTGAACAGCGTGTCGAGCAGGAGGAAGAGTCCCTGACTGTAGGTGATTTGCTCGCGCCGGCATGGTTTCCGGTTTCAAACTTTCCGAAATATGGCCTGTTGCCCCTTATTTGGGCAAGCATCAAGGTTGCCATCATAGCGATCCTTTTAGGGGCGCCCATTGCCATTCTTGCGGCAATCTACACATCGATGTTCGCACCAGGCTGGGCCAAGGAATGGCTCAAACCCGGCATTGAGATGCTTGCGGGTTTTCCATCGGTTGTAATCGGTTTTTTTGCGCTCATAGTTATGGCGACTATTTTCCAGAATATATTCGGCTATCAGTACCGGCTCAACGCCTTTGTGGGCGGTGCCGCTCTTTCATTGGCGGTTATCCCTGTCATTTTCACGATATCCGACGATTCGCTCACGGCTGTACCAAAATCACTTATTGAGGCAAGCTTGGCCTTGGGCGCTTCGAAGTGGGAGACCGTTTTTTTTGTCATATTGCCAGCCGCTCTTCCGGGCATTTTCGCCTCAGTACTGCTCGGCGTGGGGCGGGCCATGGGCGAAACCATGATCGTGCTTATGGCGACGGGCAACTCGGCCATTCTTACGCTTTCACCGTTCGATTCCGTACGGACCATGGCCGCGACCATAGGGGCTGAAATGGCCGAGGTTGTTTTCGGCGACACCCATTACAGCGTCCTGTTTTTGATCGGCGTCATCTTATTTGTTTTCTCATTCAGTCTGTGTTTTGTGGCCGAGGTATTTGTACGCAACCGTCTTATGAAAAGATTCCGGGGAGCGTGAACAATACATGACAAAAAAACGTTTTTTAGATATCGCCGTTCCCGCAGTAACCGGATTATGCGTTCTCTTTGTTATAGTCGCGATTGGCGCGATAATGATAAATATTATTGTAAATGGATGGTCGCAGATAAGTCTGAAATTCTTGACCAGCGCCCCTGAAGAGGGCATGACCGCGGGCGGGATATTTCCCGCGATCATGGGAACGTTTTACCGGACCATTATCATGTCACTTGTCGGTGTGCCTGTTGGAACACTCACGGCAATTTTTCTGTGCGAATATGTTTCGGCGAATTCACCGCTGTTGCGCATGGTGCGTTTTGCCGTTAATACATTGGCGGGTATTCCCTCGATAGTCTTTGGTCTCTTTGGCCTTGGATTTTTCGTCCAGTTTGTCGGGCCTGGCATGGACAGCATCTTTTCGGCTGAGGGACAGATACAGTGGGCTCAGCCGAATATTTTATGGGCAAGCCTGACCATGGCGGTTCTGACGCTGCCGGTAGTCATTGTTTCGGTCGAGGAGTCCATCCGTACGGTTCCGCACGACATCCGGGAGGCCAGTCTGGCTTTGGGCGCTACGCGTTGGCAAACAATCTGGAGGGTCGTGGTTCCCAATTCAATTACCGGTATACTGACCGGCGCTGTGTTGGCCGTAAGCCGCGGAGCAGGAGAAGTGGCGCCAATATTGTTTACCGGGGCAGCGTATTTTTTACCCAACCTGACTCATTCTCTTTCAGACCAGTTTATGGACCTTGGTTATCATGTGTATATAATGTCCACCCAGTCTCCTGATGTGGACGCGACCCGTGGCATTCAGTATGGGACAACGCTCGTGCTGCTTTGCCTCACCTTTACCCTGAATGCGGCGGCGATAATTTTGCGTTATAGAATGCGCAAAAGAGTAAATGCCTGAACTGAAGGACAGCGTTTATGGAAACCGAAAGACACCAGATCGTTACTCGTAACCTTGATTTTTTTTATGGCGATGCAAAAGTGCTCCATGCCATTAATATGAATATCGAGGCTTTGCGCGTCACGGCCTTTATCGGTCCCTCAGGATGCGGCAAGACCACCTTCTTACGTTGTCTCAACCGCATGAACGATCTGATAAAAGGCGCGCGCCACGCAGGAGACATCCATATCGACGGCAAGAACATATTTGACCGCGACGTAGATGTTGTCTCTTTGCGCAAGCGGGTGGGCATGGTGTTCCAGAAATCAAACCCGTTTCCCAAGTCGGTTTTCGATAATGTCGCTTACGGACCCCGGGTCAACGGTGTAACCGGCAGTAGGGACGTTGAGCGTATCGTGGAACGGAGCCTGAACCAGGCTGCGCTCTGGGATGAAGTGAAAGACCGGCTCCATGATTCCGCGCTGGGCCTTTCGGGCGGCCAGCAGCAGCGGCTGTGCATAGCGCGCACCCTTGCCGTTGATCCTGAAATTATTCTCATGGACGAACCCGCGTCCGCGCTCGATCCCATTTCAACTGCCAAAATAGAGGACCTTATCGCTGAGTTAAAGCAGAAATACACTATTATTATTGTCACGCACAACATGCAGCAGGCTGCGCGGGTGTCTGATTATACGGCTTTTTTCCTGCTGGGCGAACTGATCGAAATGGATGAGACACAGAAGATGTTCACTAATCCTTCGAAAAAGACAACGGAAGATTATATTACAGGCCGTTTTGGATAACCGTAAAGGGGTATTGGTATGACTGCCAAACATTACTTTGATGTGGAGTACGAGCATCTCAGGAACGCCATTGTTACCATGGGCATTGAGGTTGAACAGCATTTGTTCAAGGCCATTGATGCGCACCTTCAGTACAACGAAGCACTGGCCGACACCGTGGTCTCATATGACCACGTGATAGATAAGATGGAGATGGAGGTGGACGATTTGTGCGTCAAACTGTTTGCCAAACTGCAGCCCATGGCCTTTGATCTGCGTTTTTTAGCTTCAGTCATCAAAATAAACAACGATTTTGAGCGCATTGGCGACCAGGCGGTCAGTATTGCCCGGCATTCATTGTATCTGATACCGCGCCCCCGGCTTTCCGTGGATTTGACGCCCATGACCATGCTTGCCAAGGAAATGGTCCACCATGTCATAGACGCGCTGGTCAACAACAATATTTATTTTGCCCAGGATGTTCTGGTCATGGAAGAGAACATGGACCGGTTTCTCATGGAATATATGGGATCAATCGAAGCGATCATGAAGCAGGACCCTAAAAACGTACGGCGAGGTATTAATCTGCTTTTTATAACCCGGTGTCTTGAACGAATCGGCGACCTGACCACCAACGTGGCAGAGGATATAGTTTTCTATATGAACGCCAAGGACATCAGGCATTCGCATCCCGAAGGTGAGGAAAAACCAGGGTCCGCTGGCTAGCCTTGCAGCCAACGCTCTTTCCGAACTCCAACAGGCCTCTGTTGTTGCAAAAAATTTCATATTTTATTATATGAAATATGAAAGGGAAAATAAAATATCTTTCCTGCGCTATTCTAAAATCACAAGCTTCTTGGAATATATATGCCGCGCTGTTTTTGCCTTCACTAGATAAATGCCAGGCCTTAGATTTCCAATATCCAGCATAAAACGGTTCTTTGGCGCATTGATAAAAGAAACCTGAGCGCCTTGAATATTAAATATTCTTATCGACAAGACAGGTTTCTCACAATCGATCCGTATATTGGAAGGCTGCTGCAGCGGGTTAGGGTAAAGAAGAAGGGGTAAATCTTTTTCATTCCGATACTTTTCTGTTGCTATCACAGATCTTGAGAACACAAAACTGCCGGCATCGGTGACATCAGGGTTCAGGACTATTTCTATGTCTGATATGCTAGCAATAATTGATGGTGATGATCCTATCCAAATGGGTATGAAAGTTGTATCGGATGTAGCTGTTAATACTTTGGCGATCGCCCATTGGGTATCGTTGTGAAGCATTGTCTTTCTTAGATATAACGGAGCCTTTGCAGAGCCGACAAGGGAATCATTAAAATATTGGAGATAATGGATCGAATCACCACCGATTGTATCAGTGAATTCAATTTTTGAATTATAGGAAACAGAGTCTGGTGTTCCAAAGGCGAAGTATGAATAGCCGACATATTGCCAAGGGCCTTTTAAAAGAAGGAGCAATTCGTCTTTGGGCATGTATGCGAAGCATGCACTGATAAAGAATAAAACCGTAAATAAAGTTCTCATAGTTATTTCCCTCTATGTTTGGAACAAGATGATTCTTGAGTCATTGTTGTCTTTCAATAGTTTCCCTATAAATTTATTTAACAAGGGCCATTCTTTTCTGAGCAACCAGATTATCTGTTTGTAGTTTCATAACGTACGGTTCCGTGAGAGGGTACGGGGGAGGTTCCCGTGCCCTACTCGACAACTTAACCGATTAAATTAACTTGACGCCGGTTTTAAGGATCGTTCGGGTGCGTACAGAAAACAGATTATAACGTTTCCTTATGGCAGATATACCATTTTTCCTATCAACATCTTTCCTCCTGCCTTTGCTCTGCAAAAATAAACTCCCCCCGGCAACCTTGAAGCATTCCATTCCAAGGGTTGCGAACTTTGCGCTGCCAGCCGATCCACCAATTTTCCTTGAACATCATAGATCTCAACATCCGCTTTCTGGCTGACGGCTATTTTTGTGGAAGGATTGAACGGATTGGGCGCTATGGTCGCCGTAAGACCAATCCTTCTCTGTTGTGGAGCTCTTTCCGTGGAAATGCTGTCGGTCAGATCGCCATAGACGAGAAGGTGGGTTGTATTGCCGTCTTTGGTCCACGGATTTATATAATAAGAGAAATCTGAGTTACACGTTTCGTCCGCCCATAGCGAGAACTTGCCGGTACTGCCTTGGCCCACTGGGGACAGAAGCGCAATACCATACTTTCCATTGTGATGCTGACCAATCCATTTCACTTGTTTTGTGACATCGACTTTTACAAATTGGCTATCTAAACTTGGGCCCTGTCCCTGAAACCTTCCCTCCTCGGCTATGAAGGCTATTGTGTCAACTGTGCTGTCGACCAATGGCAGAGAATAATCAAGTGTATTGGATGGGTCCATATCGGGATAAACTGCATCATCTGGAAGGCTGTCCCCGCCATTCCACACAGAATCCACGCTGAACGAAACATCAACAACACCACACCGGATGTTAATAGGTCCACCGTTGTTTAATGGCGTACTAAATAATATTGAATTCGGTTCTGTATATTCTCCCCTGATGAATGCTGAATCGACCCTGCCTGAAAATGCTTCATCATTCACGTTTGCGGAATAAAGAAAACCACACCAACCCTGATCGTCCCAAGTATTTGATCCACATGAAAATCCGCTACCGTTGAATCCAAGACCAGGCGTATGATTGCATGTTACCATCTTCCCTTCGTGTACAATCGCATTTGCTGGGATGTTAGGCCCTGGGCTATCCGTAAGCGCGTAATTGTTCTGCAGTGCCTTGTACCAGAAAACGTGGATTTCCTGGCTGTAGAGACTTGAGACTAGGACTAATGCCAAGGGCAATAGGTATTTTAGCATATGTACACTTATTCTATTCGTATAATTGTATGGCACCAAAGTCTCCTATGGAAGAAAAACAATCTGAATGGTCTTGGTAAAATAATTCGTTCTAACTCTGTAAAAGTTGTGCAGGCAACTCATTTGTGAGCATTTTTCCATGTAAAATAATTTCATTTCGTTACGGCATTCATTAGTGTGTAAATAATATATTTACAAGGGATCCCTGCAGGAAACGGAAAATAAAGCACATTAAGTCCGCCACCGGGATCATAAATAATACGAACTTCGCCTTTCCCCTATTCTACTTTTTCAACACTGTTCATGCAAGAAAGGCTATTCTTGCTTTTATAATATAAATAAAATATTGGCGGCTGTCAAGAGACAAAATGACATTTACTTGCCATTTACCTACATAGTTTTTATCAAAACAAGCAACTTTTCTTTATGGTTTTTCTGATTTTAATATTTCGATGTTTTGTGTCCGGATAGAGTATGCTTCAAGTAGGCGTCAATTGGGAAACCATAGTACGTCAGGGTAGGACGGTTATTTAATTTTATTGACACTTACCCCCCCAAATCTTAGATTTAATCCTGACAGAACTCTTTATTGCCCATTCCAAAGGCGCAAGCCCTGAGCGTACTTTAATTTCCCTTTCACCAAACGACCCCTACGGTGATCACCAATAACAGGGGGTTTCTGAAAATAAAAGAAATCGAAGCTGTAATACTCGACGAACTTTTTTTAGCTAAACAGCCCTGTATTTCTCAAATAGTGCAAGGTCAATATTGTTAACATATATATTAACAATTAGTATGGTATGTATGTTCATAATTTATTATATTATAAATTGTTATGGAATATATAGCTAGAAAGGCGTATGAGATATCGAAAATTCCAAAAACTATTATTGCAAAAAAAATGGGTGTAAGTAGAGCGTATATTACCCAGATATTATCAGGCGATAGAAACATGACATTAAAAACTATTACTGATTTTTGCATCTGTTGCGGGTTTGAGTTGGATCTGAAACTGAAAAGAATAAACGTCCATGGAAAAACCACATCCATCCCCGCTTTTCTTAAGTGGCTTTGCTGGGACGCGGATTTTTCCCGTCTCAATCCTGTCGAACATCGACGGTACTTACTCCAGAGAATTCTGGACAGGGGCGATACCAAAGCGGTGCAGTGGATGAGAAAAACATATACTAAAAGACAGATATGTAATTTTATCAATAAGAACAAATCCCGGCTGGAAGCGAGAAGCCTCAATTTCTGGGCCGTGATCCACGGAAAAGAGGAACAATGGACAACACCCTTACGTCCATCCAGAGCAGTCTCCTGGCAACGCTTGGAAAAAGTGAATCCGTAAAGGATTGGTATCTAGCGGGCGGCACTGCCCTGAACATTCAATTGGGCCACCGCCAGTCAATTGATTTTGATTTTTTCAGCGAAAAGCAAGTGAACATGGAAAAAGTCCTGGAAGGGTTGAGCCGGGACATCCATGTCGAGGTGACGGGGATGGAACCGGGTACGCTTCATGTGAAAATAGAGGGGGTGCAGATTTCTTTCTTTGAATACAGATACAAGGTCCTTGAAAAGAGGCAATTTCAAGGAATTGCCATGGCTTCACTGAAAGATATCGGTCTCATGAAGATACTGGCCATCCAACAACGCGGTCTGAGGAAAGATTTCATTGATTTGTACGCCATTTGCCGGACAGGTATGACGCTTCCCGGACTAATGGGATTGCTGCTGGAGAAATATCCAAACATTACGTTCGATACAGTGGCGCTGTTAAAGGCGCTGTGCTATTTCGGAGACGCGGTTGATGATGTTCCGCTGTTGACGCATGATATCGATTGGGAGAATGTGAAAAAATATTTCCAGACCGAAGTCCGAGTATTTTTCCCTTAGAGCCTGTTTGAAAAGTTTTCCGTGGGCCAGAGACCTAGCGAGAAAAGGGGTGGCAAGGCGTGCGAATGAGGCGTATCCTGCTGCGATACGGCGAGTGAGCGCAACGCAGCCATACCCTTTTCGCAGCCGGTCGAAGCATGCCCCGAGCTGTGTCGAGGGGCCAGGAAGGCTTTTCAAACAGGCTCTTAGCGCTTTACCCGCGCATTGCCTTCCCACACACTCCATACCTGTTCCTCGTCAGCGGGCTGGGCATAGTCAGTGAGCATGGTTGTGGCCAGCGCGCCGCTTGCCCATCCAAACTGGGCCCACTTTTCCGGTTCCCATTCTTTTAGTATGGCATAAAGCATGCCGCCCACAAAGCCGTCGCCGCCGCCAATGCGGTCAAGTACCCTGATTTCACGCGGTTCAATAACATGCCAGTTGCCGGATTCGAGCATAATGGCGCCCCAAAGGTGGGTATTGGCGTTGAGTACTTGGCGGAGTGTGGTGGCAAAGACCGAGGCATTGGGAAACGACTTGCGCACCTCGGTAATCATGGCTTTAAAACTGTCTATTTTTGCCGCAAGGTCCTTGCCGCCTTCTTCAGGACCTTTGATTCCCAGACAGAGCTGAAAGTCCTCCTCGTTGCCGACCAGGATGTCAGCGATTGAGGCGATTTCCGTGAAAATGGCGCGCAGTTCTTTTTCGCGGCCCTTCCAGAACGAGGCGCGATAGTTGAGGTCAAAGGAGACGCGGGTATCGTGTTTTTTGGCTGCCCGGGCAAGAGCGAGGCAGAAGGCGCTGGTCTCGGGAGAGAGCGCACCAATCAGGCCCGAGAGATGGACAATCCGCACGCCTTCTTTTCCAAAGAGCCGCTCAAGGTCAAAGTCTTTTACGTCAAGGGTACGGCCCACCTCGCCGGCGCGGTCATTGTGCACACGCGGTCCGCGCGAACCATAACCGCTGTCCGCGATATTGAACTGGTGCCGGTATCCCCAGGGCCCGCCTTGCGCTATTTCAGGGCCTTCCCATGACATGCCCCGGGCGGCAAGATTGCTTTTAATAAACCGGGCAATGGGGCTGCCTTTGACAAACGCGGTAAGCACTTTAACCGGCAGGCCCAGGTACGAGGAAATGCTGGCCACGTTGGTCTCAGCACTGGTCGCCTGCATGGTATAGGTGTCGCTGCAATGCACGGGCTGCCCATTTGCCGGGGTAATGCGCACCCCCATGCTCGAGGGAACAACGAGCGCGCAGGCATGTTCTTTACGAAGACGGATGGCCATGGTGACTCCTTTTGTATCCGCTGCCTTCGACTTCGCTCAGGCAGCGGCTTTAGATCATGTTAATTGCGTATTTGTAAATCCAGTTCGCTGGATAGCAGCGTGTTTAGCTTTGTCGCAAAGGCGATTGGGTCCTTCAGTTTTTTGCCGTCGAGCAGCAGCGCCTGTTCGTACAATAATGACGCGTATTCCGCGATAAGCGCATGGCCTTTGTCTTTCCTGAAGAGCGCCTCCAGGTTTTTGACCAGCTGGTGCGATGGGTTCAATTCAAGCACGGGCTTTGTCTGTGGTACTGCCTGGCCCATGGCTTTGAAGAACTTTTCCATGTGGGCGCCGGGTGCAAATTCATCGGCCACAAGGCAGCAGGCGCTGGTCGACAGTCTGTTCGACACGCGTACCTCTTTCACGTCGGGTAATTTTTCCGCCAGCAGGGTCATGAGGTCCTTGTAGCGGCCTTCCTGCTCCTTGTGCTCTTTTTTTTCGGTCTTTTCGTCAATATCCATGTCACCCTTGTTAATGGCCTTGAACTTTTTACCTGCATATTCCAGCATCCACTGCTGGGCCCATTCATCAATGGGATCGGTCATGAGGATCACTTCATATCCCTTGCCGTGGAATTTTTCCAGAAAGGGCGACCGCTTTGTCTCGTCCAGGTTTTCACCGATTACATAGAAAATTTCTTTCTGACCCTCGCGCATGCGGTCCACATACTGTTTCAGGGAAACGGGACTGTCTGGTTCGGTGTTGGTGGTATGGTACAGGAGCAGATCCTGGATTTTGTCCTTGTTTTCAGAATCGAAGTTAAGTCCTTCTTTGAGCACAGAGCCGAATTCCTTGAAAAAGGCAGTGTACACCTGAAACTCCTTTTCCTTCATCTCCTTGAGCGTGGAGAGCACTTTGTTCACCAGGCCTTTTTTGATGCGCTCCATCTCCTTTGTCTCCTGGAGTATTTCGCGCGATACATTGAGGGGCAGGTCGGAAGAATCGACAACACCTTTGATGAAACGGAGGTAGTCGGGGAGGAGTTTTTTGCAGTCGTCCATGATAAAGACGCGGCGCACGTAGAGATGGATGCCGATTTTATGCTCCGTATCAAAGAGACTGAACGGGGCCTTTGCCGGCAGGAAAAGAAGGGCCTTGAATTCGCTTGCGCCCTCGGCGCTGAAATGGACCACTTTTGCCGGGTCCGTGAAATCGCGGGAGATGTGTTTATAGAATTCGTTGTATTCCTTGTCGGTTATGTCGGTCCGGTTTTTAAGCCAGATCGCTTTTTGGGAGTTGAGGACTTCCTCTTCGATTTTCTTCTTTTCCTTTTCAACGTCCATTGCCACCGGGTGTTCTATAAAGTCGGAAAACTTTTTAACAATGGAACGGATAGTATATTCCTGCAGGAAATCGCGGGCATCCTCACGGAGATGCAGGGTAACGTCTGTGCCGCGCGTCTCTTTTTCCCGTTCTTCGACCGTGAAGGTGCCATCGCCGGTTGATTCCCATACCACGCCTTTTTCCTTTGGCCCGGCAATGCGCGAGACCACGGTCACCTTGTCCGCGACCATGAAGGCCGAATAGAAGCCCACGCCGAACTGGCCGATAAGCTCGGGATTGCCTGTCGCACCCTGCTGCTTCAGCCGGTCCACAAAGAGACGGGTGCCGGATTTCGCGATGGTCCCGATATTTTCCGTTATTGAATCAATGTTCATGCCAATGCCGTTGTCTGAAATGGTGAGCGTGCCCGCTTTTTCATCCCGGGTTATTTTAATCTTCCACTGGTCGTTGCCTTCGAGGACCTCATTGTTTGTGAGTCCTTCGAATCTCACACGGTCGATGGCGTCAGCGGCATTGCTGATCAGTTCGCGCAGGAAAATTTCCCTGTTCGAATAGAGCGAATGGATCATGAGGTTGAGCAGTTCTTTTATTTCGGTCTTGAATTCCATGGTTTGTCCTGACATGCGTTTTTCCTCCTGGTATTTGGTGTAAGCACGAAAATATAAAAAATTATCGCAAAGGATTGTTAGGGGAGATTGGGTTTCGGTTGGAAGACAGGCTTTAAAACAACGTATACTTTCAGTCTTCCCAGGGTATGCGCAGTTTTACCGGCTGAACTAAAAAATTTTTGTCCCAGGCCTCTCCAATGATTGTTTTTATGTTGGGATAGAAGACGAGGTCACTGAGACGCTCACGGCCAATGAATTCAGCCGCAATGACCCGCGGGTCTTGCGACGGCCGCAACACGCCTTTTGCTTCGCATCTGTAGGCTTTTTGTACAATGGCGCGCGAATTGTCCGGGGCAATGGTTTCGGTCTCAAAGAGGAGTGTTCCGGGCCGCACAGCAAGGCCGGTCTCTTCCAGCATTTCGCGTTTCAGCGCTACTTCGTCGGTTTCTCCGGGTTCAACACCGCCGCCGGGAAGCAGATAGTAGCGCCTGCCTTTTTTCTCGTGCAACACGCATAAAAGGCCATTGTCGCGCAGTACAATGGCCGCGACGCGGGTCCGTGTTTTCATAAGATATTCAAAGATAATTGATTTCCCGCCCCCCATAAAGTATCTTTTTTAACCGATGAAAACCAGCGTTGCGCTTGCGGCCCTTGCATTCCTTGCCGGATGTTCAGGCTATTTTGGCGATTCCAATCCTGTTGGCGGTGAGATTGCTGCAGCCAGAGAGGCGCAGCGCATTGCCCATTCGCGCGAACGCGTCTTTACCCTCCAGCATGGCCTTACTGCCGCGTACAGCAGAACAACACCGGTTGGCTGGTCCAATAACCAGCCCTGCAGATTCGGGACCTTCCAGAGCAGGGGGCTTCTCGGCTATGTCGAGTATAATGTCAGAAACATACCCGCTGATTTTTTCCGGTTCAACGATGAAGGTACGGTATCTGACAGCGACTATTTTCACGGCATTGATTCCGTCTCCCTGGTACTGCATTTTTTCCGTAACGCCCCCACAGCCAGCGCTCACACCATAAACGGCACCATCTTTTTCTACGCAGCCAGCCAGCATGCGGCCTCGGTTTCAGTCACTACCACCAATTCTTTCGATACGGTTGGCGCCGCGCTCTATTCGCTGCCAATAAGCTTTCCCGATACCATGGATTCGCTCCCTGTATCTATTACCCTTACCGACACCACACAGGAACTTTTCAATTATATTCGCGAGGCTGTGCTGGGAACGCCGAACAGCGCGCTGGTGGGCCTTGCCCTGGGTTTCACGCCTGCCAGCGGCGAAGAGCTGCTTTCGCTCAGCAATAACGACCTGCCGAACCTTACCCTCTACGGTAAGGTTGTGCGGCCCGATACTTTTTTTGTAGGCGGCGTTGCGATTCCCTACGATACCATTGCAATCGATTCTGTTGCGGCCATTCCCACGATTATGCAATACGCGGCATTTATAGAAGGCAGCGACACCGCGTATTACAACAGCCATCCGGTGCTCTCCACTGTCTACCACCAATTCAATGACAACGATACGCTTCTATCCAACGACAACATCAACGGCTTGTACTATGCCGTATTCAAGGTGGACAAAGACTCCATTTTAAAGGGACTTAATCCTGATTCAATCAACATGCTTTCCGGCGATGCGGTGTTTTATCCTGAGCCGGTTGCGTCGCTCGCGGGCGATACGCTTTTCAACCAGAGCACTTTCACCGAATATCCAAACGCGCCCCAGGCAATCGACATGATTCTGCGGTGTTATCTTCGCGACTCTGACACAACGTCGCTTTCAATGCCCTCCCTGTTTTCCACTGTCGACACAGTGTATCCCGGATTTCTGACCCCCGGACAGACCGACTCTGTTGTCTATCCGATCGACAAGTTTCTCGCCGCCCTTACAGACCCGCACTATGCTGCGGTCAAAACGCTCGAATTCGGGGTATGGTCAAATTCCATTACCACGCTGGCCAGGGTGGTGTTCCAGAAAAAAGTGACTATTAGGTTCAATTATTCGGAGCGATGAATGAAGTCTGTGCTGCTGCCTTCGCTTTTGTGCGTGATTTCCTGCGCGGGCGCGTTTTCGCTCTACTCCATTGACAAAAACCCCTATTCCCTCGGATCAGGGGAATATATGCAGCAATGCGGCGCCCGGCAGTGCGGCATGGGCGGCGCCGGACTGGCGCTTTCCGATAGTGTCAATTACAACTCGGCCAATCCCGCCACCTTCGGCGGCATTGATTTCACCACGGTCTCGGTCACCTACCGGCCCGAGATGACCTTTCTTAAAGACGCACATTCGGGCTTCAAGGATTTTTCGAACGATTTTCCCTTTGCCGAACTGACGATTTCGCTGGGGCCCTATGGCACGATTTTCGGCGGCTACCGCCGCGAACAGCTGCTCGATTATTCGGTCCGGTATACGGACGCCCAGGGTTATCTGATTGACCGAACGGGATTTGGCGGCACATATGGCACTTTTGGCGGCTATGCGCTCGAACTGCAGAAACGGTTTGCCATGGGACTTTCGTTTGAGGCGCTTTATGGCCGCACATCAACCAGTACTGCCATTGTTGAACGGCCGTCCGAAGAATTCTACCTCCAGCCATCGCTCTTACAAAAAACGCGTTTTAAGGCCTACCAGTTTACCTTGGGCGGCATGGCGCGGCTGGGAAAATGGTCGGTTGCCGCATCAGGGACCGCGCCTCTTCCTTTAACCGGAAGCACCATTGACCGCGAACACCAGATAATCCAGAATTATTCCGGATCGGATTCGGTCGTCATTAAGCAGATCGATTTTTTTGACGAGACCTTTGTCCCTCTACGCGGCAGCATGGGTTGTGCTTATACGCCTTTCAAACGGCTACATTGCGCGCTCGACCTCAACACCGTGTTTTGGCATATGGAAGGCCGCGGCAGCGAGTATCGGGTGGGCGTGGGCGCGGAATATTTCTTTGCCGATAAGAGAAGCCCCCATTATTTTCTCAATATCCCCCTTCGCGCGGGATATTATTTTCACGACCTTGGATATAATCAGGCTGTTGTGGAACAGGCGGGGACCTTTGGTTTTACGCTTCCCACGCGCAATAACTACGGCTCTATTACCGTGGGACTCGAGGCTGGACGCAGATACGGTGACGCGTATCCCGAGTATGTTGAATCGTTTGCCAGAATTTCGATCCAAATGACGCACAAGGGCCGGTGGGGACGCCTGCGCAGGCTCAAAGACTTTACGCTCGAACCGCAATAACCGGCAACGAGCGCGCTGTGCGGATGCTCTGCGCGTCATGGGCGTCGCTCGCATACAGGTAGCCGCACCCCGATTCCTTCAAAATATCGAACAGCGCCGCAGGCATGGGATAGCGGTTACTCACTTCAATTACCACGCCATTTTGTTTTGCCAGAAGACAGAGACTGATCCATTCATCAATTGTATAGTCCGCGTCAAGAGCGCAGGGATGACCCCAAATATCAATCAATGGGTTGCGGAGCATGGCGCGGACCGCAGTACGATGCATTTCCGGCGTCATCCGGTCGTGGAACGAGGCTATGCGCAAGTTGCTGGCATGGGCAAGTTCCGGGCTGATGTCGAGTGCGCCCTGTGCATCCAGCACCTTTGTCTCGGTCCCGTTGATCGCCATGAAGTCTTTACCTGAGCAGGCGGTCACCTGTTGCGCAAAGGCCGTATAATCGTATGTCAGGCCGTTTGCGCGCACATGTTCGGTCAGGGCAAAGCAGTGCAGGCCATTGCGCTGGGCCTGCTCCGCCATGGCCTCAATGGAATCCGCACCGTCCGCGTAATTCGTATGCGCGTGCGTATCGGCAAAGTCGCGCATTGCCAGTAATTCGGGAATAAGGGGATTGCGAAATTTCATGTAAAGACGTGGGTCCAGTACCGGTAGTTTCGTGTTCCTGGAACAGGTTTCTGCGCGGTTATTCGTTCGCCCAGCGCGAGTTTTAGCCCAAGATAGGGAAGGTTGACGCCCGCTGCCCTGCAGAGGGCGATAGTGCCTGAAGTACGGGGATTTATTTCCAGCAGCCGGTATGTTCCGGCAGCGTCTTTTTTAAACTGGATATTGGCATTGAAGGTAAGGCCAATGCGCAACGCAATATCAACGGCAAGTCGTTCAAGTTTTGGATCGGCAATGACGCGGCCCTGGTAGGTGAGACCAAACCTGATCCGCGTGCGTTCCCTGCACACGACCGCAGCTACCGAGCGTTTGCGCACAAGCAGATCAACGCTGTACTCTTTTCCCGGCAGATACTCGGTAACCAGCAGGGACGGGAATGAGGCGCAGTTGTCTAAAATTTCCCGCGCCCGCTCTCCGGTCATTGCATAGCGGGTGTTTTCCGCCTTTTCCGCAAACAGTGTGGCAGCCTCGGTTGCCTGCGGGTCAAGTATTCTGAAGCCGCGCGAACCATGGGCAATACCGGGTTTAAAGCAGACCTTTGTTTTGGGGTAACCGAGCGCTGCGATTGCAACGGAAAATTCCACTGATGTGCGCGCAATCCGGTAGGCGGGAATGGCCCGATGCCTGTTTGTGAGAAACTCATGCGTCCGTATTTTGTCCGCGGCAATGGCAATGGCTGATGGTCGTGCCACAGGCAGGACAACCCCCATTTTTTTAAACAAGGAGGCTGCACTGGCCAGAGCGGGCAGCTCAGGGTCTGTGAGCGGTACAATGGCATGGGCCTTGAACTTTTTCACCAGACAGACCATGGCCGGAATGTATGCCGGAGATACGCCGGCTGGAACCACGGCGTGTTTTTTCACCAAGCGGTATCCTGCCACGTCGCGGTCCATGTCCACGGCGACAATGTCGATTGTGCGTTCGTTGTTTTCGACCAATGATCGGCAGATGTCGGGCCATCCGGGTGCACCCGCGCCTGTGAGTATCACCGTGAGGGGCGAAAGGCGTTTCATTGTCCCAGCCTTTTCCTGAACATGCAATCGCGCTCTTTACGCGAGGCCATGATTGTATCGTAGAGCGCTATCTTGCCGGCGATGCGTTTGCGCACCGCGTTACAGTCCTTGCGCGCTTGTTCCGCAAGTTTTGCTTTCCAGCCTCCGCCTTTGTTTGTCCACCAGACCGGATGGACCAGAAAGCAGTAGTCTTGTTTCGGGCTCAGGTGCTGGCAAAAGCACCCTTGCCTGAAAACGCCATTGCTGTCGCTGAGGTATTTATATTGTCCGTTGATAAAACTTGGGTCAAAAGCATTGAATTGCACTTGCGGCGGAAACGTCTCTTTTTGCCCTGCGAGCAGTGGCAAGTGGCGTGAAACAGATATAATCCGTTGTCCGGCAATGGATTCCAGTATTTCAAGGTCCCCTGCCAGACCTTTTTTGAAATTCACGCCAATGGCGTTATAGTAGGCAGGATCATAATGCAGGCCAATTTCATGATTCATGGAGGCTATCTCCCGGACCAGAGCAATACCTTCGAGGCTGAACACTGAGTAAAAGTCGCTGTGAAGCTGGATAAAATATGTTGCGCGCACGCCCAGAGAACGTTCCATGTGGGCCATTGCATGCGCGTTCAAGAGGCTGCTATCAAGATCGTGGCGGAGGATAATGAGGGGCTTTTTTGTCCGCGCGCGGGTAGTTCCCGCAAAAGAAGTAATCGTATAGGATTTTTTCGCGCATACCAAGATTGACCGGTAATGGGCGAATGAAAATAAACATTTGTCCATTGGCATGAAAAAATATACATTTATTAGAAGGGAGACTTGCTATGGGAATTTGCCGTTTCACCATGATTGTCCTGGCCCTTCTGGTTTGCAGGGCCTGGAATCTCAACCAGGCGCGTGTATTGATAGGGACCGACTATTACCACAATCGCGGGTACAAGGGCGCGGGTGTGATTTGTGGCATTGTCGATGACGTGGACATCACCTTCAACGATTTCCGCGATCCAATAACCCACGAAACCCGTGTATTGGCCTACAAGCGGTATTGGGAGGACACGGGCGGCGTTGGCCATTGGGACATATGGGACAAGACGCGCATCGATTCCCTTCTCAATGCGGACTATCCTTATGACGCCTATCATTACTACGATTCAGCCTCCGTTTTTCACAACCGGCGGAACAATCATGGAACCGTGATCGCGAATATCATGGCCGGCAACGGCACATCGCTCAAACATGATTCCACGCCCGCGAATTTTATCGGCATTGCGCCTGAATCAAAGCTGGTGATTGTGTCAAAGGCCAAGGACAGTTGTCTCTATTACATCGATTCAGTCGCCCGCAGCCACAACATGCCCTGGTCAGCCAATCTGAGCTGGGTCTATGGCCCTGAGGCTGAATTGAACGCGCTTACCGGACAGGGGAAAAGGGGACGGGCCGCCTTTATTGCTTCGGGAAATGATAATTTCCGGAATTTCCGGCGTATTGCGTATCCCGCGAACGATACTATCGAGACCATGACCTTTGGACTCGACACCTTGTCCAACCTGCAAGTTGCATCAGGGCTGTATTTCTACATGAGCGTGTTTAATATCCTTTTTTCCGATACATCCAAGGTGCGGGTCAGGTTCAATTCCCAATACGGAGCCAGCAGGACATTTACCTGGCATGACACTACCGCCGCGGACTCGCTTATTATCCTGTATTCGTTCGGCTCGAATGTCTACGAAGGGGTCAATGTACGGGTGTATCCTGGTGAACGGCAGAAATTCTGGTACGAGGCGCAGTCGCGTCGGACAACCAACTGGTCCGTTGACCTGATAAAAACCAAGACAGTCGTTGCCGAAACCGTGGACATTGCCTTTTCCTGGGAGACCAACCATTACCATCCCTACGGCATTCTGCCCCATATGGCCTTTGACACATCGCGCTACACGCTGGTCGAATTCCCCCTTGCGCAGGAGGCCATTATTGTGGGCGGCAATTACTTCCGGCCGATAAACGACACCATCCACGGCGTGGGTGAAATATGCGACTATTCATCCGTAGGCCCCACGTTTGACAATCGCATGCGGCCTGATGTTGTGGCTCCGTCGCACGGCATAACCACCCTGGCGGTGGAAAATGACGCGGACACCAATTCCATTTTAGGAACGGTCTGGATGGGCACCAGTTTCTCCTCGCCCATGGCCGCGGGCGCTGCCGCCCTTTTGCTGCAGGAAGACAGTACGCGCGATGCGGCTGATATCCGGCAGATTCTGCACGAGCGGGCCCAGGCAAATGCCTATACCGGCGAACTGCCCAACACGGTGTATGGATGGGGTGTCCTGAACATAGACCCCAATCCGACGCCAGTTGTCAATTCTACGGTTGGCAAAGACAATGGACCATGGCTCTCATGCCATCCCAATCCGTTTAATCCGGTTGTGACAATAGCGGGTGGTGGTCAGTGGGCAGCAGGCAGTAAGGTCATACGGCTAGAAATTTACGATCTTCATGGGAAATTGATTTATTTACTGCAGGCTGCCAGCCGCCAGCTGTGTGCTGGAATTACCTGGGAAGCCTCCAGCCAGCCATCAGGCATGTATATTGTCAGGGTCCAGAATGGGAAAAAGGTCGTCAGCAGCAGAATAGTGTTAGTCAAGTAACCCGGTTGGCTTACCGGACCAGCGCCATTTTTCCGGTTTTTAATAGGCCTTTTTTCTCTCCAGTCACAATTACCCTGTACAGGTAGATTCCGGATGAAACCGGTTTTCCCGAACCATTGCAACCATTCCAGGTTATTTCGTGCACGCCCGGTTTCTTATGCCCATAAAAAAGCTGTTGCACCTGGATCCCTGCTACAGTGTGTACCGTAACACGCACCTCATAGGGGTGGGTTTGAACAGGCAGAAAAAGGGAAAAATGGGTGGCAGGATTAAAGGGATTTGGCGCATTACCTCCTACGTCAAGCTCTTTGGGGAACACGGCGACCAAAGCCAAGACACGTTGAGCAACATATGAAGCGCTACCCGATACCAGTGCCAGCCGCACGCTCTGTTCCTGGTCAGGCCGATCAATATAGCAGGGTCTGCCATTTTCCAGATAATGGACATACCCAAAATCCTCGCTGATAATTGCCGTTTTCTCGGGCGCAGGACCATTGAAAAAAGGCCTGAGCCGCGCGCTGGTATTGGTGTTGAAATCCACTATAAGCGCAGGAAAGGTCCAGCCTTCGGTGTTCTCCTGGTCCGTAGGGCAGGTCAACAGTCTTGGTTCAAAATAGAGATAGGGGGCATTGTGCACCACAGGCGGGCAGGGAGTATTTTTTCTGAGCGCCTGGGCAGTGCCAAAGGCGGCCTGCGAGTAAGGAGCGCACGAAAGGGATATGGCCCATTCCTGGTCCGCGTGCGCAGTTGCGCGGGAAAGGTTCTTTTCCTCGTATGGGTGCACAGCCAACGTGCAAGTTTCCGCCCCTGGATTAAAGACCCAATATCCCCGCCATGGATAGAGCACGGGATTGGTATCGAGCAACGCATAGCCGCTGTCGGTAAAAGCATCGGCAAGCGGGATTGAGAGCGCCGTCGCTTTTTTGGCGCTGTCGGTCGCGAAGAAGTTGTTCCAACGCACAGGAAAGGCAAAGGGACACCCGATCTGTGACCATTGGTTTGGGGGAAGAATAATGGGGTAGGGGCGGTCAATGCGTACGCTCGTAGACGGACCTGGATTAAAGGAGACATTCTTGCTGCGGATGTAGAGGAAAAAGGCCTTTCCTGGTTCAGCGTTAAACGAAGCATTGTCTGCAAGCGGCACATAGGCATTGTCGAGCCAGCGCACCAGTTTCCAATGGCGCTTGTCGTGGTTTCCGAGCAGCGGTTCAAGCATGGCGGCAAGCGACGGTTGGCCAGGGTCAAGGGGCAGGGAGAACATTTTCCACTGGTCAACCGGAAAAGCGCTTCCCGTACCCTGCGCATAACTCATGCCCTGGGCTAGGCGTACGCAGAGGTTGCGCGCATCTGACGATGTGTCCGGAACCACGGTTGTGTTGCCTGCGCTGTCGATCACTTCCACAAAGAAGCAGAAACCTTTGCCCGAAAATGATCCAGCGGCAAAAAGTTTGGTGTATCTGCCATTGTCCTTTGCCAGGGTGTCGACCCGGAATGAGCGGTCGCCCCCTACCTTGTATCTAAACAGGACGCGCTGAATTCCGCTCCCCGGATCAGAGGCGCTTATGGAGAAGGAAAATGCCCCGTCCGATGACACCGAATAGCCGGGAGTGTGAATGGTGACCTGGGGCGGGTCGCTTTCGGTTTTGACAATTGAAAAACTGAAGGACGACGCTTCGGGCCATGGCGTATATTCCGGGTTTGCGTCGTGTACGTGGATCCGGAGCGTATGCGCGCCAGCGGGCGCGTTGTATGGTGTATAGTCAATTTCCACGCGGCGTATGAGGCCGCTTGTTGAGTCAATGGTTCTTGTGGAAAAAGTCCCCCGGTCTTCCTGGCTTCCATCAAGAAACAGGGATATGTCTCCAGTATCAATGGGACCGGTTTCATCGGTAATGGTGCATCTGATGAACGGCCGGGAGGTGGTAAAGGCGTTTGTTTCCGGAAAGATGATGACAGGAGGAATGGTATCGGTTGCGCCTGTATCAGCGGGGACTGCCCGTACCAGCGCAGCGGCAATGGAAAGAATACCGCTGTACAGGGTGGTGGTGTTTGCCGTGGTGGAATCACTGATATTTTCTCCCAGCACTGCATACCATCCATTGTCCGAGGCAGCGGCGGAAACGCAGGCGCCATAGAGCGTTTCCGACCCATAAGTGAGACCGCAGCATACGCAGGTAAGAAGGGCGGCCAGGCCGTGTTTCATGCAGGGTCTTTCAGTTGCCGGCGGGCCATTTCAGTGTTTCGTACGAGGGTCGCGGTCCGTTTCCAGAATTCATACCCGTCGTGCACCTGGTCGCGTGACCGTTCAATAAGACCGTAGAGGTAGAGCGCCTCGTTAAAGGCGGGCATACGGACCATTTTCCGGATGATAAACTTCTTTTTTTGCGCGTGGTGGCGCAGGTAATCGAAACGCGGAATAAACAGCATGAGCGTGCGGATGTCCAATTTTTCGTTTTTGCTAACCGGAAGCTGGGATTGAAGTTCGTGGAATGTGAGGCGCAGCGCTTTCTGGATGTCGCGGCACTGTCTGTATTTGTCCTCGACCAGGGGCCAGGTGAGCAGGGAAAAGGGGATGTAGAGCCCGGTGTCCCTGTTCTTCATGCATTCATCGCACGCGGTGAGCAGGCGGGCGAGATAGCCGCTGTTTTTTTCCCGCAGCTGGGCGATGAAAGGAAGGTATCTATCAAGGAGTGAAAGCTCCGCCGCGCGCCTGACAAAAGCCGAGAACATCCCGGCCTTCAGGATTTTTATCAATTCCTCAAAAAGGCGGCGCTGACTGCACAGGGAGATCTTGTCCCGGTGCTTTCTAATGGCCTTCTCGAGCCGGGGATCCATGGCAAGTCCGAATTTTGCCGAGAATTTAACGGCCCGGATCATGCGCACCGGGTCTTCAACAAGGCGTTCGTCAGGATCGCCGATACTCCGCAATATCCGCTTTTTTAAATCAGCGAGACCGCCGACATAGTCGATGATTTCGTCACGGTCAGGGTCGAAAAAGAGCGCATTGACCGTGAAGTCGCGTCTGAAGGCGTCTTCTTTTTCGGTGCCAAAAACATTGTCGTGCGTGACTACCTGGCCTTCCTTTTGCCCGTGGTGCCTGCGGAAGGTCGCGGTCTCAATGATTTTACCATACCGGAAGCGGATATGGACCAGCTTGAACCTATGGCCTATGATTATCGCGTTGCCGAAGATGCGCTTTATGTCTATTGGATGGGCCGATGTGGCCACATCAAAGTCTTTGGGCCTGATTCCCAAGGCCAAATCGCGTACCGCGCCTCCTACGATATACGCGGCATGACCGAAGGATTTCAGGCGGCAAACCACCTTGAAGGTGTCCGTATCAATATCTTCGCGCCTGAATCCTGACGGGCAAAGCCGTACAGGACCTTTGTGCAACCAGGGGATTTTTGTGATGATGCTCAGCATGGGGCGTGGAATACGCGCAGAGGGCGGGTTTCTATATTATAGAGTACGCCTTCAGCTCCTTGAAAAGGGTTGAAAAGAAGACCTTGAGGATGGCAATGGTGGGCACGGCAAAGAGCATGCCGATGGGTCCAAAAAGGAGCGACGCGCCAAAAATCGCCGTGATGACCACCAGAGGGTGCAGGCTTACGGCGCCGCCCAGCACAATGGGCTGAAAGACCGCGTTGTCGAGAAGATGGGCGATAATGACCGTGAGCACCACGCCGATAATGAGGTTGTTCGCTGTGAAAAATGGGATGAAAGAGCAGCTCTCCTCGGCCAAAAAGGCGTACCCCGAACCAGCGATGAAACCTATAATGGTCCCCACAATGGGAATGGCCGTGGTTATGCCCGCGATTGCGCCAACAATAATGGCCCATTTAATCTCAAAGCCGATGATCCAGAGAAAAAAGACAAAGGTAAGCCCTACGAGCGAACACTCCAGCGTTATGCCCCGCAGATAATTGCCAATGGCATCGTTCGCCTTGTCCATGACAATGAGGGTGACTTCAAAATATTTATTGGGGACAAAACCGACCAGATACCGCTTGATCTGTCCGTTGTCCGCAAGCAGGAAGAGAAAAACAAAGGGCATGAGTATCCAGGTTTCGATAACATGGGCAAGGAGCTGGATTTTTGATTCACCAGCGTCCTGGCCCTCTTCTTCGGAGGGAACGCTACGGGCCTCTGGGTCGCCGCTGACGGGCGCGGCAAGACGTTTCTGATCGTTTGCGATATTCACCTGGAAATACCCCATGAACTTTTCGTCAAAAGGAGGGTTGTGGCCGCTGCCTTTTGCATAGGAAAGGAAGAGGTCGCGTTCGTGCGGGGAAAGGGTGAGTTTCGCATTGACCGAAACAAGAGCCTTGGCAAGGTCTTTACCCGCAAAATTATAGAGAATGTTGCCCTCACCCGTTGAATCGATGCCCATGAACGAAACGAAGCGTTCGTTGATTTTGTATTGGATCCGTGTGCGCAGCAGGAGTTTGTCCCGCTCATCGGGCAGTGCGCTCTGGACCACATAGATCACAACGGCAATAATGCCGATGAAGAGACCAAGGATGAGAAAAATGCCCAGTTCGCGATGCATGCCGTGTTTTTTAGTGAGAAAGTCGAGTATGGGTTTGCTGATAAAGGCTGCGAGCCCGCCAATGACCGCAGGCAAAAGCAGGGGCCGTAGGGACACGAAAAGATACACGAGTACAGTGATGAAGGCCGCGGCAAAGGTGCCAAAGAGGAGGTACGCGCGCCGTTTCTGCGCTGGTGATTTTTCCGTTCTTATCATAACTGGCCTCACACGTCCTTTCCGTAGAGCTGTTCGTTGGTCGCTTTGAGACGCTTGCCGATAATGATGGCGAGTTCGCGCAGAATTTTGCTGGCAATGACCGGTTCGGTATCGAGAAGTTTGTTGAGATCGGTCCTGAAAAAGGCCAGGGCCTGAGTTGGCGCGGCAGCTTTGGCCGAGGCTGAGCGCGGAGAATCGTCAAGCAGCGCAAGTTCGCCCACAAACTGGCCATCGGATATGGTGGCCAGTTCAATCTCACTTCCCTGCTTTGAGGGCGCGACAATTTTTACCTGTCCTTTTTTTATCATGAACATTGCGGCGCCCGGTTGCTCCTTCTCGAACATGAATTCGCCGGGTTCGTAGGTGCGGTCGTAAATGATCGCCGCCACTCGTTTTCGTTCGCGTCTGGAGAGTTCTTTGAATACCGGGATGTTTTCGAGAAAATCACTTGTGCTCATAGCGCCGGTGTCCTTGTCGCGCGAAAAGATGTTGCCCCAGAAATTGTTCGTTTTTGTCTCTTTTTCACTGCTCATACAGCTGCTCCATTCAGAAAGTTCTTAAAAGACAATACGCCCTTTTAAATTACAATACTTTAATATTTAGGCGCAAGTATAATCAACCGCTTTTATGGCAGGCTCCAAGACTTGAAAGAAGTAAAAAATTCAGTTTAAAATTGAAGTTAAATATATTATCTTTAAATTTAAAGTTAACTAATAAAAGGGGTAGACATTAAACTGACTTTAGCGCTTAAAGAGCTTCCGGTAATGATTATTATTGCACAATTATGTATTGTTCCTGTGAAGGCGGAAGATAATTCATCTGTAACTTCCACTCCGAAAAGCAAATGGCCATATCTGGGAGCTTCTTTTTTCGTTCCTGGGAGTGGCCAGTGGATGTTGGGACACAAGGTCAAGGGACCGGCGATTTTTATCGCAGAACTTACCCTTGCATCAACAGGAATAAACGATGGTTTTTATTTAACCGGGAAATGGCAGGAGAAGATAGACCGTGTGAATGCCAGGCTTGCCAGCCCCTTTTCTTCCCGTGACAGGCTTTTTCTCGAAACCTATGTGCCAGCTGATTCCCTTTGCTACGAAGACTCGCTGCGGTTCTACGAAGGTGAATACGAATATTCGCGTGCCATACGCGACCGGACCCTCGCCTTTACCGCAGGGTTCCACATATATAATCTACTCGACTGCTACAACTACCTTGCCGGACCTGTATCGACCAGCCAGGCTCGCAGCCCCAAAGGCGCCTTTGTCCGCGCGCTCCTGGTCCCCGGATGGGGCCAGTTATACAACCGGTCCTACGCGAAGCTGGGGCTTGTTATTATGGCAAGCTGCGGACTGGCGGCCAATATTTACGCGTGGAATCGGACCGCGGGCTATTTCGAAGACCAGGAAACAGGGTTTGCCCGCATTGTCGATAACATGAGCCAGCGTATTGCTGTTGAAAAAGACCGGAGCGCTTCATGCCAGCGTGAACTCACCCGCCTTGAAACAACATTGATGGACCAGGGGCTTTCGGCAACTGCGCGCGACTCGCTTCTCGATCAGCAGAATGTTTTTCGCATGCAGAAGAGCGCGGCCGACCAGAAGGTGGGGGAACTCACCGCTGACGCGGGCTTTGCGGACGCACGGCAGGAGACTTGTTCCAAGGACAAGAAGCGGTATCTCTCGTGGAGAAACCAGAATATATGGTATGCGGTAGCGGTCTATTTTTACGCGGCCTTTGACGCATTGGTCGATGCCCATCTCAGCGACTTTGACGCGCGCCTGGGATTGACCGTATATCAGCGCAACGACGGCCTGACAGCGGCCCTTTTGTACACTTTTTAAAGGAGTCCTATATGGCAGTAACGCTCAAAGACATCGCCTTGAAGGCGGGGGTCACCACGGCAACGGTGTCCATGGTCATCAACAACAAGCCCAATATCAGCGAGACAACCAAGAAACGGGTGCTCGCGATTGCGCGCGAACTCAATTACTATCCCAACGTTATCGCGCGCGGGCTTGCGACCAAAAGAAACAACGCCATTGGCGTGGTGGTACCCAACATCGCCTCGGGTTTTATCATGAGGATCATGGAGGGCATCAAGAACACGCTCAGGAACGCAAACTACACGGTCATTCTCTTCGACACCATCGGACAGGGCATCACTGAGTACAACCTCTTTCAGAAAGTGGTGTACGAGGGCCGCGTCGACGGGGTCATTGTGATCACGGCCAGTTCGTCCGACGCCGAACTGGAACTTTTCAAGAAGGAAAAAATGCCCTGCATCCTGGTCGCGAAGCATTCGGCGATCCTCGATTCTATCTATGTCAATAATCGGGGCGGGTCGTACACCGCGGTCAAATACCTTATTGACAAGGGGCATCGGAACATCGGCGTCGTGACCGTTAACCGGAAAAATCTCAATATAGAAGAGCGGCTCGACGGGTACCGTGACGCTCTCGTAGAAAAGAGCATTCCCTTCAGGTCCGAACTGGTGTATGAGGCGACCTCGGACTCCATGACCGACGGCGCCCATCTGGCGAACAAGATTATCAACGCCAGACAGAGCGGCGATAATGTGCCCACGGCCATTTTTTCACCAGCGGGCGATATGACCGCTATTGGCATGATCAAGGAATTTAAAAAACGCGGGCTCAAGATACCCGAAGATATTGCCGTAGTCGGCTACGATGATGTGCCTGCCGCGGAAGTGGTGGAGCCCGCCCTCACTACAGTCCGCCAGCCCAAGCTTGAGATGGGAGACCTTGCCATCAACCTCATCATCGACAAAGTTGAAAAGGGGGACAAGACCATTGAGAGCCGTGAGTTTGCGGCCAAGTTCATCATCAGGGAATCAGCATAGGCGCCCTATGGTCATTTCACTGATAAAAGGGGCCCTTTTCGCTTTGGTTGTACTTTTTTTCTTACGAATGCTCTCCGCTTCCCGCACGGCGGCGCGGGTGCGCCAGGAACGGGAAGCGCGTGAAAAGCGCATATCAACGGAAGGATGTGAAATCAAGGACGCGTCGTTCAGCGAAATTGATGAGACAAAGGGCGGTTAAACATTTGATTTTTGAAGGGAAATTTTTTAGATTTTAAAAGGTCATTATTATGGAAATCTTCATCGTCATCATTTTTCTCGTTATTCTCATCGTCATCACCATGTATATTGCCCTGCAGAAGAAGAGCGGCGAAGAGGATATACCCCTTGCCACCATCCATGCGAGCGGCATCTATTCGGTCATCCGGAAGTCGCCGCGCGAGAACCTCCATCCGGCAAAACCCCCCGCATCTGAGATTGCCGCTTTTGTGGGGGCCGCGGAAAAGGACATGGATGGCGTTCCGCTTTCCGGGGCTGATAGGGAACGCATCATCGCCCGCTGGAACGCGGGACTTGAGGACTCTATAACAGCTGTTGAGAAGGGTGACCGCGAGGGTGTGCAGCGCTTTCTAATAAAGAAGGGGCCCGTGGACGCGGTGTGCGCTATTTTCGCTAAAAAAAATTATTTCATCCTGCGCGAAGACATATACCGCCATCCCGAACTCCTTCCGCCTTTTTTCCCGGGATGCGAATGCCGCCTCGAATCAGAGGCAGAGTGGCAGACCGCGGTCGACTTCGAGCATTTCCGGCTTGGCGAACATGAGCAATACGCAATCCCCTACTGGAAACAGGTAAAGAAAGTGCGGTGACCGTGAAACACACCCGGATACTGGCCGTCTTTGCGGCAACATGTTTTTTAAGCGCCCCTGTTTTTCCCGTGGGCCAGGCAGCCCTTCCCACCCTGCTCTTATCGCCTGGCGCGCGCGCCACGGGCATGGCCGAGGCCTTTGTGGGCCTCTCGGACGATGTTTACGCCACCTATTACAATCCCGGCGCCATGGGTCTGCAGCCCCTGGCCAATTTCTGGGAAACATTCACCCTTGAAGCCGGCGAACCCGTACTCTACCTTGCGGCAAAGGAGAAGCTCTTTTTCGCCGAAAAGCCCGTGTTGTGGGCGGCCACCCGCCACCAGCTTTTCAAATATAGCGGCACCGCGTGGCTCAATTACGAAATTTATTACCTCGAGCAGAACGATAATATCGACAAAGTTGTGCGTAAATACCTGAACGCGGAGGATTCCTCCCTGGCATCGGACGAGGGACTCATTGCCGCGGCCGTTGACTCGGTCAAACGGGTCAACAATGTGGCCACAAAGGAGGACGAGGAAGACCTTCCCGATTTCCGCATGCCTTTTTCCATTGCGCTGAAGGGCAGGGAATTTACCGCTCTTAATGCTGATATGGCGAACAAGGTCTGGGTTGGCACAACCACGGGCCTCTTTGTGTACAATGGATCCAAGTGGAAGCAATATACGACGGTTGACGGCCTCCCCAGCGACAATATCCGCTGCATTGCCCTCGAAGACCAAAATGTCTGGGTGGGCACGGACAAGGGTGCCGCATGGCTCAGCGGAGGCAAATGGCGCGTCTTTTCAACAGCTGATTTCACGGGCAGCGACACCATTACCGCCATTGCCGCAAGCCAGGGCGCCACAGTCTGGATCGGCACCACATCAGGGCTCGTACGGAAAAAAGGCAAGAAGGTCTCTGTCTTTGACACCACCAACGGCCTGGTCGACAACCGGGTAACGGGCATCGCCATTGACAAAGACCGCGAAGTGTGGGTCTCCTCGCTGCAGGGCGTTGCGCGATACAAGCTGAAATCATGGAAAAAATACGCCATGGCCGACAACGAGGTAAACGCCATTGCGGTAGATTCACGCAATTTTATCTGGATTGGCACCCGGAAGGGCGCGCTTCGCTATTCCAAGGGAAAAACCGTTGTGGGCAAGGAAGGGAAGACGGTCGAGGGCGCGGAATGGAAGCATTTTCACAGTAAAAACGGGCTTCCCACCGACAATGTCGAAACCGTGGTCGTGCAGGACAAGGACGTCTGGTTTCTCACCGAAAAGGGCGTTTCGCGATACGATAAGGCCAACCGTGAGGTAGGAGCGTTTTTCGAGTACCTGCTTCCCGAGTTCGGGCTCAACGACCTTTATCATCTTTATTTCTGCATGACCTGGCCCACCGAGGACTGGGGAACGCTGGGCGCCTTCATCAAATATATTTCATTCGGCGAAAACGAGTGGACCGATGAGGTGGGACGCAAGCTGGGCACCTTCAATTCATTCGATATGTTCGGCGGTGTTTCCTATGGGACCAATTTCGGTGATAATATCGGCGTGGGAGCGTCCGCGAAATTTATCTACAGCAAGCTGGCTGACGTGCCCGTGGGCAACGAGCAGCGGCGGGGGGTTGCCAACTCGTTCGCCATTGACGTGGGGTACAAGCAGCGCAATATACTCAAGCGGCTTGATTTTGGCCTTTGCCTGCAGAACATGGGTCCGGACATCGTATATATTGACCAGAATCAGGCCGACCCCATTCCCTTCAATCTGAAGACCGGCGTTGTCTGGCGCGCAATTGACAACCCCATTCATAACTTCAAACTTCTTTTCGATCTTAACCGTGAGCTTATCAGGCGGCGCGACGACGAGAATACCGCGCCCGACCCCTTTTGGAAAGCCATTGTCACCACGTTTCTCGACGATCCCATCAAACAGGAAATTTCCGAGTTCATCTTCTCCCTGGGCGGCGAATACTGGTACAGCAATTTTCTGGCGCTGCGCGCTGGCACCATGTACGACAAGGCCGGGAGCAGGGGAGAAGTCACTTTCGGATTGGGCATCAACTACGGCAATATCCATTTCAACGGGTCGTATATTGTGGGCACGGCCTTTGTCGACAAATACCTGGTGAAAGACCGTTTACCCGGATATACCTTTGACGACGAAGGGTCTGCGCGTAACAAGCAGCTCCGTCTCGAACTTATTTTCATGTTCTGATGCAATGCGCCTCCTCCTAATTACCCTGGCGTTTTTCTGGTGCGCGGCCGCATTCGCCGCGGACACGGTTTCAATCGTGGCGGTCATGGTCGAATTCCAGGAAGACGCGCTTGACGATTTTACCACGGGTAGAGGCCTCTTCGGGTCAAATCCGGGCGATTTTGATCTAGATAACAAGCCTCATGGACGCGCGTATTTCGAAAATCATCTTGCCATGGCCCGCGCCTATTTCACCGCGGCGTCTGATTCCAACATGGTGCTTCAATATGCCGTGTATCCGCGCGACAATACCGCGCTCAAAGTCCCTTTTCGCATGAAGCATTACCGGCCGCCGGCCAAAAGCGACAGCGAGAGCTGGGACGAATACTACGACCGGCTGAACAAGGGCATCATGGCCTTTTCGCTCGATGCCATGCGCGCCGCATCCCGGGCCGGAGTTTTTACTCTAGGCGCAACCATCGGCCCGGTCACGGTCAGCGAACGCACCTTGTTCCTCATTTTCCACGCGGGCGCCTCAGGCCTCATTGACGGCGGCGCGCTGGGCAAGGAATTGGGCGCTGATTCACCGAGCGACCTTATAGACAGCTATATTGCGCCCGTGGACTTTTCCTACTACCACGGCGCCCGGTATTTTGACGACGCGACCACAGTCACGCTCTCCTTTGACCGAATGCGAAGTACGGACACGTACGGCGTTTATGCGGCCGACAGCTCCAGGTTTGTGGACAATTTGCTTATCTGCTCCGAGACCGCAAGCCAGGACAGCATTAATTTCGGCATCAACGGGATCATCGTGAACCAGGTTGCGCGCGCATTGGGTCTTCCAAATCTGTTCAACACCAAGACCGGTGAGACCGCGATCGGCGGCTTTTGTCTCATGGATTTCGCCGGGTACAACACGGTAAACGGTTTTATTCCCATTTATCCTTCGGCCTGGTGCCGCGAACGTTTGGGCTGGGTGGCGCCGCTGGTGGCGGAACCGCCCGAAACCACGAATTTCTCGGGTTCGCTTTCCGCCCAATACACCCTTTATTCCATGATGCACAAGGACAAACCCGTACGCATGATCAAAGTGCCTCTTTCCTCGACCGAATATCTTCTGCTCGAAAACCGGCAATATCCCGACTCGCTTGTGGTCCAGACTGACAGCAGCCGGTATACGTATCCCGCCCGCAGCTCAAGCCACTCAGCGGCCGAATATATGCTGCTCGATTCCCTGTGCGAAGATCCTGATAACTGCTCGCGTCTTATCCCCAATCCCAGGACCAAGTCAAAGGGCAGCATCACGAGTGTCAACAACTGCGACGTGGGTCTTCCGGGTTTCGGGGTGCTGGTGTGGCATGTTGACCAGACTGTCATTGATAACCAGATCAACGGCGACGGTGTGAACAGTAACATGGACCGCAGGGGTGTTGATCTTGTCGAAGCGGACGGTATTGAAGACCTGGGCATCAAATTTTCCAACATACTGTGGACCACCTATTCGAGCGGCGGGCCCGAGGACTTTTTTCCCCATTCGGTGGTGGGAAAAAATAATTATGTTACTGATCTGACCCCTTTTTCCGGCCGGCTTTTTTCAACCACCACCAATACCGGCGCTTATACCGGCATAACCGTGTCCATTGATACAATCGGGTCTCCTTCGTGGGCAGAGTATACCAATGCCTCCGCGAGTATTGTGGGAATAAACGAGAAAATCAGGAATTACGCCGCCGACAGCTTCAAAGTCACTGTCACCTGGGACCTTTCCCAGGGTTCGTGGCCTCAGGCGACCGATTCGCTGGTCTCCAGCCCCCAGGCAGTGCATGTTGATACGTCGCTTTATTATATTTCTCCAAAGGGAGTGGTTTTTAGTTTTTGCGCGCATGGCGGCCTGCCAGCGCGCGATACCCTTGCAGCGGGCATCAGGTCGGCCACCGCTCCTTCGGTCAAGGGGACGTCGCTTGTTGTTGCTTCGTGCGACAGCGGCCGTCAGGGGCAATATATCCGTGAATACAATACAGTAAGCAAGACTAGTGCGGTTCTTTATGCGCTTGCGGCTGATACTCTTTCCACGCTTATTTCGGTCATGCGCGATACCCTCTACTTTGGTACTCGCCATAGTTATTGCTACGAGGTGTCTGCTGGCGTTTCTGATTCACTGCTTCTTGGGGCTGGAAAGATTGCGGCCCTTGCCGTTGATTCAACTCAGGTATATGCAGTGTGCGACAAGACCCTCCTTTTGCTGCAGCGCCATCCGCTGGCTGTTTCCAAACGTATAACTATCCCTGGTCTCTCGGGCGCGTCCATTACCATGGCTGTGGGTAATATCGACCGCACCACCCCGGGCAAAGAGATCGTCCTTGCCGACAACAAGGGGAATGTTGTGCTTCTTTCCGCAACCGGGGCCCTGCTTCAGGGATGGCCGGTCAAGATCGCCACAACCCTGGCGCTTATGCCATCCTTGGGCGATGTTGACGGCGACCATCTGCTTGATATTGTCATTCCCGGCAACAATACTGTCTATGCCTTTAACTATACGGGCACATCCCTTACCCATTGGCCGTACACGGTATCCGCGCGCCAGCCCGTGGGCCAGATCACCGCAACAGCCTCGCTTTCTGATCTTGATAATAACGGGGACATGGAGGTTTTTGTCCCGCTGCCAAATGGCACTATTGTGATACTCGACAATGACGCGCTTGCCTATGAATTTACGGTCGCGGGCAGGGCTATCAGCCGCTCTCTTGCTTTTGGCGGAGAGCCCGGGCCTTCGTGCGTTGTCGCAAACCTCGATGTTGATACAGCCGGGTCAGTCCCCGAACACATTGAGATTTACACTGTCAACAATTCCGGCTATCTCTCCTGTTTCAATGTGCCTATTTCAGGAACGCCCCAAACAGCATGGGAAACCGCTGGCGGGACCCTAGCCCGTACCTCTGTCTATGCTGGCCCGTCCCTGCAATATTCCGAACCGCAGGGCCCTGTTTCAGTTGACACGCTTTTTACCTATCCTAATCCCACGCGCACCAATTCATTTACCGTAAAGTACCGGCTTTCAACAAGCGCAACGATAGTACGGGCAAAGCTTTTTAATACTGCCGGAAACAGGGTCTATGAAAGCGCACGTCTTCCAACAAGCGCACTCTGGAACCATTTTTCCATAGACGTGTCAAAATACGCACCCGGCATGTATATGCTTAAAATTGAGGCCGAGGGTTCGGGCGAATCGGATTTTGCCTTCACTAAAGTGGGTATTATTAAATAACGTTTGTTGGTCATAGAGATTAATCCCATCGCCTTTTAATTATGACTGGTCCATGCCGGTCCGGGCAGAGCCAAAACCAGGCCGGAATGAGCCGTGTCCATGCGGGTCGGGAAAGAAATACAAGAAATGCTGCGGATAATTTACATTAATTCCGGACACATTGCCTTCTACCATATTACAAGGTCTTTTATCCTGTAATTTATTAATTTTTATTAAAATGAACCCCTTTGCAGTCATAGCGTTCACGCTTTTTCTGGCCTTGCAGGCCTTTTCTTATCCTGAATATCTTCAGGACTACAACCAGCCCTATAAAAAATGGTTTAAAGCAGAAACCGAACATTTCACCGTGTACTATTTGAGCGGTCTCAAGGAACAGGCCGAATATGCGGCAGCAGTGGGAGAGGAGGCCTACACGGGCCTCACGGAATACTATGGGCTGCAACTTCCGGGAAAAATCGATTTTATAATCGACGACGACGATTTCAGCAATGGCTGGGCCCTGCCGCCCAGGAATACTATAAAAATATGGGTCGCAGACCTTGACTACTATCTGCGGGGCACGCACAACTGGGTGCGCGATGTGGTCACCCACGAGCTTGCCCATGTTGCCTCCATGACAGCGGGTCAAAAATTCAGGTACAATATCCCTGATATCCGTTTCGGGTACTTTGATTATTTTAACGAACCTGTGCAGACCAGCGGCTTTTCACTCTATTCGTTCGACATTCTGCCGCTCTGGTTTGCCGAGGGCATTGCCCAGTTCGAGAGTGCGCGGCGGGGGCACGATTCGTGGGACGCGCACCGGGACATGATCATGCGCGAAAAAGCGCTCAACGGTACAATTCTTCCGCTCGAATACATGAATTTCGGGACAGGCAGGGGTATTGATTATGAGAGTGGTTATTACAACCAGGGTTTTTCCATGGTCAGGTACATTGATTCCGTCTATGGTGAAGAGGCGCTAAAAAATATTATCCACGCGTGTTCAAAAAAAGGAAACATCACTTTTGCCATGGCAATGAAAGATGCCATAGGCGTTTCATCCCGCCAGTTGTACGAAACGTGGAAGGAACATGAGACCGCCAAATACATAGACCAGAAAAACCTGATAAATAATATTGTCATGGGGAAAAAACTTGTCGCCGATTCCGCGACGCCAACCGGATACAAGAACCTGTATCCCCAATGGGGCCATGACGATCAGAAGGTCTATTTTCTGAGCAATGGGCCGGGCGACGCGGGCATGGCGCCCCTTAGCGCGTATTCCCTGGCAGATACCATTGAAAAAGACGCAGACCGGCTTGAGATGGTCTGCCCCTGGGTCACCTCGTATTTCACGCTTTCGGACAGCGACCGTTTTGTCACCTACAGCACGCTCAATCCCGATTTTGTGCGCGGCCGTGAATATACCGATGTGTTCACTGATTCCTTGCCCAAGGACAAGTTTTTCGATAACGCGAAGCTGACACTGTTTCCAGAAAAAAAAGTCAACGGGAAGCGGGTCAGCAAGATACAGAATGTCATCACCCACAACGACCATATTATGCAGGCGTGCTTGAACCGCGCGGGCACGGCCATCGCTGGTGTCAGGAAAATGGAGAACAAGAACGCCATTGTTCTTGTGGACAACAAAAACATCGAGAAGCGTTCGCTTATCAACAGGTTCATAGGCCCTTTGTTCCAGGTGGAATGGAACCGTTATGGCAAAAATACCGAACGGGTCTTGTTTGAGGCACCGTTAAACGGCGCTGAAGGCTTTTCGATTTTTACCCCCCGTTTTTCACCAAACGACAGTCTGGTGGTCTTTTCCTATTTTGCCGGCACAAGCCGGAATATTGGCATGGTAGACCTTGCCGGAAAGTTCACCCCGCTGGCCGCCTCTTCGGCTGATGAGCGCGACCCTTCATTTGGTCCCGATGGCAGACAGGTGTTCTTTTCAGCAAACACAGGAGGTATCTTTAATATCTACCGTCTCGATCTTGATTCCGGCACTGTTGAACAGATCACTAATACTGTCGGCGGCGCTTTCTGCCCCGCAGTCTCGCACAGCGGAAAAAAAATAGCCTACAGTAATTTTGACTCAGCCGGATACACCATCTACCTGGCGGACAACACCCCTCTTCCCAACACAACACCTGTTCCTGTGGAAAACAGCGACCCAGGCATTGTGCGGCCCGATGTGGGGGTCAATTTCGCGAGCACCGCGCGCACCTATTTCCCCTTTTTCAACCATGTCATGATTTCTCCTATGATCGTGGGAGAAGAGATGATTGCCCACGATCCCGAGGCCAGCAACGGCAAGGCAGGGGTCAAGGCGGGCGGGCTTTTCTGGTTCACTGATCCCCTGGAAAAAAACAGCCTTTTTCTGCTTGGCCTCATGGAGGTGGACAAGGGCATTGACTGGATCGGGTCAAGCCATGGCAGGCATTTTTTCTTCAATCCCGAATACGACAAGGAATACATGGTCCTGTACGAGAACCGGTCGTTTGTTCCCACGCTCTCGCTGGAAATGGACAAATTCCTCTTCAGCGAAAACGATCAGTTTTACGATGTCACCAAAGAACAGTACTCTGAGCAGAATTATGTGATCGATTACATGCGTCTGCGCGGCGGCATGCGGTTCCAGCTTTTTTCACCATTCAGAAAGCTCCATTTCAGTCTTACCTACTCGCGTCAGAATGTCGATTTCTACGACATTCATCCGAAGATTTCATTCGAATACACCATGTTCAAGGAGTTGAACCCTTCGATTTTCTGGACCCATCTCAACCTGTCCGGCGGGGGCAAAGGATGGCGCCAGGAGGACAATATCGACACACGGGGCACCTATATAAAGGCGAAGTTCGACTACTTCCGCGACAGCATCATGGTCGACGGTAATTCGTGGCAGGAATCGTTCACCATTAAAGACAACGGCACCCTGGCGCCCAATTTCACCTACAGCGCTCACAACCGGCTGACGCTTGATGTGCGCCGTGCGCTCGCGCTTCCCTTTGTCCCGCTACTCACTGTGGGCGGAGATTTCCTCGTATCGGCCGCGGACGGTCCAATATCAAGTTTTGTCTATCCGGGAATTTTTATGAAGAGCTATACCTTTCTTTCAGACCAGTCCAACGTTGTGTTCAGAGGCAGGAACATTGGCCGGGCCGAAGCCTATCTCAGATTTCCCCTGGTACGGCGGCTCAGGAAAAACGCGGGCATCATGCTTTTTGACAAGATCTATGGCATGGCTTTTTTCGAAGGCGGCGTTGCCGCGGGTATTGATCCCTCTGAGGCGGGCAGGGAAGACCTTGATGCATACAGCAGAAAGGGCAGGAACGTTGAAAAATACATGCACCGGGAGGAAAACAGGGCTCGGGTCTATAGTGCGTCCGAAGCTGAAATGGAACAGAAAATCAGTGATTTTACGGAGCGGCAGGGCGCGGGATTTGTCTACGACAACAGGGACAAGCATGTCATCTATAGCGCGCTTCCCGATGACACGGCGCGCGGTTTTTGGAACAATGTATCCATGTTGCAGAGCGCGGCCAAGCGATACGGCTTTGGTCTGGAACTGCGGTTCGAGAATTACATTACCCCAGGCTATCCCTTTTTCATCACCCTGAGGTACAGCCAGCAACTGGAGCAGGGCGATATTAGCGGTTCGTTCAAACAGTACTTTACGAAAAACCCCCTTTTCAACGACAATGGGCTTCTTTATCTCAATGTAGGCTTTAGCTTTGACGGCTGGGACCTT
Source organism: Candidatus Raymondbacteria bacterium RIFOXYA2_FULL_49_16 (assembly GCA_001789205.1). Classification (GTDB taxonomy): domain Bacteria; phylum Fibrobacterota; class OXYB2-FULL-49-7; order OXYB2-FULL-49-7; family XYB2-FULL-49-35; genus XYB2-FULL-49-35. Next base: position 17,825 of record MFYT01000051.1, on the reverse strand, counting down.
ATTGATGTGCCCGAATACCGGAACCCGGCCCGTTTGTGCCGCTGAGCGTCATTAATTTATTTTCCCTGTACAATGAATCCCCTTGTTTTTTTTGACCATTTGCATGAATCGGTCACACAGCATCGTGATCGCCCCTGTCTGCACATAAAACGCAACGGCGCATACCAGTCATGGACATACGGAGAGTTTCATGCTGACTTCAACCGGTGCGTTTCGATCCTGAAGCGCATGGGATTCAGGCGCGGCATACAGGGCGTTGTCATTGGTGAAAATTCTCCCGAATGGGTCATTGCCCACCTCTCCATTGCGCTTGCCGGCGGGTGCACGGTCCCCATCGACCCCAATATCCCTCCGGCTGAGATTGAGGAGATTGTGCGACTCACCGAACCACGAGTGGTTTTCTGTTCGCGCACCTATCTGAAACTGTTCAACGATCTCAAGACACGTTTTTCCTCAATACAGAAGATCGTATCATTTGATGCGGATACCAATGCGGCGACGTTTGGCGAATTTATCAGTGACGGCGATGCCCGAGACAATGCTTTTTCGCGGCAGTTCGCGCCTGACGATCCGGTCGCCATTATTTTTACCTCCGGGACCACGGGTAAGGCAAAGGGAGTAGTGCTGGTCCAGAAGAATTTTACCGCAGTTCCCCTGTGCGGTGTGCCGCGTATGCGCGTCACATCGGCCGATGTCATGATGGCCGTGCTTCCCCTGCACCATGTTTTTGGTTTTGCCGCGTGTGTGGCTGCCGCGCTCACTGCGGGCGTAGCGGTTGTTTTTGTGCCAGTGCTAAAAGGGCCACTCATTGTCGAAGGTCTCAAGGACAAAGGGGTCACCATTCTTCCGGCTGTGCCGCAAATGCTCGAACTCTTTTTCGATAATATTGAACGCACGGTCAGGGCAAAGGGCCTGGTCGTGCGCATGGTATTTTCCATTCTGCACCTTGTTTCAACGCTTTTAGGACCTGTGCTGGGAATCAGGTTCAGGCGCAAGCTCTTTGGGACCGTTCACCAGGGTTTTGGCGGCAAACTCAACCTGATCATCTCAGGCGGGTCATCGCTCAAAAAGCGCTATTTCTACGGATTCAGGCGTCTGGGTTTCACTATTGTTGAAGGATATGGACTTACCGAGACCTTTGGTCCCATTACCCTGTGCCCCTATGAAAACGCGAAGCAGGCATCAGTGGGAACAGTGCTCGACGGCAATGAAATGACGATTGACAAACCCGATGCCTCGGGCGTGGGTGAAGTGCTTTTTAAAGGCAACACGGTTTTTCCGGGGTATTATAACAATGAGACCGAAACAAAAAAGGTTTTTGATGAGAATGGCTGGTTTCATACGGGCGATCTGGGACGGGTGACCAGCGATGGTTCTCTCTATTTATGCGGCCGCAGCAAAGACCTGATTGTCCTTGATTCAGGAAAAAACGTCTACCCCGACGAAATTGAAGAATATTTTCTTGCCTCACCGCTTATTGAGGACATGGGCGTTTTTGGCGTGCACCAGAACCAAAGCGAGGTTGTGTGCGCGGTCATTCTTCCTTCCAAAGAGATCAGGAAACGCTCAACAGTAACCGATGCCGAGGAGATTGTGCGGCAGGAGATTGTGACGCTGGGCCGCCAGCTGCCCAGCTACAAGAAGATCAACCATTTCATCGTGGTTTTCCAACCATTGCCGCGCACCACCACCAGGAAATTAAAAAAACCTGAATTACGCGCCATGTTCGAGGCGGCCAGGAAAACACCGGGCCATGCAGTGCCCGAAGTACGCCTTACCGTGAGCGAAATCGAGCTTGTGGCCACGGCCGAGTACCGGCAGGCACAGGAGCTTGTTGAACAACTTTCCCCTGAAGCACAAAACCAGGCGATTGGTCCCCGTTCAAACCTTGAACTCGATCTTGGACTCGATTCCCTCAAACGCCTCGATCTCTTTTCGCGCATTGAACAGGTCCTGCGTTGTTCCGTGCCCGAAAGCGCGGCCCTGCGCATTGAGACACTGGGCGATCTTGCGGTTTTTCTCAGGGAAACAAAAAACGCGCCCCATGCGCCGCAGGTTCCTGGTGCTGAAATTCAGCCGCAGCCACCGCTTGTTGTACGTGAGAATTCAAGCCTGCTTTTCCACGCGCTTCCGTCCTGCTGCAAGGCGTTCTCCCGGACATTTTGGGGACTGACGCCAAAGGGCATGGAGCATCTTGATCAGAAAGGCCCATTTCTCTTCTGCGCAAACCATGAGAGCTACCTCGATATTTTCTGGATACTTTCCCTGCTGCCCTGGGCTATCCGCAGGCGGACCTTTACCCTGGGAAAAATCGAGCTTCTCAGCAGCCCCTTGCTCAGCCCGTTCCTGAACCGGTCGAACCTCATTGCTGTTGAGCGGGAGGGGGAGATCAGCGGCGTTCTGCAGACAGCCGCATCAATCATCAACCAGGGTTATAATCTGGTCATTTTTCCCGAAGGCACGCGCACGCGCACGGGCAGACTGGGCAAATTCAGGTCGGGTATAGGAAAAATAATGCTCGAAACAGGCGTGTCTGTTGTTCCTGTCCGGGTGCGCGGCGGATTTGAGATCTGGCCTTCCGGAGGGAAATTGAAGGTCTTTGGCAACGGATCGGCCCACGCCTCGGTCTCATTCGGCGCTCCCGTATCAGTGGGTTCACTTCAGGCGCACCACACGATTCCGGCCAATTCAGACCCTGACGTGGTTGCCGAATGTATCCGCGATATTATTTCAGGAATGTAGACAGGGTTTCACAGGTTATACGCTTCTGCTCCGGCCTATCAGGTGGGAGAACTTTTGCGCGGGAAAACGTTCGCAAAAAATGCGGTAGTATAAAAGCTCTTCTTTCGACCGCAGCACAATACCTTCACCGACATTCCGTTCCCTGCTGAAATCGCTGTCGGTAATGAGCGTTTCAGCGTGGTGAGCCAGAGCGTCCTCGAGGCCTGCGCCGGTGGCAAATTTTATTTTCTTTCTCCAGACAATCTTTTTGGGCAGCAGACCTTCTCCGGCCTTACGTAAAATCCATTTTTCAGTGTTCGCAGGCAGCGGTAATTTAAGGTTCACGGGTATGCGAAACGCAAAATCGACCATGGCCGTGTCGAGGAAGGGGACGCGTACTTCCAGACTGTGCGCCATGCTCATGCGGTCGCACCGCTGCAGGTTGGTGTTGTGGAGCGCCCGGGTTATGTTGAGGAGTTCGGTTTGAAGGTGCGCGCGGTCCAGGGTCTTGAGATAGTCGTATCCGCAAAAAAGTTCGTCCGCGCCTTCACCGGACAGCGCCACTTTAACATGGTCGCTGGCAAGGCGCGCGAGGAAGAAATTGGGTATTGCGCTGCGCACCAGGGAGCAGTCAAACGATTCGAGATGGTAGATGACCTCGGGAAGTGCCGTGACGGCCTCGTCAATGGTATAGATGTATTCGTGGTGCCGGGTGCCCAGGAAATGTGCCACATGCAAAGCAAACATTCTGTCCGGACTTTTTTCCGTTCCCACGGAAAAAGAATCGAGCGGGTCTTTGTGCAGCCGCGCCAGCGCTGATATGAGACTGCTGTCGAGACCGCCGCTTAAAAACACGCCCACCGGCACATCGGCAAGGAGACGTTTGCGCACGGCTGTTTCGAGCAGAGTACGGATGCCGGCCGCAGCGATCTCTGCGTCGCGCACGGTCTCTTCCTTTGCATCAAGATGATAATAGCATTCCCAGCCCTTTGCGGACGAGTAGGTGTGGCCAGCGGGAAATTCCTCAATACGGTCGCACAGAGGAAGAAGCGCCTTGATCTCCGATGCAAAGACGAGTGCGTCCTTATGCATGCCCGTATAGAGAGGCTTTATGCCCAGAGGATCGCGGCTGAGCATGACTTCAGTGTCTTTCACGATGGCATAGGCAAACATTCCGTCAAGGTTTCTCACATGATTAATCCCATGGTTCCTGAAGAGTCTGAGAATGACCTCTGTGTCGCTGTGCGTGGTGAATGTTTCCGCGCCCAAATCGTCCCGCAGTTTTGGGAAATTGTAGATTTCGCCGTTAAATGCGATACAGCTCTGATTAACAGGATCGGCCATTGGTTGCGCCCCGCCTGCCACGTCGATAATGGAGAGTCGTGTATGGCCCAAAGTGCTTGTTGTGGTGTCACAGATACCTCTGGCGTCAGGACCCCGGTGGCCCATGCTGTCGACCATGGCGCTGACTGTTGCGCTACAGCCTTGTTTCATGATTCCCGCTATGCCGCACATTCTACTTTTTCCTCCATGCGAGGGTTTGTTCAATGCGCTCCTGAACAGGGAGCGGTTTGCCGGTGTCGTCAACGCACTTCACGCTGCCGTGTACAACCCGGGTTGGCCATGCGATTGCCCTGGCAAACTCCTCCTTGCACTCCCAGAGATAGGGCACGGGAAAAAATCCCGTGGCAAACATATCGTATAACCCCTGGGGCGAATAGGGCGCGGGAACCGCTTTTTCAATGGCTGCCAGGAGTGCAGAGGCGTCGGCGATCAATTCCTGGGTGCGTGCGGCTGTTTCAGCGTGCGAGGCCATGTCCATGGCTTTACCCTGCGCTTTGAGGGTCCGGTAGGCATTGAGCGCTGCCCGGGTTATTTTAATGCTCTCGTTGACCACCGCGGGGGTTGCCAGATGGGCTGCTTCTGAATAGCTGACAACATGGACCATGGCAGGGCTTTGGGTATTGCGTGGTTCAATATCGTCCATGAGCGCGGTTACCGCGGCAAGCTGCACCTTTGCCTTTTCCAGATCAGGAGAAAAATAGTCAAGGCCTGCGCGCGGCTGAAGAATGACCGTGAAATTTTTGTCTTCGAGCCTGCGCACCAGGTAGAGCAGTGCGCGCGCTTTGGCAAGGTCCTGGATTCCCCAGGTGTATTTGGGTGTATTGAGCATAATTTGCAGCACGTAGTGCCGTATACCCAGGGATTTTGCAACGCGCGCTGCTACTACGCCCGCGGCCACGTAGGTACAGTCATCGGCCCCGCGGAACGAGAAATGATGAGGCACATTTGCTTCAAAAGGTTTTCCGGCCGCGGCAATCACTTTGATGGTTTCAAAGTGTTCCGTGATATTATCGGCAACGCTGTTGCTGCCTCTGTTGTCAATGGCGCAGAACCACCAGAACGAGAGCGCATGCCAGGCGCAGTTGATTGTTTCCTCGTACATGCGCGCCAGCGCTGGAATATTTTTTGTACCCGCATAGGTACGGACCAGCATAGGTCGCGCGGCGCGCCAGATTGCGCGGAACTCGTCCGCGGAATTGACGGGCACCCCGCCGCCGTTCTGTTTGCCTTCCCATGGTTCGCCAAACGCGGACTGAGAAAGCTGCGATGTGCCAATTGAAAGCACGTCGAGGAATCCTGCCTTGGCAAGCTGGGACGACCACTCGAGAAAAAGGCGGACTGCCTCGTCGCGGTTTGGAAGATAGGGGCCAACGTGCGCACGCATCAGGGGCAGTTGTCTGGACCGCATGCTCTGTTCGAGCCGGCCGGCAAGATGTTCGTGCGGGGAACCAAGATCTTTGCAGCCGGAGCGGTCCACGGGTTTTATCTCAAGGTGCTTTCCCTGCTTCAGAAGGTCCCGGGCAAAGGCAATGCGCATGGTATCGTATTCGATTTCGCCGGTCATGTGTGCTGGCCGTACTGCGGGGGGAATACCCAGTTTTTCAAGAGTCTCTCCAGGGGTCTCGTCACCTATAAAGAGGATGACACGGTCTCCCTGTTCTCTGTGTACACGCGCGCAGGCCTCAGGCAGGCCCGCGAAATAGAGGTGCGTTATTTTTCCGCCATCCTCGGCTAAAAGACGATGGGACTTGATCTGGTACATCAGTTTTCCAAATAGGGCCGCGGCCTGGACCGGATCGAGTCGGTAGCTGAATCCAAGACGGGTAATGCGTGTTTCCGTAATCCATTGGGCAATGAGGGCGCTGTTGTTTGCCTGCGCGGGTTCGTTTGCGGCCTCGCACACAGCCGCGTTTGCCACCAGGGGCGTATAATTGCAGTCGTGCAGCAGTTGTACTGCCATACTGAGGCCCAGGGTATGGGCGTCAATGGCTGGTCTCAGGAAACCAAAAACTTCGTCTGAACGCATGGTGTTGGATTATCCCTGCATTTCACCGATGCCTAAAAGGCGCAGTTGCTTGAGGTCCATTTTATCGATGCCCATTTTTTCCATTGTCCGGCCTTCGGCATAGTAGTCGCGTCCGTGCATGGCAGAGGCAAGGGTAATGATAGAGTCCATGACTGGTGTTGGTATGTTCATCTGTCTTCCGAGCGAACTCATGGGAACAATACTACAGGGGATGTCTTCGGTCACATATCGCATTTCAGTCTGGTGCGGGGCAAGGATGCCGTGGTAGCCGGAGTTGGCGCGCATTGATTCGCGCAGGGTTTTTCCGGCCGCGCCGTACGCAAAGTAGAGCCAGTCTCGCGCGGTCATGGCCTGGATACCCAGTGCGGCCGCGACTGCTACCCGTTCGGCGTCCAATTTATCCAGTATTTTTGAGACCGAAGGCGATGCACCCTGGAAATAAAACTCAAAGTCAGATTGGTCTTCTATCCATCCGGCATTCAGCAGTACCAGTGCTGGATGAAAAATAGCGCCGATGTTGTTAAAGCTTGTTTTAAATATATTGTCTCCGGGCACGAATTGCGGATAGGCCTTGCGTACCACATCGAGACAGCCAGGGATACGGTGGGCCTGAAAAGTGGCAAGGGGCACGGAATTTTTTATTCTGAATATTTTCACCTGGCCAGGCCCGGTCACTCTGCTCGCGTAGAGAAAGGTCTGGGTTTCGGCAATGGTGACGTCAGTATTTGCGTCTTTGCTTTTTAATACCTGATGAAATTCAATGGCCCCAAAGGTCCTGCCGGGGTTCAGGACAACGTACTGGTCGCTTTTCAGAAAGGGTGCAGTGATTGCGGCGATTGACCGGTGACCGGTAGCGGGAATCGCGATCATGACCACGTCTGCGCCGGAAAGTGCCTCCTCGGGGTTGTCTGTGGCGGTTTCGATTCGGGCAAATCCGGTTATTTCGCCAGTTACGTCAATGCCGCGCCGTATCTGGATGGGCTTGAGTCGTTCGGAGGTCCGGTTGAAGAGCCGTACCTCAAATCCGAGGATTGAAAGGTGAGCCGCCATGGCCATGCCGCCGTGGCCTGCGCCAATAACACAAAAAACAGGTTTTTCCTTGCTCATACGTACCAACCTTTTTTATTAAAGAAACCGGAATTGATAGGCAGGGGACATGCCAGAAACCGGATACTGATAATAAGATATAATAATAATCGGGCGATGTCTAAAAAAAAAGACGGACAGGTAAAGACTGCCCGTCTTTTTTTACTTTAGCGGAAAAAGCTTATGGCAACATGATGGCGGGTTCCAAGTCCCAACTCTGGTTTTGAATTGTAGATAAAGGCATAATCAATGCGATAGTTTTTGTAGGTCGCGCCAATACCGCCGCACGCATAGGCCCATATGCCACCCCGGTCGTTCAGGGGCGTGAGGTTGGTCCCAAGCCTGAGCGCAGGAGTGAAGTCCTTGATCTTCAGAAAAGAGTATTCCACGCCTTCGAAGACTTTGAAGTTCATGTTCCTGAATTCAAGCTCCGGGGTGTTCGCGTACTCTATGTTTTTCTTCAGGGCAATGTCTGAGGCAAAGACCAGCCGGTTTATTTCTTTTATCGTGAGCTCGTACCCCAGTCCGGCCCTGAATTCCGGGTCGAACATTTCGCCTTCCATTTCCGCGGCAAGGGAACGGGCCATGAGTCCGAACCGGATGTCGTAGGGCAGGAGCGTGAAAACGCTGAGGTCAAAGCCAAGGCCTGCACCGTCATAGAAGTCCGTGCTGTACATGTACCGGTCAAGGGTGATGCCCATGCTTGTATTGCGAAAAACCAGCAGCTTGTCCCATAATTTCCGGGCAATGGAGAGCGAGAAGACATGTTCCTGCCAATGGTCTTCACGAAAATCGAGTTCATTGTCAGGATCCCCCTCCTCAAGGCCAGCGTTCACCATTTGCCAGCTGAAGCCCAGGGTACCCAGACCCGGCAATGGGACAATGCCGTTGAGTATGTTGACGTTGACGCCCAGGAATTCCTGGTTCAGCAGGTTACTGACCGAGAATTCAAGGCGGGAAACCAGGGCCATTGCCGCGGGGTTCCAGTACGAGGCATTGGCGTCATCCGCTATGGCAATGAAGGCCGAGCCCATGCCTTGGGGCCGTGCGCCCAGGGCCAGGTCAAGGGGTTTGCCGTACCCGGAAAAGACGCTGACAAGGACTAGTATCATGGAGCAGAGAGTAGTTTTCATGGCATCCTCCTTTACCTGTTCACTATGGCAATGGGTTTTTTAACTGTGGTCTTACCGTTTCCCGTGTCAACGGAGAAGACATAGATATAGAGACCAGTGCCCGCGAATGTATTGCGCCCATTAGTCCCGTCCCACCGTATTGCGTGCGCACCAGCGGGTTTTTCCGTGTTCCCGGGAATAAGGATGCGTACCAGGTCGCCGGCAAGGTCATAGACCTGGAGGCCAACCCTGCTTTTTGCCGGCAGCTCGTACACAAAAGTCGATTGGATATTAGCAGGGAGCGGGTTGCGCGACCAGTAGCTTTTGACCTTGTTTGGCGCAGCCGCCACTGTACCTATGGCGAACAGAGTAAAATGGTTCACAGCAACTGAAACAATGTTCGCGCCAGTGTCTATTGTTGCCGTGCCCGCGGACACCCACTCATCATTGTCGAGAAAATAGATGGTGAGGTTGTTCTCAGGGATATCTTGCACGCCATCCATGTCAGCGTCCAGTTCCGCGTGCGTATAGGCCAGCGAAATGGTCGCCTCCTTCTTGAAAACCAGCCCCTCGGGAAGGAAATCATACGCATTGGACAGCAGGGCAATAGAAAGGTTTTCGGAAGCTGGAAGCGCCGCAGTACTCACCCGTGTAATACTGATGGTTGTGGGCTGGAAAAGTGCATTGGCAGGCACCGTGATAATTGTACCATTGGGATTTGTCACCGTACCGCCGTCAGTACCAACTGTTGCCGAAACTTTGGGCGGAATATATGTCAGCTCCACCACGCTGTCGGTTTGGTTTCCAGCCCAGTCGATAACAGACAGGGTAATGATGTTTGCTCCTTCGACCAGTTCAATCACCTTGTTGCACGCGGCATCAGCGGCAGTGAGCAGTATGGGTGAATTGTAGAGGAGGTTGCCATGTACGATTGAATCGGTGATGGAGATCCACGCGGCTTTTACCCCGCTATGCAGGTCGCCGTATATACCCTTGAGAATGATCCTGTTGAAATAACTTATTCCATGGAGGCTGTCGGGTCCATCCTGGGCGCGCGGCGAAATCGACACGGAAAGATAGGGAACCGTGTTGTCGTAGAAGAATGAATCGCAGATCACTGTGTCGTTTCCCAGCAAATCCGCCGCGAATATCTGATATGCCAGCAGGCCGCTCGCGCCGCCCGACACCAAGAGCGAGCGTGAAAAGATATGGTCGCCTGCAATAGTGTCGCCATTGCCCCCATTGTCGTACAAGGCCATGGAGTCGAGTCCCAGACCAGGGACGCTCAGACAGACGCTTGCGGGTGAGACCGCGCATGTCTGGTCAAACACCATGGCTGAGAAAAGGAGTGTTCCATTGTCGGTCACAGCCTTGTTGCCGCCGTAATTCAGGTTTGCCGAAGAGATGACTGGCGGTGTATTGTCGACTTTTACCAGGAGTATTTCAGATTCCCCTATTTTACTTCTGGTATCTACCACGTGGAGTTTCAGGATATGTTCGCCGTCCGAGACTGTGGCTGTGTTCCAAACATAGGTGCTTTCGGTCGTGGTTGCCGCGAATGCGCCGCCATCTATGGAAATGAGGACCGAATCAATATCAGCGGGAAGCACCGGAAGCGCTGTGAACCGGACAGTAACAATACCATTGATCGATTGGCCTGGCAGCGGTTCCCTGAAACTGATCGTAGGATTATTTTTTGTCATGAAACTTATTGTTGAAGAATACCCTGTTTTGCCGTTTATGTCCCTGGCTTTCACCTGCAATAAGTGCGATCCGTCAAGGAGGTCCACTGTTACGAGTACAAAGGTACTTTCCGACAGTGCGCGTTGCCATGAGCCCCCGTCAATTGCCACCCAGGTGGAATCAAGGAGCGCGGGAAGCACTGGTGTAATGGTAAACCTGACTGTGTCAACACCCGACAACAAGTCACCAGCGCTGGGGTGTGAGAGGACCACCTGGGGAATGTTCGCAATGGTGATCCTGATCGCTGTTGAGAGAGATGTTTTGCCATTGATATCCATGACCTTGAGCTGTATGATGTGGGCACCCTCGGTCAGGTTTTGTGTATCGAGCGTATCAGTTGTTCCTGTTGCAGTAGCCACCCATGCGCCGCCATCAACCGCTATCCAGGTTGAATCAATAGTCGCAGGCGCAACTGCTACTGCGGTGAATTGAACAACTAGTGTACCACTGATAATGGAATCAGCTCGCGGTGAATTCAGTGTAATTGACGGCGCATTGCGTACCACTACTTTAATGGTCTGCGAAAGGCCTGTCTTATTGTTTGAGTCACTGACCTTGAGCTGTATTGTGTGGTCACCATCAGTCAGACCCTGCGTATCGAGCGTATCAGTTGTTCCTGTTGCAGTAGCCACCCATGCGCCGCCATCAACCGCTATCCAGGTTGAATCAACAGTTGCAGGCGCAACTGCTGCTGCGGTGAACTGGACAACTAGTGTACCGCTGATAATGGAATCAGCTCGCGGTGAATTCAGTGTAATGGATGGCGCATTGCGTACCACTACTTTAATGGTCTGCGAAAGGCCTGTCTTGTTGTTTGAGTCACTGACCTTGAGCTGTATTGTGTGGTCACCGTCAGTCAGGTCCTGCGTATCGAGCGTATCAGTTGTTCCTGTTGCAGTAGCCACCCATGCGCCGCCATCAACCGCTATCCAGGTTGAATCAATAGTTGCAGGTGCAACTGCTACTGCGGTGAATTGAACAACTAGTGTACCGCTGATAATGGAATCAGCTCGCGGTGAATTCAGTGTAATGGATGGCGTATTGCGCACCACTACTTTGATGGTCTGCGAAAGGCCTGTCTTGTTGTTTGAATCCATTACCTTGAGCTGTATGATATGATCACCGTCAGTCAGGTCCTGCGTATCGAGCGTATCAGTTGTTCCTGTTGCAGTAGCCACCCATGCGCCGCCATCAACCGCTATCCAGGTTGAATCAACAGTCGCAGGCGCTACTGCTGCTGCGGTGAATTGGACAACCAATGTACCGCTGATAATGGAATCAGTTCGTGGCGAATTTAATGTAATGGATGGCGAATTCTGGAAATGCAGATGAATGGGCAGTGAATATCCGATTTTCCCGAAATAATATGCCCTGATTTGAATACTGTGAGGCCCATCCATATAAACCGAGGTATTGATGCTGTCGGCGCTGTCCGATACGGTTGTGCACCAGCTTATAGCATCAACTGATATCTGGCAGGAATCGACTGGATCGCCGCTTATCAGGCTTGCATCCCAGGTGACCCTGATCCGTCCTGACTGGTCTGTGGAATCAAGCGGGGATGTAATGGAGACCGTTGGCGTGTTTTTGACAATATACGTGATCACATTGGTTGTGGCCGATTCATCCTGATCATCAATCACGCGTATTTGAATGGTATGGCTGCCTTCGGCCAGGGCCGTGGTGTTCCAGGCATAGCTGGTGGCCGCAGCGCCTATGGATGAGAAAGCGCCGCCGTCGATGCTGACATGGGTCGATACGATACTGTGCGTGGCTGCCACAGTCCGGGAAAAGGTTATTACCGCCGAATCACCGCCCAGCGTGCTTCCGGCCGCAGGGCTCGTGAGTGTCACCGTAGGAGGGGTCGCGGCGCTGGAAGCATCATTCTTGATAGTAACGTTTACGATACGGTCCATGACAAGAGCGTCATCGTACACTTTGAATACCAGCGTATCAGCCCCGTTCGGGAGAGCAGTCACATCCCATGTGCCGGACCATTCATTGGTTGAACCGATCTTTGTTATGCGATGCCGCGTATCAGGATCACTTATGCGGTAAAATACGGCGGAGTCGATGTCGTCGAGAGTGGCCGGGTCCTTCTGGGCGCTAATCCTGACATTGGTCACGCCCTCCATGGTGGAATTGTCCTCGGGATATATAACCTGGAAATATGGCGCGCCAAGCTGCATGTCGGGCCAACCTGTGGCAACATAGATATTGTTGTTCCAGTCGATCTGTATTTTATCCGCGTTTGGGGAGAGTTCCCAGAAATAGTCGCTTCCATCCTCACCATCGTGATATCGTACATGGAAGCCCATGAGCGAACTATTGTCCATAATGATGTCGTCAGTGGCCGGGCTTCGGTTTACCTTGAATTCGTATTCATAGTTTGTGGTGCGCCACGCTCCTGCGGCGGATTGGTTTGCCGACGAGGCGTCCTGCGCCCAGGAACCCGATGCGCCGCCGCTCCAATAGCGGTCCCGGGAAGCGACATAGGCCGTGGTATTGGCGATAAGCGCATTTTCATGGTTGTTGTCAAGAAGGAAATTCCTGCCTGTTGTCAATATATCGTCCTGTTCCTGGTAAATTTCACAGCTGTCCGTGTTGTCATTGTGGTCGTCGTAAATTTTCAGACCCACAAAGAGGTCTTGCGCGGACACATCATCAACGCAATATATGGTGGCATTTAGTGTTTTTCCCGCAAAATTGGTAAGGACCAGGTTTCGCATATATGCCCCGCGCCAGCCGTCATCGGGCGTTGTACCGCCTGTGATATTCCCGTCAACTGTTGGAATGCCATGCGCGTCATAGGTGGCGTAAAAGGTGACATAATCACGCTTTACTCCCAATCTGAGGTCGATCCAGCCATTGCCTTGTGACGGGTCGACCATGCTGTTGTTGCTTCCTGACCAGTGGAATTCACCCTGGGAAGTTGTGGTATATATCAAATTCATTCCCAGTTCGTCATAAGGGCCAACATTCATATAACTATGGTTATCATCAACAGTAAGACCTGTGTCCAGGGGGATTTTCCATTCAACTTGGTTAAAGGAGACACCGAAATTGTGGCCAAGGGTGACAAAGACCTCGTTGTCGTTGTTCTGCTGCACCCAGGAGGTGCCATTGAAGGAATACTCAGTCTTGAGCAGCGTGGCTCCCTTGTCCGGGGAGCATCTCACCCTGAATTCACCGTTATTAATGCCGGATCCGCCGCCTTCGAGCGCATCGTTGTGGTCTCCGCCGCCAATGCCTTGGTCAAACACAATATCAATGTCCTGATTGTTACCAACATTATTAGAATTACCCGTGAATCCGACATACAAATAGTGGCTGTCATTCATGAAGAACCAGGTTGCTTCAATGGAATCCAGACCATTTGTCGAAACCATGCGCATATGGCGTACATACGCGTCCTTCCATTCATCCGCATCCGCGTCCCGGTGTACGCCTTGAGTGCCTTCAGGCGTGGTTACGTCCGTAAGACAGCCGTTGATTACCGGCGGGTTGGTTGTATAATAACTATAAAATTGCAGCAGATTTCCCGTGCCCTCCTCAACATGGCTAAAAATAGGGAGTGCGGCAAGCATTGCGAAAAGAAACAGATAGCCCGCATATTTTTTCATGGAGCGCTCCTTTTTGTGTGAATGTATGTTGCGAAAGCAAAATTAGCGCCGTGCAGCTGAGAGAATTGATATCAATAAGGATACGATAAATAGCTTAACGAACCTGATTAAAATGTATCAGGCGGCTGGTTAAAAATAATCATTGGGCAAGGCCCCTAAGGTTTTAAAAAGCACTTGCAAAAAAAGGTAAAATCAGCTATATTATGTTTGTGGCACAAACATGTTTGCCAAACAGGAGGACTCTATGACCCAGCCAATTGGTCCGGAACGGGCGCGCGAAGACCTTTCCATAATCCGTGAGACAATAGACCGAAGCACAGGATCTCGTTTTCTCGCTGATTTCATCAGGACCCAGGCGTCGCTTTTCATTCTTTTCGGTATTCTCGGGTGCGTGGGCTGTCTGGTGCACTGGTATGCGCTGTTGCGCTATCCAACCTCACCGGCAACGCTTCCCATTATTGCCGGCATGTGGTCTGCCATTATGGCTTTTACCGGTGTCATCAAAGTACGGGGTTTTTTCAGGCGCAGCAAAGCTTTTAACATGGATTTTCTGACTTATTATAGGAATCTGACGCATTTTTCATTCTTCCAGGTCTATTTGCCCGTGGGACTTGCGGGCATTATTCTATTCATCCTTTTCATTAAAATAGGCTTGTGGCAGCACATTGTTCCTACTATAGTGGTAATTATGGGCATTATCATCAATTCCCTGAGCGTTTTTTTTATAGACAAGCGACTCAATCTCACTGGGTATTTTTATATTCTTTTGGGCGGCGCTGGCCTGCTCTTTTTTGATGGCGCGTTGCTCCTGTTCTGCGGCATGGTATTTTTATCGTTTACTGTTCTCGGATCGCTTTTACACTTGTATGGCGGTTTCCAGGAGTAATCCGGCGCCATGACCACTCCAATAACAATAGTCCAGAGCGCAGCGCTCGAAAAGGCCTTTAGCGTGCCCGCGCGCCTTAAAATAATGTCCACCCTTTTTGTGCGTGAGGAAATCGATTTTTCCGACATGGCCGGACTGCTTCAACTCACGCGAGGTAATCTGAGTGTGCACATGAAAACGCTCGAAGAATTGGGGTATGTATCAGTCAAAAAAGCGTTTATAGACAATAAACCCAAGACCACGTATACCATTACCCGGCAGGGTAGGACCCACTTCCGGTCGTATGTGACCATGCTCGAGACAATTATTTCACCGGTCAGATAAGGAGATTTTTATAATGCGGACAAAATTATTCTCGCTGCTTTCCCGTCTTGTGATCAATCATACGGGCAACGTATTACTGGCGTGCGCGCTGCTCACCATTGGCCTTACCATTGCCACAGGCCGCCTGGGTATGAAGACCCAGCTAACGGACATGATGCCCCAAGGTATTCCCCAGGCCGAGGAATTTCAAGACATTATCAAGGACTTTCAATCAGCGTCAACCATTATGGTGGCAATTGAGAGCAAGGAGAAGAACCTTGTTCGTATGAAGGAGTGCGCGGATTCCATAGCGCACAAGCTCGCGTCAGTCCCCCTGATAAAGCCTGCCTCAGACCAAAAGCTTTCGATGTTACAGAAGATCAAGGTGTTTACGGGCAATGACCCTGTGCCGGGTGTTGTATACGATACATTGGAACTGGTTAAGCGGGTCGATTGCAAGCTGGACAACAAGTTTGTCTCCCGTCATGGTCTTATGATGCAAAAACCCAAGGATATGCAAAACTTCATGGACATGTTCAACGCTCTTTCACTCCCCGGCCTGCTTAAAAATATCAATGATAATTTTGAAAAAGAATATATCGAGGACGCGGGTAATGTGACAACACTCGACGGCGAGAGTCAGGCGGTACAGGGGCTCAAAAGCGTGGACAAGGTACTGCAAAGCATACGCGCCTATCTTGCCTCAGGTGATACTGTCGCGGTCAAAGAGGCGATACAGTCCTTTATCAATGGCCCAGAATATTTCATATCGTCGGACAATACCTTACTGCTGGTTATGATCCAGCCCACGGTGGACATGGACAATTTTGAAGAGGGTATGTACCTGGGTTATCAGGTGGTTGATTCGCTTAAAGATATCCAGACCCGATTTCCCGATCTCTCAGTTGGGGGCACGGGCTGGATGCTCATCCAGATTGATGAAATGAATGCGTCGAAAAAGGACTTTGGATGGCCGAGTCTGGTAGCGCTCGCCCTCATTCTTGCGTTGCTCGTTGGCGCGTTCCGCGCCTGGAAACAACCGCTCTTTTCCCTCATTGTGCTGGTGGTGGCCATTATCTGGACAGCAGGTCTGCTTGCACTTATCCTCCAATATCTTAATATGATGTCCGCGGCTTTTGGTCTTATACTCATTGGGTTGGGCATTGATTTTGGCATCCATGTGCTGGCTGGTTTCAGGGACGGCCGCGGCCAGGGACAGACTCCGCGCCAGGCAATCGCCTACATGTACGACCGTGTGGGCAATGGCATTCTCACTGGCGGCGGTACCACGGCCATTGTCTTTTACGCCCTTGCCTTTACCCGTTTCAAGGCCTTTACTGAAATGGGCATTGCCATTGGCAGCGGCATTCTTATTACCATGTTCGCGGCCCTGGTCCTGCTCCCCTGCCTCATACTCTGGGACACCAAGGGTTATTCGGTTGTTGGCAATATCCTGGTAAAACTCCGGCTTGGTTTTATCATTTCTCTATATAGACTTTTCAGCCGCATTGCTCACTGGTTTTTCACTTTACCGCCTTTTGGCTTTGTCGCCAATCTGCTCGAATTTCGCTTTCTCGAATACCTGGGCCATTTTCTTCGCTATCTTCCAGTAGCAATTGTTGTGCTCCTTTTAGGAGCAGTAAGCATGGTGCTGTCTGTGCGCGGCGGCTTTGGCATTCAGTTCGAATACAACATGATGGAACTCGAGCCTATAGGCATTCCCACGGTCATTGTACAGGACAAAATTCTCGAAAAGTTTGAAATCTCACCCGACTATGCGCTGGTCAAATCGCCTTCCATGGATTCGTGCCGTATAGTGGTTGAGGCGTTCAAAAAGGCCGGCAACCGCACAGGTCTCATTGGCCAGGTAGACGCAGTGACCGAATTGGTCCCTGCGATGGCTGACCAAAAGGCCAACCAGCCGCTTATCACGGATTTTGCCGCCTCTCTCGCAAAGAAACCGGTTGCAGCGCGATTTACGCAGGAGGACCGTGTATCCCTGGTGCGCGAACTCGAACGCCTGCATCAAAACATAGTTGAAATAGGCGAACTTTCTATTATGGGCAGCGGCGAAAAAAACAAGATCATCCGCACTTGCGACCAGATTGTGGGAAAAAAAGACGAGGAAAGTTCCATTTTGGCCCTTGCTAAAAGCATTGACGAGCAGGACAGGGACCCTGGTGTTCTTGCACCTTTCCAGGCGATTATGGGCAGGGTGCTCAAGGAACGGCTCCAATCCATGGCCTCCACTGAGATCATTGCACTCGACAACCTGCCCAATGATATCAGGTCGCGCTATGTGAGTCCGCACAGCGGGGAATTGCTCATCAGCATCTATCCCAAGGTGCTTATCTGGGAGGAGCGCAATTTGCGGCGGTTTAACGAGGAAACCACGCGGATTTCGCCGCGCGTCACAGGCATGCCTGCGATCACCATGCTCTTTATCGATCTCATGAAGGAAAAAGGGCTATTCGCGGTCATCATAAGTGCTGTGGCCATACTGCTCTTTCTTCTGGCTGATTTCAGGTCTCTCAAACTAACGCTGCTTGCCATAGTACCATTGGCGGCCGGTACACTCTGGATGGTAGGCCTCATAGCGTTATTTGGCATGAAGTTCAATATCGCGAATTTTGTGGCCTTGCCGCTTATTTTAGGCATTGGCATTGACGATGGGGTCCATATACTGCATCGCTATTTAAAGGAAGGAAAAGGGTCGGTCTCTCTGGTACTCAGGTACACGGGCAAGGCCATTCTGCTTACCTCGCTTACCACCATGATCGGGTTTGGCTCAATGGGACTTGCATCGCACCGGGGAACTGCGAGTATGGGACAAGTATTGTTTTTGGGCGTGGGCGCCTGTTTTATCAGTTCGGTCACTATTTTACCCGCCCTTATTACACTCATTGAATACAGGAGGAAAAAATGAGTGCGTCAAGAATAAACTGTCCTGTGCAAGTTGAATAATTCAACCCGGTCAAAGG
>MFYT01000050.1 GCA_001789205.1 Candidatus Raymondbacteria bacterium RIFOXYA2_FULL_49_16 | reverse complement strand
CTTGGAATTTCGAAGGATTTAGCGATTGTCCGAGGGGGGGGAGTGCGAAAAATCAGCTAATCGTCAGAGCTGACCTACATACTTTTTGTAAAAAAAGGCATATTTTCTTTTTGTTTTATATCATTTTTTACGATTCGCCAGCCATAAACTATACAAATAGGTTTTCCAACAATTCAGATAAAGTAGCTGAGCATGCCTATCTTTCGATATGTCAGAATGTTATGTTGGCTTAATAAATTAACTTAATATCAGTTTTCAAGTTTAACAAAATTAACCTTTGCCTCTATGTTAATTTTATGCCATCATTATTCGTTGTATATCATTGAGTTGTTATCTTCCCCTGAAGTTAATTATTTTAACGCAAAAAATCAGCGTATAAAAAGCCAAAAAAAACGATCGTTATTTATAGTTCCAATTTGCAGCGAACACGTTATTTTCAAGTGTTGTTTTTTCCAGAGAACAAATCTATATTTAAATTTTAAAAATCATATATATTAAAGAAAATGAACATAGGAGCAAACACCATGAAGCTGGTACTCGGAATACCAAAAGGCAGCCTTCAGGACTCAACCGTGGCCCTGTTTAAAAAAGCAGGATTCAACATTTCAGTCAGTTCCCGTTCATACTACCCTTCCATAGACGACCCTGATATCTCGTGCATGCTTATCCGTGCGCAGGAAATGGGTAAATACGTTGAAAAGGGCATCCTTGATTGCGGTATAACCGGCAGTGACTGGATCGAAGACAATGAAGCCACCGTGACAACCGTGGCCGAACTGGTGTATGCCAAAACATCCATTACCGCGTGCAAGTGGGTGCTTGCGGTACCCGAAGATTCCCCCTTTAAAAGCGTGAAAGACCTCAATGGCAAACGGATATCCACGGAACTGATCAATGTTACGAAAAACTACCTGAAAAAAAATAACGTACAGGCTGAAGTTGAGTTTTCCTGGGGCGCAACCGAAGTCAAACCCCCGGTCTTTGCGGACGCTATTGTCGAGATCACTGAAACCGGCAGTTCGCTGAAAGCGAACAAACTGCGTATCATAGACACGGTCCTTACTGTTGCCAACAAGTTCATCTGCAACAAGACAGCCTGGGATATTCCGGAAAAACGCGAAAAATTGGAGAGCATCTCCCTGCTGCTCAAAGGCGCGCTCAAGGCCGAAAGTCTGGTAGGCATCAAACTGAACTGCCGGACAAAAGACCAGGACGCAGTACTCGCCATATTACCCTCACTCAATACCCCGACCATCTCATCGCTTGCTGACAATGCATGGCGGGCCATAGAGGTCATTGTAGACGAAAGTATTGTGCGAGTTATTATTCCCAAACTGAAAAAAGCTGGCGCAGAAGGCATTGTCGAATATCCCCTGAACAAAGTCATTCCCTAACCGGAGCATCTCCATCATGGCTGTAAAAAACTGGTTCACGGTCAGCACGCTCGGAAAACGCACTGTGTCCTCTCCTCTCAAACTGGGCAACCATCCCGGCGACACCACATACGACTATCTCAACGACTCTGACAAGGTCCTCTACGACATTACCCTGAAAGGCTTCAACTTATACCGCGCCAAGCACGTTGAACCTCCTTGTTTTGAGATGGCCGGTCCGCGTGAACACATTTATTTTGACCCCACAAAGATCCGTGTGGCCATTGTCACCTGCGGCGGCCTCTGCCCGGGGCTCAACAATGTCATACGCGCCATTGTCATGGAATCCTATCACCGGTATGGCGCCAAATCCATCTATGGTATACGCTACGGCTACCATGGCTTTCTTCCCCAGGAAGGCTACGAACCCATCATGCTTACCCCGGACCTGGTCCGCGACATTCATCTTGAAGGAGGATCAATCCTGGGATCGTCGCGCGGCGGCAGTGACCAGGTTGAAATCGTCAACGCGCTTGAGAGACTTAACATTAATATTCTCTTCACCATTGGCGGCGATGGCACTCAGCGCGGGGCCCATGCCATTTATCAGGAAGCGCAAAAACGGAAATTGAAACTCTCTGTTGTCGGCATTCCAAAAACAATTGATAACGACATCGTCTATGTTGACCGGTCCTTTGGCTTTGAAACCGCCTTTTCAATCGCGGTCCAGGCAATTGAGGCCGCAAGCACCGAGGCCCAGGGCGCTAAAAACGGCATTGGGATTGTTAAGCTCATGGGCAGACAGAGCGGATATATTGCGGCAAACGCGGCGCTTGCGGTCAATCTGGTAAATTTTGTCCTTATCCCAGAGGTAAAATTCGACCTTTCGGGAGAAAACGGGCTGCTCGAGCACCTTGAAAAACGGCTGCGCAAACGGCACCATGCGGTCATTGTGGTTGCCGAGGGTGTTGGCCAGGAGTGGTTCGTGGCCGACCGTCGCAACGTGCGTACCGATGCATCGGGAAACAAAAAGCTCGCTGATATCGGTATCTTTCTGAAAGATATGATCTCCCGTCATTTCAAGGATATCGGCCTGCCTGCTGAGATCAAATACATAGACCCCAGTTATATCATCCGCTCAGCCCCCACAGTACCCAACGATGCCATCTTTTGCGCACAGCTTGGACAAAACGCGGTGCATGCGGGCATGGCGGGAAAAACAGATGTGCTCATTGGCAGGTGCAATGGCATTTTCACCCATATTCCGCTCGAAGCAATCATTAACAAAAAGAATTTTATCTCACCTGAAAGCACTCTGTGGTGGAACGTTCTGGAAACCACGGGCCAGCCCATGAACATGACCAACCCCGCGGGAACAAAGAAAAAACCTAAATAAACAAACCCTGCAGCAATCGCCTGGCTATCTCCTCTGAATGGGCAAAAATCACTGGTATTTCATTCCTGGGAATACCGCATCCAAGCATAATCTTTTCAGCCAGGTCTTGGGAAACAAGGTCGCTGTGTGTGTGCGCGTCATTGTCAAATACCAGCTTGGCGCCCGTTGCTTTTGCTACCCGGAACACATGGGCGTTGGTAAATGAATGGCCCGCGCGGGAGGTTATTTCTAGGAACACACCCTTTTCAGCCGCATAGGCGGCCTCTTCCTCGGTAATAAATCCCGGATGACAGAGGACATCAACGCCCGCATCAATGGCCGCCATGTTCGTGCCCTCTGGAACAGGTTCAACAATGGTTTCGCCATGGACATTCACCAGTTGTGCGCCATAGGCCCTGCACTGCTTCACCAATTCTCCGATTGACTCAGGAAGAACGTGAGTTAGTTCAATGCCGCAGATAGCCTTTATTTTCGCGAATTTATTGTTCTCTTCAACGCCCTTTTTCACCTGTTGGATTATTGATTCAACATTCGACGCATCACCATGGTCTGTGATGCCAATGACCCGATACCCGCATTGTTCAGCCCGGCGAATATGCTCGGCCAAAGAATAGGCACCATCGGAATAGCTTGTATGTGTATGTAGATCAATCATTTATTGCTCCTTTTTAAAGTATAGAATTAAACAGGGACAGGAACGTCTATATACTCAACCTCAATATCAAAATTCTCTGAAAGATGAGCGCCAAGCGCCTTGATGCCAAGCCTCTCAGTGGCATAGTGGCCAGCCGCGATAAAGTGGATGTGTTCCTCTTTCGCGAGTTGCATGACGTATTCACTCACTTCTCCTGTGATAAAAGCGTGCATCTTCTCGCTCACAGCCTCGTGGATATCCTCTTGCGCGCCACCGGAAATGATACCAACGCGTTCAATACGCTCCGGACCAAAGGAAAAGACCAGGGATTTGTTGCCATAAAAGTCCTCGACCTTTTTAAAAAATTGCGGACCACCCATGCCGCCATCGGGTAGCATGCCGGCAAAACCAATTATTTTCCCGTGGTATTTCCCAAACGGCCGCACTTCGTGTAAACCCAATCCATGGGCCGCAAGAGCATTGTTGCCAATGGATTCATGCCTGTCCAAGGGAAGATGGTATGCCAGCAAAGAGATATTAGGTTCGAGCAAGGCCCAAATCCTTTTTCGATAACTGCCTTTGACCACACCGCTGCCGCCTTTCCAGATTATCCCATGGTGTACAATCACCATATCAGCCTTTGTTACGCGTGCGCGCTGAAAAAGTTCTTCAGACGCTGACACGGAAACAACGGCCTTTCTCACCTCGCGTTTGCCTTCAACCTGCAAACCATTGGGACAAACATCGTCGATTTCTTCCACTTTCAAAAAATCCGCAAGATAGGCGATCAGGTCATCTCTTTGCACCATAAAGATTTATCCGGTTGAAAAAACGTCTCTTTTTGCTTATATTTACTAGTACAATGTATTCTTTTAGAAATATACTATTTTCCATCTGCCTTGGGTACTCCCTTACGGCCGCCTACAATACCTGGGAAGATAAAATCCCCAACGGCGACAAGGTAAACCTTATTGGAAAAAGTGTGTGTCAAATCTGCCACGAATACAGCAATCCCACGTCTTCAACCGCGGCCCTGAATAGTTTTGGCAATGATTTCAATCTTGCGGGAAACTCATGGAACCAGTCGCTTGCTACAAAAGACTCTGACGGCGATCTCTATACCAATGAGCGCGAACTCCAATGTCCCAATAATTATTCCTGGATTTCAGGACCGTGCGGATCAAATCTTGACAAAGTCACCAATCCGGGCGATAAGGACAGCAATCCGGGCATAGCAGTTGAACAACCGGTGGACAAGACCCGGCAGCAGGTCTCACTCTCGGCCATGCCCAACCCTTTCAATCCATCAACCCGGATAATCGCGTACGGGCCGTTTTTTTCAAACACCCAACCCACGCTACTTCTCATTTTCAATGCGCGGGGAAGCATTGTATTTTCACTGAAGACATGGGCAGGGGAACTACGCGAGGGAATTGCCTGGAACGGAAGAGACCTGCAGGGCCGGCCGGTCGCATCGGGAGTGTACATTGCGGAGTTGCTGCATCCAGCTGGCCGTGCCGGGTGCAGGTTGGTGCTTGCCCGCTGACTGCTCGGAAATCCTACCGTATTTTCTTGTCCAACACAGCCAGTATTTTATCGACCTTTGGTTCCAAAACAATCGGTTTGTTCGCAAACCTGCACCTGATACCGCTAAGCTTCTCTTCGTGATACTTGACCTTGAAATCGCTGAACTTGAGGCCATGCGCGGTTGAAATGACAATGACCCTGTGCTTGCGGGTTATGATCCCCCGACGTATCACTTTTTTTAGCGCCGCAAGGGCAACACCCGTATGAGGACATGTGAAATATCCAAATTTATCCGCCTCAGCGCAGGCATCGGCAAGTTCCGCCTCAGAGGCCTGTTCCACAATGCCGTCAAAAGCCTTGAGCATTTTTATCGCCTTGTTCACGGAAACCGGGTTACCTATCTGAATAGCGCTGGCCAGGGTCTTCCCTGCCTTGACTGGTTCAAAAGTCTTGAATCCATTACGGTATGACTGGTAAAGCGGATTGGCCTTTTGCGCCTGGGCAAGGACTATCCGCGGCTTTTTCCTGATAAGACCCAGGTCGAGCATCATCTGGAAACCCTTGCCAAGGGCCGACACATTCCCAAGGTTGCCTCCGGGAATAATGATGAAATCAGGCACTTCCCATTCAAGCTGTTGCACCATCTCTATACTGATGCTCTTCTGACCCTCTACCCGCAGGGAATTCATGGAATTCGCGAGGTAAAACTCTGGGCGTTTGCTTATTTCCTGCACCACTTTCATACAGCCATCAAAATCAGTTTCAAGTGACAGAACAATTGAATTATTGGAAATAGGTTGTACCAACTGGGCTGTTGATATCTTGCCCTTTGGCAGCAGCACTATCGATGGAATGCCCGCGAATGCGCAGTAGGCTGAAAGTGCGGCCGATGTGTCTCCGGTCGAAGCGCATGCAACAGCGCGGATTTTGGCGCCATGCTGGATCATATGGTTTACCTGGGAAACAAGCACAGTCATTCCCAGGTCCTTGAAAGAGCCTGTATGACTGTTACCGCACATTTTGATATAGAGATCGGGGACGCCAAGCGCCTCGCCATACCTGCGGGTAAAACAGAGATTGGTGTCGCCTTCATACAGGCTGATGATATGGTTGTTGTCAATATCCGGAAGCACCCACTCCTTTTTCCCCCAGATGCCTGACCCATACGGATAATTGGTTGTTTTCCACCGTTTTTGGAAAAGGGCGCGCCACTCACTTGCGGAACGCTCCTTTTTCAACCGCGCCATGTCGTGCGTAACTTCCAGAAGGCCGCCGCAGGTATGGCATTTATACACAATCTCATCGAGTTCATACCTACGGCCGCACGCCTCGTTGATGCAGGTGAACCAGGCGCGCGCGTTCTTTTTTTTCATGCTGAAATTTCCTTTTTAAATGGTCATGAAATATAATGTTATGCCAAAGAAGTTGTAAAGATTCCGGGGCAGAGTTTATTTTAGTGGTAATTTATGAGCATTTCAGAGATTGGCCTGGTTCCCATTCTGTTGACCATTATTTTGTGTGTCGCTATCGCCTCG
This sequence comes from Candidatus Raymondbacteria bacterium RIFOXYA2_FULL_49_16, assembly GCA_001789205.1. Taxonomy (GTDB): domain Bacteria; phylum Fibrobacterota; class OXYB2-FULL-49-7; order OXYB2-FULL-49-7; family XYB2-FULL-49-35; genus XYB2-FULL-49-35. The sequence goes on along the minus strand of MFYT01000050.1, from coordinate 41,541 downwards.
GTCGCGGGAAGCCTCACTGCCCTTCTGGCACAAGGTGCAATCCGGAAATATCTGGGGAGAACACGTATGGAACATGAACTTAAAAAAATCAGAAACCACTGCATTATCTGCGGCTATGGACGCATGGGCCGCACCATTGCCCGGCAATTTGAGCAACAGCAGCTTCCCCTGGTCATCGTTGACCCCAACGATGCGGCGATCGCCTCCGCGCGCGAGCAGGGCCATCTGGCCATTCACGGCGACATGGGCGCTGAAAATGTCCTCAGGGAAGCTGGTGCTGACCGCGCAAAAGCGCTTGTCATTGCCAGTGCGAATGATGCGCTCAACCTGATGGTGGCGCTTACCGCCCGTACCATCAACAAATCACTGCTTATTGTGGCGCGCGCTGAAGGGCCAGAAACGGAAAAAAAGCTCAGGATGGTGGGAACAGACAAGGTCATTACCCCCCATTTCATGGGCGCCCTGAGAATAGCCCAGGCTGTCATGCGGCCAGCGGCCTTCAACTTTGTTGAAACCAGCACGCTTTCAACCCAGTTCGGACTCACCATTGACGAATTTCCCATTGGTCCGGAATCCCCTTTGGCTGGGAAAAGCATTCTGCAGTCAAACATAAAAAACACCCACAATATCATCATACTCGCTATCACAGACCACAAAGGCGAAATGAATTTCAATCCACCCGCGGGTACGGTGATAAAATCAGGCGCAAAGCTCATTCTTATGGGCGACCGCCAGAGCATCGACAGGCTTGCTGAATTTACGGGAATTAAAACCTGAAAAAGGCGGTTTTTCTTCGATTATTGTTGACATATATTCCCTCATATTGTATCTTAATTTTCACGATTTTATTAAATTTTTCAACAAGGGTCAAAGCCATGAAAACACCCTTTCCTCTTCTGCTGGTTTTATTCACTGTCATCAATACGGCAGCCCAGGTTCCGCCCAAAGGCCCCATTCCCTTTGACCAGAAATGGGTCATTGATGACATAGCCTACATTCCTTTAAATGTAGACAAGGCCGGCTGCAACATTTGGGGGTCCATAGCCATCAATCCTGAGGGACTCGTTATGCTTGGAGTGGCAAACCACGTGGACAACGTGGCCATGTATACCTGGAACACCAAAAAGAACGAACTGCGTTTCGAGGGTGATCTCATGGAAATGCTGCACATGACCATGAAGCACTGGCAGTCTAAGATCCATACGTACATCCACTGGAGCCCAAAGCACAAAAAATTCTTTTTCGGCACTGACGCGGGTACTTACCGCTCAGAGACCATTCTGGAACATCCCTTTGGATATATTGGCGGATACTGGTGCTGGTTCGACCCGGCCTCGCATGCCATGGGCACCTTTGGCCTCAATGGCATGCACCGAAGCGTAAAAGGGTGCGTGTATAGCGAGAAAAGCGGCCTGTTGATGGGAAATACCGATCCGCAGGAACATTTCATAACCTGCGATGTTTCAACAGGCGAACTGAACGACTACGGGCGGATCAACACCCTTCACCAGCCGCGCGTTCTGTTTGCGGACAAATGGGGTAACGGCTATACTGTCGACATTTTCGGCGAACTTATCAAGTTCGACTGGAAAAAAAAGGAGCTTATAGATCTCCGTGTTCCCATGCCCCGCGCGGACAAAACTGAGTTCTATAAAGCCGCCTCTGGGTTCAAGTCCATACAGATGATGCCCGATGGATCAGTGTACGGAATCACTCAATACGCCATCGCCTTTCATTATATTCCGGTGGAAAGCGGTCCGGGAACCATGGAAGACCTTGGTCCCACCTGGGGGCCAGACTCGGGCAAGTGGCATGAAACCTATTCGCCGAACATTGCCGTCATAGGCGATAAAATGTATTACGGCATGGGAGGCCATGGCCATTATATTGATACGGTCCAAAAAGACGTTTTCCTTGTTGAAAAAGACCTGAAAACAAAAAAGGTCCGCGTCATTAGCCGGTTGAAAAAGATCGGCGAATTCACCGGTTCAGGCATCATTGACGCGCAGGGGAACGTCTATTTCGGCGGCCACGGACAGTCCATTTCGGCTGAAGACGCGGAGTCCAAAGAGGCCAAAGCGGTCAAAGCAAAACCGAAAAACGATTCAAAAGCATACCTGGTACGGTTCAACCCAAAAAAACTGGCGGAGAAATATGCAAAACAGTATGAAAAGTTCAATCAGTAAAGCGGCCGCTCTTCTGGCCGTAGGCCTGTGCATGCCATGCGCGGCCCAATCCTATTTCTACAAGGACTTTGATAAAATGTCTGGCACCCAAATCGGGCACAACGGCAAATACGCCGCGGTCCCGCGCAATGAAAACGCTGGTATAAGCGCGATGGCGCTTGCCAAAGGAAGCGTTTTTTACGGCGGTACCCATGCGATCGCGGGCAGACCGGCATGGCTTTTTGAAGGTGATGTTGAGAAAAAAGACGTTGCCAAGGCAGTGTGCCTCACGGACAAGGTTCCCAATCAATCCATTGTCACCTGTCTCAAATATGACGCCGCAACGGGTACGGTCTATGGTTCTACTCGGAACCTGCGGCAGGGAAAATGGCTCCCGGAATTTGACTTCCAGGAGATCACCACCAATATGTCACGCGATGAGAACAAGGAAAAGGATATCCGTCCGCCTGCGGGCCATCTTTTCATGTTCACTTCCCTCGACAAGATCACCGATCTTGGGGTCGCTGTTGACAGCGAAGGTGTTTACTCCTTTGTGCTGTACAAGCCCGGCAATGCCATCTACGGCATCACTGACCACTGGAAATTGTTCAAATTCGACCTTGCGGCCAAAAAAAGCAAGATCGTGTACGATTTCTTGCCTGTTGATACGAACGAGCACAACCGTTCGAGGTTCCGTTTCTTCGGAGAAAAGCTGATCATCGACAAAACGGGCGCCATCTGGGGCACTGGTTTTGAAGGCCAATTCTTCACCGTTGATGTAAAAAAAGACACCATACAATACCACGATGTGTTCCTGCCGAGCATCCGCGGCAGGGAACAAATCAACGGGGTCCAGTCCTGGGTCTTGTCGGCTGACAGCATCATTTATGGCGGAACTCGGGCCGATGGCATCCTGTTCTCTTTTGATCCGGCAAAGAAAATTTGTCGCAACCTGGGCAAACCCAATTACTCGGTCGGCATGCCCGGCATTGCGGTGAACAAATTCAATCTTGTGTACATGCTCGCGGGCAACAGAGACAACAATGTCCATATAATGGCGTACGACGCGAAACAGCATTATTACATAGACTATGGCGTGCCGCATGTCAAAATACCTGCGGCCAATTATTCTTGCCGGACATTCCAACTCGGTCCTTGTTTTTTTTATAAGGACACCACGCTTGTTATTGGAGATAACGATAGAGACGGGCACGTTGTGTTTATTACAACGGGACAAAGCCTGCCAAAGCAACAGGGCTACCCAAAAGGAGAATAAAGTAAATTATGAAACATGCATTACTTATTTGCCTGCTGGTTACTGCCGCCCTGGTAACCGCCCAGGTTTTGCCAAAAGGCCCAATCCCCTTTGATAAAGCATGGCTGATTGAGGACATCGCCTATATTCCTCTGAACGTGGACAAAGCGGGCAGTAATATATGGGGATCAATTGCCATCAACCCCAGCGGCCTTATCATTGTGGGCGTTGCCAACCATGTGGACAATATTGCCATGTACACCTATGATTCGAAAAAGAACCAGCTCTTTTTCGAGGGCAACATCATGCAGATGCTTCATCTGAACATGAAGCACTGGCAGTCCAAAATCCACACATATATCTACTGGAGTCCTAAATATAAAAAATTCTTTTTTGGCACCGATGCTGGCACATACCGATCTGAAACCATCGTCGAGCATCCTTATGGCTACATTGGCGGATACTGGTGCTGGTTTGACCCCGCTGCCCATGCCATGGGCACCTTTGGTCTTAACGGAATGCATCGGAGTGTAAAAGGGTGTGTCTATAGCGAAGTAAGCGGCCTTCTAATGGGTAATACCGACCCGCAGGAACATTTTATTACCTGCGACGTTGCCACGGGCGAATTGAACGATTACGGTCGCATTAACGGCAAATACCAGCCCCGCGTGCTTTTCGCGGACAAGTGGGGAAATGGCTATACCGTGGACATTTTCGGCGAGCTTATCAAATTCGACTGGAAAAAGAAGGAACTGGTTGATCTCCGAGTGGCCCTGCCCCGCGCAGGAAAAGCGGAATTCTACCAGGCAGCAACAGGTTTTGTCGGCATCCAGATGATGCCCGACGGTTCTGCATACGGCGTCACCTATTGGGGCATTGCCTTCCATTACATCCCGGCCGAGAATGGCCCGGGGGTCATGGAAGACCTCGGTCCCACATTCGGTCCTGATACTGGCGGTATTTTCTCTTTGGGCTATACACCCAACATGGCCGTCCTTGACGGTAAGATGTATTATGGCCTTGGCGGTCATGGCATGTACATTGATACGGTTAAGAAGGACGTGTTCCTGGCCGAAAAGGACCTGAAATCAAAGAAGGTCCGTGTTATAAGCCGTTTAAAAAAGGTATCAGAATTTACTGGCTCAGGCATCATCGACGCGCAGGGAAATATCTATTTCGGCGGACACGGGCAGTCAATATCAGCTGAAGATGCTGAGTCAAAAAAAGCCACGGCCATGAAAGCAGATAAAACAAATGACTCAAAAGCCTACCTTATCCGTTTCAATCCAAAAGTTCTTGAAAAACACGCAAAGCAGTACGAAGAGCACAATCGATAATGCGGCAATGCGGTGTTTTTAGGGACTAAACCGGTAGTGGCCGAACAGTAACAGTTTTCCGGGGACTAACGGACCGGGACTTCAACAACCCAATTCCAGCGGTCCGTTTCTTCCTGGAGCTGGATCTTTGTCAACAGGCTGTATAACCGGGAAGTGGTCTCCCCCACCCGGAATTTCCCGCCAACAACATGCGTTTTTCCTTTGAATGTAAGCGCGCCAATAGGAGATATGACCGCGGCAGTGCCAGTACAGAAGCATTCGTCAGCGGCCATGGCCTCCGCGACAGGTATCTCCCGTTCGCGAACATCGAGTTTGAGAATATCGCGGGCAATGGTCATGACCGACTTTCTCGTGATACCAGGAAGAATTGAACCAGTCACAGGGGTCGAAAGCTTGTTGCCTTTGAGGCAGAAAAAATTCGCGCCGCCCACTTCCTCGATAAAACGGTCGGAACGAGCGTCAAGATAGGCGCAGTCGGCATATCCCCGCGATTTGGCCAGTTTGGAGGGATACATGGTCCCCGCATAGTTGGAGATTGATTTCACATGTCCGGTCCCTCTGGGCGCGGAACGGTGAAAATCCGCGGTGAATTCGATTTTGATGGGCGTCATACCGCCTTTATAATAGGGCCCAACCGGACAGGTAAAAGCGATAAACGTATATTCTGGCGCGGGCGCGACTCCCAATATGGCCCCGGTTCCCCAGAGACAGGGCCTGATATAGAGAGAACCTTTGCCATAGGGCGGGATATATTCCCTGTTTTTCCTGACTAATTCCTTGACAATTTCAACAAAACGGCGCGGTGGAAATTCGGGCATGCAAAGCCGCTTGCAGCCGTCGACGATGCGCCTTCCGTTTTCAATGGGTCTGAAAAGCACAATTTTGTTGTCCCGCGTATGCTGGGCCTTGAGCCCCTCAAAAAGTCCTTGGCCATAGTTGAGCACACCTGCGGCAGGCGACATGGAGACATTGCCAAAGGGAAGGAAACAGCCTGTGTCCCATTTCCGGTCTTTCCCAAAGGTTGCCATATACATTGTCTTTGTCTTCCTGAACGAAAAGGTCAGGTTGCTCCAATCAATCTTTATTTTTGCCATAATGATCCTTCTATTTTACGGAGTCGAACCCTTTTCTCAATACTTCCTGGTTTGGCTTGAGCATATGAGCCAGCTTGCCAGTCAGAATTTTTTTCATGGTTTCATGTACGCTTTCAAGCGGAAGCATGCCCGTCGCTTTTATCATGCCGCCCAGCATGGCCATATTCGCCATGCGGCTGTCGCCATATTCGTTGGCGATGTCGTTTGCGCGTACATATACCGGCCGTACGTCGTTCCGGTCCGCCTCCTTGTTTACGAGAGACGCATTCACCACGACGATTGTTCCTTCCTCCACACGGGGAAGAAAATAATCGAGAGATTCGGTATTCATGACAATGAGGACAGTTGGGTGTGCCACCACAGGCGATCCAATCTCTTCGTCGGAGACCACGACCGTGCAGTTGGCCATGCCGCCGCGCATGGCAATACCATATGCCGGGTAAAAAGTGGTATTTTTTCCCGCATACATTGCGGCATGGGCGAGCAGCGTACCGGTCACAATGACCCCCTGGCCGCCAAATCCTGCTATAAGAACTTTATGCTCCATACGTATGACGCTGTTGTTACGGAGTTTTAAATTCGCCCAGGGGATAATAGGGAATCATATTGTTTTCAATATACGCCAACGCCTCCTGGGGCAATAATTTCCAGTTCACCGGACAGGGTGAAAGCACCTCAACCAGGGAAAACCCCTTCCCTGCCATCTGGATTTCAAAGGCCTTTTTCATGGCCTTTTTTGCCTTGATAACATTGCCAGGGGTATGCACCGAAGTGCGCGCTAGATAGGCGACTCCGCCAAGGCTCTGGAGCAGTTCGCACACCCGGATGGGATGGCCCATGCCAGCGGAAAGCGAACGGCCTTCGGGACTGGTTTCGGTCTTTTGGCCAAGAAGCGTGGTAGGCGCCATCTGGCCGCCAGTCATGCCATACACGGCATTGTTGACAAAGATTGTGGTAAAATTCTCTCCCCTGTTTGCCGCATGGATGATCTCCGCGGTGCCGATCGCGGCCAGGTCGCCATCGCCCTGATAGCAAACCACAAAGGTGTCGGGGCGGGCGCGTTTGACCCCTGTGGCAGCGGCCGGGGTACGTCCGTGCGCTGGCTGGCATACGTCAAGATCGAGAAAACTATAGGCAAGAATGGAACAGCCCACCGGCGCCATAAAAACGCAATTATCAGCCAGGCCCATCTCTTCAAGGAGTTCGCAGACAATACGATGCACTAGGCCGTGGCCGCACCCAGGACAATACGGCTGCGGCTTGTTGAGCCAGAGCCGGGATTTGCCAAATATCTTTTTCATCGCTTCCCTAGGAAATTTCCCAATTAATAAATGTGCCGCGCGTTGTAATGGCCCCTTTTTTGTTCTTCACAAGCACATGGTCGATGATCTCAAAGATATCGCGCTCCTCGGGAACACCGCCGCCGGGCCTTCCATGGAAATGGATGCGGCACGCATCGGGCAGAGCAAGGCGCACATCCTCGATCATCTGCCCCAGGTTCATTTCAACAACCAGAAATTCACCTGTTTTTCTTCCGATATCGTTGAGAGCCTTGTAGGGAAAAGGCCAGACTGTTATGGGCCTGACAAGACCCACTTTGAGGCCCTGCGCCCTTGCACGGGCAACCACTGCCTTGCAGATGCGCGCCGTGGTGCCAAAGGCGACAATGATAAGGTCAGCGTCGTCGCAATACAGGGTTTCGAACATGAGCTCATTTTTCTTCATGGACTCATATTTGAGCCTGAATTCCCAATTCCAGTTTTCAATGACCCCTTCCTCCAGGGAAAGGGAATTTACCAGATTTGCCGGCCTGCCATTGCGTTTGCCGCCCAGTGTCCAGCTTTTGTCAAATGTCCTATGTGCAATGTCTTTGAATACAACCGGTTCCATCATTTGCCCAAGAATAGCGTCTCCCAGCACCAGGACCGGGTTCCGATACGCGTCAGCAGTATCAAAGGCCTTTACCGTGAGGTCAGCCGCTTCCTGAAGATTGGACGGCGCATAGACCACCATCCGGTAATCACCATGCCCCCCTCCCTTTACCGATTGGAAATAATCGGATTGGGAGACTGAAATATTGCCAAGGCCCGGCCCGCCGCGCACGATATTGACAATGACCGCGGGCAATTGCGCACCCACCAGGTACGATATCCCTTCCTGTTTCAGCGAGATCCCGGGACTTGAGGACGAAGTCATTGCGCGCGCTCCTGCTGAGCTGGCGCCATACACCATGTTGATGGCCGCGATTTCACTCTCCGCCTGGATAAACGTCCGTCCCTTTGCCAGCATATGCTTGGCCATGTACGCAGTAAGCTCGTTCTGCGGGGTTATGGGATAGCCGAAGTAACAGGTGAGGCCCGCGCGGATCGCGGCTTCCCCTATCACTTCGTTTCCCTTCATGAGCACGCGTTCAGCCACAGGTATCTCCCAATACGTGAATACGGTGAGACATTTCAATCAAGCGGCAAAAGAAAAATCAGCAGGTTGCCGTTTCTTCTTTATAGACCATTATTGCCGAATCGGGACACATGACCCCGCACAGGGTACAGCCAGTACACCGTGCTTCGTCAATAACGATAAGATACCGGTACCCAAACCGGTTTGTGCTGTTTTTTTCAGACAGGGAAATAACGCCATGTTTGCATGCGGAAACACATATTCCGCACCCCTTGCAGGCGTCCCGGTCAATCTCGATTCTTCCTTTTGCCATATACAATAAAAAATAATTAAGTAATTCACCAGTTTCAAAGCAAATAACTATTTTTATTAGCGCCATGATCAAATCAGATACCATTGTCGCGGCTGCCACGGCCCATGGCCACGCAGGCATTGCAGTGGTCAGAATTTCCGGAAACAAGGCCTTGGACCTTGCGCGGAAAATATTTGGCTCTGTTAATAAAAATGCCTGTCCTGTTCTGAAGCACGGCCGGGTCTTCCCCGGCGCCATCTACTGGAAGGGTCAGCTTGTAGACAGAGTATTAGGGACCGTTTTCAAAGCGCCCCGGTCGTATACTGGCGAGGACACTTTTGAGATAAGCTGCCACGGCAACCCTCTCGTAGTTGAAAAAGTGCTTCGGTGCGCAATTGAATCTGGCGCCCGGCCGGCCAACCCGGGCGAATTCACCCGCCGCGCCTTTTTAAACAACAAAATGGACCTGGTGCAGGCTGAGGCCGTGGCCCACCTCATACACGCTGATTCGGACCAAGCATACCGGATTGCGCTCGACCACTTGCAGGGGACGCTCTCACAGCGTTATACGCTTCTGAAAGAAAAACTCACCAGCCTCCTGTGCGGGATTGAAGCTGCCATCGATTTTCCCGAAGAAGAAGTACCTCTATTCAACCCGGCATCAGGGAAAAAAGAATTGGCGTTTATCAAAGGAATAATCAGCGCAATGATCGCTTCGTATCAGACGGGCAAAAAGATCGCCCAAGGCGTACGCGTGGCCATCATTGGACCGCCTAATGCCGGTAAATCAAGCCTTTTCAACGCCCTGTGCGAAAAGGAACGGGTGATTGTACACGAGCACCCTGGCACAACGCGCGATACAGTCGAGGAAACCATCACCATCGAGGGGATGAAAATCACCCTGATTGATACGGCTGGAATATGGAAAAGCTCCAATCCTGTTGAGGCGCGCGGTATTGCGCGCGCAAAGGACGCGGCGAAACGCGCTGACCTGTCGCTCGTTGTGTTCGATGCGGGCAAACCATGCGCGAAAAATGAGGCGGGTCTCTTTTCTGCGATCAGTACCAGCGAACGGATTGTTGTATGCAACAAAGCTGACCTGAAACATGTCCGCACCTGCCATGGCCTCCTGGTCTCGGCAAAAACCGGACAAGGGATCACCCGCCTTAAAAAAATGATCATGAGCAGGATTGTTGCGCGCACAAGCGATGGCGCCCAGGAAATTCTTGTGAGTGAACGGCAGAGGGACATACTCACGGCCATGGCCGCGCACATTGACTCCTGTATGTCCCTGGCGAAGAACCAGGGCGGCGAAGAGCTCTATGCGTTTGAACTGCGCCAGGCGCTCAATCTGTTGGGCCGCATTACCGGGGACGTATCTGACGACGATATCCTGAACACCATCTTCAACACCTTTTGCATAGGCAAATAACATGAACAGCAACACACCAATAGCAACGATCATCTTTGACCTGGGTAACGTCCTCTGTCATTATGATTTTACCATCGCAAAAACCCGTTTTGCCGGCGCAATCGGCAAACCCCTGAAATTTGTCGAAGAACGCTTTTCCCGTGCGGACAGCGCAATCCTTTTTTATGAATTCAATACCGGAAGAGCGGGCGTCCGCCGCTTCTGCCAGCGCGTGAACGAAACGCTCGAGAGCGGTCTGCCTGAGGCCCTTATTAGCGAAATATGGTGCTCTATTTTTACCAGCGACCAGAAAATGTTCGCGCTTGTCAGGTTCCTGGCGCAAAAATACCGGACTTTCCTGCTATCGGACACCGATCCCCTGCACTGGGAATTTCTGAACAAAAAATACGGCATTGAGGCCATATTCACCGGGACCATTCTCTCGTTTAAACGTGGCGCAATAAAAACCGATCCGGATGTTTTTAAGCTGATCGCGGCCAACTACCGGTTTACACCGGAAAAGACCCTGTTCGTTGATGACATGGAAAAAAACATCAATGCCGCGGCAGCAACAGGATATAAAACGATTCGCCACGAATCATATGAAAAAACAGCAGGTCTTTTGGCTGAACGCGGCATTGGATTAGAATAGCTTCATTTTTTCCAAGACCTTGGCCCAGGTCTCAGCTTCTCCCGACAGTTCAACCGTACCGGAATACCGTCCATTGAAGGCAAGGAGATTTGATTTGGACTTTACTTGGTTGAGGTCCATGCCGCTCATGGCGAGCCTGATATCATACGTCTTCCTTTTCTGGGTGTAAGCAAAGGCCATGCGGCCATGGGCCTTGCCGCCATACAATGATAAGGTAACGGAAGGTATGACAAGTTCTTTTGCTGAAAAAAATGCGTTTCCCGCCACATCAGTAAGGGCGATGGAATCAGTGGCCAGCCTTTTGGAAGAAAATTCCATGGCACCCAAAAGCCCCTTGTCGGATCCGGTCACATTCCCGGACAAAGCAACCTCACCTTCAAAGAGGCGTTCAAGCCCGCATGCCTTTCTGAAATCGTCCGCTTGCACGGCAAGCCCCAGGCTTCCGGAAAAGCCCGCTTCACTCAATGTGCAGGCGCTTATAAATCCCTTTGAACCTGATACGGCAAACCGGACAGTATCCGCCAGAAATTTCTTTTCTCCGTTAGGGATAAATAGGCCTGAGACAGTTACCAAGACACCCGGAGTACCGTATGCGGTAATCGCTTCAGCGTTAAAAAAATGCGCCTCGTCCTTTTTACGTAAAAAGGCGGCGTTTCCGGAAATCAGATCAATGCCAAAAAGTTTGGCCTTTGTGAAACACATTGATGCGGCGGCCTTTCCAGGCAAAAGCCACGCGCGCGCACCAGCGGCAATAATGACCTCCTGTGCCTTGAAATAGGAACCAAACCTGAATGAATGGAGTGTTATAGTCTTATGCGAAACAGAAAGGGTTGAAAAAGAAGCCCTGGGCCCCAGATGCGCGCGGATGGTCCGGTTCGCCGCCCAGATAAAAATTTCCTGCTGCTTGATAAAAACAAATAAAAAAGCGCAGATAACTATCACCAAAAATGAAAGTATCAGCGCTCGTGTGCGCATGCGGTATTATTTTTCTATGTTGATCAGTTCCACTTCGAAAATAAGCGTTGCATTTGGACCAATACGCGGGCCAGCGCCACGCTCGCCATAGGCCAGCTGCGAAGGGATAAAAAAGCGGTATTTGGCGCCCACATTCATGAGCTGAATGGCCTCGGTCCAACCAGGGATGACCTGATTGAGGACAAATGTCGCTGGTTGTCCCCGTTTGTACGAACTGTCAAATTCAGTCCCATCGATAAGGGTTCCGCTATAGTGGACAACGACTTTGTCCGTGGCAACGGGTTTTGGTCCCTTTCCAGCGGTAAGAATAATATATTGGAGACCAGAGGGAGTGATAATAATGCCCGGTTTTTTCTTGTTTTCAGCAAGGAACAGATCGCCTTCGGAAGTGTTTTTCTGCGACTTTTCCGCTTGCATTTTCTGAAAAAACTCAGTTTTGATCGCCATGGCCTGTTCCGGGGTAAGCAGGGTCTTTTTACCCTCGAGCGTGTCCCTGATACCCTGTACGAATGCGTCAAAATCAATATTGGATTGTACGTCTCTAAGCTGGGTCCCGATATCCATGCCAAGAGCGTAACTCGCCTTTTCGTTCTCTGTTTTCAGTTCAGTCTTTGCGCCCTTTGCGCCTGAAATGGATTTGAGCTTGGCGCAGGAAAGGCACGAGAACGCCATGAAGCCCATGACAAGCAGGGTAATCACTCTGGACATCGCATACTCCTTGTATATGGCCACTAAACGCATAAATAAAGACAGCGCATAATATAGCATACCAGACTGTCAATAGCAATATAAAATTATGTATCTTTATCCCATGGGAGAAGTCACCGGCAGGGAAATGTCATTCGCCGAACACCTGGACGAGCTCCGTTTCAGGCTGCTTAAGTCGGTCATCGCCGTTTTTGTTTGCGGCAGCGCCTGCTATTTTTTCTGGAAAGAGATCCTCTCCCTATTCACCGGCTACCCCTTGAGCGGGCTCGAGCATCCTCCGGAACTGATGTACACCAACCCGACCGAAGCCTTTATGGTCAGCATCAAGATAGCCCTCTTTGGCGGCCTTTTTTCCGCCATCCCCATTGTCCTCTACCAGGTATGGCGCTTTATAGCGCCGGGTCTTTTCCATGATGAACAGCGCCTGATTGTACCGGTTGTTTTTTTCACCACGATTTTCTTCGTCGGCGGCGTGCTCTTCTGCTATTTCCTGGTGCTTCCCGTGGCCTTTAACTTCCTGCTTGAATTCTCCACAGTCGATCTTGTCGCGCGGCTCTCAATCAACATATATATCGGGTTCATCGTCAAGCTGCTCCTGGCCTTTGGGCTGGTCTTTGAAATGCCCATTTTCTCTTTTATACTCACCCGGCTGGGGATCATAACTCCTGGTTTTCTGGTGCGCCAATATAAATACGCAATCGTGATCATTTTCATCATTTCCGCCATTCTCACTCCACCAGATGTCTTCAGCCAGACCCTCATGGCGGCCCCCCTTCTGGTCCTCTACGGTCTCAGCATAGGCGTCTCTTACTGCGCGCGGAGAAAAAAATGAACAGCGGTATCGGGTTCCAGGAAATTGTTCTCGTTACAGTCCTTGTCCTTATTCTTTTCGGTGCAAAGGGGGTCTCGGGTATCATGCGCGACCTGGGAAAGCTGTTCGGTTCGCTCAAGAAATACCGGGACGAATTCACCAGGGAACTCATGGCAATAACCGAGCCTCCCCACGACGAGAAAAAGATCCGGACAACTGAACGTGAAAGCATCCGGAGAAACTGTCTGCGCCTTGCCAAGGAATTGAGCATTGAGGAACGCGCACGGCAGAGCGCCGAGATAACCGTAAAAATCACCTCGCACCCTGCTTATGCAGCTGCGCGCACGCTCTTCTGCTTCATGTCCCTTCCCGAGGAGGTCGATACCCAGCCCCTGATACGCAACGCTCTTACTGCGGGAAAATCAGTCTGTATTCCCTATTGCATAAAGGAGACCGGCGAATTGAGGGCGGCGTATATCAGCGACATTGACGCTGATTGCGCGCCAGGCGCCTACCAGATACCCGAACCAATCGAGAAGCTTCGCATTCCCTCGGCCCCGCTGCTCATAGACCTCTTTATTGTGCCAGGCGTTTCCTTTGACCGCAACCGTACCCGGATGGGCCGCGGCATGGGCTATTTTGACCGCTTCCTGTCGCCCCTGGAAGGAAAAAAACCGCTCTGGGGCATTGCATTCAATGAGCAGATTTACGCATATTACATTCCCAAGGAAGAGCACGATGTGCCCATGGACCTCGTCTTTTCACCCCTTGAAACAATAGAGGCCCCAAACTATGGAAAATGAAAACAGCGTTCAGCTTATAGCGGGAATAAATCCCGTCCGCGAGGCCCTTGTGGCAGGCCGCTCGTTTGAAAGCGTCACTATTCAGAACGACCTGAAAAACCAACGGCTCTTTGAAATCCTAAAGATAGCCCGCCAACGGAAAATACCGGTCAACCTTGTTCCTCACGCCAAGCTGGACAAGATATACAAAGGCAACCACCAGGGCGTTCTTGCGCGCTGTTCGGTAAAGGAATACGCATCGCTTGACACAATTCTTATTGCTGTTAACGAAAAAAAGGAGAGCCCCTTCTTGCTTATTCCCGAGGGCGTCGAAGACCCGCAAAACCTGGGCGCGCTCGTACGTACCGCGCTGTGCGCTGGTATGCATGGGATCATTCTGCCTCGTACAGGAGCGGCAGGTCTGAGTTATGGGACGGAAAAGGCCTCCGCGGGCGCAATCACCTATATGGACATTACCCGGGTAAACGACATGCCTGCTACATTGAAGTCGCTGAAGGAACAGGGCATCCGGATTGTGGGATGCGAATCAGGACAAGGCCGCAGCCTCCATGACGCTGATCTCTCGGGTCCCATTGCCCTGGTGCTCGGAGGGGAAAATGTGGGCATACGGCCCCACGTGAGGCGCAACCTCGACGAAGTGGTCCATATTCCTTCACAGGGCCCTATTGGTTCCCTGAACGTTTCAGCGGCCGGGGCTGTGGTCATTTTTGAGGCAGTGCGGCAGCGCGCCTGCAAGGCCCGTAAACACAAGGACTGATGCACAATGGGATCACTCTATAAAAAGGCTTTGTTTATCTTCGTGCTCGGTATTGGCCTGGTTGTTGTTTTCCAATCCCATATCCTGCCCCGGTTGCCAAAAACCAGCTTCCTTGGCGGCGCCCAACTGGCCCCTGAGGTCCTGCGGAAAAAAGACGCCCAGGGTCTTCTTGCTTCGTATATTGTTGAAAAGCTCAGTCCATCGGTAGTACTTATTAAAACCGAACGTACTGATACAGTGGTGCCTCTATTTGGCTCTCCTGCCCAACTTAAGTCCCAAAGCAGCGGTTCGGGAATTGTCATTTCACGGAAAGGCCATATAGCTACTAATGCCCATGTGGTGAAAGCGGCCCAAACCATCACTGTTGCGCTCGAAAACAGGCAGGAATACGCGGCGCGCGTGCTCGGGATCGATTCGCTCACGGATATCGCGGTGCTCAAAATCGACGTTTCCACAAAACCCATTCCCATTGGAAATTCCGACTCGCTGAACACGGGCCAATGGGTCATTGCAATCGGCAGTCCCATGGGCCTTCAAAATTCAGTCACTTCGGGCATTGTGAGTGCTGTTGGACGCCACACCACATTCACTTCCGACCTGTATGTTGATTATGTCCAGACCGATGCGCCTATTAATCCCGGCAACAGCGGTGGCGCGCTTATAGATCTTGATGGCCAACTTATAGGTATGAATACCCTGATCCTAACGCCAAACTCGGAAAACATTGGCATTGGATTTGCTATTCCTTCAAACCTGATCGCCTGGGTGGCCGAATCCATCATAAAAACAGGACATGTGCGTCGCGGATGGCTGGGTGTTGATCTCCAGGCCATTGATCCCGATCTTGCCAACGCCCTTGACCTGCAATCAGCGGAAGGCGCCCTGATCGCCCGCGTTCAGCCAAAATCCCCCGCTGAAGAGGCCGGACTGCAAAATGGGGATGTTGTTCTCGCGTTCAATGGCAGGGATATCCATTCCATTCACGAACTGCGGAACATGGTCGCCCATAGCGCACCGCATAAATCCGTTGAATGTAAAATCCTCAGACAGGGTAAAAAACTTGCGATAAAAGCGGTGATGGGCGCGCGGAACAATTAACCGCTCTGGAACAAGGCGACAAGCGTCTCGGCAAGCGTACGCGGAAGCCCCGCGGCAGCCAGGCTTTCAGCGTCCTGCCTCTTGACCATTTCGACAGATCCGAATTTTTTTAACAGAAGCGCCTTTCGTTTCTCCCCCACGCCCGCAAGCGCATCGAGTTCAGAGTGCAAAAGGCGTTTGGCCCTCTTGTTCCGGTGATAGCTCACGGCAAACCGGTGCGCCTCGTCCCTGATGCGCTGCAGGAGCCTGAGTCCGGGCGAGCGCCGGGAGATGACGATGGGCTCCTCTTTGCCCGGCACAAAGACCTCTTCAAGGCGCTTTGCGAGGGATACTATCTGCCGGTGTTCGAGACCGCGGCCCGCAAGCACCCCAACGGCTGAAGAGAGCTGGCCCTTGCCGCCGTCAATGAGAAAAAGGTCGGGTAGTTTTGACGCATCGCCGCTGGTCCGCGCAAGCCTCCGCTCAATCACCTCTTTCATTGCCGCATAATCGTCTGACCCGCCTGCGCTGCGTATGGCATACCGTCGGTATTCGCTCTTCTGAGGTCTGCCGTTGATAAAAGTGACTTGCGAGGCTACGGTGTCGCTGCCCTGTATATGGGAGATGTCGTACGCTTCTATCCGCCACGGTAAAAGAGAAAGGCCAAGGTCCTTCATCAGAAATTCCACGGAAGGAGCTGTCCTGGCAGCATACTTGTCCCGTTTGAGGAACAACTCGTGCAGGAGCAGTTCGGCGTTCTGTCGCGCCAGTTCCATGAGACGTACCTTTTCGCCTCGTTGGGGCTGGACAATGGAAACCGGCCTTCCTGCTTCATGGCAAAGCCATGGATTGAGCATGTCGCTGTTTGCCGGCAAAGACTGGACATAGATTTCACCGGGGATATAGAGCTCCTTTTTGTAATAGTTTTCTATGAATGATTCAAAAAGCTCGGGGTCGCTTTCATTGCCGCTTATTTTCATGAAATAATGGTGACGTCCTGTCACCGCGCCTTCACGGACCATGAAAAGCGTGACGCAGGCGTCTTTGCCGCGCATTGCGCCGGCAATGATGTCCCGGTCAATGGCTTCGTTGAAAGCCATGTGTTGTTTGCGGATAACCGAGCGAATGGCGGCAATGGCGTCCCTCAGACCAGCCGCTTTTTCAAACTCGAGGTCACCTGATGCGCACACCATTGCGTCCTCAAGCTCGTTCACCAGCGCCTTGTTCTTTCCAGAGAGAAAAAGAAGGGCCTGGTCAACCTGTTGCCGGTACTGTTCGCCGATGACAACCCCGGAACAGAGTCCCAGGCATTTTCCCATCTGGAAATTGATGCACGGCCTGCCGGGTTTGTTCAGCGGAAGCGCCTTGGCGCATGTACGCAGATGAAAGACCTCCTCGGCCATTTTAAGCACCCGCCGCATGCTTGCCGTATCGACATAGGGACCAAAGTAGCGCCCCCCTCTTTTTGCTAGCGAACGCACAACTTCGATGCGCGGGAAGGGCTCGTTGAGCGTGACATGAAGATAGGGATATCGTTTATCATCCTTGAGGTCTATATTGTAGCGGGGCCGGTGCTTCTTTATCAGGGTATTTTCGAGAATAAGCGCTTCAATTTCCGATCCAGTGACGATCCACTCAACATCATCGGCGCGCGAGACCATGGCTTGCACCTTCAGGTCGCTATTTGAAGGGGTAAAATACGATCTGACTCTGTCGCGCAGGACCCTGGCTTTTCCTACATAGATAATGATCCCTTTTTCCAAAAACTGGTATATGCCGGGCAGCTGCGGCAAGAGTTTTAGCCGTTCCTGATGGTTGGAAATCATGGTTGGATAAAATATAAAAGAAAACGGCCCCCGTTTCCGAGGGCCGTTTTTAAATCTGCCATCAAAAGGCTAAACGCTTATTTTCTCCTTCTTCCGCGCTTGGCCGCTTTGCCCTTTGAGTATTTCTTGATGACGCGATAGATCTGCGAAATCGAAAGATCGATATCTTTCGCGATATCGGCGCCGGTTTTGCCTTTTTTATACTGACCCACGATCTTCTGGTCGCGGTCAAGGTTCTTCTTACGGTTGTAATCGATGCCGTACTTTACCCTGAGCTGGTGGACAGCCTGTCGGGTGATTCCGTACTTCGCACCGATTGCCGCATCGGTCTTCAGATTCTTCTGAAGCTTTACCAATTCTTCTTTGCTGATTCGTGCCATGGACACTCCTTACGTTAAAGGTTAATGGACCCTAAATATACTATTTCTTTGATAATAAGATAAAAATATTGAATATCTCTCGTCAAGTAGTTTTTGTAGTTTTTTTCCATCTTTTATGTTTTGTGGTACACACCTGCCATACGGTCGATGGCCTCGTTTGCCAGGAAATCGCACCGTTCATTTTCCGTGTGGCCCGCATGGCCCTTCACCCACTTCCAGGCAACCGTGTGGGTCTGGCAGAGTGTGTCTATCTCGCGCCACAGGTCCTCGTTTTGCACAGGTTTCCGTGCCGCGGTCCGCCACCCGTTCCGCTTCCAACGGACAATCCATTCGGTTATGCCCTTGGAAAGATATTGTGAATCGCTGCAAATTGATACTTGGCAAGGCTCTTTGAGTTGTTTTAGCGCGACGATAGGACCGGTGAGTTCCATCCGATTATTGGTGGTATTTGCTTCAGCGCCGGAAATCTCTTTTTCCCTTCCATTGCATCTGAGAATGGCACCATATCCGCCAGGGCCAGGATTGCCCTTGCATGCGCCGTCAGTAAAAACATCAACTCTTTTCATACGCCATAGTATTCCCGGTACCAGGCAATAAACCTGCGAATACCCTCTTCTATTTTAATCTTGGGCGCAAAACCGATCATCTTCTCCGAATGATCAATATCGGCCCAGGTCGCCTCAACATCTCCCGGCTGCATGGGCAACATGTTCTTTGCGGCGGTTTTCCCAAGCTCTTTTTCAATGCATTCGATGAAATAGAGAAGATTTACCGTACTATGATTGCCCAGATTGAAAATTTCGTACACATGGGGTTTGTCCAACGAGGCTAGTATGCCGCTGACAATATCGTCCACATACGTAAAATCCCGTTTCATATTGCCGAAGTTGTATACATCAATGGGTTTGTTTTCCAGAATAGCCTTGGTGAACAGGAAAAGAGCCATATCCGGCCTTCCATAGGGGCCATAGACGGTAAAAAAACGAAGGCCGGTTGTGTGCAAACCAAAAAGATGGGAGTATGTATGGGCAATCAGTTCGTTTGCCTTCTTTGTTGCCGCGTAGAGCGAAATGGGGTGGTCGACCCTGTCTTCGACTGAAAAAGGGACCTTTTTATTGCTCCCGTAAACGCTGGACGATGACGCGTAGACCAAGTTGCCAATTTTATGCTCCCTGCACTCCTGGATGATGTTGAAAAAACCAATCTCATTTGATTCGAGATATGCGCGCGGATTGGTGATGGAATAACGCACGCCCGCCTGGGCAGCCAAATGACAGACCGCATCGAAATGGTGTGCATCGAACACGGCCTTGACTCCTGCGGCATCGGCGATGTTCACCTTGTTAAACGAGAAGTTCTTCTGTTCGTGCAGGATTTTAAGGCGGGATTCTTTCAAAGTGACGTCGTAGTAATTATTTACGCTGTCCAAGCCAACCACAGTATCACCCCGTTTCAGAAGAAACTGGGATACATGGAACCCGATGAAACCTGCTGCGCCGGTGACGAGGTATGTTTTCATTCTTTTGGAAACCTCAAGCACCCATGGCAACATGCTCGATCCTAGAGAGAACTCTTGGACGGAGGCTTTTAATGCGGATATAAAAGACATTCTTTCCGCCTTTTTCCATCTGTTTTCCAGTCTTCAGGTTGTGGCTGCGTAGAACTTTGTCATATTCCGGCAATAAAACAATAGAGGCATCTCCCGGAATCCTGGATTCAAGTTCCGGATGATCGAAGATATACTTGCTGAATTCAGAGGCTAACTCAACATTCTTTTCGGTCAGGCTCATGTTCATTCCCCTTTCAAAAAGGAATCCCGGTACTTTTTAAAATTTGCCTTCAAGTCTTCTTCGGCAAAAGTCAGCGCATCGTTCAGATCACTGATAAACAATGGTGTCTTTGTCACTGTTCCATCCCGATGATACAGATCCCGGTGCGAGAAACCGTGCCACGAATCAAATCTAACAACGGGCAGCCATTTGTCTTTAAAAAGCATTTCGTATTGGATGGCGAATCCGACTATTTCCCTTCCTGTACGTCTATGCCTATGACGATATCTTTCTTTCTCATCTAAATAGACAAGATATTCGCGATCCATCAGTAGCCTGCTGCGCCGGTGACGAGATATGTTTTCATTATGGGAAAGATAAACAATAGCGGGGGTGATTGTCAAAAATGAAGGGGTATTAAAATAAAATTTTGGTCCTGAACCCAATCTTGCCATCCACCCAAACCTGAATGTATATTATTTAATCTTAAAATTTCACGGGGCTTTAGCTCAGTTGGTAGAGCACAACGCTGGCAGCGTTGGGGCCAGCGGTTCAAGTCCGCTAAGCTCCACAATTCAAGGGACTTGCAGGGAAAACCACTGCAGGTCCTTTTTTATTTTTCCCATAGGGCGACAGCTTGCCAATAAGTTATATTTAAAAAACAATGAGCGAACACGACCATCATCAACTGCGCATAAGCGAAGAACGGTACGCGCTTGCTGTTTTTGGATCTGACGACGGCATCTGGGACTGGGACCTCACGAGCAATGCCATGTATTTCTCCCCGCGTTGGAAGGAACTGCTCGGATTTTCAGAAGAGGAAATATCCGATACTCCCAACGAATGGTTCGATCGCGTTCACAGCGAGGACATATCAAGGCTCAAATCGCAGCTTGACGAGCATCTCCATGGCGCGACTCCGCGTTTAAAAAGCGAATTCAGGCTTAGGGCAAAGAACAGCAACTACCGCTGGGTGCTGTGCAAGGGCATTGCCATACGCAACGACGAGGGCGAAGCTGTGCGTATGGCAGGGTCTATCAGCGACGTGACCGAGCGTAAGGAGACGGAACGCAAACTAAAAAAGGCCCTCAGCAACCTGAAATTCGCGCTTGCATCGGAGAAAGTGCTGCTCGACGAGCTGGACCAGAAAAACAAGGAGCTGATGAAGCTCTCCATCACCGACGGTCTCACCAAGCTCTACAACCACCGCTTTCTGCAGGAACGCTTTGATTTCGAGTTCAAGCGGGCGAAACGGTACAGCGGCCTCCTCTCCTGCCTCATCATCGACCTCGATCATTTCAAACAAGTCAACGATACCTACGGTCACCAGTTTGGCGATCTTGTCCTATGCGAAATAGCCGAGATCCTGAAACGGAAATCGCGCGAAGTGGACATCTGCGGACGATATGGCGGCGAGGAATTCATGATTCTCACCAATCTCTCGCTCCAAGACGCCACCATTTTCGCCGAACGCATCCATGGAGCGGTTGAGAAAAACGTCTTCTCGAACGGAACGCACTCAATCCATATCACCATCAGTGTGGGCATTGCCGATTACCGGAACGATATTACCACCAAGCAGCAGCTCATTGAACGGGCCGATACCGCGCTCTACCAGGCAAAGCACGAGGGCCGCAATACTGTCCGCATCTGGAAGGAGCAGGAACAGGTGGAGGAATCAGTGCTGGACCAATACGGCATCGACGATTTGAAATCAAAGTTCCTCGAGCTCTCCAACCGTATGCGCACCACCTATGTCGAATCGACCAACGCCCTGGTGCGCGCCATTGACGCCAAAGACCACTATACCAAGGAACATTCGCAAAACGTGGCAAAATACTCGGTCTTGCTCGCCAAAGCGCTCAATATGCCGGAAAAAGAAGTCGATGTGGTAAAAAACGCGGCCCTGCTGCACGATGTCGGTAAAATCGGCATTGGACAGGAAATCCTGATCAAGGAAACCGGACTTACTGCCAAGGAATTCGAAATCATGAAGAAGCATCCGCTCATCGGCGCCAATATTCTCAAGGACGTCAAGTTCCTCGAAAAGGAAATACCAATCGTCCTGCACCATCATGAGCGGTTCGACGGCAAAGGATATCCGCACGGGCTCAATGGCAATGAAATTCCCTATGGTGCGCGCATCCTTGCCATAGCCGATTCATTCGACGCCATGACCACGGACCGCTCGTACCGGAAAAAAATGTCCCAGACCCAGGCGCTTGATGAAATTCGGCGGTGCGGCGGCACCCAGTTTCACAAGGACATGGCCGATGTGTTTATTGACTTAATCGAAAGAACAAACGCATGAAGATCGAAACAACTGTTGTGGGGCCTGTGGATATTATCAATATCGAAGGCGGCATCATGCAGGAGAATGTCGCGCATTTCAAGAAAGCGCTCCACGACCTTCTCGATGCCAATAAAATCCGGCTCGTGCTGAATATCGAAAAAACGAACTACTTGAGCAGTATGAGTCTGTCGGTCATCTTCGCGGCCAGGAACAAAGCGCGCGGCAACGGCGGCGACCTGAAGATAGCCAACCCCAACAACCTGGTACGCAATCTTTTCTCATTCACGAATCTGTCGCTTGAAATAAAACTGTACGACACTGTTGATGAGGCGGTAAAGAGCTTCAGTTAATCAGCGTTGCCCGGATCAGCTGCTTTTGAGGAATCCTTTGAACACGTCAACAGCGCCTGCCGCATTGTCGGCAAAACCATCGGCGCCTATCTGTTCGGCGAATTCACGGGTAACCGGAGCGCCACCCACGGCAATTTTCACTTTGCCGCGCTGACCCGCGGCGGAAAATGCGTCAATAACAGATTTAAGCATTGGCATGGTTGTTGTGATGAGCGCGGAACAACCCACCAGGGAATAGTTGTTTTCGAGCGCCTGTTTCACGAAATTCTCCGGCGGCTGGTCAATGCCTATATCGTGGACCTCAAAACCCGCTCCCCGAAGCATCATGACCACAAGATTTTTACCAATGTCGTGAAGGTCGCCTTTAACCGTACCAATGAGTATCTTGCCCAACGGTTGAACCCCGGTTTTAGCAAGCATGGCTTCGAGATGGCCCATACCCGCCTTCATGGCCCTGGCAGCCAGCAATACCTCGGGAACAAAGACCTCGTTTTTCTTGAACTTTCCCGCTATGATGTCCATGCCGCTGATGAGCCCTTCCTGGAGCACTTGTTCCGCGGAACAACCCTGTTCGAGCGCTCTTTTCACTTCCTGCTCCACGATCTGAGCGTCGCCGTCGAGCAAACCTTCCTTCATCACTGTAAAATCAGCCATTGTCCGTTCCTCCGCCTGTTGCCGGGTAAACATTGTTCTTCAGTTGTTCCTCTAGCCTTTCCACTAAACCGCCGCGACGCAGCTTTGTCCGGTAGTCGGTCTGATGGGTTTCCATGAGATATTTGAGGTATTCCATGTTGCGCGCTATCGCGATTTCGTACAAATCAGAATCAGTGGTCCAACGAACCTTAAAATGAGCTTGAAAATAGGTGTTGACACCGCCAAGGTCGTCTGAAATACGTTTCTTTGCAAAATCATAAAAACCGATTGTCTTCCGTAAGATATCGACCTCTGCCTCGTATCCCTTGATACCGCCCTCCAGAAACTCATAGAACAGAAAAAGCAGCTTTTCAAGATAAGTTCGGTCCGCCATTTGGCTCACAAGGTCCGCGGTCCCAAGAATTCTTGCTAAAAGTTCTATACTAGGCGAGGGAAATCGGGTCTTCTTTATGTCCTGGCTGATCTCGGTGCAGTCGATAATGAAAGCGCAAATACGGGCATCTTGTTCAAGAAGCTGGCGGTCGCGAAAATAATCTTTAAGAAATGAGATGCTCCGTTTGACATGCACTGTGGTATATTGTGCGCCAGTGCCGTTTTCCTCTGACTCGCACTGGATATATCCCGCATCATGGAAAAGCGCTGAGACCATGGCAAGAGTGATCTCCTTGTGGCTCAGTTTTTTTCCGTGCAGGACAGCGCCATGCACCAGGCGCGCGGTGGCGATAAAAACATCCGTGGTGTGCTGCAAATCGTGATATTCGGTATTGCATTTCTTGTATCCTGGAAACTCACCCCGGAAAAGTCTGACAATATCGTTGAATACGGTCTCGATCTGATGAAAAGGCGAAGAGGGGAAAATGGCCGCAAGAATGGTCTTGGCCTCGTCAAGAACGCTCTGAGGGTAATTCATGCCGACCAGCGCGGCAAGCTGCATGGTTTTCGCTTCCATGGGTGTATTACAGATAAAAGTACATTAATACCCGGTTAATTGCAAGCCAGGTATGCATCAATGTCTTCCTGTGTCCTGAAAATACGGTTGTAGTACTTATCGTCGCCATGTTTCAGACACTCGTCGTTTGCGTATTCCTTGCATATGTCGGGCCGATTGTCGTAGATACCGCACCGCTGGTCGCTGCGCAAATGGACACAGTCAGTGAAAAAATCAATGAACCAGTCGCCTTCGTGGTCTTCGTATACCTGGGTGTTTTTGTGGAGAATAAGCCACCTGATCCTGTCCCAATCCTCTGATGTCACTGGTTTGTCCCACTGGACCGAGACCGATCTGCAGCACGCGGCATCGCACCCGACACATGACTGCCGGTGAAGAGGACTGGAAACAGAGGTTGGTTCTGTATGCATAAAAAAAATAAAATGGGCGATAGAGGACTTGAACCTCCGACCTCATGCATGTGAAGCACGCGCGCTAACCAACTGTGCCAATCGCCCAATAATTTCTTAATGTGTTAAAATACAAATTCTTATGAGAAAAAAGAAAGAACAAATATAGCAGCATAAATGTATATGATAAACCATTATTTTCCACTGTCACTAAGCAAGGCGCAAGATAGTATATTAGTATTTATGCGGTCGTTTTTTTTCCTCCTTTTCGTGTGCGTTACCGCCCTCTTTGCCCAGCAGGGCTATCTCTATAAAACCGGTTTCGAACCACTTGCGGACGTCTGTTTCGCCGATAGCCTCCATGGCTGGGCATGCGGAGCAAACGGAACAATCCTGAGAACAGCCAACGGCGGCGAAACCTGGGAAAATGGCGCAGTACCTGAAGGATATTTTATTGAGGCGCTCTGCTTTGTGAACGAACACCTGGGCTGGGCTGTTGGCGGTCTGACCTTTACCGAGGCGACGGATTTCCCCGCGCTGCTCAATACATCGGGCACTCGTAATGCAATGGGAATAATCCTGAAAACCGATGACGGCGGTATTACCTGGCACGAACAGAATGTCCCGGCATTTTATCCCGATATCTTTTCAAAGCCCCCGGCATGGCTCCTTGATGTGGATTTCATCGATAGCCTCAGAGGGTGGGTATGCGGTAGCTTTGGATCGGTCTACCGCACCCAGGACGCTGGACAGACTTGGGAGCAATTCGCCTACAGTGGCCTGAGTAGAACAAACGATACCGCTTCAGGCAAGTGGTTCTTTGGCATAGATTTTATCGACGCAACCACCGGATTCCTTGTTGGCGAGGACAGCCTGATAAAAAAAACCATTGATGGAGGTGTCACTTGGTCATATATAAAAGAGCCTGCGGCCCTCATCAACGCGCCAGATGTCACTCAATCCTTTGATGAAGGCAAACGATATAACTTTTTCAGGGATGTGCTTTTTATTACTGCACAGACCGGTTGGGCCGTGGGCGACAATGCCTGTTTGCTGAAAACCGTGAACAGCGGCGCAACATGGATCCAGCAGGTCCTCCCCCTTTCCGCACCCCTCTTGGACCTGGCTGACATAAAGAAAATACGCTTTATCAGCAGCGATACTGGCTGGGCCATTTCGAACCTTGGAAATGGCGTGCTAAGGACAGTGAACAGCGGCGCAACCTGGGAATGGGTCCGGACAGACTGCCCTGGCTGGTTCAATTCAATCTTCTTCACTGATAGCCGCCACGGTTGGGCCGTAGGAGAATGCGGCCAGATCATCCATACGCACGATGGCGGAGCAACATGGGAAAAACAGCGGGGACCGCAACCCTTCAACGGCACAATAGCGCCAATACTCATCGTGCACGCCCACGGGGACGATGAAGTCATCTGGGGAGGCGGATGCCTGGGCGCACAATACGGTCTTAATGCGTCCGTGCCCATTGTCACCCTCAGGACAACTAAAGACGCACGAGGCTATAATGTTAGCAGGCAGGGTGAAATAAAAAAATGCGAGTTGCGCACAGCGGCCGCAATCGCGGGTTTCTCCGGCCACCGGACGCTCGATGAATTTGATACTGATGTTTTTACCGATCACGCGACTGAAATAAGCAGCTGGGGAGGATCAGAAGACCTGATGATGGCCCAGATTGTCGAGGCCATGCGCTGCTGGAAACCGCTGGTGGTCATAACACACGACTCAGCATACGGCGAATATGGCAAACAAAACCATATGTCAACGAGTATCATTGCCCACAAGGCCTTTGATGCGGCTGGCGATCCGTTGCGCTTCCCCGAACAGATAACCGTGGCTGGATTGAGCGCATGGTCGCCAAAAAAACTTTACTCTTTCTGGCAAGGTACGCCCCAGCAGCCCTATTTTCATTTCTCGCAGAACGACACAGTGGTGCGATCAGGCCATACCTATCTCGAACATACGCTGCGCGCCCTCAACAACTATCTTTCCCAGTACCCTTCAGGCTATGAACACTATGTGCGGGCATGTTCTTCTTTTGTACGTATAAAAAGCAGTGTTACCTGTCCGGCTGTCGAGAACGATCTCTTCGCTGGGACTGGATATCCCATAGGGGTTGAGAAAAAAGCGGAAAAGAACATTACGCGCCTTCTCTCCTGCTATCCCACCCCTTTCAACCCCAGGATTTCCATACGTATCGGGAAACTCCCGGCTAGGGAAACGGATGTGCAACTGCGCGTTTTCAACATTGAGGGAAAGCTGGTTAAGGATTTCACGGACGTGGGACGCGTTCCAATAGCACTGGCATGGGACGCCTCTTTACAGCCTGCCGGGGTCTATTTTGTCCGTCTAAGAACAGGAAACCAGATCCAGACGAAAACAATAGTGCTGAGCAGATAATTCACATTTCCAATATTTTCCTGACATCATCTTCGTCTATCTTCAATACCGCTATTTTCGTATCAAGGCCCGGGTTGTTTTTACCGGTGACCATTGGCAGCGGTTCTTCGTTTACTTGGAACCTGATCTTTCTGCTGTTTATCGCCTCTTTAATTCTGGCTCTCTGTTTGTCGTTCAGATTGTATTTGACCTTGAGTTCCTGAAGCGTGTAAAATGCCATGTTTCTCCCTTTGGACACCAGGGCTATTTCGCCCGTTTTCCGTCTTTGAATTCAGCTTCCGATATCTTTGCTCCTGTCTCGCCATATTGGATGAACACGCCTTCGGCCTTGCCGTTGACATAGGAACCTTCAGCCTTCTTTGAGCCGTTTTCCCAGTATTCAATAAAAACGCCGCTTTCCTTGCCGTTTGCGTATTCGCCCTCCTGCCAGATTTTTCCTTCAGGATAATATTCCAGGGTCTTTCCATGAAAGATGCCAGCGGCATAGCCACGTTCGCTTTTTTTCTTGCCGTCCTCGAACCATTCGGCGACAACGCCGTCTCGCTTGTCGCCTTTGTAGGCGCCTTCAACCTTCTTATTGCCGTTGTTGTACCATTCGGTAAAAGGTCCCTCACGCAGCCCGTTGACATAGGCGCAAGTGAGCATCATCTGGCCGTTGTCGTACCAGGATTGGTAGACCCCGTTTTTCACCATATTACCATAAGCGTCTTTAACGCAGACATACTGCTCCTGCAATTTTCCATTGGAGTATTTGTACTCTATTTTCTTGTTCTTGGAGCATGCGGAAAAAGAAAAAATGAGGAAAGCCGCAAAAAGCGATAGCATACAGCTTGTTTTCAGCGTTTTCATAGGGGACCTCCGGTTAAGGGAAAAAGCCTTTATCGCCTCCTAATGCCTCTACTCAAGAAATAAATGATTTGTCCTGTGCCATGTCAAGGAAATTGTAACACCATGAGGTTTTTGATTATATTATACCTAGAATGGACATCTCAATACGCGAGATTGCCGGATACCAGGTTTTCGATATCACCGGCGATTTTACCGGCGAAGAAACCGACGACCTGCGCGGCTATATCATCAGGAACATCAGGGCGACCCAGCCCCGTATCCTGGTAAATTTAAAAAATATCAACGGCATCAACAGCTTCGGCATCAGCATCCTGGTATGGGTATGGAAATTTATCGGCGAAAAAAATGGCAGTCTGTATATCATCGGCAAACCGAAACTTGTGGACAAGATTAAGACCATGAACCTCGAAAACATCATCAGGACCTTTGAATCCGAGGAAAGCTTCATAACCGCCATACAAGCGCCCCCTTCCACCGACGAAGTCCGTATGGCTGTGCATGCGGAGGGAAAATACATGATACTGTGCATTGAGGAGGAGTTTTCCATGCTTTCGGACGCTGAGCGTCTGAAAAAGCACCTCTTCTCACTCATAGACTCGGGCAAACGCTTCCTGGTCCTCGATCTGACCCGCGTCCACTATATCTACAGCGAACTAATAGGCGTCTTTACCGAGGCCGCCAAACGCCTGAAAAAACTGCAAGGTGAACTCTGCGTGCAAGGGCTCAGCCAGGATCTTGAAAACATCTTCAACTATACGGGTCTGAACACTGTCATCACTATCAAGAAATAATCATGGAGAAAAAGCTGAAAATATTCATTGTTGAAAAAAACCGCGATGAATTGAATCATCTGCTTGCTTCGCTCGAAAAAGAAGAATTTATACATCTCTTCGTCTGCAGAGACTGGGAACAGTTTTTCTCAATGTATCCATACAGTAATACGGATGTGGTCATTGCCGGATCACTCCCCGCTCAGGCATCGTCCAAACTGCGCAAGCTGAAGAGTTCCGGGCATTTCAAAATCGCGCTCTCTTGCCACGAACGGGAAACTACAAACCAACATGCGGATATGGCCGACATATCCTTTGTCCGCAACGATCTCTCCGGGTTGCTCACCTTCCTTGGCCAAACTGAGGCGGGGCTGCCTGAAACCGACGAACGCATCTTTAAACGATTCAAGAAGCATAAGGCCCTTGCCATTGATCCCGAATCAGATGGCGTCGATTTTATCCAGGACGTAAGCCTGGGCGGCATTGGATTTGAGAGCAGGTTCTCTTTTGATTCTGGCGCAAAACTCATGGTGCACGCCAAACTCAAAGGCGAGGAAAAATACAAGCCTGTAAAGGGAACAATCGTATGGAAGGCCTTTGGTGAACGGGGCCTTAAATACGGTCTTGAATTCGACAAGCCTATTGTCCCAAACGATGAAAAGTGATCCGGGGTCCCTACCGGAATAGCGCCACGCACCTCAAAACAATCCTCGTCCCTTTTCCAGAAACAACTCTCTCATTTTTTTTTCTTTCCCTGTCTTTCGCATACGCGCCGCTTCAGACAAAGCGCGCACCGTTCATCGCTGCACCATTGGCACAAAAAGCAATCCGTGCAGATGTGTTTTTTTCTCTTTCGCTGTTCCGTAGGAGGCTCAAAAACCAGTCCGGATATGCCGGAGACTCTGACAAACGGCATTCAGTCCTGTATTTCCTTGGTGAACCATCCCTTCAGCGACTTAAACGAGAAAATGACGACAAAGGCGATAATGACCGCGAAAACATACTTGAAAATATGCAGTCCTTTATCAAGATAGCTGAAAAAATAGGTCCACATCACAATGGCCGCGAGCGTACCGCTGAAAACAGCGGAAAAGATGCTGCGCATTTTCATTTTTATCAGATAACCCATAAACGAACCAAGTACCGGCCCAGTAAGCGGGAACGGCACCATGACAAAGATAAAAAGTCCTGCCCACCCGAAACGGGAAATGATCTTTTCGTGTTTATGGGCCTTTTTTTCCGCGTTTTTTACCGCGATACTAAGGTATTTAAAATTGATGTAATGTTTGAGCGTAAGCACAAACGACGCGTATGAGACAAACACCAGCGCCAGTTCAATATAAAAATTATAAGCAATGGTAAATATTCTTCCGTAATCAGTGGCGATACAAAGACCAATGCCCGCCGCCCTGCCGCCCATGGAATGGGCGAAAAACGCGAAGACCAGCGTTCGCGCCACGGGCGGGTCAATGACCAGAAAAAAAAGCACCACAACAAGGAGCGCGCCGATCAGCGCAAGCCCTAAATAGAGTATGCGGCCCTCCTGCGACCCGCGAATGGCCTGAATTGTGCTTTGCTCCCCTTCCACAGCTTCCTCCCGGTGCTTAGATGTTTTTTACCGCCTGCATGCGACGCTTGCGCGCCAATTCCTGCATGTCTATGGCAGGATCGAATTCATCGACGATCTCCCTGCCAATGATCTCTTCGAGGACATCTTCAAGCGTTATGACCCCGGCGAAATTGCCCTTTGCGTCCACCACGGCAAAAAGGTGCTGGCGCTTGTCCAGAAACTCTTTGAGCAGTTTGTCAGCACGCGCATACGTGGGCACAAAATGGACCGGTCGCATAATGTCAGCCAGCTTTTTCTGTTCAAGGCCTGCGCACAGCATGGAATGCGCGTCGCGATGCATGAGAATGCCCACGATATCTTCAGGGTCGTCCTTGTATATAGGCACCCGCGAATGGGGCCACGCAGTCCCGCCTGAAATGGCCTGGGAAAGGGTAAGGTCGGCGGACAGGGAAAAAACCACGGAACGCGGGGTCATAATTTCGTGCGCCTGTTTGTGCTTCAGCACAAGGATGTTTTCAATGACCTTTTCCTCCATGAATTCTATGACGCCCTCTTTCCTGCCCATGCTGGCAAGGCCCACAATGTCCTGCGGATCTACCTGATACTTCCGTCTGAGCGAAAAAATCGCGGTGATTTTGTCCACGGTCCAGACAAAAGGGGTAAAAATCCAGACAATGACCTGGATGGGATAGGCGACAAAGCGCGCCAGTCTGCGGCTATAGATGACGCCGATGGTTTTCGGCAGTATTTCTGAAAAAATGAGCATGACAAGAGTGAAACAGATTGAAAAAAGAATAAACCACTTCTGTCCGAAAAGCGCCGCGGCAAAAGCGCCGCTAAGCGCGGCGCCAAGAGTATTGGCGATTGTGTTGAGTGAAAGAATGGCGGTTATGGGCTTGTGCACATGTATGCGCAGCTGTTCAAAAAGCTTTCCCGACCCATGCCCCGCCTTTATCATGCGGGAGATGGCGCTCCAGGGCGTTGCATATAGCACTGCCTCAAACAGGGAACACATGGCTGAAATGGCCAGTGCTGATACCGTGGCAATAACGAGGTGCGTCATGCTGCTCGAAAAGGGTTTGTTTCAGTGGAACAGAACATATATTATATTAATGCACAATAATATAATATATGCAGGGGTGAAAAAGTGCTGGCACTGGTAAATGGGCGTATAGTTCTTTCCGATAAGGTTGTATCTGACAAGGCCGTTATTGTCGAAAAAGGCGCCATACATTCGGTAGTGGAAAAAAACGCACTTCCCCAGTCGTGCGAAATCATTGATGCGGACAACAGGCTGATCTGCCCGGGGCTCATCGATATCCACACGCACGGCGCAATGGGCTATTCCTTCAATCAGCCCTCTGCCGGCGCCTGGTCCAAAATAACGCGCAAACATGAGCGCAACGGCATAACCTCCCTGTGCGCAACCCTTGTTACCGCTTCCCTGCCCGACCTTGAAAAATGCTTCAAGTTTTTCCAACAGTATAAAGACCAATTAACTGAAGGCGCCACAATACTCGGCCTCCACCTTGAGGGTCCCTACATTTCGCCTGCCATGGCAGGCGCCCTCAATCCCAAACATATCCGCACGCCGAACGACGGTTCAGCTGAGATTTTCCTCAAATACGGAGAACTTATCCGTATCTTCGCATTGGCGCCTGAACTGCCCGGCAGCGCCGACCTTGCGCGGAAACTCGCCAAAAAAGGCATTGTACTCGCGGCAGGCCACAGCGCCGCAAAAGAAGAGGAAGCTGCGCCTGTGATTCGCGCAGGCGTGCGCCATATAACCCACATCTGGAGCGCCCAATCAACAACCGTGCGCGAAGGACCATGGCGCAAGCCCGGACTGCTCGAAGTTTCACTCACCTATGACACTCTGACCGTTGAGATGATTGCTGACAACAGGCACCTCCCCCCCACCCTCATGAAACTCGCCTATACCTGCATTGGGCCGGACCGTTTATGCGCGATCTCGGACGCCAGCACAGGTGCGGGCCTGCCCGAAGGTTCGCATTTCAAGATCGGAGACATTGACGCTGAGGTAAACGACGGGGTCGCCATGCTTCCTGACCATTCAGCCTTTGCCGGCAGCACTACGCTGTTGAACAAAATGATCCCCATCCTGGTAAACGCTGTCTCAATTCCCCTGCACTGTGCAGTGCGCATGGCATCACTCACGCCCGCGCGTGTTTTAGGCATTGAAAAGAAAAAAGGGAGTATTGAGTCTGGCAAGGACGCTGATCTTGTACTGTTTGACGATGACTTTACCGCCCATCGCGTCATGATAGCGGGAACATGGCGCTGACAGCGTTTAAAAACTCTCCGGCGATTTCTTCAATAGCAAAAAGATGAAAAAGGGCCCGCCCAAAAGAGCGGTAATAACGCCTACAGGCAGTTCCGAAGGCGCAACCACCACTCGCGCTATAGTATCGCATACCACAAGGAAAGCGCCTCCTCCAAGGAGCGATGCGGGAAGCAGAAGCCGGTAATCAGCGCCCAGAATGAGCCTGAGCGTATGCGGAACAATGAGGCCCACAAAACCAATGGGCCCGGCAACTGAAACCGCGGCGCCTATCATTATCGAGGTAACCACAAAGCTCGCTGTCTTTACCCGTTCCACATGCACGCCCCGCGTGCGCGCCATCTCCTCTCCCAGGCAGAGCTGGTTGTAGCTCCGCGCCATGGAAAGGACAACCGCCTGCGACACAAGGATAAACGGCGCTATTTTTACAAGCGCAGCATACTCTGTTATCGCCAGGCTTCCCATGGTCCACACAACGGTCTGGCGCGACTGTGAAAAATCCATCATAAAATGGAGGAACATGGTGAGTGCGGAAAAGAAAAAACCGGTGATAACGCCCGCAAGCAGCATGGTGGAGGTGGTTATGCCCCCGCGCTGGCGTCCGATCCGGTAGACAATCGCTATGGCAATCAGCGAACCTAAAAAAGCGGCAATAGTGACGGATGAGAACCCGAACACTGAAAAATCGAGGCCAAATTTTATTGCGCAAACCGCCCCAAATGTGCCGCCAGAAGCGGTTCCCAGGGTAAAAGGCGAGGCAAGCGCATTCCGGAAAAGGGACTGAAACACAGCACCCGATACACCCAGCGTAGCGCCAACGAGCAGGGCCAGAAACATGCGCGGCAGACGCACACGCAAAAAAATCTCATGGTCCATGCTCGATCCAGCAGAAAAAAGGACCTTCCAGCTAATCCACTCAGATCCAATCATGGGACAAATAACAATGGCGCTTATCGCCAGACCCGCAAACAGCATAAGCGCCCGCATAGGATGCCGCTTATGCATTGTTATCCCCTTCCCTGATGGGGATGACCACAGGGACATCGGCAAGAGGATGGCGGACGATTTTTACCCCCAAGCCATAGGTCTGGTAGAGTAATGCCTCGGTCAAGACCTCGGCAGGCTTGCCCGAGGCGGTAATTTTTCCGTCATGGAGCACTGAAACCCTGTCACAGTACAATGACGCAAGATTTATGTCGTGGGTGACTACCAGGGAGGTAAGATTCTGCTGACGGGTAATGTCATGAATAAGGCGGTAGATTTCGGTCTGGTACCGGATATCAGTGTAAGCTGTTGGCTCGTCAAAGAGAATTATCGGGGTTTTTTGCACAAGCGCAGCGGCAATTGCCACGCGCTGCTTCTCCCCGCCGCTCAGGGTGCGGAAAAGCCTATGGCGGAACTGGTAAATTCCCAGCAGATAAAGCATCTCGTCCGCAATGGCGCGGTCCTCGTCTGAATCAAATAAAAATGAGTCCTGGCGCGGGTGGCGGCCCAGAAGCACAACTTCATACACGGTAAAGGGAAACCCGGTATAATTTTCCTGGAACACAAAAGAAATGGTTTTGGCCCGCTCATCAAAGGAGAGCGAACGTATGGGCACGCTGTTTAAAGCGATCTCTCCGGCGCTGGGTTCGAGCAGGCCGCCGATAAGACGCAGGAGGGTCGATTTTCCAGCGCCGTTCGGCCCGATGATGCAATGCAGTTCTCCCTCTCCCACGGTCAGATTGAGCATATTGAGCAGTGGCTTGCCATTGTATGAAAATGAAATGTCCTTGGCGCGAATCATTGCTCTCCCCTGCAAAGGATCTCCTGCAACAGACGGGCGGTTTCCACCACCCGCGGCCCGGGAATAAAGACAAAATCGCTGGTCAGGGCATGCACATGGTTCTGTTTGACCGCGGAAACGCTTCCGAGCCGCTGCCAGAGCGCTGTTCCCATGCTGTCAGAGGTCAATTCTATGACATACTCTGGATTGCGCCTGATGATCTCTTCGACTGAAATACTGGCCCACACCATGGCAGCATCGTCGAACACGGATTCGCCACCAGCAATATCCAGGAGTTCGGAAAGAAAGGTATTCCGATTGACAGTGAAAATATTGGTCAGATTATCGCTGTCCCTGCCAACCACAAGAAGGACCCGCTTTTTCTTTTCTCCAGGCTGTTTGTTGGCAAGCGCCATAAGCGAATCACGGACAGAACGTACCAGTGCAGTGGCGCGTTCAGGGCATCCCAGGAGGCGGCCAATTTCAGTGATTGAGGCATAGATATCATCGAGCCGCTGTTCGGGCAGCACAACAGTCCGCAGGCCAAGCCCCCTGAGTTTCGAAGCCACCTCCTTCTGCATATCACCGGCAAAAACATACGCGGGACGCAGCCGTACAATGGCTTCAAGGTTCGGATTAATGCAATCGCCCACCTTTGTTATCCTGGCAATTGCCTCAGGAGGATAGGTGCAATAGGTAGTCACGCCTGTGAGGTCAGCCTCGTGTCCAAGGGCGCATATAATCTCAGTGGCGCTGGGAATAAGGGAAACAATTCCCTGGCCCTGTTTTTTTTGTTTTCCAATAATGCCGCATGATGCAAGAACCAGACAACATACCAAAACTGCAATAATATATTTCATGTATTTATTGTACTGTCCACAGGGCCAAGCTATAGGGCGCCATACCGGTTGCAATCGGACCCTTTACTTTTACTCCTGTTACTGGGTCAATGACCACAATGCCCGGGGTCGATCCTCCCCGCTCACCAACATACACATATTCGTTGTCAGTGGCAAGACCGCCAAAACCATCTGAAATATACGAAAGTGCAGCATCAACAGTTGAGTCTGACAAATCAAAGGGTACTATCTTTGTCAGATATTCACCACCAACCATTGCGCCCGCCATCATGAATCCCCTGGAACCTGAAAGAATAAAATTGGTCATATCACCATAAAAACCAGCTTCGTCGATAATGACTCCTTCGCTAGCCCCTGTGGCGAGATTAATGACTTCAATGCCGCCGTCGTTTATACCATATGCACCTACACATGAAACATAGAGCTTCCCTCCGTGCGCCTTCATGTCCACGGGATTCCTGAGGCTCAGACGTATGGCTTTTTCAACAGCATTGGTAGATCCATTAATGACCAGGACCAGAGAGGTATCGGCAATAGCGAACCAGGCGTCCGGATCAAGACGTTGACAGGCAATGTAGACTTTGCCGGCAACAATGCAGCCAGCATCCATCTGTGGGGCTGTTTTTGCCGAGTCTGTGCCGGCAAAAGCAACATAGGGTGCAAGGGAAATATGACCGGTTGAATCCCCTGTCTCAAGATTAATAATCAACAGGCTCGCGATGTTGTAACGGGTGATGTAGGCCTTGGTGGAAGAGATGAAAAGAATGTTCTTAGGGTTTGACCCGGTTCCCACATTTGATTGATACGCAACGTTGGGTGTATCAACCCCGCCTTCGAGTCTGGTAAGCACGCTGTTGGTCCTGTCAATAACATAGAGTGCGTTCTGATAAGAAAACACCGCTGCATCGCCAGATAGACCTATGCCTCCCCCCGTGCACGTATCCGCATCTTCGCCCAGATACCCCAGATCGCCTTCCGTAAAAGCAACCGACGTGGTAAAAGCAATGTGAGTTGCGGTATCCGCGGTTGTCGTATCCGCTACCGGTATCTTTTTTTCCGGCGCAGTTGGCGCATCCTTTGCACAATGTGCGAAAAGCATCGCTGCCACAAGCGTTGCTGCAAACATTCTCATTTAAAACTCCTTTTTATTTGTTGAAACATGTAATTGAACCATGGTTGTCAGATAAAAGGCCCTGCCCGGAAGAGGAAAAGCCTCAACATCGTGGATTGTTTCATCAGTTATGTTCTTTATCTCAGCGGTGATTTTTATCTGATCGCCAAGGAGAAAACCCCGGAGCGTAAGGTCATGCGTCAGGGTTAACGGCACAATTGCGGAATTGTATTCACTCTTGAAATATTCTGATCGGAAATTGAGGTCATAACCAGCTTCAGCATGGGAATGAAAACGCCAGCGTACATAGGCGTTCTCTTTTACCCGCGGCAGATACGACCGTTCCTTCCCAACACAGAGGGATTGATCAGCCTCAGTGCGTATTATTTCGGAGACCATGAGTGTAAGCTGGTTTCCCGCACTCACGGTTGTGCGTTTGAGGACCAATTCGTGTTCAATGCCCCGAATGACTACATCACCAAAATTGACCGGTTTGCTTACATTATGCGCATACATTCGGTAGATAATCTGGTCATCCATTGTATTGTAAAATGCTGAAAGGGCTGTCGAGAGCTCTGACTTCCATGGCAGACACCTGTTGAATAAAAGAGTAACATCCGTATTCCGGCTTGTTTCAGGCCGAAGGTAAGCATTACCTATAAAAAAAGCATTGCTTCCGTACAGTTCGAAAAAATCGGGTACGCGGTAATACGTGCCTGTATTTGCCTTGAGCGCAAAACCAAAGGGCAGTCGCGCCTTTGCTCCCACGGTCCAGTTTGAATAACTCTTCATAATCCGGCCGGATCCTGTGGTGGCATGCCATTGTCTGCTGAAATCAATGGAATCAGCGCGCGAAATGCGCATATCAGCAGTATACGAACCGTTCAATGACAATTTCTCCGCAAACAGATATAGGGTCTGGCTGATTGAGAAAGCAGCGCTGGTGCGTTCGGCATTCGGCCGCGTCACCGCAGCAGAACCGACTTCCTGCTCCCAGTATCGTTCCCGTTCGCCAGTAAAAAGCAGGTCGAGAAATGCCTGTTGGGTCTGGACAAAACCGATTCCCGCCTTTGCACCATAGGCCCGGCTGTTTTCTTTTATATCCCGGGGAGCATAGAAAAGATTGCCATCTGGGTCGTGTACATCGTTGCGCATTGAACGAACGCTACCTTCGAGAGAGAGCGAGTATGCCTGGCCAACATGGTTCCATGAGGCCTGGGCTGAATTCCTGTTGTTCTCGGATCGTGAACGGAAGGGTGGCGCCTGCAGGGTTGAAAAGAAACCTTTGTTGTACATATTCGCTGACACAACAGCCTCCAACCTGTCCATGGGAAAGGGCTGCCACGAAGCCTTGAGAAGGCCATTGTACGAGGTAAAATCATTGTTCTCCATAATGCGCAGGGTATCGTCGCGCTCCGGATTGCGGCCCAGGGTTGTGCCGCGGTCATCGAGCCACTCGTAATCATTGGCAGAATGCTGGTAGTCGATGGCTGTGAGCAGACGAACCGGTCCCACTAACCGCGAAGCAGCAGCGCCAATAGAACGGGTGCCAAAGCTTCCACCACCTGCCTGGGCAGAGACAAACCGGGTCTTTGCCTCAGCAGTAATGATGTTGATGACGCCGGCGCTGCCATTTCCCCCCTGAAAACAGGATGGAATACTGCCCTTGTATATTTCAATGCGTTCCACCTGCGACAAAGGGATCTTCGAAAGATCCACGAGACTGCCGCTCGCTGAATTCAATGGTATGCCGTCCATATAGACCTTCACCTGCTCCGCAGTCGAACCCCTGATGCTCACCGGCGAATATTCACCAAGCCCGCCCATGCGCTGCACTTTGATGCCTGCCTGCTCATCAATGACCTCGTTCAGAGTTGCGCTGCTGCCTTGGAACTGCTCTTTGTTGATGACCGTTACCGTGGCTGAAGTCAATTCCCGCAGGTCACGTTTTCCAATTACGGTGATCTCATAATTTGAATCAACCTGCGCAAAAAGCGGGCAAAACGCCAAAGCGACCATAACGGCAAATCCCGGTCTTTTTATTCTGCAATTATCCATGGCGTTCCACAATCAGAAACATTATCAGGAAAACAATCTCGCTTATTTCAATGACCGCACCCATGCAATCGCCTGTATAGCCGCTGATCTTGTGTCTGCAGTAGAAAATGAACCCAATACCGCTTGCCAGGGCAATAGCACCAGGCAGGGGAAAAAACGCGCACACAGTTCCTGCGCAGATAAAGGCTGCGATAAAAAGAGCAAGCCGTGCGGGCAGAGGCGTACACGCCAATATTCCCTCTTGCCGTGCATAGTCCGCAACCAGAGGAAAAACAAGAGGAAGCGACCGCGACAGCATACAGCAGAAGGGCAGCGCATTAATCAAAGAATCCACCTTTAAGGTGGAAAAAACCGCAAAACGGCCCAAGAGCGCCATCCCAATGGCCACACCTCCCATGACGCCGATACGGGAATCTTTCATGATCTCAAGTACTCTTTCGCGCGGTTTTTTCCCATAAAAACCATCAGCGCAGTCAGCCAAGCCATCCAGGTGCAGACAGCCGGTCAAAACACAATAAAAGAGCAGGCTGAGAAACGCACCAACAAAAGGACCTGCAAAAAGCAGAGACGCATAGGCAACCAAAGAAACAAGTGTTCCGATACTAAGTCCTGCAATAGGCAAATACAACATGAAAAGCGACCGGTTTTTCTCCTGCAGAAACCCTGGAATCGGAATAATGGTGCAAAAGGCAATGGCAGTAAAAAAGGCGCGTAAAACACTACTCATTGCGCAATCCCTGCATCGGCAAAAGTGGCCATGGTCCCATGTACTTTGATTGCTGCTTCGATAATAGGCATTGCCAGTGCGCAACCGCTCCCCTCTCCCAGCCTCATATGAAAATTGAGCATTGACTGCAAACCCATGAATTCGAGCATTGCCCTTTGCGCTTTTTCTTCCGATTCATGGGCAACGAACATATACTCTTTGACGCGCGGACAAAGCAGATAGGCAATGCAGGCGCCTGCTGTTGAAATGACGCCATCAATGACAACAGGTATCTTGTGTGCAGCGCATCCTAAAACAACTCCCGCAATGCCGCCGATTTCAAAACCGCCCATCTTTGCCAACAGCTCCATGCCCTGCGCAGGGTCGGGTTTGTTCAGAAGCAGCGCCTTTTCGATAATGGCAATTTTTTTCTGCAAACCAGCATCATCGAGGCCTGCTCCTTTGCCGGTTATCTCGCGAACAGGCTTTCCCGACACTGTTGCGGCAATTGCCGTTGATGGGGTCGTATTACCAATACCCATATCGCCTGTGCCAATGAAAGTGTATCCCTGGTCTATGAGCAATTGTGCTATGGAAATGCCATTTTCCACTGACCGCTGCGCCTCTTTCTGGCTCATGGCAGGTCCTTGCGCAAAGTTGTCCGTGCCTGATTTCACTTTTTTATCAATAATCGCACCTGTTGCTGCCAGGGCCGAGAAATCAGCCTTACATCCCATGTCAATGACCTTGACGTCAATATTCCCGCTCTTTGCCAATGAATTGATGGCTGCCATGCCCTTCACAAAGCTCTGCACCATGAGGCCCGTGATGTCGCTTGGATAGGCGCTCACGCCCTCTGCTGTCACTCCATGGTCACCAGCCATGACTGCAATGGCTTTACGCGAAAGATCAGCGTTTAAAGTCCCTGTAATTCCCGCGACTTTTTCAGCTATTGTCAGTAATTCGCCCAATGCGCGTAAAGGGGTCAGAAGCTCCTGGCTGCGCTTTTTCGCCAGTGCAATGGCGGCCTGGTTGGGCTCAGATATGTTCTCAATGGTTTTTTTAATCATTTTTTGCCCTTATTTTATTTTCTGCGCAATACCGCAGACACACATGTATACCTCATCAGCAGCATTTGCGATAATCTGGTTTATACGTCCTGCGCAGTCCCTGTACAGACGGGTCTGAGGGTCTGCGGGAACAATTCCCCACCCTACTTCATTGGTAACAAAAATAACCGAACCCTCAACCTGGGACAGAGTTTTAACCAGT
Source organism: Candidatus Raymondbacteria bacterium RIFOXYA2_FULL_49_16 (assembly GCA_001789205.1). Lineage (GTDB taxonomy): Bacteria > Fibrobacterota > OXYB2-FULL-49-7 > OXYB2-FULL-49-7 > XYB2-FULL-49-35 > XYB2-FULL-49-35. The sequence goes on along the minus strand of MFYT01000050.1, from coordinate 1,516 downwards.
TCCTCTGCAACAGATGCTGCCTTTTCCTCATTAAAAACACTGCTGTAATGCATGAGATTCGCCACCCAAATAGTTATACAATCGACAATTACAATAGGCACGTGAGTAAGTGCTGATCCAACTGCCAAACCAATTTCAACAGGCGCTTCCAGTACTTCCCAATTGGGATTCCGGTTTTGTTTATGCTTTGCGATTCTTTCAGCCATCTCACCATCAATTGCTTCAGCTGTTGCCACAAAAACAGCCTTTTCACCAAAGGCCGCGGCCTTGGTTTGGGCAAAAGCTGATTTTCCGCTCCTGCATGCTCCGGTAACCAGAATAATTTTTGCCATTATTAAAATCCTTGTTGGGGCCGCATGGTAAAATTCTTCAACGCTTTCCAGGCAAGTATTCCACCCGATGCCATGAGATGGTCGTAGCTGAAGACTTCAATGGACAATGTCCCTTTGAAATCATGCTCAAGAATAGTTTCGCCAATTGTGAACAATGTTTCTTCAGGCAGCACGTTTAATGGTAAATGATCTTTGCCGTTTTCATCAACACCGTGAAGATGAATGGTGGTAAGTCTGTCTCGAAAATGGTTGAAGAATGAAGCTATATCATATTTATCGACAATAAGATGGCCTATATCCATACAGACAGAAAAATCCATGGATTCGATAACGGGCCCTATCTCAATAAGATCGTAATTCAGATTTTCGATTGACACAAGCCGAGAAGGGCATTGAACATGCATGAGTGATTCCTGAACAGTGTCGAGCCACTGTGCGTGCTCCTGTTTTTCAGGTTTGTTTATATGCAGTGTGTATGTTGTAGGATCAAGCGGCCAGGTGGAATGAATGATTTCGTTTACCGTGTCCAGAGCGTGTCTGCGCGGCCCTTCTTCAGGATGGGCAAGATCAGCATCGAGCGGCAGATGCACATTGAACCTGATACCCGCGTCTGTTGCAATATCCTTGAACTCACGAATATCAGATGGTGTGGGAATGTTGGACGCGTCATAACTCTCAAACAATACAAGCTCGATCTCATCGACCATGTCCTTGAGCAATAAAATATTTTCTTTTATTCCCGCTGGATAAATATACGACGGGACAGAAAGAGAAAAAGGGAAAATGTTTTTAAATAAAAATGCCGTCCCTTCGGACGGCACATGATGGTCGGACTGCATGCGCAACCTTTCCGCGAAGGATTTTTAATTTTCAGGCAGGTCTCCTGGCTCCGGGCTCGCTGCGGCCGCCTTCCCGGCCCGGGATTAATCGGGCTAGTGGCATAAATGGCCGAGGTCATTGCCCGTTACAGTGACGGGATCGCTGCCGGTTTTCACGGCATTCCCTTTCAATCCGCAACGGAACCTGAAAAAACAAACTTTTCAAATATCGAACGCAAAAAAGATACATTTAAATTCAGAAACGCGCAAGCTTTTTACAGATTTTTTTTGCACACATACGCATCAAAGGCAACAGCCCTATTTCATCATCATCATTTTACGCGTTCGCGTGAACAAATCACGGCC
>MFYT01000049.1:48445-48974 GCA_001789205.1 Candidatus Raymondbacteria bacterium RIFOXYA2_FULL_49_16 | reverse complement strand
GAGACCTGAGAAGCAGCTGTATTGTTGTTTGAGGCCACATCCTGGGCAACATCAGCTGCAACATCGATTGTGATATTCCCGACAGCGTCAGGTGTGATATCTACCGTATAGGTATTGCCGTCCACTGCGACAAAATTACTGGTCGAAGCATTGGTCAGGCTGATATCCCCTTCCACAAAGCCGGTGACATCTTCGCTGAACTCGATGGTCACATTAAAAGCTGTCGTATTGTTCTTGTACGCTGGTGCGTTCTGGATGGCAACTGTGGGTACTGTTGCATCATAAGTCACAGATACCTGGCTTGCGGCTGTGTTGTTATTAGAAGCCGCATCCTGAGCAACATCAGCAGCAACATCGATTGTGATATTTCCGCTAGCATCGGGTGTGATATCCACTGTGTAAGTATTGCCATCAACTGCAACAAAGTTACTGGTAGAAGCATTGGCAAGACCAATGTCCCCTTCCACAAAGCCGGTAACATTTTCACTGAACTCGATTGTCACGTTAAAGGCACTTGTGCTGTTCTTAT
>MFYT01000049.1:0-48322 GCA_001789205.1 Candidatus Raymondbacteria bacterium RIFOXYA2_FULL_49_16 | reverse complement strand
CACATCCTGAGCAACATCAGCTGCAACATCAATGGTGATATTCCCGACAGCATCAGGTGTGATATCGCAGGTATAAGTATTACCATCTACTGCGACAAAGTTGCTGGTTGAAGCATTGGCAAGACCAATGTCCCCTTCTACAAAACCGGTTACATTTTCACTGAACTCGATTGTTACATTAAAAGCACTTGTGCTGTTCTTATAGGCTGGTGCGTTCTGGATAGCAACGGTCGGCACCGTAGCATCATAGGTCACAGAGACCTGAGAAGCAGCTGTATTGTTGTTTGAGGCCACATCCTGGGCAACATCAGCTGCAACATCGATTGTGATATTTCCACCAGCATCGGGTGTGATATCCACTGTGTAAGTATTGCCATCAACAGCAACAAAGTTACTGGTAGAAGCATTGGCAAGACCAATGTCCCCTTCCACAAAGCCAGTAACATTCTCGCTGAACTCGATTGTGACGTTAAAGGCACTTGTGCTGTTCTTATAGGCAGGCGCATTCTGTATGGCAACGGTCGGGATCGTGGTATCAACTATTGTCGAATCATAGAGACTGCCATCTGTCTCGTTTCCTGCAATATCCTTGAATTTAGCATATATCTTCTTAAGGCCAACACCATTGCTCGCAATATCCAGATCTGTCTTGGAAACAGCATACGCCTGATAAGCAGTCCATCCCTCAGCGTCAACCTGAAATGCCATGCTGTCAGCACCAAGAGCGTTAATCGTAAGTGAAGGTGTTACATCATTCGTATATCCGCTGTTATCCGTAACCGAAAGGGAGAGCGTGTTTGGCGCTGAAATATCGTACACAGTACTATCGTACAGCAACGCGCTGGTCTCATGACCCGCAATGTCTCTGAAGCGGACAAACACATTCTTTTGCTCTTCCCCTCCGGTGGAAATATCAAGATCATTCTTGGAGGTAGTATAAACCATATACGATGTCCATGCGCCGCCATTAACATTGAATTGCATGCTATCTGCGCCAGAAGCGCCGATGGTGAGCGCAGGCGTTGCGTTGTTTGTAAAACCGCTGTTGTCTGAAATTACAATAGACGCTGATCCAGGTGTTTTAGTATCAATAACAATATCTGCGGCTGCCATGGTCAAAGTATCGTATTCACCGCCGGCGCACCTGCCGATAACCCGCACCTGCATACTGTCACTCTCAAACGATGCTCCAAGTTGACCTGCCGCATGCCAGCGTACCAAACGGTGGACCGACGAATCACCACCGGAGACCACGCCTATATCTCCCGTAGTATTGGTCAAAGCTGTCCATGTACCTGAGGCGCCGTTCCGATACTGCACGCTCATGGTATCATCATTACCAGCCGCATCAAGGAGCTGATAATAAATATCCACGGTATCGCTGCCGTCTGTCCGCTCCTCACCATACACCGTGGTTTTAGCAAGGCTGGTGTCGTATACGGCAATGCCGAATATCCATCCGCTGTTGTTGTCACTGTCCGTGCTCAATGCGGCCAATCCTTGAGCAACCGACGCATTACTATTCCCGATATTTGCGTAACTTGCTGTTAGATTACCGGTCACGGCAAGGGTCCAGCCGGCGGTTGGATTCAAAGTAAGCAGGTTGGCGTCCTGGCCATTGAACGAAGCATTTCCGGCAACAGTGATGGTTGTACCGTCGAGGCTGGTGTCTGCAATAGAACTAGCCGTCCCGTTGGTTATCGAGAAATCGCCGCCGTTGACTACTTCAAGATCTATGCTATTGAGGTCAAGTCTTCCCGCGGTTTGATTAAAACCATTACACAGAAGCTTGTTTGTGGCCAGTTTTACAATACCAGTGCCAGTGTGGTTGATTTGCGGGAAGGTAGAACCATCCTTTGGCGTAAAGGTCTGGAGACCGGCTGCTGCAAATTCAAGTGTACCAGTAGACGGCGTCACTGTGGTCAACGAGGTAAAATTCGCCAAACCGGAGGTTACACGGAGGGTTGAGTTGTCAAAATCAATGGCCCCGGGACTCCCGCAGCCGAACATGCCGACGTTATGGGTCAATCCATCGCCCAGTTTGAGCGTACCCTGATTAACATATAATTGCGCCGAGGTAAAATCGGAAAGCAGGGTCCAGTCACTTCCCGTACCTGCAAAATAAACATTTACAAAGGACGTGCCACCGGGATCAATGGTCTTGCCCGATGTGGTGCCGTCAAACCGGAAAATTCCCGTGTGGGTAAAGGTTCCGCCGCTCTGTTTCCAGTTGCCCGCGACCCAGAGCCTGTGCCCCGTGGGTCCGGAGAGTGTTCCTGATGAGATGACCACATCGCCATTGGCATCAAGACCGCCGTTGACCACGGCGAGTGTTCCGCCATCGACAATAAGACTGTCCCCAACATGCAGCGTATCAGAGCCAACCGAGATATCCAATGTTCCGGCAAGCAGTGCAAGTTTGCCATCAACAACCAGCCTGTCGCCACTTATCCACTCCCCGCCTGCACCATTCAGCGTGACATTCCAGAAGGTGTCCGCAGACATTGTAAGGGCCTTACCACCCGCAGTGCCGTCAAACGTAATAGTACCCGATGAAGGTATAAAATCGCCGCCGCTCTTTATCCAATCACCGGCCATGGTGAAAGATCCGACAGCCGGAGCAGTAAAGGTACCGCCGGTCATTACCACCTTGCCGTTGACGTCTATGGCTCCGTCAGCCGCGTTGAAAGAAGCGCCTGAAAGAACAAGACTGTCGCTGACGGTCAGCGTGAACGTCTCAATGTCAAACGTGCCTGAATAGCCCGATGTCGTGGTCAATGAACGAACCGTAACATTTGCCGCAAGCGCGCAATTCACCGAACCGGTATTGAAAACGACCTCTGTGGTGTCAACAGGTACTGCGGCAGGAGTCCAGTTGGCCGCATTCCCCCAGGCCGTATCAGCAGTCCCGGTCCAGGTCAGGATACTGTAATCCGTCAATGCCGTTGTCAATGAATCAGCAACGCTCAAATCGCTCTCTGTGGCGGCATTGTTCACGTTCCGTGACTTGACCTTGAATAGATATTTTGTCCCCTGCGAAAGCCCGGTCACGGTCTTTGTCCCCCATCCGCCAACCGTGTTCCATATAACTGATCCTGCCCTGCTTCCATCAGCCTGAACCCATGTTAATGCCCCTGCAGAATCAACCTGGATGGCATACGAAAGGCCTTCGCCTTCGTCATTTGCACTATCCACCGCTGCATCAACGGAATTATCCGTGGCATTTGAAAGCACTGGCTTGTCTGGGCGCATAGGCTTCACATATCTGACCGTTGTATTTTCTGAAGTTGTCGTATTTCCAAAATCATCGGCATGCACCACTTTGACTGCATCAAGACTATCGCTGCCCAACAACGCGAGATTTATCAAAAGTGCCGAAGGATTAGCAATATTATTATCTCCCGCGGCTGATACATACGCGCTTCCATTAAGTTTGTACCAATAGGTGTTGCTGCCTGGATTTGTCTCGGTAAATGCACCATCGAGCCGGATGCCGGTCGAATCGGCCGAAGGATTCCCTGTGGTATAAATTATGGCTGTGGCGACAACCGGCGCCTTTGTATCAACAACAAGATTGCTTGCAGCCAATGCAAGGGTATCAAAATTGTTATTGCTCTGCTGGTCATTGGCTATGATGCGGACATTGTAGTTTGACGCTTCCACAGTTGAGCCAAGGTGTGTTTTTGCGTCCCAGACAAGGGTATAATGCGTTGAGGGGCTGCAGACAATGCTCCCCTTGTCACCGGACAGGTTTCCGTCGGGGATATCTTGCCACGTGCTTCCATTATAGTACTGCGCGGTTATAATCGCATTTGCCTCGGTATTGTCATCCACTTCGTAGGTGATATCAACCAGCCCGCTTCCGTCTGTCCGTTCAGCCGCCACAATGTTTACAGCCTCGTCCCAACCCTCAACAACAGGCGGCGCATTTAATCTGATAGTATCGCACGCTGACGCTGTTGTATCAGCATAGACACCTTTGTTGTTTCTGACAGTTAAGGCAAACCAGTATTTTGTTCCTGCTGAAAGACCAGTGAGTGTATCGGCAATGACATTGGTTGGATATTTTCCAACAAGAGTTGCTGTAACATCGTTGCCGCTGTCCGGATAGTCCGTTGTCTTGTACCAAATGCCCACGGTATCGGCATTGCCGCTGTCAATGGCCGAGGGGTTCCATTCGAGCTTCACGCTCGTGGGGCTCAGCGCCGAGGCCGTCAGGGTCATGTCATTGTCGGGCGGAGGATTGTAGAGCACCCGTATCCTGGCATGGTCCACCCAGTATCTGCCGCCAGCGGTCTTGGTGGTTATGCCCGCCTGAAGATTGTCGATGTCGCTCCAGGTCCACGCCTGGTTTGTCGCAGGGTTTTTGCTCCAGAAATGCGTGTAATAATCATAACTGGTCGTGATCGTTTGCGCCGAGGCTTCCTCGTACGGGGCGCCGCCCACAACAAGGGTCAATGCCATTGTTTTATTCACGACCGTATTCTTCGCATAGACATCGAGCCGCAGGGAATCAATAGGCCCATTGCCGCCAACATTGTTCTGGAGGGGAACCGAAAGGAGTTTACCTGTGCCTGTGATAGTGTCAGCCACTCCATTTATGGCGGCTGCATCAGCACCTGCGGTAGTCCCGCTCATGGGAATAAACTGATTGCCCGCCCCTGTTCCTGCTTCTGCATTCAAATCCATCACATACGGTATCAATACAGAAACAACCGCTGTTGAAAACGTATCTGACCAGTTTCCCAGTGTATCCCTTACCGTTAGTATGAAATAATAGATGCCTGGTGAAAGCCCTGTAAGCGTGTCTTTGGTTATGTTTTTATAATACACGCCTGCACGAACACCTGTGGGATCATTGGGACCAGATGGAAAAATAGTGGCTTTGTACCATATGCCTACGCTGTCGGCGTCCCCCGAATCAATTACCACCGGGTTCCATGAGAGAAATACCGTATCTGACAAAAACACATTCGTTGCGGTGAGCGTCATGTCATTGTCGGGCGCAGCGCCGTCGTAGATGGTGCTGTCGTACACATGCGATGCCTGTACATGCCCCATCTGGTCCTTGAATTCAATCCATATCTTTTTGAGCCCATTATTCGCGTCGCATCCGGGTCCTGTTGTCATGTCAAAGGTTGTGCAGGGAGACGCAAAGGCGATGAACGACGCGGACGAAAGAGCAGCCTCGGTCCCGGCAAGCCGCATGCTGTCGCCGCCTGCAGAGGTAAGAGTGAGTGACGGCGTTTTGTCGGCAGTCTTTCCATTGTTGTCGGCAATGACAATTGACCCGCTCGCGGGCACCTTTGTATCTATGCGCAGATTGGCCGCGGCCATTGCAAGGGTATCGGAGAAACCGTCGTCGTCCAGGGCGACTATGCGCAGCTGAATGCTGTCGCTCTCAAACGACGTCCCAAGCTGACCTGCAGCATGCCAGCGCACGCGGCGGTGCGCAGACGGGTCTGATGCGGGAACAACACCCGTGTCGCCAAGCATATGGGTGATGACCGTCCATGCGGCGCCGGTTCCGTTGCGGTACGAGACTAAGATGGTATCGTCGGCATTGTTGTCGGCCAATTCGTACCAGATGTCGACCGTATCCGAGCCGTCCCCGCGCTGGCTTGCTGAAAAACCGGACGGATTGGACAGCGTGTCGTACAGGTCCGGTCTTCCCGAAACAGCGGAAACGGACAGCTCGGATTCGACCGATGCGCTGTATTTGTTCCTGCTCTTTGCCTGGAACGAATACTGACTTACAGGCGACGATAATCCGGCAACGGTCGTTGTACTCCACCCGCCCACGGTCTGCCACGCTTCAACAGCGCCCACGGAACCGCCCGCCTGCACCCAGTTGTTCCCGCTCACTGCCGGAGAAATATAAATTGCATACGAAAGACCTGCAGCCTCGTCATTTGCGCTGTCTATGGCAATATCAAGAGTGTTGGTTGTTGGATTGCTAAGCACCGGAGCATCTGGTGTCAGGGGCTTAACATAGGCTACAGTTGCGTTTTCAGACGTAGTTACATGGCCAAAATCATCAGTATGTATAATTTTGATCGCGTTCAGGCTGTCGTCGCCATTTAGGCCAACCGAGACCAGAAGCGCGGCAGGATCAGCAGCATTCACGGTACCGGCAGTACCGGCATCATATGCCCCATTGTTCAGCTTATAATAAAAAATGTTTGTGTTTGGATGCGGCTCTGTAAAAGCTGCGTCAAACCTGATTCCTGCGCTGTCAGCAGCAGGCGAACCAGTTGAATATGCTGTTGCAACAGATACATCAGGCGCTTTGGTGTCTACAATAAGATTTGCCGCAGCCATGGTAAGCGTGTCTCTGACAGAGCCAGTGTCCCTGGCAATAAGCCGTATCTGCACGCTGTCGCTCTCAAACGAGGTGCTAAGCTGGCCGGCCGCATGCCAGCGAATACTCTGTTTTACGGTAGAATCAGACGCTGATACAATACCCGTATTTCCGGTTGTATTGGTCAACGCTGTCCAAGAACCGGACACACCATTGCGATAATAGGCAAAGACCGTGTCTTCGCTATCATCATTGTCTCTGATCCGATACCATATATCGACCGTATCGCTGCCATCCGTGCGCTGGACTGCCTGCATATTTGTGCCAACGCCGAGAGTGTCGTAGAGCCGGGGCGGCATGTTCTGGAACTGGTAAAACACATGGACGCTGACAAAATCGGTGGAGAAACTGCCTCCGGCGCTGTAAGAAACGCACCCTGCTTCCAAATTATTGATGTCGTTCCATGTCCATGCCAACGATGTGGCCGGATTTTGCGCCCATGCGTACGAGTAAAACGCATATGAGGCTGTCACGGTCTGGTTTGCTCCCGGAACGTACGTTGCCGCGGATATCCGCAATGCCGGTCGTATGGCCTGGTTGGCTATCGAGTTCTTGGCATAAACACGAACGCGCACGGAATCTATTGTCCCGGCCGCCGTGGTGTCGCGAATGGGAACTGAAAGAAGATTTCCCGATCCCGAAACCGTAGAAGCGCTGCCGTCTATTGCCATGGCGTCGTCGCCAACGGTAGCACCGCCCGCTGTCCAGGCATTGCCGTTCCCGGTGCCTGCGACCGCGTAAAGCGCCATGCCGGTGTCGCCGGACGCGCCTGAAGGCTGGTAAAACACCTTGACCATCACATGGTCGGCAAAAAGCGTATCAAGGGCAGATGGCGCGCTTACGGCCGCAACACATCCCGCTTGCAGAGAGTCAATCTCTCCCCAGGTCCACGCACCATCAGTATTGGGGTTATTGATCCACGAGAAGGTGTAGTATGTATAGGTCGTCGCCACTTCATCGATAACCGAATCCGTATAGGCCACATTATGGGTCTTGATTCTTATCTTGATGCCGTCACCCGTGCCCGACAGATTAACCGATGATTTCAAGAGTACAGACACCTGGATTGAATCAATGGCCCCTGTGACCGCATGGTCGTCGATATTCACCACCAACGACTGGTTCGCCAGGGTCGTGTACGAGGCTGTGCCGCCAACCGCTGCCTGGTCGTCGCCTTCACTGGCGCCGCCTACGGTCCACTGGTTCGCAATGTGCGTTCCGGGCGAGGCGTTGAGCGTAACGTAGGTTATGTCCGACGTGAGCGTGCTAGCGGAATCAGCTGGTGACAGGTCGCTTTCTGTCGCGGCATTGTACTGGTTCCGTGATTTGGTCCTGAACAGATACTGCATATTTTCCGCAAGGCCGGTCACGGTCTTTGTGCCCCAGACTGCAATGGTCTGCCACACCGGGCTCCCGCCCCTGCTGCCGTTTGCCTGAACCCACCAGGTCGTGCCCGCGGAATCGACCTGAATGGCGTAGGCAAGACCGGAAACTTCGCCCGCCGCCTCGTTTATGGTGACATCGAGCGACGAGGTCATGGCGCCACCAAGCGATGGATGCGCAGGTTGTTTGGGTTTTACGTACCGTATGGTGGTATTCTCGCTCGTTGTTTCATGGCCAAAATCATCCGTATGCACCAGCTTGATCGCATCCAGGCTGTCGTTGCCATCCAATGCGAGAGAGATTAGCAAGTCGGCCGGAGCAGGGGTATTATTGTCCCCGGCAGCGGATGTATATGCGCCGCCATTCAGTTTATACCAGAATGTATTACTGCCGGGGTTTGGTTCCGTGAATTCGCCATCGAGCCTGATTCCGGTTGAATCAGCCGAAGGATGCCCCGAGGTATAGACGATCGCCGTAGCAACAACAGGCGCCTTAGTATCAGCAATTAAATCTGCTGTCGCGCGCGTTAGCGTGTCACATGCTGCACCATCGTAGGCAATTATCCGCAGTTGAAGGCTGTCGGTGTTCCAATCCGTACCAAGTTGGCTTGCAATATACCATCTGATACGCCTATGTACAGAGGAATCGCCAGCCGCGACACTGCCGATATTGCCGGCCGTGTCTGCCAGCGCTGTCCAGGCACCAGAAACGCCGTTTCTGTATTCAGCATTAATAATCACATTTGCGTTATCAGCATCATGTACCTGGTACCACATATCTAAAGTATCTGAACCGTCTGTGCGCTGAGCTGCCTGCAAGGTGGTTGTGACCGCAAGAGTATCAAACAGTTCAGGTGGTGTTGAAGGCGCGGCAGCGGCCGGCGAAAGTTCTGATTCCGTGGTGGTGCTATTGAGATTTCCGCTCTTTGTTCTGAAAAGATACTGATTCACAGGAGAGTTAAGCCCTGTAACAGTCTTTGTTCCCCATCCCGCAATGGTATTCCACACCGGCGATGCCCCGCGCGCGCCACTGGCTTGTACCCACCAGATTGTTCCCGAGGAGTCGACCTGGATCGCATGGCTTAACCCGGCAACCTCACCAGCCGCACCAACAACAGTAACATCAATTGTCGAAGCTGTGACACCGCTTAATGCAGGCGTACCAGGAGTTTTAGGTTTAACATACCTGACGGTCAGATCCTCGCTCACGGTTGTATGGCCAATGCTGTCAATATGCACTAATTTTATTGCATCCAGACTGTCGTTGCCGTCGAGGGACAATGCCACAAAGACCGGATCAGGATTCGCGGCTCCGGCTGTACCAGCAACTGAATTATAACCGCTTCCATTGTATTTGTAATAAAATGTATTTGTCTTGGCATTCAGTTCGCTGAAAGCACCATCAATACGTATTCCAGTGGAATCGGCCGTTGGATGGCCTGTTGTATATGCAATTGATGATATGATCTGCGGCGACTTGGAATCTACCGCAATATCGGCCGCTGCGCGCATAAGCGTATCGCGCGCAATGCCATCGTACGCAATTATCCGCAACTGCAGGGTATTTGTCTCTAAGGCAGTCTGACCTGCAATATGCCATCTGATGCGGCGGTGTATAGATGAGTCACTGGCCGCAACGGTACCTATGGCACCGGCTGTTCGCAGCAGATTCGTCCATGCCCCACCTGTTCCATTTCTGTATTGCACAGTGATGGTAACATTTGCCTGTTCAGCATCCCTGACCTGGTAATAGATATCCACTGTATCACTGCCATCTATGCGTTGCAGGGCCTGGAGTGTTGTAGTAACGGCAAGTGTATCAAACAGCTCAGGCTCTGTGTTCACCTGCGGAGTGGCAGAATCAGCAGGGCTCAGATCACTTTCCAGATCCGAGTTATACAAATGACGGGATTTGACCCTGAAATAATATTTCTTTCCGGATGTCAGGCCTGTAACTGTTTTAGTACCCCATCCTGTCACCGTATTCCAAACCGGCGTAATATCCCGGGTCCCATCGCCCTTGAGCCAGGTGATATTCCCGGCTGAATCGACCCTGATTGCATAGGAAAGGCCTGCAGCCTCGCCATTGGCGCTGTCTACTGCAATATCAGCCGAATTCAGCGTTATATTGTTTATAACCGGAATGTCGGGCCGCTTGGGTTTGACGTATCTGACAGTAAGGTCTTCGCTCGTGTCTGAATGGCCGAAATCATCGGTATGTATCAGTCTGATCGCGGTGAGGCTGTCATCGCCGTTGAGGGATAGGGCGATCAGCGTGGCGGGCGGGTCCTGCGTATTCGATGCGCCTGCAGATGAAGTGTACGACCCGTTATTAAGTTTATACCAGAAAATGTTTGATCCCGGATTATTCTCATTGAAAGCTCCGTCAAGCCGGATACCGCTGGAATCCGCTGCCGGATGTCCTGATGTGTAAGATACGGCTGTCGAGATCTCGGGAGGTCGCGTATCAAGCTTGAAGTTCGCTGCTGTCATGCTGAATGTTGTAAGAAATACACCGTCATTCGCCAATAACCGGAATTGGATGGAGTCTGAAACAAAGGATGTCCCTATCTGTGCCTGGCCGGCCGCATGCCACCTTATCTGCCTGTGAACGCTCGAATCATTCGCTGCCACGGTCCCAAGAGCGCCTGCCGCGTTCGTCAGCGTCGCCCAGGTGCCTGATATCCTATCCCGGAACTGGGCGGTAATGGTAACGTTGGCGTCTTCGGCATCGCGCACCTGGTACCAAAGATCAACGGTATCGCTTCCGTCGGTCCGTGATACGGCCAGGGGGCCATTCGCCGAAGCGGCTGTGTCGAAGACTTGCGGGGCCGTATTCCTGTAAAAGACATGAATGTGCGTATTATCCGCCGTGTATGTTGTCGAATTCGATCCGGTACCAACGCCCGCAGTTAGCGCATTTATCGTGGTCCATGTCCAGGGAACGCTGCCGTTTGGATTGGTGATCCATGTTTTTGAGATGAACTTCGAAGCATCTAGCGGTGCTATGCCCGGACTTATGCTCGCGCTCTGGTAGATCGTTCCCCCGCTTTTGATCGTGACATACGCATTCTTGCTTGCGGCCGATGCGATCATGACGGCATGGACTTGGATCGAATCGATGGCGCCGGACATTGTGGTATCGGCCATCGGCGCTGTAAAGAGCTTGGAGTTTGCAGTGACTGACGAAACGTACGTTCCTTCAATGGCTGACTGGTCGCGGCCGATGTTCGCCGTTCCTCCCCCGTATGCTGTCCAGCCAGTGGCTGTCACCGAATCAATCCCGTTCACAGCATTGAGCACCAGATCAGTGGCGCCAGCGGTGATGGTCACTATTGCCGTGGCAGCAGACGCGGTATCGCTCCATGCGGCAAGTACGTCACGGACACAAGCCGAAACGTAATAGGTGCCGTTTGTAAGGTTGGAGATCGTGTCCTTGGTGGTCCCGACGAGGGGGAACCTGCTCAGTAAAGTTGCAGTGGGATCGTTGGCACTGTCCGCGGGATCGCCTTTTTTGTACCAGATCGCAAGACTGTCAGCGTCCGTCGAATCAACGCCTGTCGTGGTCCAGCTCAGTTCAATTGATGTACCGCTAATTATATTCGCACTGAGCACAATCCCGTTATCAGGCTTTGTGTTCTCAGCGACATTGATATCATCAACATTCCACCCCTTGCGCGTGTTCACATTGTCCGTTCCAAGATTGAACCTGAACCTGACATCAGACTTGCCCGCATAGGGAGTGAAATTGACCATGCTTCGTGTGTAGGGGCTTGTGCCTATCCACGCAGGTTTTCCACCGAGAGGATTGCTGTACGAAGAACTCAATGTGGCGGTATAGCCGTTGAGAATGGGCGTGACATCGCGCCACGTTCCAGATCCATTTGTGTCAACCTGCACAATACCACCGTCAAAAATGGGCCCTTCGGTTTCGTATTCATGATAAAATGACAGGGCTATAGTCTTTCCTGCATAGCTGGTCAGATTGAACCTGGGAGAGATCACCCACGCCTGCAGCAGGTTTTTATACTGCCCATTGCCAACATTCCAGGCATACGTTCCGGTACGTACCACCTTGCTGCGGATTGACCAAGCTGTGTCCTGGCCAAGATCATTACCTGTCCAGCCGATATTTCCGTTCTCAGCGCCATCAGACCAGGGAAGCGAGGTAATAGGCGCAATGTTGGTACGACCGCTGTCAAAATTCGACGCAATGAAATTGCCCATACTATCATATGCCCAGATTTTGACAAAATACAGCGATGCGGTCGTCAGGCCGGAGAGCGTATCCCTGTAGGTCGACATGGTCGCCAGCTTGGAACTTGTGGCCGGATCTCGGTATGCAGATGTCCCGGCAAGTACTTGGGCCCGGACATCGCCATAATAAACCACATATTTACTGAAATGCGTTTCCGTGCTTACCGGCGTCCATTGAACGGTAAGATAGGTATTGGTGGAATCGGTCACATCGAGGCCTGCAAGTCCAGCCGGTGCTTTGGTGTCAACCTGGAACGAGATGGTATTCGTGTCATTGTTCGTACCGTCAGAAGCACGTATGCGAACGTCGACAAGCGTGTCGCTGGCCGGCAGATCGGTGTTCACGTCCCATTTTACTCTGCGGTCAGCAAGAGCGTCACGCGCCACGCTGCCCACGTCTGAACCACCAAGGGTTGTCATTGCTGTCCAGTCGCCGCCCAACGGACGATATTCCGCGGTAATGGTGACGTTCGCATTATCATCGTCCCATACCTCGTACTGTACGTTGAGAGAATCGGTCGCGTATTGAACATGGCCGATACCTGTGGCCGGGTCCCAACCGGTTACCACTGGCGCAGAGGTTGGTTGGGTGGACAAACTGTCCGGGCCATTGGACATCTCATTACCCGCAGAATCCACCGCCCAGATTCTGATATAGTATTTGGTTCCCGGTGTCAGCCCTATGATGGTAGTTGAACTGGTCAGAATGCTGCTCATTGGAGCATAATCGTTCTGGTCCCATTCCAGCGCCGCCCCGCTCCTGTTGTTTACCTGGGTCATATCTGTGCCATACCAGATCTCGTAATAATGGAAATGGTCCTCTGTCGCCGTGGTCCAGCTGATCGAGGCAGAATTCGTGGTTGAATTGGCCGAATCAAGATTCGCAAGGCCTGTGGGCGCACGCGTATCGATATGGAACGAGTCGGAAACCACTGTATCCGAAAGGATCCCGTCAGAAGCCACGATACGCACCTGGAACGTATGGTAATCTGTCGATCCTATCTGCGCGGCCGCGTTCCACGTAATGGTCCGGTCGGTTGTCGAGCTTGTCGCGGAAACCGCGCCAATATCACCCGACGTATCGGTCAACTGTATCCACCCGGATGCGTTCACTTTATAATATGCGCTAACAGCAACAGTGCTTTGCTCGTTATCGGAAACTTCGTACGAAAGAGTAACATTCCCGGAGCCGTTGTTGACCTGCGCTGCTCCAGCGCGCGTTGCAGCGCTGAGCCCGGTTATTGTTGGCGCGCTGTTCAATGTGCCGTAGAGATATGCGTCATCAACGATCCAGCCAAGGGCCTGGCCGCCAGAATTGTCGCTGCCTATCCTGAAACGGATCTGAAACTGTGAACACCCCTGGTAGGCGGAAAGATCAACGCTGTCCTTTGTCCAGGTTGCCAATGTATCGGTAAAACATGCACGGCTGTCACCCAGATCATTATTGTAGGTCGTGAATGCGTTGGATACAAGCGACTGGCCGTAATAATTACTCACGGGGACAAGAGGCAGCCAGACGTTCTTGCCGCCTGTATCTATCTCAATAACACCGCCGTCGTAGAATTGCTCAAAATAATACCTATGCCAGAACGTGAACCATATATTATTATACCCGTTCGCAACGTATATTGGCGAGAACATGCTGGTATTGGTATTTACCACATACCCGTTGGTAGACACCGAATACGTACCCGTATGGGGAGCACCGGAGACCCATACCCAATCAGCATCCGCGCTAAACGTATAGCCGTTCTTTGCCGATGTTTCATAGTCAGCATAATGGGGCGGCTGAATAACTGATTTGGCCTTGTTTACAACTATTTCTGACAATGTCTGGTAATTCCCCGCGCTGTCATACGCCCAGATCTTAAACCAGTACGTTGCGGCATCGTTCACGCCAGTAATGATCGTACTGTTCGTACTCTTGTCCCGTAATGCCGTGTCGTCAGCAAAGTCCCATTCACTCGCGGTACCGGTGCGTTCCTGCACATACGTTTGGTTTTTGCCCCACCAGATCTCGTAATGATGAAAGTGCTTCTCTGTGGTCACGGCTGTCCAGGACACCGTGACAGTAGTGGCGGTGGTCTCAGGGAACGTCAGGTTCGCCATGCCCAAAGGCGCGCGTTTGTCTATAGTAAAATAGGACGATGTCGTGGTATCGCGGCTTGCGCCGTCGTATGCAATGACCCGGATCCGATAGCTAGAGTCAACATCAGCGCCAAGCGTTGTCCAATAAATTGTATCCTGTTCAGTCGCGGAGGTTGGAATTCCAGCGCCGATATCGCCATAGGAAGTACCAAGGCTTGCCCATGTTCCAGCATTGATCTGGCGCTGGGCGGAGATTGCAACGGTCCCATTGTCCGCGTCAGATACCTTATAACCGATTCTGACGCTGTCGAATGCCGCCTGAGATGCCCGGGCAGACAGATAGGGGTCCCATCCGGTGAGTACAGGCGAATTCGTTGGAGCTGTGAATTTTGAGATGACCGCAGTGTTCCGGACATTGCCTGTGCTGTCGATAGCTTTCAGTTTAACATAGTATCGTGTGGCTGCGACAAGGCCCGTAAGGGTCGTGTAGATCGTGGTCCGGGTACTCAGACTCGCATCATTGTTTGTGTCCCACTTCTGCGCGCCTCCGGTCTCATAACCAACATCGCTCTCTGATGTGCCGTACCAGGCCTCATATCTGCTGAAATGATTCTCCGCAACCTCAGTCCAGTTCAATGTGATGGAATGCTGGGTTGAATCATCCGCTGAGAAACTGGCGAACTGGGTAGGTAACCGTGAATCGAATGTGAAAGAGACGGTTTGCGAAGTGTCTGCGCTATTGTTATCCACGGCCACCACTCTGCAATAGAGTGTGGTGTCCACTTCGCCGAGCTGCGAGCCTGCTGTCCACACAATGATATGGTCCGTATTCTTGTCCGATGCGGGTATAACACCCCAGTCGCCTGTCTTGAAATTCGCTGCATCCCATGATCCAGTATTGAGGCGGTAGAGCAGGCTTACGGTCGCGCTGCTGTTCGAGCTGTCGTAAAGCTCGTATTTTATCGCGACATTGCCGCTGCCATTGGTATACGTGGAGCAATAAGCCTCTCCGGCGCCGCCCAATCCGGTAATCTGGGGAGTGGGGTTGCTGCCCACGATGCTAAGGTCGTCGATATACCAGCCGAGATAGTTGGAAACCGTGGCATTGGTGCCAAACCTGAATGTCATTCTTATGCTATCAAGAGTCAGCGAGGGGGTGATATTGAACGAATCGCACACCCAACCGCCTGAGGATCCACCGAAACCCGCCTGAGCGAATGCGGCGACAGTGCCATCATAGCCATCTACCGGGATGACGGCCCAGATAGTGGAAGTGCCATTGTTGTAATATACCCTTCCGCCGTCATTGGGGCCCGGTTCAGTGGAATACCAATGCCACATGTAGAATTTAGCGGTCAGCAGACCTTCAGGTTTAAAAAAAGGCGTGCCAAGGTAATCATTTACGCTGTTGGCATTGTAGTTGCCTGAAAGAACAGTACCGTATACCTTTGAACCGCTATGCGCGCCCGGATGGCCAGTGCCGGATGGGACACCCCATTCCATTAGTTTGTGGGTGCTGTAGCCTGGCCACTCGCTCCATTGTGTTGTGTCTTCGGATTCAAGGTCTGTAATAAAAACGGTATCGAGCACCGCATAGACGGGCGCA
Organism: Candidatus Raymondbacteria bacterium RIFOXYA2_FULL_49_16; assembly: GCA_001789205.1. GTDB lineage: Bacteria > Fibrobacterota > OXYB2-FULL-49-7 > OXYB2-FULL-49-7 > XYB2-FULL-49-35 > XYB2-FULL-49-35. The sequence continues at coordinate 32,628 of MFYT01000049.1, read as the reverse complement.
ATAGACAAAAATAGAACCACCAGGAAATATCGTCCCATGTTACGACAAACCCTGAAGTTTAAAAAAAAATCAGGCTACCAGGACACCAAGAGCGACCTGGTCGTCTTCAAGCACGTGGAAATGCCGGACATTGCCCAGCACCATGTTCTTGAATAACCCTGTCGCTTTGTTGAACACTGATATCCGGCCAATGGCGCCGGATGCCAATTTCTCCACAAAGCGGCCGGCATCGTGCAGCACCAGACCCAGGCCTTTGCTGCTGATGTCTCTGATTGAGGCGGGACAGGCGGTAGAATCATCGTCAGGATCAAGGCGGACGAACACATCGTAGTTAACGGCAAAACGCGGCTCTGTTCGTTTGTCAGTCTCGACACGAGACATGCCCGAATCTTTTGAACGCAGCAGATACTCGATGTCTTCCCTCCTGAACCGGAAATTCCGGCCAAGCGATTTCACTGGACGCAAGATCCCCTTCTTGACCCAGGAAAAAACCGTTGAGTGGTTTACGTCAAAAAGCTTTGCAACCTCCGACGCTTTCAGATAGGGTTTTCTGAAAAACATTGATACTCCCCCGTTTTGAATTAAACGATTAATCCTATGAATAATATATATTTATGGGAGTAAAAATGCAACAAAATATATAATAGTGTTTCATTTCTTTTTTTTATAGGGTCTTATCTCATAACTTAAATATATAATAACCACTATTAAAAAACTGTGACCTATGTCACATTTGAGCAAAATAGATGTCTCTTTTAAGTAAAAAAGGCCGCCCTTCTGGACAGCCTTCCTCAGTCTTAAAAATTGTATATCTCGTTATGGCGCCAAAAACAAACCCATGAGATCTTCGCTCGACGATAAAAGAACCTGAACACCGGCCAGAGCATCGTCGTCAGCATATATTTTCCAGTGATATGTTGATCCGGAAACAAGCGGCGCAACGGCTGACGAATCAAAATTAAACCATGCCCCGAAAAGCGAATCGTTGAGTCTGGCATCACCGGCAAGTAATTGGCGATGACCGACATTTCCTGTTGAATCAAACCCTCCCCAAATGATATTTCCGCTCATATCGGTGACTTCGATTATATACTCTTTAACAGAGGCATATGCCGACCGCCTGGTCCAGGTAAACAAGGGAATAAGGGAATCCGCAAGCACAGGATACACTGAGTCAGGCGGATTAGTAGGTGAAACAAGGTTGATCGCTCCTGTCACGTCAAAATCGAGGATTTGAGGGGAATCTGCTAAGAAAGTGACCAATGGCAATCCGAATTTGAACAACCTGTCCGGATCCATTACAAATCCATCGTTTTTAAACGAAGCCCAGGCAAGATAAGTTCCAGGTGGAATTGCCTCGACAAGGTAATCCGGGCCTGCAGTATCAGTAGTCATTATGGTCGAAAGACCGGGAATTGCGGATCGACTCTTGGGATCGAGCAGGGACACATCAACGATCCCGCCGCTTCCAGCGATAAAAGTGATGCTTCCCGCGAGCGATCCGCCGGTTATCGGTGAAAGAATGATTGAAACCGTATCAACAACAGCACCCGGCATTATCTGTGCGCTGGGGATGGAATCGATCTGGAACCCTGCCTGGAATGCGAGTATACGGTAGTCGCCGAACGGCAGATTGTAAATGACAAAATACCCGTCTGGACCCGAAACAGCCGCATACCGTTCGCTGTCGTCCGTGTTTTCAGCAATAATGAGAATGCCCGTGAGCACAGAATCATCGATCGCCGCACCAGTGTACGCATGGCCTGAAATGACCCCCAGCGATTCAGCCGCTGTCTGCAGGGACGCCAGATAATAGGTCCGGATAGTCGTATCGTGCCTTATAGCGCTGAAAGGAAACGGCGTGTTGTTTTCCGGAGGGGACGGCAGATATGCCTGGGCTGAAATGTTAACATAATAGTTCCCGGAATCAATAAGAAAAAAGCATTCGCCAAAAGCATCCGACGCCTTGCGGTTGACCGGTTCGTTGTTATTGGCATTGTACAACACCACATTAGCATTGGCAATGGCATGTGAATCCGATGCGTCTAATATCCGAATGCTTACCGCAGTGTACCGCGTAACAGTATCCTGACCAGGACCTGTTGGTCCGGCAGGTTCATCTTTTCCGCAATTGTCCAGAAAGAACAATGCACCGGTTAGAAACGCCGCTGTCATGGCCCATTTCACTGGATGACTCATAAATTACTTCTCCCCTTTTTCCCGCGCCTGCTTGCGCTCCTGTTTTTCCATCTGTTTTTCAGCCTTTTTATCAGCTTTTTCCTGCTGCTTTTCAATTTTTTGCCCTTGCACCTGTTCCTGCCGCATCTGCTTTTTCTGCATCTCTTCGGACGCGGGACCAGCCTTGTATGCTTCGCCCGGTTTGAGATCCAGTTCTTTGGCGATTGCGCCCCATCCCATCTTTTTCTCGTTTCTCATCTGCATAATCTGTTCAACGGTCAAACCTGATTTTTGTGAAAGCACCAGGGCCTTGTACACACCGCCATTGCCGGTCTTATACGTTTGGCGGAGCACTGCAAGCGAATCCTCTGAAATGCCGAATTTCTCCAGTACCTTGGACGATTTGATCTCTTTGTCCGCGCTATCGAGCCCTGCAAGGTCCTCATCTTGCGCCCAAACAGTAAAAGCAGCGATTCCAATGGACAGAACCATGATCTTGATAAACATTGGCAAACCTCCTTTTTCCGCTTCTTTCATTAGGTATACGCACTATAACCGGAAAAGGTTACATTTTACTTTTCCTGTCCTTGTGTTTCCCTTCCATTTTTCGTTCAATTTTTTCTTCCCTTCGCTGCATTTGTTCCTCTTTTTCGCGGAGCCTGGCTTCCGGAGATTCTGGACCTTCCGGCCGGAACACGGATTGGGGTTGCTTTGCTATCGGCGTATTGGTCAAACTATCGGGTGAAATAGTCGTGGCAGCACGAGCCGCCTCTATCCTGCGTTCTATGAGTTCCTCAGGGTTGTGCGGCTTCATCCGGGAAACATGAAACCGGGTTAAAAGTATCTCTGCAGAATCGGCAATGGCCGATGGCGGGCTGGCAATAGCTATCATCCGCACAATACGTCTATTGATCGAATCTTGAACAATGCTCTCTGCTCGAAAAGAATCGAGCACCTTATTCACTCTAGCCAAGCTTGCAGAATCAAGCGATGCTTGCAACACGCTCTGGAAAGCAGTATCGGACACAGTCGCAGCGGGTTCGGGCGCAGGCACACGTTGTGTACGATAGAAAATATGCACGCCAAATGCCAGCAGACAGCATGCTCCAAGCGCAAATGCGGGCCGGAGAAAACCTGACCACCAAAAACCATTTGGCCGGGCATGCTCCTCATGCTCCCGCACCTTCTGGAGAATAATGGCCTTCAGCAGATCAACAGTGCCTTCCTGAGGCTTTTCCCTGAGCCTGGCGATAAAATCTTCGAACTTTTTGGTACTATTCATTTTCATGGCATGCAATCCGTGGATTGTTCTTTTTCCAAGCGTTCGAGTATCCGCATAAGTTTCTTGCGCGCCCTGTGCAACCTGACCTTTACCAGTACCTGCGGCACTTTGAGAATGCGGGAAATTTCGCGCGTAGGCATCTGCTCCTGGTAAAAAAGCACAATCACAATACGATGTTTCAAGTCGAGGCAGCCCATGATCTGTTCGACGGTGAGCCGGGTATCAATACTGGACTGGCCTGCCCGAATACCGGCCGCCACAGACTCAGCATGGGAAAGATCGAGATGCGCGTGCTGTTTTTGCCTCCGGTATATGTCCCTGCTCGCATTGACCGTGATAACAGCGATCCAGTTTTTCATCTCCTTGCGGGAATCGTATCTGTCCATATGACGGTACATTTTAAAAAACGATTCCTGGACCGCATCCTCTGCATCGTCACGATTCCCCAATATACGGAAGGCAATGGCATATGCATATCCCGTATATTTTGAAACCGTCTCTTCAAAGAACGTCTGCTGTTCCACTGTGATTACACTCATGAAGCATTACCTGCTCTATATACGCGGGACCTGATAAAAAGGTTACAGTTCACGCAGTCTCCATAGAAAACCTACTAAAACCTGATGAGATGGTTCGAATGTTGAGAAATCAGAACTGGATGACCTGTAGCTATACTCAACCTCGATATCAAGCTTCTTACTTAACTCGTAAGTATATATAATAAATACAGTTACAATTCTTGTCGAAAGTAAATTGGTAGATGCTGGCGACTGGCCTGATTTTTTAGTGTTTTTTATGACACGCGCCCCATTTTCTGTTTCCTGAGAACCAAATGTTCTGTAGGTAAAATAGAGCATTGTCATAAACATGTGTTGCTCGTGAAAGATGGAATAACTGGAAAATACAGCGTCAACCTCACCATATGAATACCCTTCAATATTGGACAGGTTTAGGCCAATACCTGTGCCCAGCGATGGAGAAAAAGCAGTGGCTATTTTGAAAGTCTTTTTTACCTTAAGTTTGTTCTTTATGTCTGTTCGTGCTTCCGCTGACCCATCAAGGACAGTCAGGCTGTAACTCAGCTTAAATGGGTCCTTCTGTTTTTTTACAGATGCGGCAGTGAAGCTGTACAGCCAATAATCCATGGGTTGGTCAGGATCAACAGAGCCCGCCAGCGCATAGTATCCCGCGGAAAGCCCCCATTCCGTGCTGCCCTGAGGCCTCTCACGGACAATGCGAAGGGCCGGACCAGCGTTGAAATCGCTGTTTGCGGAAAAGCGATATGCTGCGCAAACCTCTGTGGACAATTGTGCTCTCAATTGACTGTTAATGTCGAATGCCACCAAGGGCTCAGCTAAAACCGACACCAGCGGACTTGCATTGAACAGGGAATCAGCCGGGTCATAAACACCGGTTTCGTATCCGGAGTGCGCCTCAGCCGTGACGTTGAATTCCACGGCGTGTATCACTGAAATCACACATATCAGACATAAGATAAAAACGGTCCGCATGATTTCTGACATGGGATTAAAATAGCGTCTTTGTTCTCCGAATTTCAACCTTGCTTTTCAGCATCGCATACGAATATTTTTTGAGAATCATGAAGATCCTTGTAGTCGATGATTCGCAGACCATGCGAAGTATTATCCAGAAAGACCTTGTGGCCATGGGCTACAAAGACCTTATTCTGGCTGATTCAGGGGAAAAAGCGCTCGATATTCTTGAAACTGAGAACCCGAACCTTATTCTGCTCGATTGGCACATGGGCGCGCTGAGCGGTCTCGACTGCCTGCGATCCATCAAGCACAACGAAAAAACAAAGAATATCCCGGTGATCATGCTCACGGTTGAACATCATGCGCGAAGTATACAGGAAGCTGTTGAAAGCGGCGCCGACGACTATATGGTAAAACCGCTGGACAAGACTTTATTTAATCAAAAAGTGACTGATCTAAGGACGAAGTTTAACCTGCCGGAGTAGATTTCTACTCTCCAAAGTATAACAGGCAGCGCAGAGGCTGCCTGTTAATCAAGGTTTCATGTTTTAATACCGAGCCAGTGACGGCTCGAAAAAGGCCGTCTGGCCGTTCTTTACAAAAGAAATAAAAATTGATTAACCGGCGGGCCTCTGCGCCGCCGGCAAACAAACTAATTCCCCGGCAATGGCGGCGGAGCACCAAGATCCCCTTCTGTTGGCTGCGTTCCCTGATTTCCCCCGCCTCCATCATCGCCTCCAAGCAGCAGTCCGGCCGCAACCCCGCCGGTAATAACAATACCAGCGCCTAGAAGAATGAGTCTCTTTGTTCCCGCCCCAATACCTTCTTTGCCAACAGGAATAGTGACCAGGAATTTATCGTTAAGCTCCTGATATTTAAAAGCCGCCATGCGTTTAAGATGAAGAATAACACCCACATAGGGCGGATCAACATCTTTTTTTATCACGGAAATACTTTTAATGGGTGAAAGGGTGACCTTTTTTTCAAAAACATTATCAATATATGCCCCGTAAAAATCCATGATGATACGAGGCGGCGACTCAAGCATGTATATGGACGAAGTCATGGGCAGCGAAGCAAAGCTCACCTCTGTCTGAATGCTTTTTTCGCGCGACAATACTTTGACTCCAGTAATAGTCCCCTGCTGAGAATCCGCAGCAGTCTCTGACCTGAAAAGCAGGAGCGAATCTTTGACATCACCAGGGGTAAAAGTTACCAGAATGCTGTTTCCTATCTGGTGAGCCACATAATGGGCACTCTCTTTTAAATAAATCTCGGCCCTGGCGCCCTGAACGTCCTTTTCCCTGATCTCAAATATCGCTATGCTATCAACCGGCAAAATATCGCTTTTAAAGCTCTTTATCCCCTCCAGAAGGCGCGTATTCGCAAGATCGAGGACGATGCGTTCGGGCTTTGTCCGGGCATAGACCGGCAGGGTCTCGGGCGCCCTGTTAAAAGTAAAAATGGCCTGCACCAGTTCGGGATTTGCCTCGTCCCTGCTTAATTCGACCTTTTCCAATACCAGCGCTTCCTGCCCAAAGGCCGCCATGGTCAGGAAAAAGGCCAGAACATGCGACAGTTTTTTCACAAAAGGCCTCCCTTACCTTGGGAAAAAAAGCAGCGGATAGGTCATGGGTGCGGGCTTGGCTGAAGGATCTATTGCCACAAATTTACACGAAGTGAATTCTTCGAGAATCATTTTCTCGAGGTCAGCGTTGTTCACCGTGTTGGCCACGATTTTGAGGTCCGCTATTTCACCAGATGTCTGTATCGTAAACCCAAGCGTGACTTTGCCGCTCAATCCCGGCGTGTCTTTGAGCATTTTACCATAGGCAGCCATTACCTTGGAAACACGCTGGGAAAGGACGCGTGAGATTTCACTGAAATTACGCGATGTCTTGAGCGCCGGACCCGATGTTTCACTGCTGCTCGAGGCCTGCTGGGCCTCCTTGGCGGCTACGACCTGACGCGCCTTTTCCGCAACAAAAGCCTCGCGCTCCTGGCGCAGCCGTTCCCTTTCAGCGAGAAGCTGCTCTTTTTCGTCCTGCAACCGCTGCCGGTCCTGTTCCACGCCTGCCAACCGGGCCGCAAGACTGTCCTGCATGGCCTTTTGGCTGAGGGCAATGGCCTGGCGTTCCTCGTCCAGCTTGCGGCGCGAGACAGCCTCTGCGCTGCGCAGGCTGTCCTCCGCCTGGCGCTGCCGGACCGCGAGGGCCAAACGGTCCTGTTCAATGCGCGCTGCCTCGGTACGCGCCTCTTCCTCAAGCTTCTTTTTTGTTGCCTCGCGTTCGAGTTCAATTTTCCTGAGCTCAGCCGAACGTACCTGCGTCAAACTGTCATCAATGGCCTTCTGGCGCTCGGCAAAAAGCGCGCGTTCCTGTTCAATCCGGCGCTGTTCTTGTTCCATTTTGAGCTTGTTTTCTAGCTCTTCACGTTTCAATCGTTCGGCGAATTCCTGTTCACGCCGTTTTTTCTCCTCTTCCATCTTTACCTGCGCTTGGGCCATTTCCATCTCGGCCTTTTTCTTGAGCTCCTCAGCCTGGCGCCGCTCCACTTCAAGCTTTTGCTGCTCGCTGGCAATGCGCGTTTCCATTTCTTTTTGCTGCCGCTCGAACGAACTTTTCTGTTCAGTCAGGCGGTCGCGCTCCTTGGCAATTTCTGCCTCAGCCGCCTTTTTCAGGGAATCCGCGGCGTTCATGCGGTTCTCAAGCTTGTCCGTTTCATCCTCATCAAAGAAAAAATCCTCGTCGTTCATCGTCTTTTCGGCCGCCTTGAGCTTGTTCGCCTCTTCTTTTGCCTGGTCAAATTTCTTAATCTCTGCTTCGAGCGATTCGCGCATGCGCGTGATTTCCTCCTCGGCCTTGCGGTTTTTCTCCTCCATGTCCTTTGCCAGCTTGTCCATTTCCTTACGCTGGGTTTCGAGCTTGTTCTCCTGCTGCGACAACGCCCGCTGCTGTTCGGCCTGCAGTTTGTCGAGCTGGCTCTTCTGGTCTTTGAGGCGTTGCTCCTCCTCCTTTTTCCAGGTGTCCTGCTTTGCCTTGAGCTCGTTCTCCATGAGCTGCTGCTGTTTCAGCAAGGCCGCGCGTTCGCTTTCTATGCGTTTGCGATCGTCCTCCATGGCCTTGAGCGCTTGCTTCCGCTGCTGTTCAAGCTGTTTCTGGGCCTCGGCCTCCTTGTCGGCCAGGTATTTTTCCCTTTCCGCCAGCTTGCGTTCCGCTTCGCGTTCCTGACGCGCCTTGAGACTGTCGAGTCTGCGGTTTTCATCCGCTGCGTTCTGCAAGGCCTTGAGGCGTTCCTGTTCAAGTTTTTTACGCGTTGTCTCTTCGGTTTTGGCCAGCTGCTGCTCCTTGTCCCTAAGCTTACGCTCAGCCTCGGTCGCAGCGGCCGTGCGCATGCTGTCAGCCCGCGCGCGGTCAGCGCGCATGTTCGCGTATTCGCGCTGACGTTCGGCTTCGCGCGCATCGTAAAAACGCCTGAGGGAATCCTCCACTGTTTTGATGCGCGCGGCCACCAGAGTCACAACCTGACGCTCCAACTGGACACGGCGGTCCGCAAGGTCGCGTTCATCTTTTGCCTGCCGGTCCGCAAGCGCCTGCTCGCGCTGTGAAACACGTGCCAGCGCCTCCTGCTGCTTCTGTTCAAGCGCAATGCGTTCTTTTTCCATGCGCTCTTTGTCGGCAGCAAGCTGGCGCTCTACTCCTGTTTCAATATCCCTGCGCAAAGCGTCCAGGGCCTCGCGGCGCTGCATCTCAACTGCGCGGAGACTGTCTTCCGCAATACGCTGACGCTTGGCAGCCGCCTCCTGCTGTGCCGCAAGCCGCGCTTCCTGTTCGGCAAGCCGTTTTTTCTGCGCCTCTTCTTCTCTTTTTATCTTTTCCTGAAAGATCTTTTCACGTTCAGTATTTTGTTCCTCAAGCTGCCGCACCCTGTCCTCAAGTTTCCGGTTGGCTTCCTCCTGCTTTTTCTGCAGAGACTGGCGTTCCGTGTCAAGCGATTTCTGCTTTTGCTCCATGTGCAAGGCAAGGGTCTTCTGTTCTGTCTCAAGCGCCTTGCGCTGCTCCTCCATCTTCTCCTTTTCCCTGCTCATCTGTTCTTCAGCCGCCTGCTTTACCGAATCGACCGCGTCCATTTTAATTTCGAGCGCTTCGGTCTCCTCGTCGTCAAAGAAGAAATCCTCGGCAGTCATTGTGGCTTCCTGTTTGACCAGCCGGGCTTCCTGCTGTTTGGCCTCCTCAAATTTCTTCATTTCAGCTTCCATGGCAGCTTTCATTGCGGCAATTTCCTCCTGCGCTTTTTTGTTTTTCTCCTCCATTTCGCGCGCAATGGCCAAAACCTCGCCCTTCTGCTTCTCAAGCTTTTCCTGCTGGGCCATAAATTCCCGCTGCTGCTTCTCTTTGAGCGCCTCGATCTCGCCACGCTGGCTTTCGAGCCGCGTCTCCTCCTCCTTGCGCCAGACTTCCTCTTTTTTCTTCTGCGCTTCTTCGTTCTGCCGCTGTTTTGCGATAAAAGCTTCCTGCTCGCGGTTCAATCGAAGCTGTTCCGCGGCAATGGCGTCTTCATTCTTTTTCCGCTCCTGTTCCAACTGGCGGGCAAGTTCGGCCTCGCGCGCCGCGAGCTTTTGCTCAGCTTCCCTGTTGAGCTTTTCCTCCCGCTGCGAAATTGCCGCATTCATGCTGTCGATGCGGTCTTTATCGCGCGCCACCCGTTCCATTTCGCGCAGTTTCGCGGCTTCCTCCTGCTTGCCCATGGCCGCGGCCTGCCGCAGGCGCTCTTTTTCCCTCTCAAGCGCCTGGGCAAGGGCCTGGTCTTTTGCCGTGAGTTCGCGTGTAAGCCGCGCCTGTTCGGTCTCAAAGGCCTGCTTCTGGTCCGCATACCTGCGCGTTTCCTCGGCCGCACGCCTGTTGAGGTCAGCCTCCATGCGCACTCGTTCGGCTTCCACGTCTTTTTTTAGGGCCTTTTCGAGCAGGCGTAGACTGTCTTCAGCCGCCTTTTGCTTGCCTGCAAGCGCAGCAGCGTCGCGTTCCATCTTTGCCAGCGCCTCCTGAATCCGGGCGGCGTTCTGCGCCTGTTCCTGTTGCAGTGTACGGTTGAATTCATCGGTACGCTTCTTTTTATCAGCCTCCATTTCAAGCCGTACGCGCTCTATCTCGGCTTGTATCCTCAGCTCTTCGGCCGCAAGCTTGCTTTTCTGGTCATCGAGCTTCTCCTGCTCGCCCTGCAGCCGCTTTTCCATCACCTTCTGATACAGTTCAAGCTCGGCCTTTTGTTTTGCCAGGCCTTCCTTTTCCCCGGAAATTGCTTTTTCCGCCTTTTGCTTCTCAGTGTCGGCATTATCCATTTTCCGTTCAATCTGCCCGGTCTCCTCGTCATTGAAGAAAAAATCCTCGTCCTCAAGCGATTTCTCTTTTTCCTTCAACGCAACAGCCTCTTTTTTAGCAGCCTCAAAACGCTGTATCTGCTCCTCAAGCGCCTGGCGCATGCGGTCCATCTCCTGTTTGGCCGCCAGGTTCTTTTTCTCCATATCGAGTGAAATGGCCTGGATCTCCTGCTTTTGCTTTTCGAGAGCCGTCTGCTTTTGCAGCAATTCAGCCTCTTTCTGGGCCTGCACCCGTTCCATGGCGTATTTCCGCTCGTTCAGCCAGTTTTCCTGCTCCAGCTTCCACAGTTTTTCCTTGTGCGCAATCTCATCCGCCAACAGCTGCTTTTTACGATCAATTTCCTTCTCGGCCAGCGCCATTCTGCGCTGGTCTTCCTCAATGACCATTGCGCGCTGCCTGCGTTCAGCGTCGATCCGTTGGGCAACCTCGTTTTCCTTCTGTTTCACCTGCGCGTTGAGCTGGTCGCGGCTGCGCTGCTGTTCAAGGGTAAAAGCGGCCTTTGCGCTATCGAGCCGCGCCTGTTCAGCGGCAAGCCGCTGCTGTTCCTGCACACGGACAGCCTGTTCATTGCGGCGGGCCAATGTTGCCTGGGAAAACACCTGGCCCCCGGGACCCTGGCCGCCCCACTGGTATTCCTGGTTTGCGGGAATTGTCGCGGGCAAGGGTTGGTCTTTAAACTGGTCAGTGGAAACCGGGTCAGCGCGAAGCATGGGGCCGTAAATCCATCCCTTACCTCCGTTAACAGAGCGTACCTGCAACCAGTCTCCGAAATATTGGGTCACAAAAAGGGTATCGCCCTGGGCCGCAAAGCCCATTCGCTGGCAATCGAACGCAGGCCCGTCGCGCACCGCGACAATGCCCGCGCCCGGGGCAACAACCGAGACATTGATGACAACCGGTTCGGCCTCCTGTTCCTTCTGAACACGGAGCACCGCGATCTCCTCCTCTGTTGACAAAAACGAGCTGAGCGCCCAACCAGTCTGATTCTGTCCCAGAACAACGCGCGACCAGCCATTCTCTTCACCCAATACCTCGTAGAATTTGCCAAACCAGTCGCAACCAATTTTAGCATACCCTGTACCAGGCCCGGCCCGGAAATTCATGGCATCGCAGTTGATATATTTGAACCGGGGCTCTCCGGCAGCCACAGCCGGAGCTGCGGGCGCTCCGCGCGATAAACGGGACCCAAATAGCCAGCCGCGGTTGAGTGAATCGATTTTGACCGCGCACCACGTTCCTTCGTCTTCGGTAATTTCGAGCACTGTGTTTCCCGGGGCCAGGCACATGACCGGCGTGGTAGCATCAGGACCCGACCGGACATAGGCAAGCGTTCCTGTCACCACGCCCACCTTGGCCTGCGCTGGAATTTCCACACTTTGCTGGTCAATCCGTACCAGGCCGGCATAGATCCATCCCTGCTTTGATTCGTCTATCTGGACCTGGTACCAGCCGTTTTTGCTGCCGATGATCTTCAGCCGGGCGTTTTGGCGCGCCTTAATTATTACGGTGCTCCTGAGATCGGGATTTGTCCTGATGTTAATGTCTGAGCCCGTAACTGTTCCTGAATCAATGAGCCCCTCTGTGCGCAAACGCGGCGCAGTGTGTTTCTTCTGTTGCCGCAGTTCGGGCCGCTGCCCCGAGGCCTTCTGGTAGTTTTGTATCTGGCCGCTGATGAATGTATCTGAAAAATATTCAGGATTAAACTCCTCCTTGCTCACTATCTTTTCCGCGGAAACCCAGCCAACGCTGTCCTTGCTTAAAAAGACCTTTTGCCAGTTGTTGAACCCTTCAATGACAATGAGCGGCCGTCCAAAGGTAACGGTAAATAGCTGTTCAGAGGAAATGGACGGTTTAAGATAAACTTTGAGCCCTGGCACTGCGCAATAATAGACCGATTCAGCCGCACAGAGGTGCACTAAAAACCAGCAGAACAGCAATATATAAAACCTGATATGACCCATGTGTTCCGTTTTATTTGATTATCTGGCTTGTCTCGAGCAGGCTTGGCGGTATGTTTATGCCAATGGTCTGTGCTGTTTTTTGGTTGAGCACCAGGATGGTGGCCTGCGGCGGCTCCACGGGGATCGATGATGGCGAGGCGCCGCCAACGATTTTCTTAGCCATGGCAGCCGCCTGTTTTCCCAATTCCTCGAAATCGATCATAAGGGCGACCAGGGCGCCTTTTTTTACAAAGCGCCCGGCAGGCGCCATAAAGGGAAGATTGTTTTCAAACGTGAACAGCGCGATGAATTGAAAGGCGTCCCTGTTGGCCACAGTACGGTCCGGCGGCAGATACAGACCGTCGATCTTGCCTTTAAGCTCACGAATGGCATTGGGCACGTCTTTGTCGCTTGCCACCTTCTTTTCAATCACTGTAACCCCGGTTTTTACGGCAGCGGCCTTCATCTCCTTGGCAATAATGCCGCTGGTTTCGTCGCTGTAGACAATGCCGATTTTCTTGAGGTTGGGCACTACTGACTTGAATGAGGTGAACTGTTTGACCATGGGAATATCGAGGGTGACACCGGTCACCGACCCGCCGCCAATACCGTCTTCCTGGGGCGACATGACCATGCAATAGACAATGGGCATGCCGGGCAATTCTTGCATGGCGGCTTTGGTCGCGTCCTTGCCAATGGTAAAAACCACCTTGGCGCCCGAGGCCTTTATTTTTGCGCATATCGCTTGTGCCGCTCCAGGGTCGGTTATTTCAAATTGTGCGACATCGGGACCCGCAATGGCCTTGAATCCGGCAAGCGGCCCTTCGCTCAAGGCGCCCTCCTTTTCCTGCTGCATGAGTATGGCGATTGAAGCGGCCGGCAGCGCTGTTGATAAAAAAAGCAGCGACAGCGCGTTTATCAGAAAAATACACCTGGTCATGGGGCCTCCGTTATTGTTCGAGTCCGTTTTTTTTCATTTCACGCGATACAAAAGCAGCGTCATCACTGCCCGGCGCAAGTGAAACAACCGATTGCCAATACAACGCCATTTTTATTTTGTCTTTTAGATGATAGGCGTAGATTGAGCCAAGGTTGTAGTACGCCTTGGTGAAATTCTTGTCTATGGCTATGATGCGCAGATACATATCAATGGCGGCCTGGAAGTCCTTTTTAATGTGATACGCGTTTGCCAGGCCAAAGAGCGCCTCGGTATTTTCCGGTTCGCTCTTTAAAAAATCGCCATAACACTGAATGGCCTTTGAATAAAGTCCCAGAAGCACTGCGCAGTTTCCCATGGCATAAAGCACCCGGTAGTTTTTTTCCGTGGCGCAGGCTTTCTCATAGTTCCCAAGCGCTTCCTCTGGAAAATTTGTCAGTTCAAGCACAGTGCCAAGGTTATAATAAACCTCGTATGTGCTGTTTCCCGCGGCAATGCTTTTCTGGTAGGCGGAAATTGCTTTCTGGTAAAGCTTGCGCTGAAACGACACATAGCCGAGTTTGAAATAAACTCCCGGACCATCATTGCCGTATTGTATTGATTTCTCATAGGCTTGTATGGCTTCATTAAAGTTTTTGTTTTCGAGATAGAAATTGCCGATCCATTCGTATCCCTGGGGTTGCCTGCGGTTCCTGGCTATCATTTTTTTATAAACAGCCTTGGTTTTTTGCTCGTTCTCCTCAGCTTTATAAACAAGGGCCAGATTATTATACGCAAGATAAAAATCAGGATTGCATTGGATAGACCTGAGAAAATAGGTCTTGGCGTTCTCAAAATCAGCGGACTCAAACGCGCACGCACCCATGCCGTTCATTGCCCAAGCATAACAGGAATCTTTTTCAAGCGCTTGGGTAAAATACTTCTTGCCTGTACTGCACGGAAGGCAGCGCGCGTACAAATAGGTGTATTCCTGATTGTCCGGCGCTTCACGGTGAAGGTCCGCATATGCCTGTTCAAGCGTACGCAGGGCCATTGAATCTTTACCAGCGTACAGGGCGTCCTGGTAGGCGCGATGCATGTCAAATACGTTGCCGCCCTTGTCGATACGCGCCTTGTACCATGTCGCGGCCTCAAAAAAACGCTTATTATACATGAACGTTTCTCCCGAGTCGGGTGCTGCTGGTTTTGCGCAGAGACCAATGGCGGGAAAAATAAAAAACAAAGCCATGATATGCTTCACGCCCATAATGTGCACATTGATCCTATATTATAGCTACCGGTTTATGACAAAACGGCCCACCAATTGCCGCAATTCCTGGACCTCGCGGTTGAGCTCCTGCATGGCCTGGGCTGTTTTACTCACGCCCTCAGAACTCTCCTTTGACGATCCTGAAATACTGGAAATATTCCGTGAAATAATGCCTATGGTGGAAGTCTGTTCGTTTGCCGCGACAGTGATCTGACTGATGCGACCTTTGGCGTCACGCACAGAGGTTGAAATGTTTTCCAATGACTGTTCCGAACGGCTGGAGAGCTCGAGTCCGCGGTTTGCTTCGTCACGGCCCTTTTTCATGGCTTCCACAACTCGCAACGATTCATCCTGAATGGCCCGTATGCGCTGGCTAATCTCCTGTGTGGCCTTGGTGACACGCGCGGCCAGGCGCCGGATTTCCTCGGCAACCACGGCAAAGCCCTTGCCCTGCGCGCCCACGCGTGACGCCTCGATCGCGGCGTTAATGGCGATGAGTTTCGTCTGGTCCGCGATTTCAGTGATGATCGTGATGGTGTCGCCGATTTTCTGCGAACTTTCATTCAGCCGTCCCACAATATCGGACGATGCGGTGATCGTCTCGGCGATCTGACCCATGCCGTTTTTCGTCTCGTGCACCACATCCACGCCGCTGTTCGACACCACCTCGGTCTTATTCATAAGTTCGTTCACGTCAGAAACATTGCGCGAAGTGAGTTCGATTGAGTGCGACATCTTTCCGGTTGAATCAGCCACTTCAGTGGACTGATGGGCCACTTCATCGACTTCACGCGCGAGCTTGATAATGGTATCGGAAACAGACTGCGAGGCGGCTGATATTTTTTCCGTGTTCGCCGCGACCTGCTTGATTATGTCGTGCAGTTTGTCCGTAAACCGGTCAAAGCCCTTTGCCAGCATGCCGATTTCGTCCTGGGACGCAATGTTGAGCCGCTTGGTAAGGTCGCCGCCGCCGTCGGCCAGACCATTGAGAAACACCGATATTTTTTTGACTTCTTGAAATTTGTCCATAAAAGTATTAAAACCATTCGCCAAATCGCCCACCTCGTCGTTGGACTTGAGATGAATACGCTGGGAAAGGTCTCCCTCGCCCTCGGACATATCATTGAGAATGGTGACCACTTTTTTGAGCGGCGCGGAAATCACGCTGCCTATCCAAAAGGCGAGTACAAAACCAACAACGAAAATAAGGGCGCTATACAGGACTGTTTTGCGTATGGATGCCGCGATCTCCTTTTTCATATTGCTGAGCGTAATACCCACTTGTACCGCGCCAATGACCCGCTTGTTCTGGCCCGCGTCCTTTGATACCGCTGGTTCAGGCGCGTTTGACCCGGCCATGAGGTCAGCGTCATCGCTGAAAAAATCCTCCTCAAGCGCCGATGATTTCTCCTCTTTTTGCTCCGCGGCAGCGGCCAGCACCACGGGCATGGCAAGATTGATGATGCCTTTGCCATTCGCGTTTGTGTATTCGATGGCATGGCGCTCCTGGGTCGAAAAGGCGGGTTTGATAACAACCAGATTTGCGCTGTCCTGGTTGTAACTGGTAATAATGCCGCCGCGCTGGTCGCTTATGATGCAATAGAGCACATCGGGATCGTCCATGACGCCGCCGATAATTTTATCGAGGATTGGCTTGTCGCCTATTTGCACCCCGTAGCGCGCGTTGTAGGCCATGAGCCGGGTAATGGTTTCACCCCGGTTAATGAGCTGTTCCTTTATCTGGACCACCTGCCGCTGAATAAAAAAGAAGGCAAGGCTGATGACCGCGATAAGAATGAGTCCCGTACTGACCAGAATCAGCTTAAATTTAAGCGACCTGAGCAGCCCTGCCTTTGCTTCTGTCAGACCTTTCTTCCGCATGGTATGTTCTCCCTGTTTTTCCGTTATCCGATTTTAAAACGCTGTGAAAACGAATCGAGCTGATCAAGACCTTTGCCGATTGAGCCCGCCTTTTCCTCGATCTGGTTGAATTTGAGCAGCGTCATCTGCGCGCTCGATTTGAGTTTGTCAAAATTATCGGTTGAAAGCTTGATTGAACGGCCAAATTCCCCGATTTTTCCGTCAACAGACCCGATAAGCGCGTCAATACGTTTTATATCGTCGAAAACCGCGCTGAAATTGCCCGCTGAAGTCCTGCAGCTTTCGCTGATTGCGCGCATGAGATCGTCGATACGCGAATTATCGGCAAGACCTATTTTCAGGTTCTTCTCGCCCGCCTCAAGCCGTCCGGAGACCACGCTCAGTTGGTATTTTGCCATGGCCGAAACCGCATTGCTCTCCTGGACAAGGTCGTTCAACCGTCCAAGCAAGGTCTGCAACTCCTCGGTTATTTTAGTATAATTCTCGGCGCTTGTTTGTTCGTTCGCCGCGTCGATTGAAGCATTGAGCTTGATCAGACTCGATTCGGTTGAAATCTCGGCCAGGGTCTTGCCCACTGATTTGATCCCCTGAAAAACCGCCTGAAACTCGTGAAGCATTGACGTGTAATGACCTGAAAGCTTGTAAATTTCCTCGATATTGCCGCTGATCGCCCGGATCCGTTCCCAGTTTCTGTCTATTTCTTCCTGCATGTTCTGCGTCACCTGAAGCGACTGCCCCATGACCCCGGAGTCGTGGGCCACGTTCACCTTGAGGCCTGCCACCTGCTTGGCCACTTCAAGCGTCTCAATACGTACTGCCTCGAAATTACGGACAATATTGGTAAGATACTCCACCTCAGCCCTGAATTCACGGAGCGCCTCCTGTATATCGCCGATGAACTGCGAGAGCTGTCGCGACAACTGGACCGAGGATTTCCACAAGCCGCCTACGTTTTCGCGGAACGAGCGCATCATTTCCTCGAGATGGAACGAAAGCCCGTAGGGAAGACAGTCATCCGGGTCTTCCTTGAAGCGCTGGGTAAGGTCGCCTTCGGCAACACGGGCGATTTTTTCCATAATGAAATCAATGGACCGATTGAGCATACTCTCGAGATAGCGTTCAAAAAGAAAGGCTATACCCAGGGCAACCGCCAGATTGACCGCCAGGGCCAGAACGCCTCCGCCAATGAATTTTTCGCTCAGTGTCCATGTGACCACCGCAATGGCCGTGGCGCACACAAGGAAAACCGCGAGAAACTTCCTGTTTTTTTCACGGTACATGATCATAATAAAACCGCCTTTATTCCCTAGGGATTGTGCCGGCAATACATTGTTCCGCGTCAAGCACAAAATACATTTTTCCCGATTCGTCCAGGCCCGCGCCGGAAAAGGGCGCCACCGCAAGCTCCGACGGCAGCGCGTCCGCCGGGCCAATGCGGGTAAAACGCACCAGGTCGTCAAGCCGGCTGATAAGCAGACCCACGTTTCCCTCCGCGGTAGAAAGCACGGCCATGGTAAACAGGTCCGCGCCTTCGCGTTCAACCTGCCAGAGGTCGAGTACCGGTACTATAGCGCCCCTGATATTAACGAGCCCGGCGATGAATGCCGGACACTTGGGCACCTTTGCGAGGAACCGCGTTTCAAAGACCTCCTGCACGTTTGCCACGGGTATTGCCACTGGAAAACCATTGATGGCGCAGCCCAGATATTGGCTGTTCCCATTCCCGTTCATGCGGCCCCCTGCGTCTGAAAACCAGCGATGACACTGGCGTTAATCACCAGTTCAATTGAGCCGTCGCCCATGATAGTGGCGCCATTAATCTCGCTGAGATGAAACCGGGAGAGATATTTTCCCAGCGGTTTGACCACCACTTCATGCTGCTGAAGCACATTGTCGACCAGAAGTCCGGTCCGCTTTTCAACCTCACTGGTAACTATAAGATATCCCTGCTGTACCGGCGCTGCGTTCTTGTTTCCATTAATAAGCATGTCCCGCACATTGACCACGGGCAAGGTATAGTTTCCCCGGAAAAGAAAAGTCTTGTCCTTGACCGCGGCCGCGTATCCGGAAGCTGGCAGACGCACAATTTCGACAATGGCCTCCTGGGGCACAAGATACCGGATGCCGCCCACTTCAATCTCCAGACCTATCATGGAGGCAAGGGTAAGGGGAAGCTTGATCTTGAGCACCGTGCCTTTGCCTTTTTCAGAGTCCATCTCAATAATGCCCTTGAGTTTTCCTATGCTGTTTTTAACCACATCCATGCCCACGCCGCGTCCCGAGACAGCGGTCACCTTTTCAGCAGTGGAAAAACCGGGAAGGAAAATGAGGTTAAGGATGTCGCTCTTTGCCATGGTCGCGGCCTGCTCCGGTGAAATAAGCTTCTTTTCAATGGCTTTGCGTTTAATGACCTCGGTATCAATGCCTTTGCCATCGTCGCGGATGGAGATAATGGCAAAATTGCCCTCGTAATAGGCGGAAAGTTCAACACGACCCTTTGGGTTTTTGCCTGCGGCAACGCGCGCATCGGGCATTTCAACGCCATGGTCGCACGAGTTGCGCACCATATGGATAAGTGGATCGCCGATCTCCTCGATAATAGCATTGTCGAGTTCCGTCTCCTGGCCAGTAATGACCAGTTCGATCTCTTTGCCGGTTTCGCGTCCAAGGTCGCGAACCACGCGCGGGTATTTGCTGAAAACGCGGCTAATGGGCTGCATGCGCGTTGACATGACATCGACCTGCATGTCAGAGACCAAAAAACCAAGCTGCGCGTTTATTTCATTGAGGAATTCTTCCGGACTTGCAACAGCCTGCCCCTGCTCCAGGCGCTGGGTAAAGTTAAGAAGCCGGTTTTTGCTGAGCACCAGTTCGCCCGCTGTGCTCAGAAGTTTGTCGAGTTTGATCGTATCGACACGGATGGTGGGTGCGGCGGTCTTTTTCTCGGTACTGGTTCCTGCAGCAACCGAAGGTTCAGTCGCAGCGGCCGCAGGTTCGGCTCCAGGCGCAGGTCCGTCTTCATTTACCGCCTGAAGCTGTGCAATAAGCGGCGCCAGGTCGCGCTCCCGCTTTTTCTTCTCGCTAATATCGTTGAGCAGGGCCTTGACCATATCGACCGAGGCCAGTAAAACGTCCATCATTGCGGGAACTACCCGTGCTTCACCGTCCCGCACCTTGCGTATAACGTCCTCGGTCCGGTGGACCATTGTCTCCATGTCTAAGAAACCGAGCGCGCGCGAATTACCCTTGAGCGTATGAAAGGCGCGGAAAACCTTGCCAACCAGTTCCATGTCGCCGGGATTTTCATCGAGACTTACCAGGTCTTGGTCCAGGTGTTCAAGATACTCAGTGGACTCAATAACAAAACCCTGGACAATTTCCTCCATGTCCGGATCAATAATCAGATCTTCTTCGCGCAAAAAGAACTCCTCTAATAACAAAATTTTATGTCCTGGATGATGGAAATATAATATAAAAGCCTAAAAAATGTAAGGGATAAGCTGATTTCTATTGCGTTATGAGGTTCTATGAAATAAAAATCCCCGCCATAAGCAGGGATTTTTTAACGTGCCCACAGGGAGTCGAACCCCGAGCCTTCTGGTCCGTAGCCAGATACTCTATCCAATTGAGCTATGGGCACATAAGTACATGTAAAATACATCGCCTTCAAATACCGAGTCAATAAAAATTAAAATTTATCTTTCTTTTATAGCACTTATTTGTTATATTTATATACTTTGGTTTTGCAGCGAACTATTAAAAATGGGTGAACTATCATGTCCAGTCTTCCGCAGGCCCAGATCCAGGTAAAATTCGAAGAAAACGTCTGCTATATCACCATGGAAGGCGATGCTGATGTTGATTTTGTCAACGTTTTCAGCAGTACCGCCCAAAAACTCGAACTCTCAAGCGAAAAAACCATGCTGGTTATGAACATGCAGCACATCGACTATATGGACAGCGCCACAATCAGCGTTTTTGTTAAACTGGTGAAGCTCTACCAGCGGCAGGACCGCCGAATCATTGTGTATAGGCCAAAACCCTATATTGAAAAACTTTTTGAGATAACAGGCCTTGCCATGCTCATCCAGGTGTGCCAGACACAGACCCAGCTGAACCAGGCGCTTGGAAAAATAAAGAAACCAAAAAAGAAAAAAGCAGCTAAAAAGGTATTGCCAAAAAAGTCAAAAAAGAAAAAGTAACCAGTCCCCTATTCTGTTTCTCCAAACACAATTGCCTCAAAAACCCTGAATTCCATTGTCTTGTCCAGATAGGCATCTGCAGGCAACCCTGCTTTAATGCATAAATGTCTGAGTGTAGTGTCTTTATCCCATTTCTGTTCAACCGCAACCTGAGGAAGAAAAACAGCCTGCCTTCCACGCAGATTAATTATTATCCCATGTTTACCTATCACGAATTCCTTGAGCGACGGTATCTGGACAGGCGGTGTTAAAACTGAGATTTCAATGTCAATTGTCTTTAGTTCAGATGGCTCCACTGGGGAAAAGCGGGTATCGTGGAGCGCCGCAGCCTCTGCCATTTCCGTCACTGTCTGGAAAAGGGGTGAGACCGGATAGATATGGCCAATGCAACCGCGCAATTCACCTTGTTCCTTGAGCGTCACAAAGGCGCCGCACTCCTGCTTGAACTTGTCCAGGACAGTGAAGGCCGGCATTTTTTCCCGTTTTACGCATGATTCAAACGATGCGCGCGCCATATGCAGCAAGAGGGTTTTTTCTTCTTTGGAAAGCTCCATAGCAGGCTCCTTGGCAAAGGAAAGGGAAAAGAGGATCGCCACGATCCCCCCGAAACCAACCATTCGACGGCCCCCCCCCCTTGTTAAGGGGGGTGTCGATACGGAGGAATCCCTTGGGGGGATCAGGGCTGCATCACGATCCCCCCGAAAATTTCTACACGACGGCTTTCCCCCCTTGCTAAGGGGGGCGTGCAAGTAGAGCAGTTTCTTAGGGGGGATCATACCTTCTCCATCACAATGGACGCATAGCATACAGTGTGTGAAAAGTCGCCTGAGTCGTCTGACGAAGTGTAGTATTTCAATAATCTACCTTTTGCCATGCCCGCGATTGCGCTGCACATGACGCCAATGGCAATTCTGCCGCAGATTGTTGCTCCGGTTTTTTCAATATATTCGAGGAATCCCGCAGTGTCAGCAGCCTCTATCTTCTGTATGGCCTTGCCGTCGAGTTTTTCGAGATTGTTCCTAATATCGCCTGCAAAAGGCACATACCCGAAAGAGGCCCCATAGTGGGTAAAATCAGAACTGACCGCAATCACGGTCTTTCCATCGAGCATTGTACGAAAAGTTGCTCCAATTTCGGCAAAATCATCGGGAAAAAGAAAACCCGCAACACAGGGAACAATTGACGCGCCCGGCAATGCCCGCTGAATAAAGGGAATCTGGTTTTCAACCGAATGTTCGGGAGCATGCGCTTCTTTTTTGTAGCAGAAATGCTTCTTATCGAGCAGCGCCTCGCAAGCATCCGTATCTATTTTAATGAGACCCAATGGCGTTTCATAGTTTTTGAAACCCGATAAAACCGATACGCCCTCGAAACTCGCGCTATGGCTTGGCCCAATAATGATAACGCGGCGTATGTCCTCGTGACCTGCCAGGGCCTTATAGGCAAGGCCTGCGCCAGCGCCTGAATAAGCGTATCCAGCGTGCGGGGCGACAACGGCAAGCGGATTATGCGATTGCACCTTTGCCTGTGCGAGAAAATTATCCACCACGCTCTGGAGTCCCGCCTTGTCGGCCGGAAACCAGCGGCCAGCTCCATTGCAGGGAAAAACATCCTGGACCATGGCTGAACCTCCTTTCATGCGTATTTTCCGGGAAAAAGCGAGGGATGTAAGACAAAGAGCAGTTCCCGCAGTAAAAAACCGTCTGTTCACAATACTCCCGAATGCAGCGATTCCATTAGGAATAATATACAATTATTTTGTGGAGAGTTGTGTTGGCCCGTTCATTTCGACTACGCTCAACAAACGGGCCGGTCCCAGCATAATCATTGGCCATAGCCGCTGCCTGAGCGTTTTATCACATAGCCGCTGCCTGAGCGTTTTATCACATAGCCGCTGCCTGAGCGTAGCCGAAGGCAGCGGCCTACAACAACGATTCGTATACCTGCTTGATCCTGTACCCAGCGTTCTCCCATCCAATATGACGCACCTGTTCCTTGCACCGGTCCACAATGGTACGCGCAAGGGTCTCGTTGGTGAGAAGCTGGACAATACGGTCGGCAAGCTTGTCCACGTCCCAGAAATCGACCAACACCGCGTCTTTCAGAATTTCGGATACGCCTGATTGCCGGGAAAGAATGAGGGGAACATCGTAGAGCAAAGCCTCGAATGCGGTAAGCCCGAACGGTTCTGAGACCGAAGGCATGACATAGAGATCGCTCATGGCATACATGGTTTCAACATCAATGCCGCGCAAAAAACCGGTAAAATGAAAACGGTCCGCGATCTTTAGGCTTGCCATGCGCGTAATGAGCCGGGGAAGCATGTCCCCGCTCCCTGCCATGACAAATCTGACATTTTTCAGCACGCGCAGCACCCGGTGCGCGGTCTCCAGAAAATAGTCGGGGCCTTTCTGCATGGTCACACGGCCCAAAAAAAGGACTATTTTCTCGTTCAGCGGCTTGCGCACATTACCACGCGCTGCCCCGCGTTCGCGATCAACGGCATTGTGCACAACCGCGACCTTGTCCGGATGAATGCCATACCTGTTGACGATAATGTTTTTGGTATAATAACTTACCGCGATGATCTTATCTGCCTGGTCCATGCCGTTTTTTTCAATATCATACACAGCCATGTTCATGGAATCGCCGCTACGATCGTATTCCGTGGCATGCACATGCACAACCAGGGGTTTCCCAGAGGCCATTTTCGCGCGTACGCCCGCGGGAAAGGTAAGCCAATCGTGCGCGTGGATAATGTCGAACTCCTCGGTAAGGCCCAGGAATTCGCCAATAACGCTATATTGCGCAACCTCAGCGTTGAGGTTGCGGCCATAATTACCGGAAAAATCGAGTACACTGGACCTGTTGCCCGGCCCAAAGACCCTTTGTATCTGTTCTTCGCGAAGCATGGCCGCCTGGCCTGCCGGGGAATAAGAGCCAGTGGCATACGGAGAAGCCCCTGAGAAATGGGCCTCGAATTCCTCCAACCGTGAAGAGAGCTTCTGAAGCGCCTTTTTTGAAATGGCGGAAAGCCGCACTTCATCTGCCGCAAGTATCCTGAAACCCGCCTCAATCGCCTGCCCCCGCGTGGTAGGAAGCACAAAAGAAAGCTTCACTCCCTGTTGCGTAAGCCCTTCGGCAATGCCGCGGCAGGCGACCCCAAGGCCGCCGCTGATAAATGGCGGGAACTCCCACCCGAACATGAGTACATTCATGATACCATCACGTTGATACTATTTTTTGTACCAAGACAAGGGTCACTGGCCGTACCAGAAAGCCGCTGACCCCCGCATTCGAGGCCGCGAGTATTTCCTCGCGCGTTTTTTTCTTGAACGTAAGAAAAAACCTTTTGCCATTTAACAGGCCTTTTGATTTTGCTTCATTAAACAGATCGGGACCCGGCATTTCAGGCATGTCCCATTCGCAGATGACCATTGAGATTTGTTGTTCTTGTTCAAGGCTTTTCAACCCTTCAGAGGACTTATATGCTTTTACGCACACCAGTTCGCACCCCGCTGTTTTGAGCATATTCTCTAGTGCTCGAGCCAATGCGGGCACTGAATCTATAATCAGGATGCTGTTTCCCATGGTGTCTGTCCTGTTGTTTCAGCGTGTGGCCTTGTGGCCCTCACAGTGTTTTAGAAAACGCGCCTCAGATTCGAATTCCTGGAAAATCCGGTCAAGGTGTGTTGTGGCAAATACCTCGCGCACGCTTTCAGCAGGCCCTATGATGCCCACAATAGTGCCACGCTGCCATGTCCTGTCGTATATGGTGATAAGCGCGGTGATTGTGCTGGTATCAATAAACTTTGTTTTCTTGAAATTGATGCCCATATGTTTCCCTGTCTCGCATGCACGGACAAGCGTCTCCTTGAATACACCGTCGTTCCCGCATTTGACAATGTTTTCAGGCATGTCGATAATAATGCAGTCCGCCCATTGACGCCAATTGAAAAAACCGCTGCTTTTCCCCTCTTTTTTCGTAAGAGGCGTTTCCCGGCCATCAACATATTCATATTTCTCTGTATTAGGCATTTTACAACGTATAGTATACTAATAAGCGAAGCCTGGGGGAATAACCTAAAAGGATTATCTTGGGGAAACATTGTGTTACCGGAAATTAGAGCGCTGAAATGCCTTCCTTGAGCGCAAAACGCACGAGCTCAGCCTGGTTGTGTATATTGAGCTTTTCCATGATCCTGTTCCGATGCACATGGATGGTATTTGCCGACCGCTGGAGCTTTGCGGCAATCTCCTTGGTGCTGTTACCTTCGGCCACAAGCTGGAGCACTTCTTTTTCCCGCGGGGTAAGGGTGCACGCAGGCCGTTGTACAGTCCGCTGCCTGCCCTGCTTTGCCGCAAACCCGCGCACCACATAATGCGCAATACGGGGGCTCAGGTAGTACTGGCCCGTATAAACAGTCCGTATAGCCCGGATAATCTCGTCCGGCGCGCTTTCCTTAAGCACATATCCCCGTACGCCCATTGAAAACGCCTGTTCAATAAAAGTTTTGTTGTCGTACATACTCAGAAGGATTATCAGCGCTTTTGGGTCGCGTTTGAGAAGCCGTGAGGCCGCTTCCAGGCCATTCAGCCGCGGCATGGCAATATCAAAAACAGCAATATGCGCCTGCGCTGTTTTTAAAAGACATAACGCTTCCTGGCCGTCACACGCCTCTCCTGCGACAATAATATCAGGGGCTTTTTTTTCTATAATTGATTTGAGGCCATCGCGCACCACTGCATGGTCGTCGGCCAGAAAGACGCGGATTTTCACGGTTTTTTTACTCCTGATAATGGCGCCTGGGCCAGCACTTCAGTCCCTTTGCCCGGTTGGGATAAAACGGCAAATTCGCCGCCAAACCACTCCATGCGCTCACGCATGCCCAAAAGGCCAATGCCCTGCTGCGCAACAGGCGCACCAGTGCCGGTGACCGTAAATCCCACGCCATTGTCCTTGATAGCCAAGAGCATCCTGTTGTTTTCAATAGTGAGCCTGACCTCAACTTTGGACGCATTCGCGTGGCGTATAATGTTAGTAAGCGCCTCTTGCGCAACCCGATAAAAGGCTGTTGCCAATTCATTGGAAATAAGCGCGGTTTCCGTTTCTAGGGAAAATCGTATCTTTAAGCCATGCTGTTTTGACGCAAGGACAAACAGCTCGCGAAGCGCCTCAGGCAGGCCGGTGATATCGAGCGGCGGCGGACGAAGGTCCGTGGCGATCCGCTTGAGCGCGGCAATGGCATTGTCCATGCCAAGCCGGGTCTGTTGTATTGCCTGGAGCGCCGGGGCTATCCGGCCCTTGCCAACTTCATCCTCGGCAAGCGCAAGCTGCGCCTTGCAGGCAACCGCGAATGAGCCGATCTCATCATGGAGATCAGCGGCTATCCGCCTCTTTTCCTCCTCTCGCAATGCCAGCATTTTCCGGGAAAAATCCGTGATTTGCGTCTCAGCCTCTTTAAGCCTGGTAATGTTTTTCGCCATATTGATGACAGCCATTGGGTTGTTGCTGTTGTCGAAAAGCATGGACCAGCTCATGGAAACATACGATACGCTTTTATCTGGTTTGCGGACCACCATTTCAATGTCCTGCACGCGCCCTTCTTTCAGGAGACGGGGCACAATGGTTTTCTCGATGAACATTGCCTGCTCCGGGGAAATAATGCCAACATCGCGCGCCATTCTTCCAATAACCTGTTCCCTTTTAACACCCATGGATTTCTCAAACTGCCTGTTTATCTGGAGGACTTTTCCTTCCATGGTAAAAATCCCGACCGGTTCGCTCAGCGCCTCTAAAATTTCCTTTGCCTGGTATTCAGCGAACCTCCGCGCACAAAGTTCTTCAGCGCCTTCAATAGCGATAGTAATATGCCTGCTCAAATTGATAAATGAAGGGATGATATATTCGGGTTGTTGTGACGCCGTGACCGCAAGCGCGCCAATGACCGCGCCTTTTTTATAGATCGGGGTAATAATTGTTCGTTCTTTTGTTTTTTGATATCCCATGACAAAGCAAACCATGGAAGCAAGGGCGCGCGGCAGCATCTCCCGGATCAAGTCTTCGGTTGTGACGCATAAGGTATCGCCTTTTTCAATGACCATTCGATAACTCTTCGCCCGCTCCAGACTGATAAGATATGCTTTAAGAGAAAGACCTGTCATCTTTTCCAGCTTTTTGATCTTTCGCGTCAATTCAGAAGTGCCAAACGTATGGATATAGCCGGGCTTTGGAGAACAAAGCACAATGCCGGCACGTATGTTCTTTGACTGTGAAAATCCTTCAAGCAAGGCTGTGAGAATATTGTCCTGGGTCTCGCGGCCGTACATGCGCGCGGACAGGCATTCCATAAATTGGATGTGGGCAACTAATTGGGCGTTGCGCTGGATTTCCTGTTCAAGATTATTGACTGGCTCAACCATGATAAAGTAAAATATATAATTGAGGGAATGACAAGCTATGCCTGATAGAAATTACGGCAAAGTATCAGACCCAGGCATGGCGTTTTCTCCGTTTTGCGCCTTGGCCCCGTCTGGCAGCGTAAAATACACCGTTGTTCCATCATCCACCTTGCTTTCTATCCATATTTCACCTCCATGCGCCAGCACCGTGCCTTTGACAATGGCCAACCCAAGCCCTGTTCCGCTTATAGCAAGCGCATTTTTACCGCGTTTAAACTTCTGGAAAATCTCCCCTTGCGATTCTTCGGGTATGCCTATTCCCGTGTCTTTTACGAAAAAGACTGCGGTCCCGTTTTTTTGCATTGATCCTACGGTTATTTCGCGCTTGCCGCCTTCTCCTATGTAGTTTATTGAATTACCGATAAGATTCATCATGAGTTTCATGACCGCTTTTCTGTCCGCACATGCATACGTTTCGGCATTATTGAACGGCCGAATGCCTTTTTCCTCCATCTGGCGGCTGAACCTGCGGAACACCTGCTCCGCTATGTCTTTCATGTCAAGTTTTTCTCTTTCCAGGCTTACTGTTTCCGCTTCAAGGCTTGCGCAGGTAAGAAGATCTTGGAGCAGTTCTTGCATATAGTTTATTGCGTCCTTGCATATGCCCATGGCTTCACTGCCTTGATCGTTCAATTTGCCAAAGGCCTCTTTTGCTACCAGATCGTGTATCGTTTTAATGCTTGCGAGCGGCTTTTTAAGATCGTGCGTGACAACATCCGTGAATTCGCGTATTTCATGGTTCTTGCGCTTCAATCTTTCTTCAGATTCCCTGAGCGCTTCCTCAATACGCTTTCTTTCAATGGCATATCTTATTATGCGAGACAGCGCAACACCCTCGACCGTTCCTTTGATAATATAATCCTGCGCTCCCAACTGGACCGCCTTTAATCCAACATTCTCATCGTTCAGGCCTGTTAAGACAACAAGGGGAACAATGGGAAATTCTTTCCGGACCCTTGCTATGGTATCAAAACCGTGGCTGTCTGGCAGGGAAAGATCGAGAAGAATCATGCCGGGCGTTTTTCTTTTAAGGCTTTCTATGCCTTCCAAAAGGCATTTCGCCCACTCTAATTCAAAATCCGGGTCTCGTAAATCGGTCAAGGCCTCTTTAATGAGTCTCGCGTCACCCGGATTGTCCTCAATCATAAGGACGGAAATGTTCTTTGTTCCCCCTGGACCGGTGTTGGACATGCCCATAAAAACCACCTCTATTCTTTCTCATTCAAAATATGCACGAATGAAAACCAGAATTCCTCCAGTGATCGTATCATTGTGATGAACTTTTCAAGTTCAACAGGCTTTGTTAAATAGCAATTTGCATGCAGATCATAGGTACGAAGGATGTCTTCTTCGGCTTTTGAAGTAGTGAGGATGATGACCGGAATACGCCGCAAGTCTTTGTCTTTCTTTATCTCCGCAAGAACGGTCTTACCGTCTTTTTTAGGAAGATTTAGGTCAAGAAGGACCATGTGCGGCGTCGGTGCCGCCGCATATGGCGCCTGCCTGCGCAGAAACAACATGGCCTTCACACCGTCATCGACCACATGCAACCGAAACACATGGCCGCACTCCTTGAATGCTTCTTTTGTTAAACGTACATCACCCGGATTGTCCTCGACCAGCAGGATTTCGACGGTACCGGACCGCAACGGGCCGCTATTCACATTCTCTTTTCCATCCATCCGCTCCTCCTTCTTTTTTATCGATTAAATCATTTTGGCGGCAGTTTCACGAAAGTAAGCCAGAAATTCTCTATGGATTTTATCACTGCCAGGAATTCCTCCAGCTCCACGGGCTTTGTAACATAACAATTTGCATGCAGGTTATACGTCTTGAGAATATCTTCCTCGGCCTTTGATGTCGTTAAAATCACCACGGGAATGCGCTTCAATACCAGATCCTGTTTCATTTCCGACAACACCTCCCGTCCGTCTTTTTTTGGAAGGTTTAGGTCGAGTAGAACGATGTCGGGCCGCGGCATATTCTGATAGGCACCTTCCTTGCGAAGAAAAGCGAGCGCCTCAACGCCATCCTGGACCACGTGCAAATTATTTGTGATCTTCCCTTCCTTGAACGCTTCCTGCGTAAGCCGGGCGTCTCCCGGATTGTCTTCAACTAAAAGTATTTCTATAGGCATGCCAAACTCCTTGTCCATATACAGGCTCCTTTTTTATGCTATCGGTATCGTGAAATAAAATATGCTTCCCTTTTCCTCCTCTGACTCAACCCAGATGCGGCCGCCATGGTTTTCCACGATTTTTTTACACACGGCAAGTCCCGTACCCGTTCCATAGTACTTCGAACGCGGATGCAACTTTTCAAAAAGTTCAAAAATACGCGTATGATATTCCGGCGCAATGCCTATGCCATTATCTTTTACTGAAAATACCCACTGGCCTGAATCCTTTTCAGTTGGCATATTGCTTGCCTTCTCTTCTTGTCTGGCGGACAGGTGGATTTCCGGAGCGGCTGATCCGCGGAATTTCAGACAATTGCCTATTAGATTTTTCAAAAGAAGGATGAATTCATCCTTAGCGGCCCATATCCCGGGAAATGGGTCATGCGTTATCCGCGCATTCACACCCCGGATTTTTGGACCCAGATCCGCAAGGACTTGTTTCAGCGCTTCTTCACTGTCGACGAATCCCCGGGTCCTTGCCAGCGGGTCTATTGCCGAATAAGTGGTCAGATCATTGAGCATGTGCTTCATCCAAACTGAACCATCAACCGCATAGTGCATGTATTCGCGCGTATCTTCGTCTCGGGACCCGGCGATCTTTTTTTCAATCAACTGTAAAAAACTTGCCACCATACGTAATGGTTCCTGCAGATGATGCGTTGCCAAATACACGATCCTTTTTAATTCAACATTATATCGTTTTGCCTGCTCTGCCGTTTTTTTCAGTGCAGTGATATCGTGCGCGATGCAGACATAGCCCACGGTCCCTTCAGTCGACTGCTGGAGGATAGACGTCGAGACGAGCAGGAATAGCTCATCATTCTTTTTTGTGCGCGCATGTATTTCCCGGTCCTTGATGTCCTCCTGAAAAGCGTTTGGTGAATCCGGCTGAAACCACGTTAACGGCATTATCCCGGCAATTGGCCTGTTCAATACTTCGTCCTTCCTGTATTTAAATAAATCCATTGCTGCCTGGTTGGTCTCAACGACGCTCCCGTTTCTGTCCAGCAAAAATAATGGGTCGGCCATCGTGGCAATGATTTCTTCAGCCACTTTTGCCGGGGTAATGACAAATAACTCATATTTCCATATTCCATAAGCGTAGAAAAAGGAGCTTATGGTAAATCCGATTGTGGTAAATTCAGGCAACCGGATTTTAAGAATAGGCAGTATTGCTTCAGAAATTATACCTAGCAATATGGTAAAAGAAAGGCCGACAGCCACGTATTTTAACTGGCCTTTTTTTCTTCTATTGATTGTTTTTCTGTATGTCTGAACACAAATAAAAAGAAGAACAAACAAAGTGCAGGAGGCCCATAGCGTGGTCGCGGCGAAATACCATCTATTTTCGGGAATTCCATACGTCCAGCCCCATAGCACTGGCATTATGTTTCCGATGGTTTTTGGATCCATAATCGAATATACTGTGAAAAAGACAGCCGGGCCATAAAGACCGCTGAATACCATGGCCTTTCTTTTTTCCTTTAGTTTTTCTGTGAGAAGCAATAAAAGGTGCGAAAATATTGAAATAGAAAACGGCCATATAGCTGTAATCTGCATCCAGAAAGCCGCTGTTTTCAGGCTTTCTGCCTGGCGATAACCGTATTCAGTTAATCCCCACCATGCAACAATCATCGAATACAGGAAAAAAAGCTGGTTTTCCTTTCCCTTTGGCTGCCTGGCAAGAACAAAGGTCCCAATAAAAAGGCACACAATAAAGCTTGATAAGGAAACCAGGGCGAATGGATTCACTGTTTTCTCCTAATGCAGGCCTGCCTGATATGTATGTCCCCATATCGCTTTGACGCTGCTGTTGTCATCAATGGGAACACTCACGTCCGCATTAATAGTGAAAGCTGCGAATACAATACACTTAGCATCAGAATTTTGTTTCATATATTCCTTATTCCGGCCGGTTTTGGAAAGAACACTGTTACGCGGGTGCCTTGGTTTTTTTCGCTCTGGATTTCTATTGTACCGCCATGCCGCTCTACGATTCGCTGGGCCACTGACAATCCTAAACCTATTGCCGCGGCGCCTTCTTTTGTTGTAAAAAAGGGGTCGTAAATATTTTTGAGTATTTCATTTGAAATCCCTTTTCCATTGTCCGTGATTTCTAATACGCATCCTTTTTCCAATGCGTATGTTCTAATTCGGACAACACCATCTTGGACAATCGCTTCAACGGCGTTTGTAAGCAAGTTCGCAAGCGCCTGCCTGACTTCCATGGCGTTTCCCCGTATAGTCTGCTTACATTGCAGGTCAACTTGAATATCAACTACTTTTTTACCAACAGCAAATCGCCCCGCATCGCTGATCGCACTAAGTACCATATCGTCCAATGAAATAATGTCGTCTCTCGCGGCCATTTGACTTGTTAAATCATCAAGGGTATGCACTATCTTTGAAATTCTTGCCAATTGTGTTTCCACCTGCTCAATCATCTTTTTGTGAGAATCAGTAATGTTCTTATCTGATTTTAGCTGGTATATCACCCCCCCCGCTATACACAGGGGATTATTAAAATTATGGGCCATTCCGGACAATAGAGTTACAAGTGCTGTGATTTTCTCAGATTGGACTATCTTTTTTTCCTTTTCAATTAACAACTGTAAAATCCTAGAGCGTTCCAACGCATACCGTATTGCTCGTTTAAGCGTTTCCGGATTTATTTTGCCTTTTAGTAAATAATCCTGCGCCCCGCGTTTTACCGATTCCATGGCCATCTCTTCATCATCAAGACCAGTAAGAACAATGATTGGCAGGTTTGGCTTGCATTCGCGGGTTTTTATAAATGTATCGAGTCCACTGGAGTCTGGAAGAAACATATCCAGCAATACAATATCAGTTTTATTCTGGTGCATATATTCAATCCCGCCTTGCAGGCAATGTGTTGTATTGAACTGAATAACAGGATTGCGTATCTCTTTCAGAAATTCCCGGATCAGGCGCGCATCGCCTGGATTGTCTTCGATCAGCAAAAGTGCGACTGATTCATTCATATTGAATTCCTGACAAATAGTAATATCCAATAAACCGTTTGACTGCTCAAGATACTAACCTGCTCTTTATGATATCCTTGATATTTTCTCCTGTTTTATACATGACTCCTTCTTCAGCCTTTACCTGGTTAAAAAACTCGCATTGAGAGCAATCACTATATTTTATTGCAAATGAGCCTTGTATGTTACCTCCGCACATTGTTCCCGCAAGCGCCCAGCAACTGCGGCCTCCCTTGTTACCATGGTTTATTCCTTCAGCGTAGATATTAACAGCAGCCGGACATGCGCCAAGGTCATGTTCCCTTGCGCCACCCGGTTCACGGCCGCACTTTTTGACTTCCCAACAGTTTCTTTTTGACATTCATTGACCTCGCTTTCCTTAATTCTTATAAAAGACTGTCTGTCATGCCATGGGCTGGTATTGTAAACCAGAACGTTGTCC
>MFYT01000048.1 GCA_001789205.1 Candidatus Raymondbacteria bacterium RIFOXYA2_FULL_49_16 | reverse complement strand
GCGGCAAGCCGGGATGCCCCTGCCTTACAGACAAAACCAAGCGGCATGGGCCGTATTATGAATGGACGCGGAGAGAGAACAATGTCTTTAAAAATACCGTTGTTTCAAAGTATGAAGCGGATAAATTTGTGAAGGCGATATCAAAGTATCATAAAGTCATGCGCCTTTTGGCGCAATGGGGACGCAAATCCGCGCAGACAATTCTGGCCAAATCGCCGTAACCTCCTGCTTTTTCAACGGGTTGCGGCTCGCCCTATATGTAAACCCATCTGCGGAATGTAGGTCTTGCATTGGCAAGGGTGGATGTTTATGTTTTCACAAGACCAAGTATTAAGCGATTAAATGGGCGGAAATAAATTACATATTTTGGATAATTTGGAAAATTAAAGGTCTAATTTAATGATGAAAAAGTGTTTTGCTTGTTTTGAAGCTATAGGTAATAGATAGGTTCTTAGGGGGGAAAGAGCCCGCAAGGGCTCTGCCCTACCCGGTGAAATAAAATAGCATGGGAGAATATCATCGTAACGAGCCGTTTGTCGCTTTGTGCGGCCTGAACTGCTGTTTATGCCCAAGGTATCATACGGAAGGACCTTCACAATGTCCTGGGTGCGGCGGTTCGAATTTCGCGGAAAAACATCCAACATGTGCGGTTATTACCTGCAGCAAAAAACATAAAAACATTGAATTTTGTTTTGAATGCGAGGATTACCCATGCAAAAAATACAGCCGTGGTTCAACAATTGACTCATTTATATCATATAAAAACGTGTCAACCGATATGGCAAAAGCGAAACAACATCTGAAAAACCATCTAAAGGAACTTAAAAAGAAACATGGATATCTGACTGATCTGATAAGAAACTATAATGACGGGAAGTCAAAAGGGTTTTATTGTTTAGCAGCCAATCTGCTTCCTTTGGATGTGCTGACAAAGATCATGAAACATATTGACCAAAAGATCAAAACAAATGGATGCAGCAGCAAAGACACTGCCAGGGAAATAAGTAAAATCATGAAGGACAAGGCCAGGGAATTGGGGATTGAAATAGCATTAAGAAAGTAAGGTGGAAATTATATAGAAACCGTACGTGTGAAATATTGAAACCGCCTGACAGGCAAGGCAACGCTCATCATTTTTGTTCGCGCAGTTTTTTGAAGTACTCGATCCGTTTGGCCAGTTCAGCCTCATACCCCTGCTTTCCCGGTGTATAATACTCGCGTTTCCTGACGCCTTCAGGAAAATAGTCCTGACCCGAGAACGCATGCTCCTCGTCGTGGTCGTATTTATATCCATTGCCATATCCCAAGTCTTTCATGAGACCTGTGGGCGCATTTCTGATATGCAAAGGAACGGGAAGCGGGCCCGACTGCTTGATTTCGCTTTTTGCCGCTTTCTCAGCTAGATACACTGCATTGCTCTTTGGCGCAAGCGCTAAATAGACCAATGCCTCGGCAATGGCAAGCACTCCCTCGGGAATGCCCAGCATATGATACGCCTCTTTTGCGGAAATGCACAGGGTAAGGGCAGAAGGGTCGGCAAGCCCAATATCTTCGGACGCCATGCGGATGATGCGCCGCATGAGATACATGGGGTCTTCCCCGCCTTCGAGCATGCGGTAGAAATAATAGAGCGCTGCCTGGGGATCGCTGCCGCGCACAGCCTTGTGCATGGCTGAGATGGTGTTGAAATGCTCTTCGCCATCGTGGTCGTAGAGAAAGGCCTTTTTCTGCATTGCCTCTTCAATGACCGGTTTGGAGACAATGCCGCCCTTTTTGGCAAGGGCCAGCGCTGTTTCGAGCGTGTTGAGCGCAAAACGCGCGTCGCCCGCGCTCATGCGCGCGAGAAAATCGAGCGCTTCGTTCTCAAACACATACGCCTTGCCAGCCTCCTGTTCAAAAGCGCGGGAAACAATACCGCACATCTGTTCGGGTTCAAGGGGTTTGAGCACAAACACGTGCATGCGCGAAAGCAGGGCCGCATTTATCTCGAACGAAGGGTTTTCCGTGGTTGCGCCAATGAGCGTGATGGTCCCGTTCTCGACATGGGGCAAAAAAGCGTCTTGCTGGGCCTTGTTGAAACGGTGGATCTCGTCGAGAAAGAGGATGGTCTTTTTTTGGTAATATTTGAGTGCTTCGCGCGCGTCTTCAACAATCTGTTTTACATCCTTGAGTCCTGCTGACACAGCGCTAATGGCAATGAACCGGGCTCCGGTCTTTTTGGCAATAATGTGCGCCAGCGTTGTCTTTCCCGTGCCTGGCGGACCCCAGAAAACCATGGAGGAAACCGTGTCGCTGTCTATGGCCGTGCGCAGGGCGCATCCAGGGCCAAGCAGGTGTTCCTGGCCCAAAAAATCATTGAGCGTTGTTGGACGCATGCGTTCGGCAAGCGGTGCCTGGGAATGGCCGCTGGTGGTGTCAGGTTCGAACAGATCTGCCATGGAAACTCCCGCGCGGTTAGAAAAGGCCTGTGCCGCGGTTTGATTCGAGCCACCGTTTGTATGCGGCAGTATAGGAAAAGGTCCCGCTGCATTCGCGGAAACAGACGCCCGTGGATTGCATTATTCCGTCATTGGGCCTGAAGTCGCGGACAGTAAGATATAATTTAAAATCGTGCATGGTTGTTTCAACCGGCGGCAAAAACCGTACGCGGTCAATGCTCCGGTCAGAGACAAAGAGCATGAGGGAGTCCTGGGCCATGCCGGACTGGTAATCGACATTGGTGTAGAACCAGTCGAAAAACACATCCTCGGTATCGGGCCGGACAATGCCGCTGTCAATATACGAGACATACGAATAGGCCTGTCTGCCCGTATCAACGCCCGGATCAAGGGAGTCGGCTGCGACAAAATAGCTGCACCCTGAATCAATGACCACAGTATCGCTGACTAGTCCGGGATTGTCCATGTTATACAGGTATTGAAAAGTGGTGCCGGAATACTTGTTTATTGAATCCGGGGCTGACATATTTTCCTTTTTGACAGAATAGATCCCCACCCAGCGCACACTGGGGTTTACATTCACATTGGGGCTGTTAAAGCGCCTGCTGTACCGGACCGTCAGGTTTTTTGTCACATCAAGCGTGATATCAGCCTCAGTATGGAGTTTAAGTTCGGTAAGGGTCCTGAACTGGTCAATGGCAATGAGCGATTCAGGAGGCACGGGCACACCCAGTGTTATCAGCATATTGAGCAGAGAGTCAATGCCGGGTACTGCATCGGGGAACGCGATGCGAAGCGCGCTTGAATAGAGAATCGTGGATTCGGGCATCACAAACCTGAAACTATCGGCCGTGGAACCAGCAAGCCAGAGATCGGTGAGGCGGCGTTCCTCTTTTTCGGCCATCCGTGTGCCGAAATTAGAGTAGCCAATATCGAGAAAGAGCCGCCAGAAAGCCACGGAAGGCGTCTGTTTCTTGAAGCTGTAATATTTGACCAGCACAGTATCGCCGGGCGCTGCTTCAGCAGGTTCGCAGACAATGGCCAGGGGCCGCGTCTTTGACTTATCGATATTCTCGTATCGCGATGGAAAATTGGTGCATCCCCACATGCAAAGAACACACGCCAGAAGGATAAGCTGTTTCATTCTCAAAACTCCGCTCGAATCCCCAGGGAGGGTATAATTATGCCGCCAATGACCTGGCGTTCGCTGCTGTCGTAATTGTATTGATAGAATTCAGGGCTGTTATAAAAAAAATAATTGGTGTTCTGCACGTCGAGATAGGTTGACAATATCCAGGACCGATAGACGAACTTTTTGTCGACCCGGATATCGAGCTGGAAAAAGGGGCCCATGCGTTCGGACCTGGGTGTGCCCTGCAGGTCTTCGTAATAGCCGAATTCAGCGTTGTACTGGTATTTATGTTCAGTGTATCCCAGCTGCGGGGTCAGGGGATTGCCGGTCACATAGCGCACCCGCATGCCAGCCTCGAACCCATGCGGAAGCCGCCAGCTGCCAACGATCTGCAGGTTATGGGTCTGGTCGCTGCCGTACAGATACCACAGGTCTTTGTCCCATGTTGCCCGGTCAAAGCTGTTCAAATTGTAGGGAATGGGCGACTGCCGTTCACTGCGCGCCAGCGTATAGGCAATCCACCCGAAAAACCGGTCGCCCTGATCGTGGCGCAGCATAAACTCCATGCCGTACATGCGGCCTTTCTGAATGGGCGCCAGGTTCACGGGTTTCCCGGTCTTTTCGTTCACTGAATCAGTACTCATTGGAATATCGTCTTGGGTGTTATAATATCCCTGTACGTCGAGTGAGATAAGGTCCGTGAACTGATACTCGTATCCCAGCACAAAATGACGCGCGTGTGTGGGCGGCAGTTCGTCATTGCCCCACTTGGGATCAGTGGCTTGGCCAAAAGGTTCGGGCGACTGGTTGTAGGTGCCTGCCGCGCCCTTGAGCGTGTGGCCTTTGCGCCAGTCCCATCGCGCAGTAAACCTGACCGAGGGCGCGCCCTTTTCCAATTCCAGGTAATGGTCGTACCGAAGACCCGGGATAAGCAGCAGGGATTTGATTGGCCGAATGTCGCAATTGACATACACGCCCAGGTCAGAATAGAGGCCGTTGATGCCGCTCTGCACAGCACCAGTGGCGCCTAAAATGCGGAGGGTATAATCAGCGGGCGTGAGTTCAAGATCGAGTGCGGGCCGCAGCGTTACCTTGTCGTTGAGTTTGAACGACAACTCGTCACGCACGGTTGTCCTGTGCGCTGAGAAATCCATGGCGGTAAAGGACAATATGTTGAAACTTAAATCAGCCGTTGCCAATGAGAAGCGCAGCTCGTTGCGTGCTTTGTCTGAAAGGTCGGTGTCGTACCCGAAAATAAGCATCTGGTTTTTGGTTTCCTGGGAAATTTCGTCCTTTGCCGTGCTCACCTCGTTGCTGCCGCCGCGCACGTCCTGGATGATGAATTTCATGGCGTCTTTGAAAGTAAAACCCGTGAGAAACATGCGGCTCTTTTTGGAAAGGCGCCAGTCGAGCCTGAGCACCGCGTCATAATAATAGGGCACCACGGTCATGGGAAGGGTGACGCCCAGAAGGTCGAGGGCGAACGCTGCCATGTTTGCGATATAGCTGCGCCGCGCGGTAAAAAGCACGCTTATATCGTCTGTCACCGGGCCCTCGGCCATGATTGACGCATCAATAAAATTCGCGTCAGCAACGACATGCCACCGGTCGGTGCGCGCTGGCCTGCCTTTAATTTCGACCACGCCGCCTATGCACCCGCCATAGCGCGTATTGAACCCTCCGGGATACAGGTCTATGGACGAAAGCGCGTCGGAATTATAGGTTGATTTGAGGCCGCCAAAGTGAAAGAGCATGGGCAGTTCAACGCCGTCGAGAAAATAGCGCGAATCGCCGCTGCCGCTGCCGCGCACCACAATGCCGCCCATGCCAAATGAGGAGCGCGACACGCCGGGCAGCGCCTGGATGACTTTGACCGCGTCACCGCCGAATCCGGGGATGCGCTTTACTTCCGTGAGCGTAAGCGTGCTTTTGCCTACCTCCTCTTTTTCCATTTTTCCATAGACCACAATCTCGTATTCGCTGTAGGTCAGCCGCCGCAGCCGGTATTCGACCGCAAGCTGCTTTGCCAATTCAATGGTCTCAATGGCGCTGTCGGGCTCGTAACCCGCGATGGGGAATGTGATCCTGATGCGTCCCACTGGCAGGGATGAAAATGAGAACCGTCCCAGGGAATCGGTAAAAGTCACTAGCCTGCCTTCCTCGACATGCTGGCCCGGAAAGGTGCCTATTTTTGATAGATAGGCGCTGAAAGGGACCGCAAGTGTGGTATCAGCCGTGGTATCGCGGAAAGTGATTGCGACCATGCCCTCTTTTATTGGGGTGCGCGTGCCTGCTTCCTTGAGCACGCCTTGCAGGTTAACATACTGTTCTATTTTGGAGACCTCTTCCTGGATGGAAAACCGGTATTCATACTCGACATATACGGGAACGGCCAGGCTTCCGGCAAGGGCTGGAGTAAACGAAAAACGCCGTACCACGCTCAGGGCAGCTGAATCAAAATCAGGAGAGAGCCCCCGGACAATGGTGGCCGAATCCACATGCCCGGAATCGGAAACCAGAAGCTGGAGCACAACCGTGCCTTCGCGACCTGCCTTGAGTTCAGAAGCCGGATAGTCGGCTTTGATGAATTCCTTGAGCTCGGGTAGCCGCGTCAGGGGTGAAAGTTCCTGGCCAAGCGAATCGAGCTGCGATTTGTTCAGTGTGTCGGCTTCTGGCGTGACAAAAAGCGTCTCTGGCGCAACAGCGGCTGAGGGCGCTTCGATTTCGAATCCTGAGGTATTGGTCTGTGCGGCAACGGCCGTGCCCAGCAAAGCGCACGCACCAAACATCCCGGCGACCCATATTCGTTGCTGTTTAAAAACCATGCCCGACAATCACTCCTGTAATACAAACCTGAATTTCATGACAATCCACACTGCCACCGCGGACGTTCCCTGCAGCGCGGGCTTGAATGCCAGTTTTTTGAACGCCTCGAGCGCGGATTCGCGCGTACCAAATCCGAGGTCGTTTATTATCTGGACCTGTTTGACAAGCCCATCGATATCAATGAGAAGCTTTGCCGAGACCACGCCCTGCACGCCATTCTTTTTCATCTCATCGGTATAGACCGGTTTTACTGTGGTGAGAAGCTGGGGCATTGCGGTAATGGTGGTGATTGAGGCAAGGGGGCCCTTGAGGTCGCGCTCGGTGGCAGTGAGTGTATCAGGGTCTTTGTCGAGCGTGTTGCCCAGCTTTGAGACAATAGCGTCGGAGCTTGGACCTCCGCTGCCCAGGCCCACGGAATAGACGCGCCGCACGCCATAGACCTGGCGGACCGGCGCTGGTTCGATCTGTTTGACCACCACGTTTTCCTTCTGCTTGAGAATCGGCTTTTTGGTAAGGTCAATGGCCTTTTTGGGCTTTTTCCGTTCAACCTGGTCTTCAAGGTTGAACGAGACCTTGATTTTGCGTACCAGTTCCGCGGGTGTGTTCATGGACAGAGTCACCTTGCCCAACCCCCATCCCACGCAGAGAAACATGAAAAGCGTTCCACAGAGGAGCAGAGGGAACAGTCCTTCCGCGCCAGCAGGCGCAGGCTGCACATACGTTTCAAGGCTCTTGAGGTACAGATCGTCGGACCGTTCCATAGGAAGCACTATCCTTTTTGCATAACCAGCAGGGTGAAATTGGAAAACGAGGCGCGCGCGCAGGTGGCCATGACTTTTTTCAGGTATTTGAAATCGCAATTTTTGTCGCACTGGATGACCGCTTCGTGCCGGGTCTCAGGGTCTTTGAACGTGACCGCCATGCCCGAAAGCCAGTCAAACAGCCGGGGAACAACAAGAGAATCGGTCGCAACAATATCATCCATGGTGACCACTACCTTTCCTTCGACCATAACAGCCGAGGAGGTGACCTCGACCATGAGCGCAGTGCGGGGCGGGTCTTTGGCGTTTGACAAGGGAAGCACCAGGTCCTGCGAGGGGGTCATGATATTTCCCTCGGCTGAAAAGGATTTGAGGAGAAAGACCAGCAGAATGGTCATCATATCGACCAGCGAGGTCACCTGGGGCATAATGGCCCGCGAAGGACGCTTGCGGCCCGCGGAAAAAAAGGAGGTCAGGGGCGTGCTCATGGCGCCCCCTGCTGCGCTGGTGCGCTCGAAAGGCTGATTTTGGAAAACCCGGCAAAACGGCCCGCGTCCATGGTTGCAACCACCTTGTCGAAGATGATGCCATCGCTCACCGCGACCGTAAGGTCGTTCTTGTTCTCAATGATGGCGCGTTGTTCCGCGAGCGTCTGCTGGAGTACTGTATAATTGAGCGCACTCTTGTCGAGCAGGGGAATGGTGTCGAGGAGCGTGTCGCCAAGCGCAAGGGAAAAGCCTGTCTGCGACACCGCGACCGTGAGTTTGAGCTCTTTCCGCGACTGGCCTTTGCTCATGCCTGCGTCGGACGGCAGATTGACCTCAATGACCGCCACGTGGGCAAAGACCGCCATGCTCACCAGAAAGGGAATAAGGATGAGAAACATGTTCATGACTGGCGTGAGGTTGACCTCGGGTTCGTCGGCCTTTGCCCGCGCCTGTTTCTCGCGTACGTCGTCGATAAAACTCACGGCCGCTTCTTCTCCATGAAATGCAGGACCTTTACAATGGATTCGTCGAGCGCTGCCATGAGCGCTGCCTGCCGGTTTTGGAACACGGTAAAAGCGATCATACAAGGCACGGCCACGATAAGGCCAAAGGCCGTGGTGTTCATTGCCACGGAAATGCCCCGCGCTAAAATCTCAGCCTTCTGGGCAGCTTCAGCGCCGGAAAGGGAACTGAACGCCATAATAAGACCGAAGATGGTGCCCATAAGCCCGAGCAGGGTCGAGATGTTCGCAAAAAGTGATATATAGGAGACCCGGTCCGAGAAACGCTGAAGCTCGCCAATGGCAACCTCTTCAAGCCCTTGTTTAATGTCTTTGTATGAAAGTCCCATGGTGTAAAGTTTTGCGGATTCGGCCAGAATGCGGTTGAGAGGCGCTGCGCCCGCACAGACCTTTTCAGCCGCAGCAGCATCGCCTGCATTGAGCGCCCTGATGAAATCAGCCGTGGTTTGGCGCGCGTTGTTTTTACAGGTTGAATAAAAGAAAAGGACCCGTTCAACGGATACGGCGACCGCGGCGGCCAGGACCGATAAAATGATCCACATGAAA
Source organism: Candidatus Raymondbacteria bacterium RIFOXYA2_FULL_49_16 (assembly GCA_001789205.1). Classification (GTDB taxonomy): domain Bacteria; phylum Fibrobacterota; class OXYB2-FULL-49-7; order OXYB2-FULL-49-7; family XYB2-FULL-49-35; genus XYB2-FULL-49-35. Next base: position 39,549 of record MFYT01000048.1, on the reverse strand, counting down.
CCGCCGCCTTCAACAAAAAATCTCGCAATGGCCTGAAGCATTAGGTCTCCTTGGAAAAACGTATAATAAGATGAAAATATACAAAAAATTTCATATTCAATTCCTTAGTGCAAACCCGGTTCCATAAGAAACATTCTTTGTAACCCTTTGAATCTCAAAGCTCTGGAAAAATAGAGAACACTAAAAATATCAAATTGATATATCAAAACAATATTAGTTTTCAGTCGTGTCCGGTTAAATTCAACAACATGCATTCTTTGTCCGACGGGACAGAGCCCGTCGGTTATTCTGGTTTTCCCTGTTTTTCAGGCGCACAGCCACATGGAGGGGCGTCATTCATGCAATGCAGGCCTTCCACGCAAGAATGGCGCCCTTACAACCGGCGGCTGTGCGCGTTTCATGGAAGAACACCCATGATTGATTAACCGGCGGGCTCTGTCCCGCCGCCCCCATAAAGCCCATACTATGCCTTTCTTGTTATTTTACCCGGACACTATTGATTAGTTTTAAAGAATTAATGATATAAAATCGGTTTTGCCGAAGACCTGCCGGGAAACAATTTTTCGTAGACCATCTCGGTTTTCCTGATCTGGATGTTCCAGGAAAAAAGCGATTCCGCCCGTTTTCTTCCGCTCTTGCCCATTGAGCGGCCAATGTCAGGATTGTTGAGGAAATAGAGGACCTTTTCAGCTATCTCTTTTTCGCTGCAGGGATTGACCAGAAACCCTGTTTTTCCATGGGCAACCGCGTCAGCGGCGCCGCCGCTATTGCCCGCGACAACGGGTTTTCCGCTTGCGCCAGCCTCGATAAAAGCAATGCCAAAACCTTCCACATCGTCTTTTTCATCGCGGTTGGGCATAATGAACAGGTCGCATGCGGCATAATGGTACTTCAGGTCTTTGTCGGATAAAAAACCAGTGAAAAAAACCTGGTCCGCAAGTCCCAGTCCAGCCGCCAGGCCTTCGAGGCGCTGTTGGTCAGGCCCCTCACCCGCAACCACATAGATAATGTCCCGTTTCCGATCTTCGAGAAGGGCCATTGCCTGAAGCACCTTGTCGACGCCCTTGCGGGGCCTAAGCTCGGCAACCGTGAGCAGCATAAGCTTTCCCCTGGTGCCGTATTTTACTTTCAGGAATTCCGCATCAAGACCGGGCCTGAAAAAATCGCTGTTCACCCCGTAATTGATGACCGACACCGGCGTACAGAGAATGCCCAGGCCGTTAATGACCGTGCGGGTAAAGCCGCTACCCGCGATTATCCACGATGCCTTCTGGAGCGTGGACCTGAGCAGATGTCCCTTGAGGCCTGTCCGATTCCTGGTGATCTCGCTGCCATGGCACGACACCACATAGGCATAGCGCAGGTAGGCCGCAAAGCGGCGGGCGATGTATCCGCAGGGAATCCAATTGACGCAATGAACAAGCTGGACCCTATGTCTGATTATTGCGTAAAGGAAATAAAACACCATGGGAACAATGCGCAAAAACCGGATGCCGCAGCCCCGCATGCGCCGTATCTTGAACGGCTGGTTCGCGTCAAACGCCTCGTCACCTTCGTACGACCGTGCAAGCACCAGCACCGAATACCCCATTCTATGAAGATGCGCGCATAATTCGTATGAATAAGTCTGGATGCCGCCGCGCTGGGGATAGAAATTCAGGGCAAAGACGAGGATGGGCCGGTTTTTGTCGAATTTTGGACGATTGAACAGCATACAAAGATGTATCAATATAGTATTTTTCCGGCAATGTGTGAAAATGTATCTTAATCACCGTGAAAAAGACCATGCATCGCGGTCTGAACAGCGCCTGCGCGGTTGGCAGATCCGGGTTGTACCGCGCTTGGGTGGGTATGGACACCTTTCAGTGCGCAACAACCCTCTGGCGCGGCCACGAATTCTGCAAGGCAGGCGCACGCCAGGACCCGCTCTTCTCACCTGAATTTCCCAGCGCCTATTCCTTTGAAACAAAAAACCAGTCATGGACCGGAAAAACCGTGTCGTACGCGTGGAAGGGCGGCGGTCTTTCTCTCGAACTGCGCGCGACACTGCCAGGCCCGCTCTTGCACCCACAGGGAAACATCATGCGCCTGCGCTGGGCTTTGAGAAATGCGGCCACCCATATTATTTCACTCGACAAGGGATTTACCCGCCGCATAGGCATGGGCGTACGGCTCAATGGAAGCAGGTTTCTCCTGTGCGACACCAGGGTCATGCCCACGCTCCTGGTCTCTTCCGCGCCCCTGACCTCGCTCGATGTGCTTTCGCACGAACACTGGACCCTCCATTGCACGGCCGCTAATCCGCGCATACTGGTTATACCCCTCCTCGCACTCTCGGACGCCCCGCACAGCCCTGCGCAGCGCTCGCTCTGGAAAAAAATCATAAGCGCCCCTCCTCTGCGGTGCGAGGAATCGTATCGCGTTGAAGGGGACGTTCTGCACCTGCGCCAGCATTTCAAGGAAGCCCTGGTTGCGCCACTACCGCCGCTTTCCGCGCTGCTTGGCGCAACAGGCGGGCTCCAGACCCTTCCCAATGCAAAGCGGCTGATAAAGACCCTGATTGGCCCCTACGACATTGTCCTTGGCAATACCGCTGAGTATACGGTCCAATTAGGATGGTCGCGCACAAGCGCGCAACCCACGCGGCCCGTAAAAGGGATCCTTGCGGAGATCCCTGAGGAACTCGTCTATGCGGGTGATGTGAGCTGGGACCCTGCCACGCCCATGGACCGTCTGCTGTCACTGCGCACGTGGGCGCCATTGATAACGTGCATGCCGGAAAAATTAAAGAAAAAAATGCTGCCCCTGCTTGCGCCGCCCGTTGTGGCCGCCTTTAAAAAAAGCCTTATGATTCTAAAAGAACCGGTAACCGGAAAACCGTGGGCAAAAGAGGCCTCGCTGTTCCATGAAAACGGTGAAGTGACCTATGATTCAGACTGGTACAACGGATTAACGCTCTCGGGCATGGCCGCAGCATGTGAATGCGCCGAACCGTCCATTGCAGCAGCGGGCAGAAAAACCGCCTTTGCGTGCAAAAAAGAACGCGGCCTTCTCACCGCCTATTTTGAGATTTTTCACGACTGGCTCCTGGGCCTGGCGTGGATAGACCCGCGTGGCGAGACCTGGAACCTTGACTGCTCGCACAACGGCCTCGAAGGCCTTCTAGCCGAAGCACGCATGTGCGAACAAGAGGGCGCAACAGGCCGCAGAGACAGGATGCTCTACCTCGCGGGTAAAATGGCCATTGGGTTTATGGCTGCCTATCCGTGCACAGACTGGTGCAGGACCACGGAGTTCGTTGAACACGACCCAGGCGGACCGCATACGGGCCTGTCTGCCATTTTCGAGGGCAGGGGAGCGCACGTCGACGCCCTGGCCGGCAAAGCGACCTATTCTCTGGCGGGCCATTTCCCCGCGTTCAGCCGCCTGATACAGCGGCACGGTCCCCTGAAACTGTGGCAGACCGCGGCGGGCCTCTGGGAAAAAAAATACGCTTCGCGCTACAAAAACTGGATCTTTCATTATACCGGCAAACGCAAACCCACGGTGAAAGGCGCAAAAAAATCGTTGACCCAGGAGGCGCGGGTGCAGGCCGCGGTCTTTTATTATCTTGCGCCTGAAGTGTGTCTGAGATTGTGGACGCTTGGACAGGACCCTGACAGGGTCGAGAAACTGTTTAAGCAGCGGCTGAACCTAGCGGAACAACTTCTCTGCAGGGCTGGGTTCAGTCTTTTCTGAAAAAAATGCTTGAGAGCTGGGGCGGATTGCACTCCTTGCACACCTTCGCCACCCGTTTGTTCCTGAATCCCCTTCTGATGCAGGCAATGGCTGGTCCGTTGAGTATTTGGTCCCTGCTGTTTTCGAGGATATTTCCCGATGCAACCCCGGTGTGGCAATGGAGCGAAAAACAGGGCGACACATTGCCGTCAACAGCCACAAACAGATGCATCCACGGCAGGGTGCAGGAAGCGCTGCGCGAAATGTTCTCGTTCCTGTTGTAAATATCGACAATGGTATTGAAATCGTCGAGCAGCTTCTGGATGTTTGTCTGCACGCCCAGGTCCTGGGCCCGCGCCAGGGCCGCGGCAAGCGAGAGCCGCAGCCCGGGAAAATTAAAATCGTCTATAAGCTCTTTGCGCGTTTCCTCATTCATGCCAACGGTCTGAATAGCATGAAAATTGACCGACGCCACGCCATGCCTATGGGCAAAATCAACAATGCCGCCGCAATCGCCCATGTTCTGGTTAATAAGGACGCTCTCCAGGGACAGGCGGGGTTTGGGCCCTGGCCTGCTGCGGATAAAGTCAAGGTTTGCAGCCACCTGATCGAGACTGCCCTTGCGCCTGATAAGCGCATAGCGGCCGGGATCAGCGGAATCCACGGACACCTTGAGGCCCGCGAGCCCCGCGTCGAGCGCGGCGGCAAGGGGCCCTGCGCCGCAATTGAGATTTGTCTGGACAATTGAGTCAACTGAGAAATTGTCCGCGTATTTTATAAATTCCGCAAGGTCCGGGTGCTGAAAAGGCTCTCCTGCGCCGGAAAACTCAACAACGTCGGGCTTCAGTTTTTTTATAATAAGCTGAAAGACCCTCTCTTCCATGAACCGGGAAGCGGCCTGGTCTTTTTTGCAAAAACACATGGCGCACGACAGCCCGCAGCCGGTCGTTGGTTCGACATTGACAGCAAGCGGTGAATTCCAGACGCGCTCGGTCCTGAAAAAAGCGTGCAGCGCGCCCATGATCCTGTCGCCAAGCATGGTTTAGCCTCTCATTCCATGGTATATATGATAATAAGTTATGTAATCGTATATCCGGAAAGCGACACTGCGCGGCAGAGGAAGTTTCCGCAACGCGTAAAAGATCCAGTAGATAAAGGGCTCGAACAGGAGCCGCAACCACACCGGATTCTCGCGAAAAAGCGCCATATATCCCTGTGCAGCAAACTCAGGGCAATTTTCTACAAGAAGCTTCAGCCCGGTTTGCGCATACCTGCCCATCTTCCGGACATATTCATCAATGGTTTCATCGTGGTCGTGAAACGCCATGGCTTCAGAAACAAGGTAGAATGAGGCGTTGCAGCGCTGCAGCGCATACCCCATCTCAATGTCCTCGCCGCCCCATTCAGTATATGCTTCGTTGAAACGGCCTGCCTTGCGGAGCATTGCCATGGGTACTGAGGCATTGTTGGTCCTGAAATACTTTGGAGGCAGGGGAACGCCCTCGCGCATCTTGTTTGCCCCGCGTCCAGTGCGGTACCAGTGAAAGACATTGTCCTGAAGCTCGGCGCAGGGATAGACTATGCCCATGTACACCGCGGGCAGCGCCTCCTGGGCCTTCAGATGGCGTTCGACAAGGCCGGGACTGGCCTTCATATCACCATCAAGGAAAAGCACCGTGCTCCCGCGCAAGAGTGCGAGGCCCATGTTCCTGGTTGCGGCCCTGCTCAGCCTGCCTGAGCCAATAGCCGCCTGAATGGCCAAGCCGCCTCTGTATTCCCGTACAAACTGGACTGACCCGTCATTTGACCCGCTGTCGCAAACAATGACCTCAAACAGCCCCTTGTCCGCTGTCTGCTGCTCAAGTGAGGCAAGAAGCCCCTCTATGGTTCTGCGTTGGTTATAACAGGGTACAACAATGCTCAATGCTATTGCCATGAGGGAAAATATAGGAAATTGGCGGGACTAACTGTTCAGCAGGCCGTTGAGCGCCGCAACAACCTCAAGGGCGCTAATGGATTCGAGGCATTCGAGCGTCTGGATCTTGCAGGTGTTTTTTCCAATAGTGCCGCACGGCCTGCATTTGACCGGTTTCTGCAGCACCCGCGCCTTTGCCCTGAAGGGGAAAAAGCCGAATTCCTCAACCGTTGACCCGAACAGGGCAACTGTGGGCGTTTTTACCGCGCAGCCAAGGTGCATGAGACCCGAATCGTTCGCCACCAGGCCGCAACAACGCCGCAGCACTTCCCCTGCGGCCATGATATCGGTTTTGCCCGCAAGGTTGAGAATGCGGCGCTTTGCGAAAAACTGGATTTTTTCAGCCACCGCACCGTCACGTTCATCGCCCAGTATCACAAACTCGAATTCGGGAAGCAGGTTGACAACCTCCGCGAATTTCTTGAGGGGCCACTGTTTGGTGTACCAGCGGGAGCCTGGCGCAAGGGCAATAAGCTTGTTCCCGCTGCCTGCAACCGGCGCCAGCAGGTCCTCGGCAGCGCGGGCGTGCGATTCGTGGGAATGAAACTCGAGCCCTTCGCCGTCGTCTTCGACGCCGAACCGCGTGACCGCGCCAAGATACCGCAAGGGCACGGGCGCCCACGCTTTGGTCATCCGGGTCTGCAGCAGGGCAAGGAGGTTCCGTTCCATGGTGAGTTTGTCGTACCAGACAACACGCGGCCCGGTAAGACCCGCGGTAAGGGCCATACTGCGCATGTTTTTGTGCAAGTCCACGACTAGCCGGTATGTCCGGGCCATCACCTGCCTGAATGCAAGTAGCTCGTCGAGAAGTCCTGTTTTCAGGGGAATGACCTCGGCCACATACGGGTTGTATTGCAGGAGGGGCGCATACGCCTCCTTGGTGAGAAAATCAATTTTAACCGATGGGTATCGACGGGCAAAGCAGCGGAGAACAGGCGTGGTAAGCACAATGTCGCCAATGGAACTAAAACGTATGAATAGTGCGCGGTCCATGGTTATTGTCCGTATCCCAAGTAGAACATGACGCACGCGGCAGCAACAACGGCTGAAAAGCTGATGAGTGTCTTTTTCTCGCTCTTCAGGGCCATGCCCGGATTAAATGTATGCGCGGACGCGACATCGTACGTTGAAAATCCGGGTACAAAACGCGGCACGCGCGCTTTGTACCGCACATAGGCTTCACCGAACTTTGTCTCAAGCGCTGTTTCTTCGAGCTTCACGATAAAATAATATTGAAAAAAGAAAAAGAAACAGTACACAAAGACCATGGCCGGCATATAGGTGTTGAAGGCCACACACACGCCCAGGGACAAGATAAAATTACCCACATAGAGGGGATTGCGAACGCGCGCAAAAGGCCCCGCGGTAACCAATGCATCGGCGCCAACGTTCCGGGTGCGGGTCAGGTAGCCCGCATAGCCCACTCCCCAGATCCTGATGAGTTCGCCCGCAACCATGAGGAAAAAACCAATGGCAAGGCTTTGATCCGTGGGTTGCGCGAAATAGATGACGAACAATAGAAGCGGTATGGGGGTGTAGCTGCGCATTCTGAAAAAAAACTGTCCAAGACGCGTTTCCATGGACTATAAAAATAATAAAATGGCCAGGGTAAAGGCAGAAATAATATTTTCATTAAATGACTTTAACCCCCCTGCAGAGGAAAGCTGTTCTCCTCACGCAACAGCTGGTCCGCATCAACACGGTCAATCCGCCGGGGAATGAATGGGTGTGTGCGCGCTTCCTGGGCGCTATGCTCAAAAAAGCGGGCTTTGACGTAAAATACCACGAAGAAATAAAAGGCCGCACCAATGTAGTGGCCCTGCTCAAAGGCAATGGCGCACGCTTGCCGCTGTGTTTCTCGGGCCATCTCGACACTGTTTCCCTGGGTGCGACGCCGTGGAAAAACGCCCCTTTTACCGGTAAAATGTCCCGGGGAAAAATCCTGGGCCGCGGCAGCTCTGACATGAAAAGCGGTTGTGCGGCAATGGTGGTTGCCTCATGCGCGCTGGCGCGGGAAAAAAACAGGCGCTCGGGCCTGTTGCTGGTCCTTACAGCGGACGAGGAAAAATCGTGCCATGGGTCGTTCTACCTTGCCGGACACAAGGGCTTACTGCCCAAGGCCGGCGCCTGCATTGTCTGCGAACCAACCGCAAACTATCCGCTCATTGGACACAAGGGTTCGCTCTGGCTACGCTGCACAACCGCGGGTGTTACCGCTCACGGTTCAATGCCTGAAAAAGGGGTGAACGCAATTTACAAGGCAACACAGGCCATAGAACGGCTGCGGCGTTTCAGGTTCAAACACACCCATCCTGTGCTTGGCAACTGCACCCTCAACGTTGGCACCATACGGGGTGGTGAAAATACCAATTCAGTTCCAGACACAGCCGAATTCACTGTTGATATAAGAACCGTGACCACCATAGACCGGATTAAACTGCTGCTTGCGTTGAAACAATGCCTGGGACCAGAGGTGACGGTGAAAGTTATTACCGATGTCCAGGGCTTTGCGTCTGATCCGAACGATCCCTGGATACAGGAAGTGTATGCAACGGCCGGGGGAATGCTTAAGGAAAAAATTTCTCCTCGTGCTGCCGTCTATTTTACGGATGCCGCTGCGCTCAAGCCCGCGCTGGGAAATCCACCGACAATTATCTGGGGTCCGGGTGAACCAGACCAGGCCCACACAACCAATGAGTTCTGCCGCATTGACCGCATTGCCAAGGCAGTAAGCGCGTATGACGAAATTGGCCGGAAATGGATACGGGAGGCACCCGCTCAAACCCATGTGGCCGCTCAGAGGATATAGGGCTAACCAGCCTTTACCACGCTCACCTGCAAGGCGAATTCCCTGTTATCAGCCTCAAAAACCACTGCCACGCAGGGCGCGTTGCCAGGATGGCCCAGTTCGACCCACATGCCGGAGACAACGCCCGGCAGGGCGATGGTGCATTCATATTCAGTGCCCGCAAGTAGCGCCTTGGCGTTTCCTGAAACAATGTTCACAATTTCGCCCACGCCGTCCTGAAGGTCCTCTGAGGAAATGGCGGACGCGTCAAGCCGCATGATTCTTCCCACAATCAGCCGGGCAAGCTCCTCGGTAAACGAAACCGCGACCGATCCCTCAATGGCGCCAGAAAGGCGCATGACCCCGGAAACATCGCCGAAAAGCCGGTAGTTTTTCTTCAGGAAAAGCTCCTTGCGTTGTACTGTCATGCCCGCCATGGTGCCCATGAGGTCTGTGACCGCGTTGATGAATGGGTTTATCAGCTTGGTAATGACCGGCATTGCCCCGCCCGCGGTACGCATGACTCCTTCAAACGATTCACACAGGGGCTGCGGCGCGCATGGCAGGGTGACAACCGCGTTGGCGCCCACGCTCATCAGGGTTGCGGCAAAGGCCTGCTTTGCGCTCTCGGCACACACCGCAATGGGAATGTCGCGGAATCCCAGCGCCCTGCGCAGGGCGGCCACTTCCCCGAGCGCCGTAACACCCGCGTCAGCAGGATAGTACAGCACCAAATCCGGCAACCGGGCAGGCGCGGGCCGCTGTCCCTGCTTGACCAGCACCGTCTCCGAGTCAGGATTGCTAAGCAGCGCCTGCAAGTAGGCGCGTACCGCGCGTATCCGCTCCTCGGGAATGGGACCATCGGCGCGCGTCAAAGGCGCTATTGGCCGCTGTATTGGCGTTGGCTCAAGCGCTTGTTGCGTGAGTCTGGTCGCGTTTATGACAGTGACCATGTGTTGCTCTTTTACCGCGTTCCGTACCATCCCCTCATACGCCTTGCTGAGATTGACCAGGGCTATATGCATAAGGGTCTGCCTTCCGTATATCTTAATCAGACGACATGAAAAAGTATCTTTGTACGTTCGATCTCTTCCTCGGTTCGCGCAATGATCTGTTGAATACTCTCGGGATCGACCCCCAGATCGTGGAACGCGCCGTGGCTGAACCCCTGCGGCAGGGTATCGCCCGGTTCTCCGGCGCCAAGGAGCGAACACGAAAAATCAGCCAGGTGCACCACTTGTGCCAGGGGCCGGACAGGGACCGCGGCGCAATCAGGCTCGTGGTGGTTTCGCACAGCGCTTACCACTACCTCGGGCAGCTTCCACTGTTCCAAGACCATGCCGCCCGCTTCCGCGTGGTCAATGTCCATGAGCTTTTTCTCCGCAACGAGGAGGCTTTCCGAATAACCCGCGGCGGTCTCGCGCACGGCCCGGTAGGCCTCGGGACAGCACTGCGCAAGGAAAAGCATGCCCGCGTCGTGGAAGAGCCCGGCCACATAGGCCGCGTCCGCGTCGACCTTCACGGCAATGGCGCATTCCGCGATGCTGCGCGTCATCATGGCCGCGCCAATGGAATGGAGCCAGAAATCGCGGCTATTGATAACGCCGGACTCATCGGGAAATATATTCATGACCGAAAAGGCGAGGCTGATCCGTTTCACCTCGTCCAGACCCAGGCGCGCCACGGCCTGCTTGAGTCCGCTGATCTCGCCGTACCGGCCGCTGTAATAGACCGAATTGACCGCCGCGAGGATTTTCGCTGACAGCCAGGGATCTTTCTCAATAATGCGGGCAATGCCCGCGGCGTCGATGTCCGGTTCCGCAATGAGCCGGTGCGTCTCGAGAAAATGCTTGCCGCGCACGGGAAGTTCGTTGAACGCGCGGAGGCGGAGGGCTATCTTTTCTCCAATGGATCCCATGCTCATCCCATGCCCAGGGTCTCGTTGATCTTCGAGACAAGGTCGGCTTGTGAAAAGGGTTTCATGACATAGTTTTTGGCCCCGGCTTTTATCGCCTCCACCACCTTGTTGCGCTCCACCTCTGTGGTGACCATAATGACCGGGATTGTGTTTAAGCGGGAATCGACCTGTATTTTTTTCAAGAGCGAAAGACCGTCGAGCCGCGGCATGTTCCAGTCGAGCAGAATAAGCCCAATGTCCCTGCCCCGCGCTTCAAGCACCTCAAGCGCCTCCTGGCCGTCCCGCGCCTCCAGAAGCTCGTGGCCCATGGATTCCACCGTACTCTTGATAACACGTCTGATCATGCCCGAATCGTCAGCTGAAAGGATCTTCATGAAAAAGCCTCCTCATAAAATTAGTGAACCCGGTAATAAATGCCTTTTTCGTGGGTGTGCATGCGGAAATCGTTTGGCGCATACCCTGATATCGATTCTGACGCGCCCAATACCAGATAGCCCGCTGGCCGTAGCAGGGCCGCGAACCGTTTGAAAAGCGCACGCTTAAATTCGTCGCTGAAATAAATGGCCACGTTCCTGCAAAAAATGGCGTCAAAGCGCCCCAAAGGGCCAAAATCCTCTTGCAGGTTGAATTTTTTAAACCGCACCATCTTGCGGATCCGCTCCTTGATGGCCCATACCTCGCCGGCCTTGTCAAAATACCGCGCCCTGAAATCATCAGGCATGCCGCGGGTCATTACCGCGCCGGTATAGCGTCCTGCCATGGCGGAAAAAAGGACCGAAGGCGAAATATCAGTCGCCACTATGTCCACATACTCAAGCGGCAGAACAGACCGCTTGCGGGCAAATTCCTCGATGGTCATGGCAATGGAATACGGTTCCTGACCGGTTGAGCAGGCCGCGCTCCAGATGCGGATGCGCGTCCGCTTTCCCGCGATAATCTCATCCGCCATCTGCCGTAGAAAAACCTCGCTCAGCATTGAAAAGGGATGATTGTCCCTGAACCAGAGGGTCTCATTAGTGGTCATGGCGTCAACAATTCGGTCGCGCAGTCCCGGCGCCCGGTTGCCGGACGCGAGCGCGTAAAAATCGCCGAAAGTGGCGCACCCATTCTGCGTCATGAGGCTGGAAAGACGCGACTCGACAAGATATTCCTTGGCATCGCCCACGCGGATGCCGCACTCCCGTTCTATATAGTCGCGGAACAGCCTGAATTCTTCAGGGGAAATGGCCATGGTCTTCTGTTCTTTCAGGGATAGAGGTGCGCCTGTGAAAAATACGCGAGTTCCGAGACCCGCACGGCCATGACGTCGATGTCCACGCTCTCGTCCGACAGTCCGGCCTCGGCGATTGCGCGCGGCATGCCGTATACCACGCACGAACGCTCGGATTGGGTGATACAGTAACATTTTTTTTTCTTGAGCGCCTGCACGCCGGCCAGACCATCGCTGCCCATGCCTGTGAGCACAACAGCAAGCACGCCGCTGTCCCCGCACGCGGCAGCCACGGACCTGAAAAGCACGTCCACCGCTGGCCTACAGCTGTTTTCCGGCGGGTCTGCGGTAAGTCCCGCGATCAGCTTCCCGTGCTCGCGCCGCACTACCAGGTGCGTACCGCCTGGCGCAAGGAGTATTCTTCCCGGGAGCACCGCGTCGCCTTCCTGCGCTTCAGCCACGGGCAGCCGCGCCTTTCGGGAAAGGGATTCGGCAAGCGACCGCGTAAACTGGGCGGGCATATGCTGCACCATAACAATTGGCAGCCAGAAATCAGCGGGCAGCGAAGGAATAAACCGCGCCAGGGCCTCGGGTCCGCCCGTGGACACGCCCACCGCGACAATGGCGAATCCGCCAACAGCGGTTTTGACCTGGGGGCGCGCGGCAACAACAGGGGACGCGGGCCGGATGCCGCTGCCAGGGCCCCGGGACAGCAATCGTACCTCAACATGGGAAAGAATGCCGCGTAGCCGCTGCTTCAATTCATCGATGCTGGCCTGAAAATCGCTCCCCTCCGGCTTTTGCACAAAATCCATGGCACCCATTTCAAGGGCGCGGATGGTGGTTTCCTCGGTACGCGTGCTGCTGTCGCTTACCATGACAACAACAGTGTCTGGAAATCCGGCGCGCAGGTGTTCGAGTGTCTGCAAACCGTCCATGCCATCCATATGTACGTCGAGGAAGACAAGGTCCGCGGGCGACTGTGCCATTCTTTTGAGCGCAATGCTGCCGTTGGCCGCGGCGCCAAGAAGCTCTATTACGGTAAAGCCCCCCAGCGCTTCGGAGAGCGCCTTGCGGAACAATACCGAATCGTCGACAACAAGGGTCTTGATTGGCATGGGGAACGCCGGGTTGATTATTTACACTTTAAAACACTTTACCAGCGACTCGAGGTCAGCGGAGAGTTGTGCGAGGCCCTCGGCGCTTTTTTTGATGCGGACCATGCCCTTGGCGGTCTCCTGCGCCGCCTTATTGACACCGTCGATGTTGGAGGAGACGCCGGAAAGGCCCGTGGCGCTCTCGCTCACGTTGCGCGCGATTTCAGTCGCGGCGACGCTGGCGCCGGCCATGCTGCGCGCCACCTCGTTCACGGTCGCGGTCTGTTCCTCGACCGCGCTCACAATGGTCTGGGAAATGGCGTTTATCTCCTCGATGATGAGCGTGATGGCCTGGATTGCCTTGACCGCCTCGGTGGTGCTGCCCTGCATGGTCTCGATCTGAAGGCCGATTTCATCGGTCGCCTGCGAAGTCTGGCGCGCAAGCTCCTTGACTTCATTGGCAACCACGGCAAAGCCCCTGCCCGCTTCACCCGCGCTGGCCGCTTCAATGGTGGCGTTGAGGGCCAAAAGGTTGGTCTGCTCGGCAATGTCGTTGATTACATCGATGACCTTGCCGATTTCGCGCGCGGCCGCGCCCAGCCGTTCCATGAGCTCCTGGGTGGTGCGCGCCTGGGAATTGGCGTTCGCCGCTATCTGCGACTCCTTCTGGCAGTTCTTTGACACTTCCGAAAGCGACGCGCTCATCTCCTCGACCGATGTGGCCACGTTGGTGATGGACGAGGACATCTCCTCAGCCGCGACAGAGATATTATTGATATTCGATGACGACTGTTCGGCTGATACGGCCACTGTGGCTGACTGGGCGGTCATTTCCTCGGCGTTTGCCGCAATAGTGACCGATACGCCGGAAAGTTCTTCTGACGACGCGGACAGGGTAAGGGTGTTTACCGACACCTCCTTGATAATAGTACGCAGGTTGACTATGGTGGCCTGCGTGGCGGCCGCAATTACCCCGATTTCATCGCGCTGGTCCACGGCAACCGAAGCGGTAAGGTCGCCCTTGCCCAGGGTCTCAATGGAATTTTTTACCGCGTACAATGGCCGGGTAATACTGTTCCTGAGCAAAAGGGCCAGAAAAACCGTAAGCACGATAAGGACCAGGCCGGTGATCATAATGGCCCTGCTGCTGGCATTGCTCGATGTGAGAATCATGTCGAGTTCCGTCTGGAGCGCGGCCCGTTCCGTCTCCGAGGCCATGCTTTTCATCGCATGATCGCAGGCGTTGAGGGTTGACGCGCGCGCATTGCTCGCGTAATACATATTCCAGGCAATGCCCGCGAAAATGATCCCGAACACCGTGAAGATGCGCATGCCGATTGAAATGTTCTTCCACCACATACCTTGCTGCTCCTTATGCTGAAGTGAGTATGGTCCCTATATCGAGAATGCCGACCAGCCGGTCTTCAAGCTTTACCACGCCAATCAGGTATTTTTCCTGTATACCGCCGATGTTGGCCGGCGGCCGCTCAATGGCCCCGGAGTCCGCGACAACCATGTCGCCCATCTCGCCGACAATGAGGCCTGTAAAGTCAGCGGGCGCGGCCTTCACCAGCGCGGGATCAGCGTGTTTTTGCGCCAGTTCCTGTGCTGTTTTCAGGATGATGACCCGCGCCGCGCGCGCGGCCGCCTGTTTGTGCATACCCAACATGACGCAGAGGTCCAAGGCGGTCACAATCTGCCCCCGCAGGTTCATGAGACCGGCCACATAAGCCGGCGCGTGCTCAACGGGCGTGACTGAAAAATTCCGGTTGATCTCGCGCACCAGAAGGATGTTGACGCCAAAAAGGTCCTTGCCAAGATAAAATGTGGCGAACTGTGTTTCCATTGTCTGCCTGCTCCGTACAAAAAGGGTCAGCGCTGACCCGTAAATATCCGCTGCAGCGTCTGCTGGAGCTGGTCCTTGTCCAGCTTTACCTCATACGCGTCGGCCCCGGCTTCGCGGCTTTTCTCACGAAATTCGTCAGACCTAAGCGAGGTGAGTATGACCACGGGCATGGACCGGAACCGCTCGGCCTCTCGCACCTTGCGCACCAGTTCCAGACCGTTCATGATAGGCATCTCGATGTCCGAAAGGAGAAGATCGTAGCGCGCACCCGCTGTGCAAAGCATCCGCCACGCCTCGTCCCCGTCCTTGGCGCACTCGAGTACGCACCCGAACGAGCGCAGGTAATTTTCGACCACCGTGCGGAAAAAAGCCGTGTCCTCGGCCAGAAGTATCCGCTTTCCCGCGAACATGCCCGCGCCAGCGCTCTCGTGATATATGGCGGGCTCGGCGCGCTCGAAAATGCTGTAAACGTCTATGATAATGATCATCTTGTTGTTCACAATGGCTGATCCCAGCACGCCCGCGCCCGACACATTGGCCCGGTCAATGGCGATCCGCGCCTCAACCACGTCCTCGACGTGGGTGGCGATGATGCCCATGGTATGCCGCACCAGTTTGGGCACAATAACAAAAAGGTCATCCGGCGACTCGGTTGGCGGCTGCACGGGAAGATAGTGGTGCAGCCGGAGGAGGCGCAGGGAACGGTCCTCGTACTTGAGGTATTCCTTGTCTCCTACACGCTCAATGGCCCGCGCCGGAATTTTCTCGAGACGCGCCACCATGGAAAGGTCGATGGCAAAGAGCTCGGAACTGCCGTTGCGAAAGGTGAGCATTTCCTGCTGTTCGGCCAGCTGCACGCGTCTGGCGTGTTCGCGTTCGCCGTCAGCCTCCTTGTCGAGACCGGAAAAACGCAGTCCCGCGGTGGTGGAGATGCCGATGGCGTCGAGGATCATGGCCACACGGCCGTCGCCCATGATGGCGCTTCCCGCGTAGCAGGAGCATTTTTTTAAATAGCCGGACAGGGGTTTGACAATAATTTCCTCATTGTCGTGCACATTGTCCACAACCAGGCCGAAGCGGTCCCGTCCCGCTTTGAGCACCATGATCTTGACGGAATTTCTGCGGCTCTCGCGCCGTTCGCGCTGCATACGCGACTTTCCCGCGCCAGGTTCGGGCAGCGCCTCCTCGCGACGGTCGGCCAGCCTGTCCCTGCGGTCGATAACCCGTTCTCCTGTACCGGGATCGGCAAAGGTGCGCGGCATGCCCAGGACATCGGCGAGCCGTACCAGGGGCAGCAGCTTGCCCCGCAGCCGGAGCACCGCTGACCCATGCACTGATTCTATTTTTTTATCAACATCCATGGCGCGAATACGCACCAGCTCCTCGAGGCTGATCTGCGGTATGGCGAACCGCCGTTCCTCGACCGAAACGATGAGCGAGGGGATAATGGCCAGCGTCAGTGGCAGCTGCATGGTCATCCGGGTGCCCTTGCCGAACACAGTGGCAATGTCGATGGCACCGCCCAGACGCTCGATGTTGGTTTTCACCACGTCCATGCCCACGCCCCTGCCCGACACTTCGCTCACCACGGCCGCGGTGGAAAACCCGGGTAAAAAGATGAGGGCAAGGACTTCCTTGTCCGTAAGCGACCCCGCGTCCTCGCGTGCAACCAGTCCCTTTTCAACGGCCTTGGTGCGCACGCCCTGGATGTCGATGCCCGCGCCATCGTCCTCGATCTCGATATAGACCTTGCCGCTTTCGTGATAGGCGCGCAGAAAAATGGTCCCCTCGCGTGGTTTGCCGAACTCTTCACGGTCTTCGGGCGTCTCGATGCCATGGTCAACGGAATTGCGCACCAGGTGAGTAAGCGGATCAGAAAGGGACTCGATAATGGATTTGTCCAGTTCAACGTCGTTGCCCGAGATCTGCAAGCGCATCTCTTTTTTCAGGTCCTTGGCAAGGTCGCGCACCACACGCGGAAACTTGTTGAAGACCACACTCACGGGCTGGAGCCGGGTCTGCATGATGTTCTCCTGCATCTCCGTGGTCACGCGGTCAATGTTCTGTAAAATGGGCTTGAGCATGGGCGCCTCTGCCAGGCGCAGGGAAAACGCCTGTTTAAAGGCCTGCGCCAGCGCGGCCGTTTCCTTGGCGATACTGGTGTCTATCTGCTCCCTTGATAGGCCCTTTTTCTGCATCTGACCCGCAATTTTGGAAAACGAATCGCGCACCAGCCGCTCGAACTGGGCGCACGCGTTGTCGAGAGAAATGATGTCGCTCAACCGGTTGTTGAGGCCCTGGAGCATTTGGTTGCGCGAAAGCACCAGCTCGCCCGCTAAATTCATTAGATTGTTAAGCAGATTGACGCGCACGCGCAGTGAATCAGAGCCTTCGGCCGCGCCTTTTTTACCATCGTCCGCGGCCGCCTCCCCTTTTTTTTGCCGGCCGGCCTGCGCGCTTTTCTGCTCCTGTTTTTTCTTGCCAGTGGCAAGCCCCTCTTTCAGCTCTTTGGTATCAATAATACCGATAGCTGATTCGGGTATCTCGAGCGCCGGGGCAATAAGGTCGGGTTCGAGAATGGAAGCATAGACAACGGCAAACTCTTTTTCATTTTCCAAAGACGCCGCGGGATCGGGCGTAATGGAAATGAGGTCGCCCATTTTTTTCCATTCGGCGATTCTTACGCCCATGCCCTTGCCCGTCTCTGACACTACTATCTGGTATAGATGCTTTCCCCGCTTGACCGCCTCGGCAACGAGATCCTGACCTGCCCCGGGCCCTGGCACGGTCCCGGCAACCGCCTTCTCCACCTTTGGCAGGCTGTTCTGCGCGCGTTTCGCGGACTCTCCCATAAAGGGCTTCAGCTTGGCCAATTCGCCGTCAATGGGCACGGCAGCGGACCCTTCAACGTCCTCGAGCAGGGTCTTTAGCTTGTCAATGCCAAAAAAGAGGGCGTCCATCACCTCCCCGGTAATGTTCAGCCGGGAGGTGCGCACGCGGTCCAGTACGGTTTCCATGGCATGGCTCAGGCCCTTGATGTTCTCTATGCCGAAAAAACCAAAACCGCCTTTTATACTGTGAATTGCGCGGAAGATGCTGTTGATGAGCTCGGGTGAAGTCTGGTCCCGCTCTTTCTCGAGCGTCAGGAGGTCGGGCTCAATAGTGGCCAGGTGCTCCCGCGATTCAATGATAAGTTCGTTGAGTAGGTCCCGGTCCTGCTGTTCCATGCAATTCCTTTGGGTACGGGCCAAAAAATAAATTATTGATAATATATACGGCGCAACGGGGTGCGGGCAAGGGGGCCGTGAACCTGGATTTTTGCCCCGCTGATGAATTATCTTTCCTTTCTTCATATTAATACACCGGCCTGTTCCCGATCTTTCGGCGCAGCGTTGACACAGAGAAAGGAGAGTCCGCATGGACCATTCACCGGACATCAGAAAAATCGCTTTTGTGGGAAACTACAGCCCGCGCAAATGCGGCATCGCCACCTTTACGACTGACCTATGCGAATCCGTGGCTTTGCGCTTCCCTGCCGTGCAGTGCTTTGCCGTGCCTGTGACCGATATTCCCGAAGGCTACAGTTACCCGGACCGTGTCCGTTTCGAAATAAAGGAACAGGACCTCGACTCATACAAACGCGCCGCTGATTTTATCAATATCAGCCAGACCGACGTGGTCTGCATTCAGCATGAATACGGCATCTTTGGCGGCCCGGCCGGCAGTAATATTCTCTCCATCATGCGCAATCTTAACGCGCCCATCGTCACCACCCTTCACACGGTGCTCACCGCGCCCACGGCCCAGCAGAAACGCGTGCTTGAGGACGTGGTCCACCTCTCGGATATCGTGGTGGTCATGACCGCCAAGGCGGCTGAATTCCTGAAAACCATCTATAAAATCGACGAGGGAAAGATTCGTCTCATTCCCCACGGCATACCCGACGTCTCATTCATTGATCCTAATTTTTACAAGGACCAGTTCGGTGTCGAAGGCAAGACCGTTCTCCTCACCTTCGGTCTTATATCGCCAAACAAGGGCATTGAGAACGTGGTCAAGGCCCTACCCTCGGTCATCAATAAATTTCCCAACTTTGTCTATATGGTATTGGGCGAAACCCACCCGAATCTGGTGCGGAACGAAGGCGAGGTCTACCGGCTGGGGCTGCAGCGGCTTGCCGAGGAGCTGGGTGTTGACAAAAACATCATCTTCTACAACCGCTTTGTTTCCATCGAGGAACTCAAGGAGTTCATCGTCATGGCCGACCTCTACATCACCCCTTACCTGACCGAGGAGCAGGTGGTGTCCGGCACACTGGCATACTCCTTTGGCGCGGGCAATGCGATCATCTCCACACCCTTCTATCATGCGGCCGAGCTCCTCGGAAACAACCGGGGCGTACTGGTTCCCTTCAACGATCCTCCCGCCATTGCCCAGGCCATACTCTCCCTGCTCCAGAACGATATTGAACGCCACCTCATGCGTAAAAACGCCTATCTTGCGGGACGCGACATGGTCTGGCCCAATGTGGCCACCCGCTACCGGAACGTCTTTGGCGAAGCACGGTTGCGCCACCCCATGGTCACTCGCCGTAAAGTGACCATGAAGCCCCTGGACATGCAGCAACACGAACTGCCCGCCATAAAAATCGGCCACATGCAGTGCATGACCGACACCACGGGCATTCTGCAGCACGCCTCATACAATGTGCCCAATTTTTCAGAAGGATACTGCACGGACGACAATGCGCGCGCGCTCATCCTCACCGTGCTGTTCGAGGAACTGGAGGCCGTTGACCCAAAAGAACTCCTGCGCCTGGGCACCATCTACCTTTCGTTCCTGAACTACGCATTTGACCGCACCACCCGGCGTTTCCGGAACTTCATGGGATACGACAAACGATGGAACGACGAAACCGGTTCCGAGGACAGCCACGGCCGGGCCATCTGGGCCCTGGGCACTTGCATTGCGCGCTCGGCAAAACCGGGCTTCCAGAACCTGGCCGGCATGCTCTTCGAGAGGGCCCTCTCGTCAGTGGTCGATTTCACTTCACCGCGCGCCTGGGCCTTCGGCATTATCGGCATCCACGAATACCTCCGCAGATTCAACGGCGACCTGCTGGTGCACAATGCCCGTCAGGCCCTGGCGGGAAAACTCTACGACCTCTACCTCGCATCCGCGGACACCGAATGGCCCTGGTTTGAGCAGGAAGTGACCTACTGCAACTCGCGCCTCTCCCAGGCCCTCATCCTGAGCGGCAGATGGATGGACAATGGCGACATGCTCAACGCGGGCCTCAACTCCCTGCGCTGGCTGGCCAAAATCCAGACTTCATCGAAAAACCATTTCCGGCCCATTGGCGCAAACGCCTTTTACCGCCGTCATTCCCCCCTGCCTGCCTATGACCAGCAGCCCATAGAGGCGCACTCCATGATCTCCGCCTGCCTCGAGGCCTACCGCACCACCGGAGAAATCACCTGGTACAACGAGGCATGGAAGGCCTTTCAATGGTTTTTAGGACGCAACGACCTGGGGCTATCGGTCTACGACTCGCAAACAGGCGGATGCCGCGATGCGCTGCACATCGACCGGTTGAACCAGAACCAGGGCGCTGAATCGACGCTGGCCTTTGGCCTTTCGCTGGCCGAAATGACCGATACGGTCAATACGCTCGAAAACCTCACGGCGCCCCAGCCCAAATAGACAAGGAAAAACAATGGCCCTGCGCATCAGACGAAGCTCAATTGTCATTTCACCCGATCCCTCCCGTGTATTGCTGCGGCCGTTCATCCCTGCCAATGAATCCCGGATAAGAAGGATCATCGAACGGGTCCTCTCCCTTTCGGAAACGGAGATTGCCGCGCGCCATGCCAGCGTCATGGATGATTTTTCCTCGCGACACGTGGACATTACGCGCGTACTCAACCGCCATTTCCAGCTGGTGCGCGCCTGGCTTCCAAATGGCAGAAAACTCTCGGAAAAACAGAAAAGCGTCATAGGCGCCTATTTTACCAGCGAATACTCGGTCGAATCAGCGGCGATCTTCAACCCCTCTATTGTGCCTCATCCGGACCAGTCGGGACTGGCCGCGGGCGCACAGCGTTTCGTCATGTCCCTGCGCGCCACGGGCGAGGGCCATATTTCCTCTCTGGTCTTCCGCACCGGCATCCTCGATTGCTCCAGCAACCTTTCCCTCGACTTTCCCAGCAAATACGTCTGTTCGGCCCTGCCCCGGCCCGAGGCTGTGTACGACAAAAAATGCTTTGTACTCAAACTGTCTGAAATGCGGCTCGATAGCGACTTTTCCCGCAAGATCATGCAGCCGCTCGCGCCCCTGTTCACCATTGCCGCGCTCATGGAAAGCCTCAAGACGGTCACGGGAAACTACCGGCGCGTGTCCCAGGCCGACCGGTTGATCAGCGACAAGATGCTCTGGCTTGCGTGCTCCAATTATGAAATCGTGTTCGCCCCCGGCCGGCCGCTCTCGGAACGGATCGTGTTTCCTGCTTCGCCCAGTGAACAAAACGGCATTGAAGACGCGCGGTTTGTTCTGTTTACCGGAGACGACGGCAGCCGCAGCTACTACGCCACCTATACGGCCTACGACGGCAAGGTGATTCTCCCGCAAATCATGGAAACCGCTGATTTCTCACATTTCAAGATGATCACCCTCAACGGCAAGGCAGTGGAAAACAAAGGCATGGCCCTCTTTCCCAGAAAAATCAATGGGAAGTACGCCATGCTCTCACGCCAGGACAACGAGAACCTCTTTCTCATGTATTCTGACAACATCCACTTCTGGCAGGAGGCGCAATTGATCGGCCGGCCCTCCCATGCATGGGAATTCGTGCAGCTGGGCAATTGCGGTTCACCCATTGAAACCGAAGCGGGCTGGGTGGTGCTCACCCATGGTGTAGGACCCATGCGCACCTATTGCATTGGCGCGCTCTTACTCGACCTTGCCGATCCGTCAAAAATAATCGGCAGGCTGAAAACGCCCCTGCTCGAACCGCTCAAGACCGAACGCGAAGGCTATGTGCCCAACGTGGTCTATACCTGCGGCGCCATGGTTAACAACGATGAACTGTTCATCCCCTATGCAATGTCCGATCGGTCGGCAGGCTTTGCCTCAGTGGCACTGCGCAACCTTATTGCCGCGCTCAAGGCGCAGGAGTGAGTGGCCGCAGGCCGTGTTGAATAGTATATTTTCCTCATGAAACCAGTGCGCATTGGCCCAATACCGCTGGCCAAAAAGCCCCTTATTACGGCAGTTGTCGACGTTCCCCAGCCAGCAGATAAAATCGTCGCCCTCTGCTGCGGCGCAGTCAGTCTTTTCGAATTCAGACTCGACCTTCTTGACATGCGGACCGATGTCGCAGTGAAATTCATCCGGGCCATCCGGGCGCGCACGCGGTGCGGCTGCATTGCCACGTTCAGGGAGACTTCGAAGAACCGCGCCAGGCGCCTTGGCGACCTGAAAGAGATACTTCCGCATGTAGACGCTGTTGACGAAGAGATTACCTCAGCGAATGTGCGGGAAATTGTGCGCGCGGCCCGGGGAAAAATCGTGATTCTTTCGCACCATGACTTTAAAAAAACACCTGATCTGGCTGCGATACGAAAAATGGCGCTGCGGGCAAAGACCATGGGCGCGCATGTTTTCAAGATCGCGGCCCACGCAAAGACCCAAAAAGACGTGGCACGCCTTCTCTCGTTCGTTGGACAAAGCCCGCTTCCCTGCGTGGCAATTGCCATGGGAGCCCTTGGCGCTATCTCGCGCGTGACTGCCCCGCTTTTTGGCTCGCTCTTCTCCTACGGATACACAGGCAAAAGGCCGGTCGCCCCGGGACAGCTGCATGTCAAACGCCTTGCTGAGCTCTTCGCGCTGTTTTATCCAAATCCCCCCCGTAGGGGCGTCATTCATCAATGAATTCCCACCACGCAAGAATGACGCCCCTACGGGGGGGATCAGGGCTTTATATATCCCCTGTCACCATCAATGACAAGGGTTGTTCCCACGGAATCACACAGCGCTGAAAAATTCTTCAGCGTTCTCTGCGCCTCTTCGCCCTTGAGAATCCTGGGCTGGAGTTCAACCTTGAAATTATTGATAAGCACAGGAACAAATTCAGCCTTCACAAACATCCGGTCAGCGAAAAAGAGCCGCAGAATGCCGCTGTCCCACACCGCGTTTGTCCAAGTGGAAAAGGTGAAGTTTCCCAGGGAATAGGCAATGGGCCTTCCCTTGTAGACTTCAATGCCCTGCAATACATGCGGATGGTGGCCAAGCACTGCGTCAGCCCCAAGGTCAATGCAATACCTGCCCAAAGCGCGCTGATAGTCCTTGGGAACAGTCATGCGCTCAGCTCCCCAGTGAAACGAAACCACCAGGTAATCGACCTTCTCGCGAAGCGCGGGAATATCTCTTGCTAGGTACGAGGAATCGCAGAAAGCAGTACCCGGCCTCGTGGACGTTGCCCAGAACTCCTCGGGAAAGGTGCAAGAGTAGCTCAGAAAACCCGTAATGACACTCCCCTTCCTCACCAGCGCGGGCTCACGCGCGTGCGCAATGGTTGTACCGGCGCCCGTATGGCCAATTCCCATTGAATCAAGCAGTCTGAGCGTACTGGAAAGCGCGGACACGCCGAAATCGAGGATATGGTTGTTTGCCAGATGGACCACGTCAAAACAGCCCGCTGCCACGGCGCCCGCATGGCGGGTTGGCATACAGTAGGTATAGGTCTTTTCAAACGGTGTTCCTGAATCGGCAAGCGCCACTTCAAGGTTGCAGATCCTGATATCGCCGTCCATGAGCTCGGTTTTGACAGAATCAAACGGGTACAAAAGTCCAAACCGGTCGAGAAACGGGGTGCCGTTGTTGGCGAACATGACATCACCCACGGCCACAATTGACAGGGAGTCGGAAAAACACATACACAACAGGCCTGAGGCGAGAAGAGCAATAATGGATTGTCGCATTAATAAAAAATAATAATTATAATCCTCCCATTGGCACGCCTTTTATAAAACACCCCAGTACAGGCGTCATTCATCAATGAATTCCCGCCTCGCAAGAATGACGCCCCCATGGGGGATCAGAAAATGTATCTTTTCCTCCCATGCAATCCATTGCCATCACAATCAACGACGCGGGCCAGCGGCTCGACAAATTTCTTCGCAAGGCCTTTAAAGGCACGCCCCTGTCGCTCATTCACAAAAGCATAAGGAAAGGGCTGGTCAGGGTAAACGGTAAAAAAAAGGACTCTGATTTCTTTTTGTCCGAAAAAGACCTCCTTGAAATCAGGGAAGACCTTTTCCGCAATGTGAGTACAACCCACGCCGCGCCCAAGCCCTCGTTCGACATTGCGCCGCGCATATTGTACGAGAGCGACGAGTATATACTGATCAACAAACCCGCGGGCATTGCCGTGCACGGTTATCCAGGCCATTACAAGGCCACGGTACTCGAAGTCCTGCAGCACTACCTCAAGGCCCAGTCTAATACCGCGTCACTCACCTTCCAGCCCCAGCTTGCCCACCGGCTCGATCGCGACACCTCGGGCGTGGTGGCGGTGGCCAAAAACGCGGCCGCGCTCAGATACCTGGCCGAACTCTTCAGAACACGCGCTGTTGATAAAAAATACCTGGCAATCATAGAAGGAAGCATGCTCCCTCGCAATGGCACACTCGACCAACCCCTGACAAACAAAGAAGGCAAGACCCAGGAGGCGCGCACCGGATACCGCACCATGCGCACGGAAAACGGCCTCTCGCTCCTTGAATGCACCCTGCACACGGGGCGTATGCACCAGATCCGGCGGCACCTTGCTGACGCGGGCCATCCCATTGCGGGCGACGATTTGTATAGGGGGAAAAAAAACAAACAGCTGCTGCTGCATTCGTCAACACTGTCGTTTGCCGCGCAGGATGGGCAACGGATATCGGTCAAGGCGCCGCTGCCGGATTATTTTATGGAACTGATCGAAACCACGTGACCGTGCGCCGTATGCCCTCTTCGAAGGGCGTTACAGCCGCAAACCCGCTTTTCTTCAATCGCGTTGTTGACCCAATCATGGCCTTGACATCGCCCGCGCGCATGCCGCCCGCATAGACAATGCGTTTGCGTATGCCCGAAGCGCGCATGAGCTCCTCCGCAACACGGGCGACACTCACGCCCTTTCCTGTACACAGATTGACCGTCGACCCGTCAAAAGCGCCTTTTTCGAGCAGTGCCGCGAATCCCGCTGCAGCGTCTTCCACATACATAAGATCGCGGCGTTCCCTGCCCGTGCCATAGACCCGCAGGTCCGGTCCTGGGGCGTGAAGCTTGACCAGAAGATCGTAGATCAATTGTTTGCGCTGCCGCGGCCCAAAAAGAGGGAACAAACGGATGGTTTTAACCGGAACGCCGTAGACAGACGCATAGACCGACGCATACTGCTCAACGCCCAGCTTGCCCGCGCCATACGGTGACACAGGCGCGCACAGGTCGGTCTCGCGCATGGGCAGGGAGCGGACTTCGCCGAGTACCGCCGCAGACGACACTACCGCCACCCGGGGCCGCTTTTTCAGGTTGCGCACCGTCTCGAGCAGCTTCACTGGCTGGACCAGATTGTTTTCAAAATCGAACCAGGGACGCGCCACCGAGACCGGAATATAGCCGTTTGCCGCGCAATTGACAATATAGTCAAACCCGCCCTTCTTGACAAGCGCGCAGGCGGCGCCCCCCCATGCCCGGGCCTTTACCAGCTTGCAGTCAATACCCCTCAGGTTTTCCCGCCTGCCCGTGGAAAGATCGTCGACCACGGTGACGCGATTGACTGTAGCGAGCCGGGCAACGAGAAAACTTCCCAAAAACCCGGCGCCACCAGAGACAAGAATGCGTTTTCCCTGTATCATAAGCCCAGCTCCTTGTACAACGAGACCGTCTGATCAGCCACCCGGGACATGAGATGCCGCTCCTCCACAAGCCGGCGGCCGTTTGCGCCCATACGCTCCCATTCGCGGCGGTGCGAAAGAAAATTGTCCAGTTTTCGCGCGCAGGCGTCGCTCTCCTGTAATGTAAACATACCGGTTTCGCCTTCGTCAACAAGGGCGCGCAGGTCGGGAATGTCGCCCGCGAGCACGGGCTTTCCCGCATGCCACGCCTCGAGTATGGACACTGGCATAATCTCGCTCCGCGACGGCAGGCAAAAGAGGTCGCAAGCCGCATACGCGTCGTATTTCTCCTGCTCCGATACCAGGCCCAAATAGACCACGCCTTCGTACTCGGGAAAAAATTCCTTGTCTGATTCGCGCGTGCGCGGACCTATGATGACCAAGGAAATCTCCCTGCCCCGTTCGCGGAGCGCCGCCACCGCCCGGACAAGCTCGCGATATCCTTTGTGATGCATGAGCCGTCCCACAAAAAGAACCATGGGGCCGATAATGGCGTATTTTTTTCTAAAGCGCTGCCCATCGCCCGTAAACGGGTCAATGCCAATGCCGATGATGCGGATAAGGTCCGGACGCACCCCCGCGGCCTGCAGGTTTTCCGCGTCCCTGGTATGCAGGGCCACAACCGCGTCAGCCTCGTTATAAAGACGTATGTTCTGGCGCGAATCTCCCCATTTTTCCGGATGCATGAAGGGCGTAATGACAAACATCGCATTCAGGGAACGGGCAACGGCCTGGGCCAGCAGACCCGCGCCATCAAAGGCAAAGGAATGCACCAGGGTGACCCCGGTAAAATAGGCGCGCAGCCGGCTGAAATAGACCCACGCAAACGAGCGGGCCGCAAGATTATGCAGGGACGCGCCAAAAAGCCTCCTCAGCCCGGGAACCAGCCTGAGCACGCAGGGAAGAAGCCGGATTCTGTCGAAAAATCCCGGGGACAAAGCCTTGATCTGGATTGTATTGAACTCGTAATCGTCAAAACTGCACGCAAAGAGGTCGTCGACCCCTGGAAAATCAGGATGATTGCCCGCGATCTGCGTCGCGGCAACAACCGCGGTCTCGTTGCGCAGGGAAAGCATGAGCGACGCGCAGAAACGCTCCACCCCGCCCTCGGCCGGAAGAAAACGCCTGCTCACCACACCCACCTTACGCATGGCCAACAGCCTCCGCATACACCGTACGCAGCGCAGCGCAGTGCGTTTCCCACGTAAAACGCTTGATCCGTTCCCTGCCTTTTTCAGTCACGATTGTCCGGAGCGCCGGATTTCTGAGCAACCCCTCGAGCGACGAGACCATTTCATGGTGGTCCTCGGGATCCACATACACGGCAGCGTCGCCGCCGATCCCGTTCATGGGCTCGCGGTCAGATACCACAGGACACAATCCATGGGCATAGGCCTCGAGCAGGGGAATACCAAAACCTTCGCTCAAGGACGGCATGAACAGCACGCTTGCGCGGCGGTAAAGCGCGCTCAGTTCCGCGTCCCCTATCTCACCCGCAAGCGTTAAAAGGCCCGAATGCTCAGCCTCGTCGGCATAAGCGCCCGCAAGGCCGCGGATGCGCGCGCGGTTTCCCACTGCCACAAACCGCCACCCGGGAACGCGTTCGCCCACAGTGGAAAAAACCGTGATGGCGCGCAGTACGTTTTTATGCGGCGCATCACCGATGAAAAGGACCATGTTCTCTTTTATACTCTGATCCGGACCATCAGGAGGCAGGTCAATGCCGTGGGGAATGACCCGGACGGCCGCCGCGTCCGCAATGCCCGCCCCGGCAATGGCAATGCGCGTGGCTTCGGACACTGTCACAATACGCGCGCGCCGCGCCGCGCTGCGCTGCAGACGGTAGCGGAACTCAGCGCGATAGGCGATCATGTGCGGATCATCGAGTGTCTCCACATGCAGGTCGTGGATCGTGGCCACCACGGGCACAGGCGAGAAAAAAGGCATGTTTATTGAACGCAAAGGACCCAGGACCACAGGCGCGTGAAAGAGGTGCGCCCGCTGCTTTCTGATCTCAAGGGGAAGCTTCACCATGTCCTCGAGCCAGTCGCGTTTCCAGGTGCGGGGGACAACAAGGGAGCGCGCATTGGGAAGCGCGGGGACAAAGGAAGCCGAGGCCGTGTCGCCTAAAAAAAAGACAAAATCGTCCTCAGGAAAAAAACGCGGCATGCGCGCGACAATGTTTTTTACATAATACCCCACACCGCGGCCGGCATAGGCTGTGGCAAGGGCGCGCGCGTCAATAATGGTTCTCAGATGTCCTCCCGTAAATCTCGATGTGGCGCAAGGCAAAGGAGGTGAGCGAATGGAGCGCCGCGTACCGTGCCGCAAGGTCGCGGTACATCCGGTTGGTCTTTTTCTCGACCAGGGTATCGATGGCCGCGGCCAGTGCCTGGGCATCACCCGCGTCGTAGGTCTTCACGCATCCGCTCTCCTGGTTTATCTCCTGGATAAATGGCAGGTTGGTGGCAATGACCGGGACATGCGCGCCCAGTGCGCGGGCCACTGCCCCGGACGAGGTCTTGAATTTCGCGGTTGAGATAAAAAGGTCGGCCGCAGCGAACAGGTCCGCGAGATCGCCGTCCCGCACATACCCGGGCCGCACGACCCGCTCGCCTATGCCCAGGCGCTCGATCGCGCTGTCTATCTCTCTATCAATAGTCTCATCGGCCTCGCGCCGTATGCCGCCAGCAAGTACCAGCCGCACCGGAGCATGCGCCAGGGAGACCGCGCGTAACAGGGTCTCGTAGTCATTGACCCCGGTAATAAAGCCAAAATGCAGCACCAGGGGGGCGTCCCCGTTTCCCCAGCGCGCGCGGCCCGCATCGCGGTCGCCGCTGTTTGTGCCGAATACCGGATGCGGCAGTATTGTTATTTTTTCTTCTGCACAACCACGGCCAACAAGAATGGCGCGCGCATGGGCAGTATGCACAATGATCTCTTGTGCATGAAACCTGGCCCTCTCAAACGCCTCCTCACTAAGCTCAAGACGATGGCGATACCGGTACGCTATTTTTTTCGCCTGAAAGACAAGTCCGCTTCCCTGAGGTGGCGGCGCAATAAATGGGTTGGTCTCGTAGACCTCGTGAACGGTCGCCACAACAGGCACGGTACACGCTTTCAAGAACGCGGGCAAAGGATTGCGGCGGCCTGTCCTGAAGAGCGTGGGTTCGTACTGCACGTGCACCAGGTCGTACTCATCGCAGTCAAAATCGAGCCCGGGCAGCAGGTCCATTTCACCGGGAAACGCGGCTTTGAGCAGCCGCGCGTAATCGTTGATGCCGCACCGTTCGCGGAACGGGATGATCAGGCCTACTTTCATGCGTCTATGCTGTCCTTTCTCTTTATGGCAATGGCCCGCGAAAGCTCCTCAACCTGGCGGGAAAGCCGCGTCATGACCATGCTCATATGCACTGAGAAAAGGAGCAGGAAAATGATGAGCAGCAGCGTGACCAGGGTAAGGTGGTGCATATGGAGCATGCGCGCGGTTGTCATAAAGACCGCGGGGAACAGGCCGAACAGGCCCGTGCACACGCCCACGCCCAGCCATATCAGGGAGTATTTTTCTATAAGCGCCCGCCGCCGCACCAGTTCAACGATGAAAAGCAGAAAGGCGATGCCGATGCACCCAAAAATGATCCGCAATTCAGTCTCTACCACTGGTCCCTCCTCACATAGGGGTTTTTCTTAAACGGTTCGAGCGCCACGGCGAAGATCACCGTGGCCATGTACAGAAACGACCGCAGCGGGGTAATGGACGATGCGCCCCAGATACGCGGCGCCATGTGTACAGCCACTTCGCGCAAAGAAAAGCCCGCGCGCTTCAACAGCACCACGCTCTCGATCTCGGGATATTCGCGGGGATAGTAATGGGCCAGCGCCGCAATGACCGCGCGATTGGCGCAAAAAAAACCCGAGGTGGGGTCAGTGATTGTTTCGCCGATGATCAGTCTGAGCAGCAGCTTGAAGACACGCGACCCCCATTGCCGCAGAGCGCCTGATTTGAATCCTTCGCTATCGAGATAGCGCGATCCCACGGCCATGTCGCAGGCGCCCGCTTCCACGGGCCCCAGTATCCGCGTAATCTGATGGGCCGGATGCTGGCCATCGCCATCCACGCGCACCGCGATGTCGTACCCATGCAGGCGTGCGTATTCCATGCCCGTGCGCACCGCCGCGCCAATACCCATGTTAAAGGGATGGGTAATGCACAGGACCCCGGCCGAGAGTGCGCGCGCGGCCGTATCGTCGGCCGAACCGTCGTTGACACAGAGAATGTCGATACCCGGCAGTTCGCGTTGTATGCTTTTTGTTAACGAAGCGATTCCTTCCGCTTCGTTGAATGCGGGAATAATGATGATGGCCTTCACCCCTTGCGGCCCTCCTGATCCTTGAACTGTGAGAGAAAACCAATGCACGCGGCAAGCGGCCGTCCCATCTTGCCGGGAAAGGCGGTCTGCACGCTCTGCATAATGAGATAATCCTCGTCCTCAAATCCGCCCAGCACAATAGAGCTGACAAAATAGACAAAGGCGCCTACAACAACCGATAGGATAAACCCGGGCAGATAGGGGTTTTGCTTGAGGATAATTTCCATGGAAATCGCCATGATAATGGTGGAAAAAACGATTTTGAAGAGCGACTTAAAAGGAAAATTGAGAGAATGGATGCGCGCCGTATAGATGAGTCCGCCCGTGGAACCCGCGATAGTGACCGCCGCGTAGCAGATCGCCGCGCCCAGGGCTCCGTAGTGTTTGATAAGGAGAATATCGAGTGCGATATTGACGACCGCGAGCACCATGCCGTATTTGAGGATAAACGATTGCCGTTCGGTCCCGTACAGAATGGCCGACGAAGGCTTGCTGAGGCATGAGAACATTGAACTGAAAAAAAGGATTTGCATCACGAATTTCGCGCCCACGTATTCGTGGCCGTACAGGTAGTGCAATATCTGGTATGACAGAAGAATGCCCATGACGCCCGCGGGAAAGGCAAAGAAGGCCAGATATCGGATAGAAAGGTAAAAGAGGCGCCGTATCTTGTCGTGGTCGCCCGATCCGAAATACCCGGACATTGCCGGAAAGAGCACGCGCCAGAACGTTGAAGGCAAAACGCTCATGAAGCGCTGCACCACGTTGAAGCCCAGGTTGTAGAACCCGATCTGCGCCGCACTGCAGAAACGGCCCAGAAAAAAGTTCTCTGATTTGTCCCACACCACTTTGTCGGCCACCAGGATGGCCGCTACCGTTGCATTGTATTTTCCGATCTTTGTCCGTATCTCCTTTTTGAGCGGATTGGCAAAAATATTGAGGCTGATCTCCTCGCGCCTGAGCACAAAGTAAAAGAAGATGACATTGATAAACGAAAAAACCAGGGAGACGACAAGCAGTCCGTCGATCCGGAAGCCCAGATAGAGGACAACAAGTTTGCTCGCGAACGACAGTGGGGTCACGATGATCTGGAACCATGTGAAATATTCGAATTTCTGCAGACCGTCGATGGCTGAACTGAAGATGGCGGTCACAATGCCCGGCACCAGGCCAATAAAGGCCAGAAAAAAGTAGAAGGCCTCGTTGGGCGAAAAGAAATAGTCGGCCACCTCGGTCTTGAAAAAGATGAGGATGGCCGTGACCGCGATGGTGAGAACCAGTTCTATTTTGAGCACAAAAACGACAATGGCGCTCACGTTTTCGTGCTCGCCGCGTCCCTGGTATTCTGAGATGTACTTGGTGACCGCATGGGTGAGGCCCATGCCCACAGCCCAGGTAAAAATACCAGTGAACCAGAGAATGAGATTATAAATACCGTAATTATCGGGTTTAAGTATGCGCGCCACCACAATGGAGGTGATAGTGGTGACCACAATGGTTATGAGGGAATTGAGAATGTTCAGGACTGAGTTCTTGATCAGCCTGCTTCCCCTGTAGTGGCCTTCAGCCATGCGCACATTCCCCGTAGAGTTGTTCGGTCCGCAAAACCACTGCGTCCGTGTTGCACAGAACACGCACGCGTTCCCTGCCACCCTGGCCGCAGGTCTGGGCAAGGCAAGTATCCGTAATCATGCGCTCAATGCACTGCGTCAAGTCTTCCGCATTTCCCGGCGCCGCAAGCACACCGCTTCTCCCCTCCTCGATGATCTCCTCGTATCCGCCGCAGCGCGAGGCAACCACAGGCAGTCCTGCTGCCATCGCCTCGAGGCAGGCATAGGGAAAATTCTCCCAGAGCGAAGGAAAGACAGCCATGCACGCCCCCGGCAATTTGCGCACCACTTCATCGCGGTCCGCTTTCTTTATCCAGGTGATCTTTTCCCGCACGCCAAGTGAGTCAATCAGCCTCTCTATGCTCTCTTCGTACGGACCTTGGCCCGCAATACCGCCAAAAGGCGCTCCCACAAGAAGCAATCCAGGCATGTCAATGCCTTTTTTTATCAGCATGCCATAGGCCTGGACAAGCAGGTGTACTCCTTTGCGGCGTTCGACCCTTCCTGTATAAATAATATAATTTCCCGGCAGGGCGGGTGCGGAGAACGAATCAGCATCAAGGGGATTGGGGTAGCAGACAATACGGGAAAGTCCCCATTGCTTCCGCAGTATGCTGGCCAGGGCCTGCGTGGGCGAACTCACGCCATGCGCGCGCAACGCGGTCTTCCTTTCAAAATACCCGGTGAGCCAGGTATCAAAGCGGCCCTCGTCGATGCGATCGAGTTTGGCCGCCATTGACCAGGGTGTATGCAATCTGATCACAAGCCTGGCCCCGTCCCGGGGCTTTACATAAAACGCCTCAGCCCCGCACTCGGCGCTTTCGACAATGTCAAAATTCTTGGTTTTCGCAAGTTCCCTGTATTTTTCCCCGGCCGCCTTTGCCCACGAAAGACGCACGAGCGTGTTGAACGCGAACGCACGCGCAGCCTGCCGGAAGCGGTACAACGCCTTGCCCTGTGGCAAGGGAAAAGGCAGAGGTAATACGCGGTGCACATGGACCGCATGGACCGCATGGTCCGCATATTCGAAGGCCGATCCAGTGTTTGACACGGCAATGACATGCACTGCATGCCCGCGCGCTGCCAAGGCCTGTGCGATTATGCGCGTGTAAGTGCCAATGCCACCCCAGCCAGTCTGCGGCGGGTATTCGCGGGAAATGAAACAGATGTTCATGGGTATCCAGGCAGCATGGCCGGGCCTGCAGGGATTTGGAGGCTTCGGCACTTATGCGTTGTTATTCTGTATGATAAAATAACCCCATTTCCTTCGCTTTTGCCATTCTTTTGACACTTCCGCAAAGCAGGCGGTCATCCCAGCATCACAGTAATTACCGCTGCCGCGCACCCAACGCCCGCCTTTACAAAAATAGCGGATTCCGGACAGTTGACCATGCAGGCCCCGCATTCCATGCACGCATCGCGTTCACCCGCAACAGCCCTCTTTTCCTGGATCGAAAAGACCCCGTGCGGGCACACGGTTGCGCACATGCCGCATCCGCTGCAGCGTTCTCTGTCATAGGTCAGGGTCGTGACATTCTTCAGATACATCGGGCAGCCAGCCATAGCAGCACTCCTGCGCCTGCACAGCCGATTTGGACCGGCAGGGCGTATTTCATCTCTTTTTTGACCCCGGAAAGCGATGTATAAGGTGTTGCGCCAGTAAAATTCATGAGCATGAAAGAGGAAGCGGCAGGAACCATCAGTATCCACGCAACGGATTCAACAGCGCCGAACAGGCCCGCGCGGTACAGATATGGCACAGGACCTGCCGCAGAGGCAAGGCCAAGAACAAACCCCTTTAACGAAAGCGCCCTGCCCGGAAGAAAAGGCAGTAATAGGGGGCCAAGGATCGCGCCGCAGACAAAAGCGTTCGCAAGCATGAGAAGCTGGTATTTTCCCTTTACAAGCGCCATCTGAGCTGAGTATCCCCACACGTGCACGCCAGAGAGAATAAAAAAAAGGGCCGCAACAAGCAGGAAATAGCTCATTGCGCCGGTGATCTCCATTGGTACAAGCGCCAAACGGTCGTACAGGGTAAAATGTACTCTGCGCATGTGAGGGTCAGCGTGCATGTTTTTAGAGAGAAACACGGGAATGTCCCTGCTGCGCACCGGGCCGTAGACCACGGAGAACCCGGTGCGGCGCCGTACAATATGGGCTGCCACACCAGGCGCGCCAAGCTGGGGAACAATGACCTTATGGTGGGCAACCACCTGGTCGAGTTTTGCTTCGCAAATACGCGTGATGAGTTCCTCTGTGCCAAACGCGCCTTTGCCCGCAGCGCACCAGACATTGACGCCCTTGGTGTCGAGTACCAGTATCCAGGCATCGATACCAACGCAGGATGACCGAAGAGCATCGAAACTCAATATGTAGTTGGCTGATACAAGAACCGGAGAGGCTGGTGTAGGTGCGCCGATAGCGTACAGGCCCGGCGCTATGCTAAACCCCATCCGGTTTATTCCCCAGCGCGCTTTCCAAGCTGTATAATGGTCTGAGGCGCTCAGCCGGGTCGAGACAACAGGCGCCATGCCGCTATTTCTGCTGTGAAGGGCAGGATTCGGAGGAACCTGAGCGACATTCTCCTTTGCAGAAGAACGCATAGCCCGCGACAGCAAGGGCTGCCAGCACAAGCGCAATGGAGAGGATGGTTTTCAGCGGGCTCTTTTTCGCGCTGCCGGGTCCGCAGCAGGGTTGCACGGCCCCCGCATCGGCATTGCCGCAGCAGGGCTGTTTCTCGTTCTGTTCCATGAGGGTTCCTTGGCTAGAGTCCGATTTTATAAAACGGAAGATCGTCTCGCACTTTCTGTGACCGCACCTTTTCAGCCGCGGGCATGATATCCCAGAGTTGTTCGACAATGGTCTTAAGTTCAGGGTCCCATCCTGCAATGACAATCTCCCTGCCACGCGTAAGAAGCTGGCGCGACAGGTCTCCATTGAGCCATTGTATTTTTCCAGAGTCCTCGTCAATGTTCCGGAAAATGGATATCCAGAAGGGCGGACGGTTTGCCAGCATGGCGAACCTGAGGTCGCTCAGGCCCGCGTTAACCTGCTGCGCAGCCGCAAGGTCCCGTTTTTTGACAATGTCCTCGATGGTGCTGGCAATTCCGGCAAGCGCCTGTTTATGGCTCTTCTCGCCGAAAATATCGACGATCTGCTTGGTATGACGCAGTGTTCCCTGCAGCTCATTGCGTACGCTTTCCCACTCAGCATCAATTTCGCACCGGTCAACGCCGATCTGGAATTCGTTGAGCCTGTTGCGTACCTCAAAACCGCCGTCAAGGTCGCCTCGGCGCTTTTCGTTGAGCGTCTTGATGCCGGAAAGCTGCTGGGTGAGTTCGCGGAAAAGCACCTTGTTTTCATTGCCCGCGTCAACATACTGCTTCTGGAGCCTGAGAAGGCGCTCGTGCTCCTGCTGGATCTCCTTTGACACCTCCGCAGTATCAATGACCGGGGCGCGGTAGGCGGTCTGGAGCACGTTGTTGATGGTTTCGTCAACATCGGGGAAATAGGCCATGACATTGATGCGCCTAGATTCGTCCATGCGGATGGTGATGTCCACGTCGCTGCCCAGCTCAACCGTATGCGCAAGGTTGGCCCCGGTAATGGCAATATTTCCCACGCGCACATTGCGCACCGGCCGCGTATTGCGTTCACCCTCTCGGACAATGATATTAAACACGTCCTCCTTGTTGCCCGCCCGCAGGGTCCGTTTGACTTTGAAATTCTTTTTTCCAATGGCCGGAAGCTGCTGGTTTTTTGAAAGCAGGGGAATGGTGACCGCCCCGAAATCTTCGGTCTCAGCCTCAACGCAGATGTCGTGCGGCAGGGTGGGATTGTCGATGCGGATGCCGTGAAGTATATTGAGTTCCGACGGTTCGCAGGGAAGGACGGTTCCCGTAGCGTTAAAAAGCTGTATGCTGAAATTATTGCTCTGGTTTGCGATAAGGTGAAGCCTGACATCGACGCCTTTTGGGCCAATGGCCACGCGTCCGCTTGACCATGCCTGGTCGGCGCGGGATACAATCGCGGCCGCTGCCTGGGTATCGGCTCCCGGCGCCTGCGCTGTGTCCGCGGTAATGCGCAGGACAACCTCACGGTCAGTGGTGATTGACGGATAGTCGAGAACAAGCTGGACCTTTCCAAGGTCGCGCTTTTTTGCCGCGACCGGCAGCGGACGCATTGAGGCGTAAATGGCCGCGCCTGCCGCAACCGCGGTCATGGGATCGATTGAGATATTTATGTTCGGACTGATCTCATTTTTAATGCGGTCACGCACATAGGGAATGTAGGTTGGGCCGCCGATCAACAGCACTGTGGTGAGCTGCTGCGGGGCGACATTGTTCCGGAAAAGAAGCTCGTGGGAGATGGTGATGGCCCGGTCGACCAGCGGTTTGATGAGGCTCTCGAATTGGCGCTGGCCTATTTCAATGCAGGTGTCGATGTCTTCGCCGTCATCATCCTGGAAAACCGAGGGGTCGTCGGGTTCAATAAGCACCTTGGGCGAATTGGTAAGCTCTATCTTATATTGTTCGGCAATGCGTTTCCAGATGCTGTAGAGCCGCTCTCGCTTGCGTTCGTCCTTGAGCACGGTATCGAGCCTGAATTCCTTCTGAAGATGGGGCATGATAATTTCATCGACAATGAGCAGGTCCATGTTCTTGCCGCCCAGGTGGTTGTCGCCTGCGGTGTCGATGACTTTGATGACACCGCTGTCGGCCTTCATGAGCGCCGCGTCAAAGGTGCCGCCTCCCATGTCAAAGACCAGCCAGAACCCCTCGATCCGGTCCGCATCAAGGCCATACGCGAGCGACGCGGCAATGGGCTCCTGCAGCAGTTCACAATAATTAAATCCCGCCATTTCAGCGGCCTTCTGCGTGGCGTCGATCTGCACCTGGTCGAAATCAGCCGGGACCGTGATGATCACTCCGGAAAAATCATCGTCTTTTACCGAATTTTTCAGGGTTTTGAGTATCTCGGCCGAGAGATGCTCTGAGGTAAACGCCTTGTCGACATTGGGGAAATGATACTGCACCTCGGTGCCCATGGTGCGTTTGAATTCGGTCTTGGCGTTGTCCGGATCTGTGGTGAGCCGGCTGTATGCGGCGTCGCCAACTAAAAGCTGTCCCCGTTTGGTATAATAGACGCACGAGGGAGTGGTATCTTTCTGGAGCCGTTCGCTTTTCAGGATGCGGACCGCACCTTTTTCGACCCGGGCTATAGCCGAGTTCGTGGTCCCGAGATCTATTCCGTAGTCAATGGTCTGCCTGTTCATAATAGGGGTCCTTTGCTATTTCTGCGCCATGTCCTCGGACGACATCGCCACTTCCACCTCACCCTGGCTAATCACGGTGTCTTTGTATTTTATCTGGGGTTTGAGCATGCGGAGCACCTTCTGCTGCCCGGCAGGCATGTCGTCGACCGGGACAAAGTCCTTCACCACCACGGTCATTTCATCGAAATAGGGCTGGTCCGTGAGGTCGCTCATGGCATACCCCTGCATATTAAGCTCGTCCTCAAGCCGTTTGAGGGCGTTGTCGAGTGCCGTCTTGCCCTTGATATCTTCGGGAATGCGTTTGATACGCAAGCGCATCCTGAAGATCTCCTCGCCCAATCTGATGAAAAGCGAATGGTCCTTTTCCGAGGGGATAATCCGCGTCTGCTCCAGTCCAGGGTTGGTTTCAGGCTCATTGACCGCCTCGTGCCCCTTTAGCCGGGTCTTCTCTTTCCTTTTTTCATCCATGAGCCGCTGCTGGTTCTGCATGATCTCACAGATCTTGGTGTCCATGGTGATGGTCTCTTTCATCACAAACGCCGTTGCGTCGAGTTTGCGGGTGATGTTCATGAATTTGAAAATAATGAACCCGAAAATACCAAGGACAATGATGACTGCGGCGAAAAAATAGGTCGCGGCCCTTCGTTCGAGCTGAGAAAGTTTTGTCAATGTCTTTTCAGTCAGGCTCTCGACAATGATAGTGGCGAGCATGTTGTTCTGTTTGATGAAGGACTCAAGGGTGTCCTGCTGCGTATTGAGCGAATCAAAAAGCCGTTTGAGCGTTTCTGACCGCAGGTTTAGAGAGTCGGAGAGCTGCTGATAGTTGACTTCAAGGTCTTTTTGGACCAGATACATGCGCTTCTGCATGTTCTTAATCAGTGCGCCCTGCTGTTTAATCTGCTTTTGCACTGGCGACTCGGTCTGTGAAAAAACAAGCCCGATGAGACAAATAAGAAGAAGGGGAAACATGATGGTTTTTTTCATGGTTTTTGGCTTTATTTTGGTTATTCACTAAAATATAACAATGAGGGGTAGTTTGACAATGATTTCAATGATTATCTATTTTGCCAGAATAAAATTTTTTAAAGGAGCATCTGATTAATGAATGGAATCGCGATAACCATGACCAATGGTTTTGTTGGGACCACAGGGTATGCTCTTCGTGAAATACAGGCAGGCGAAGTCCTGATAAAAATCGATTATTCAGCCATAAGCCCGGGCACTGAACTGCGCTGTCTAAACGGCAAACAGGAAGGCATGGCAACAAGCGTATCCTATGTTCCAGGTTATTCGAGCATGGGCAGGGTGGTCCAAAGCCGCCACACGAGCATTCACGAAGGCGCCCGGGTCTTTGCTGGAGGATCGAAAGATGCGGGAGAGCTTAAAATACTATGGGGTGGGCATCTGAGCCATGCCATTTGCAATGGAGATGAGGTTTCGGTTGTTCCCGATTCCGTGGACTCAAAGATAGCCTCACTCACCAAGCTGGGCGCCATTCCACTGCACGGTCTGAAAAAGGGAAAGGTGCGCAAAGGAGAAAAGGTTGCCATACTTGGCCTGGGCGTGATTGGGGCCATTTCCGCTGTTCTGCACAAACATGCTGGCGCTGATATTGTCTGCTGCGACCTCTCAGAGGTCCGTGTCAATACTGCCGTAAAAATGGGTCTTAAAAGCCTATTGTTAAAGGGCTCGTTAAAAGAGACTTTTACCCAGCACCTGCCTGAAGGCGCTTCCCTTGTGGTGGATTCCACAGGTGTTCCTTCAGTCCTTTCCCAGGGAATTGAACTTGCCGCTGAAACCGCTTGGAACAACAGTGAAGAACCAGAAATAAGGTACCTTATCCAGGGCAGTTATGCTAACGCCATATCCATTCCCTATCAAGAGGCGTTTCTGAAACAACTGAGTTATATTATTCCGCGTGACTGCCAGAAACAGGACAGAGACGATTTCCTCTCCCTGTGCTCCAGCCATGCATTTGATCTTTCCCCCATTATTAGCGGTATAGTATTACCTGAAAAAGCAGCTGAAGCATACCTTAGACTGAAAGATCCAAAGAGCGTACCAGGAACCATTATTTTTGATTGGAACCAGATTTGAAAAAGGGATATTTTGGAAAATCATCTTAAGACCACAGACCAGATATCCATGGTTATTTGTTTTATAGAAGCATTATTTATTATATCTTATTAAACATATCTTATTAAACATATCTTATTAAACATATCTTATTAAACAACAGCATATTAAATAGTTTTAGTTAATCATTTAATTAGTTCTATATTTTTTTTAAAGTATTTATTAAAGCTTCTTGATTTTTATCCGATATCCTATGTGAGACTCTTTCTTTATTAAAGGAAGAGTCGTTAGTGCATTTTAACGCATAAATAGAATTGCAGAAAACATACGAAAAGTATTGCAAAAATGTGTTTTAGGTATTATATTATCGTTTGTGGCCAAAAAATGGGTAAAGATCCGCTTTTGCGGTGTTCCCTGCCAACAACCAAACCACGATTGCTAATTTTCTAGGACGCCCTGAATGGGACTTTTTGTTTTTCTATTTCTTTTAGCATTCGCGCCATTTCTTTCGTTTTTCTTTTTTGAAGTATTTGATTGTACAGAAATGCCCTAGACATTTAAAATTTGGATATTTTTGAATGAACCTCATAGTTTTCACAGCTTTTTTCGCCTCTGGGCTGCTTATTTGTTTTCATTTTTCTCTATTGGGATAGGAGCACCGGTTACCCGGCGCCCCTCCCTCGGATCCCTGCGTGCGGTTTTCTCGCACAGGGCTCTTCGCTACTACTC
>MFYT01000047.1:48414-59636 GCA_001789205.1 Candidatus Raymondbacteria bacterium RIFOXYA2_FULL_49_16 | reverse complement strand
GGGGGTTTGTAGTGTCTTCCCACGGGCTTTATGCACAAAGGAGGTGGCTATGAGTTCTACTCGACAAACAATTTCACTAATACTTACTGCTTTACTCATGAGTTTGACCACCGTTGGTAATGCTGATGGGTATGTTGTTATTGATACCATTTATACGCCTAAAGGGACTCCGGTTCTGCTTCACTATTCAGGACCTGAGTATAACGATAGCACTATGGCTGCGTTAAATGCCCTTTTCCAAGAGCTTTATCCGAACGCTACACTATTATCCGATGCAAGTATGTTATATATCTGCCATTCTTTTGCATGGAACATGTCCGAGGGCGGGCCTATTGGGAATAACTCAGACGCAGCATATATTACCGATGGTAGCTACGTAGAAAAAGGTTACTCAGGCTGGACAGAAAAGGTATCTTATGGGAATGATCATTCAGCAATCCAAACTACCGAATGGGGCATAGTTGACTCCAAATGGAACACTGACCCTCTATTTAGACACGCCATTGATTATTGTCCTTATGATCCGGTTAATTTATCATTTTATGTGCATTACGGGCGGACAGTCCGAAACATGACTTTCAACATCGGATACCAGTACGACAGAAGAGTAGCGTCAAATGGGGATATGCCAATGGATTCTTCAATTGTAGATAGTGGGGCAAAAGTTGACTTTCTTGCCGGGGGGACAATAACCATCAGTCCGCCTTTTCATATAGAGAATGGTGCTACTGTCAGTATTCGTATTCGGGATGAAGGGCTAGGTAAACCAATAGCATTTAATAACAAAAGTGACGGCCTTTTAGATTCATTGTCCGCGGAAAATTCGTATCCATCTGAATATGCAATCTCAAATTACCCGAATCCTTTTAATCCCGCCACAACCCTGAAATATCAATTGCCAGTTATACCAAAATCAAATAATACTTATAATGTGTCGATAATTGTATTTAACATACGTGGAGTTGTGATAAAACGATGTGAGCGTCCAAACCAGCCTGCAGGCACCTATACCGAATCCTGGGACGGCAAGGATGGGCGTGGCAATTATGTGCCGGGCGGTATTTACTTTTACAGAGTTAGAACGAATTATTTCACCAAGACCATTCAGATTGTTTTTCTCCGATAGGGGGCACCCATGCTGGATAATTATGCGAACAGAAAAAGGTATAAATATGTTTAAATACCTATTAACCTTGTCATTGATCCTCGTTTCAAGCCTCTACAGCCAGGAGACCCACGTCTTCTGGTACAAGGCCCTGCAGAACCACTATGCCCTGGCCGACAGTCCTGGCCCGGCCCTGCCTGTAGACGCGATTATGCATGAGGGGAAAATTGCTACATGCAACAACTCGGTTGGCCTTGGGTATGCGGAAAGCGGGTTTTCATGCGGATCAGGTATCTATGATACTTATGGATGGTGCAGTTTGTTTTATTCAACGCATATCAATGATTCAGCAATGACCGGAAGAGTAGATTCGGCCTTTATCCGAGGCGAATATTGGTACGCGAGACCTTCTAGTATTCCGTGGTGCCACAGCGGCCCCATCAACATCAGGTGTGGGGTCGTAGATGTAACCGCTGGCATTGAAATGTGGGATGGAGTTCCTGGTGGTTTGTCCGATGATGCAGTCTATCAAGACCTGCTTCTACCGGCATCTCTTGATTATTCTCTTGATTTAGTCGAAGGTACCGCGGATACCTTTGCTTTTAACGTTCTACTGGAAAACCTTCCAACATCTGTGGACAGTCATTTTGTTAGGGTTCCTATTACAAAACAAATAGATTGGATTGTACAACATCATAATGGTAAATACGCTGTCGCATTGCTTTCTCGTTCAGGAGAAGGAAGTACAGGTGAATTTACAACATTTGCAAATGAAGCTTGTTATTTAAATACAACCGGGTATTATCCGCCAATTCATCCATGGACTACGGATGGCAACACTACTCATCTCGTAGTTTATGGCAACCTTAGCGACAGTGTTTCCACGGAGAAAGTTCCACAGAGCAATTTCGATATTAAAGTGACCATAGTGCCCAATCCGTTCAATCCTTTCACAAAAATATCCATAAGCCAGAAAGCAGATGTTGATATCTATGATGTTCGCGGAAAGCTGGTGGATCGGCTGGCAGCGCAAGGTTCGCAACCCTTGGAATGGAATGCTTCAAGGTTGCCGGGGGGGGTTTATTATTGCAGGGTGAGGGTAGGAGGAAAAACCGTGGTGGGGAAGATGGTGTATCTACCATAAGGAAACGTTATAATCTGTTTTCTTTACTCACCCGAACGATCCTTAAAACCA
This sequence comes from Candidatus Raymondbacteria bacterium RIFOXYA2_FULL_49_16, assembly GCA_001789205.1. Classification (GTDB taxonomy): domain Bacteria; phylum Fibrobacterota; class OXYB2-FULL-49-7; order OXYB2-FULL-49-7; family XYB2-FULL-49-35; genus XYB2-FULL-49-35. Next base: position 57,336 of record MFYT01000047.1, on the reverse strand, counting down.
GGATCAAGTTAATTTGATCGATTAAGCTGTCGAGTAGGGCACGGGAACCGGTAGTGTCAATATTTTTTCGCACATTTTTATTTAGCCCACAAATCTAATATATTTAGTTTCCTTTCTTATGCCGCATTCACGGATTGAGCCATTTTCTGATGAACGACAATTAAAATTGAGGGGCTCAATTATAATTGTCGTTCATCACATTTTCATTTCACCAGCGGTTATGGTAAGGCAGAGAACAAAGCAGGAGATGCAGAGTATGTTTTTTACCATTCTTGCTCCGAAAAATGAAGGAGTAAAATATACGTTTGGCTGGTGATAAATGCAATAAAAGATTATGTTATAAAGTCATTGAGTCAATTACAAATCGTACGTCTTGAGCAGCATGATTGCTTCGTCTGACTGCTCTTTAAGAACCATGACACGGGGTAATGCCATTGGCGGCAGAATAAACAGGGTGGTTTCGTTCTCGATGTAATATTCGATTTTTGCATCGGACAATATCATATTGATCATGGACAGATCTGTCATGCTGTTTGTTTTTAGAATTTCAACGTATTCGATATTGTCCATTATCTTTCTTCTCACAGCGTTTTGCCGCATTTGGCATAATTCTTTAGATGCTTTTCCTATTAGGGTGTTGCTTCCTGGTTCCTTCGGAAAAACCATTGCCATTCGATTTTGGCGCCTAGTTGCATGGGAAAGGTGTAATTCTCAAGTATTGAGGCCGTGGGTTTGGATACGCAAAGGCTAAGGGTTAATTCCCTTGAAAGCCTCAGATCCGCGCCAACATAGGGGGTTATGAATGACTCTGTGATCAAAGACCTGTTCGTGACTGCGTAGGGACGTGAGATGAAATTGACCCCCCAAAAAAAACCAATTCCTTTATTTATCTGGTATCGGAGCGTTATGGTGTTGGTCAGGGACCGGAATTCAAAATCAATATGTGTTGAGTCCATGAGGCTGTCAACTTTGTAGAAGTTCTCGCCTGTGACATTCCCGATAAGCAGTTCAGGCCTCCAGGAGAATGACCAGGGTTTGCTATAGGTATTGAACCGGAAAAATATCGAGACTTCCTTGGTGTCTCTGGTAAGGTATTGCTGGAAAGACTTTGGCACGTCGGCCAATGTCCCGGCTGATGCGGCAATTGTGCTTCCTAACAACAGATAGTTGGAAAGTGAATAGGCGATACTGCCATTAATTACTGTTGTGGACTGATACATGATTGATGTGTTATCGATGAATGCCGAGTCCGTGATAAACAAATACGGGGATGAGATTGTTGCGGATGAATCGTGGACAACGATTGGCCGTAATGTCCCGGTGTAGCGCAGGACGGTCCCGGAAAGAAGTATTGATTTGCGCGGAACAGCATTGGCTGTTTCAATGGATGATAGTTGCGGGTTCGAACGCATAATGCTTTTTTCGGTAATATTCCTCACTGTCACGCAACTGGTTAAAAATATCACTGGAAACAGCGCAAGCAAAAGTAACGGCGCTTTGCGGTTACACGACTGATAAAAACCCATGTGTAAAAAATAGCGCTTGCGCCGTGTAATTGTCAAGATACGTACGGTTTGGTCAGTACCACATACCTTGATAAGATGTTTTAAATAAACCGGCAGTTTTATCAGTTACCGGGAAACTACCCGGAAACCGAGCCAGTTGACCCGGACAGGGGGAAGGTATATCCGGGCAGCGCAACGGAGGTCGATTCCATTGCTGGTCCATGAACCGCCGCGCGTAATGCGGGAGGTACCGCTCATTGGCCCAATGGGATCGTATTCCATGCCACTGCCATAGGCGTCATACCAGTCATTACACCACTCCTGCACATTGCCGGTCATGTCGTACAGCTCAAACCCATTGTATCTTTTTTGGGCAACAGCATGCGAAATGTTGCCGCTGTTGTTTGCCCACCATGCGTTGCTATCAATGAGTGTCGTATCCTGTATGGAATTTGGCGGATATGAACCCCATAAGAAGTCGTCAACACTTCCAGCGCGGCAGGCAAATTCCCATTCAGCTTCTGTTGGCAGACGGTACCCGTTGTTGGTCATGGTGATCGCAAGTCCAGTCAGTCCTGTACAGCCATTGCCCGGGATCCCGGAAATTCCAATATACGAGTATACCGAATCCCGACCTTCCAAAACGCTTCGTTTATTGCAATAGAGCACTGCGTCGAACCAGGTCAGGTTTTCCACGGGTTGATTTGTGTCGCTGGCAAAATATGAGGGATTGACGCCCATGACTCGCACATACTCGCCTTGCGTCACCTCGGTATTGCTCATAAAAAAACCGCTTATGGATACCGTGTGAATTGGCTGCTCATCAGCGTTCAGATCCGAACCCATTGGGAACATTGCGCCGGAAATAGAGACCATGCTGTCCGTGGTAACATACTTTATCGTGGTTGTATCAATTACTGTTAGCACCGCAGAATCGCTTTTTACCCGCTCCCGGCTGTTTGATACCACTACCGTATATACCCCGGAATCTGATGGCAGTGCTGAAGCGATAATGTAATTCGCGAATGTCGCTCCGCTGATATCAATACCATTTTTCTGCCATTGGCAAGCTGGGGGCGGATACCCATTTGCCCATACGCTGAAGGTAACGGTTTGCCCAATGTCTACTGTCTGGGATTGCGGTTGGTATATGATAACAGGTGTTGAGACAGATAGACTCAGCACTGCCCGGAAACCAGTGCTGGTGGACCGAGTATAGGGATAGTCGTTTGTCCGATAGGCGGAAGCAAAGGTATTAATAAAGGGATCGTCATATGCACCACCACGTAACACACGATAGGTGCCATATGCTGGCCCAACAGGGTCATATACCATGTTATTGCTATAACTCGTGTACCAGTCATTACACCATTCCCGCACATTTCCAGCCATGTCGTACAACCCAAAGGCGTTTGGCAGCCTGGTGGCAACGGGTTGTATGGTTGCAGTATTCGAGGAATACCAGGCATACGCGTTAGAAGCCCCATTGCCCCAGTAGTATTCAGTGGCTGTGTTAGCGCGGCAGGCATATTCCCATTCCGCCTCTGTTGGCAAGCGATACCCGTCTTTGCTCATGTCAATGGAAAGGCCGGTCAGTCCGCTACAGCCGTTCCCCGGTGTTCCGGAAATCCAGGTGTATACGTATACAGTATCTTTCCCTTCCAGCTCGCTTTTTTTGTTACAGTATAATACTGCGTCGAACCACGTCACATATTCCACAGGAAGGTTGGACGTTTCTGAAAAAGAGGAGGGGTTTGTCCCCATGATCCGGAAAAAATCCTCCTGTGTTACTTCGGAGCTGTCCATAAAAAAATCATAGGTGAATTGCACAGAATGCACTGGCATGGCAGTAGTGTTTTGACCCATGGAAAAAACATGTCCAGCCGCTGAGATGAGTTTCATGCCTGATGTCAATGGGGTGTTGAATTGCCACACTTCGCCAGGCGCGGTTTGGCTAAAGGGATCTACGCCGATAATCCGCCAGTAGTAGGTTTTGCCGTATTTCAGGTCCCTGGTTGTATCGGCAAACGAACTGTCTGTTACGCCTGTTTTTTTAACCGAGACGGGAGGATTCACGGTATCGAGCAAGACCGTGAAACTGCTGTTGAACTTGCCGGGAATCCAGCGCAACGTTGGCCTGGCCGTTTGTGACAATACGCCGTTTACGGGTGAAACATTGATAGGCGCATCACCCATCACGATAATAATAATGCTGTCGGTCTCGGATTCAATGCTATCGTTATCCAGCACTTTGACCAGTACGGTCTTTATGCCCGCGGTCTGAAAAGCAATCGTGATTTCACCGCTATCTGTTTTGTTTTTATATGAAAAACCGTCAAGCGCCCACAGGTATTCCATAACGGTTCCATTGGGATCACTACCTGACGCGCGAATGGTGATACTGTCTCCAACCGCTATCAAACTATCGTCCATGGCAATGACCATGGGCGGGTGCCAATTTGTGCCTTCCGGATCGAGCAGGTTGTCGCGTTCAAATGGCCCGCTGCCTTTTGAACAGTGCAGAAATCCAAACACCGCCAGTAGGAGCAGCCCTTGCGCTATTTTTATCAGCATGTCAAAAACTCCATACTAAAACGGGATTGAAATCACGAAGCACAGGGCAAATGCGCCTGCCACGCTATAGAGAATGTTGCGCACCTTGGAATTGTCTTTTACCTTTTTTCCGGCATTGCTATAACGTTCTTGGTAGGTTGAAAAATCCGTAGTGGCAGCGCGATAATCGGTCTGTATCTGGTCTTGTCTGTCGGCCGCCGCTGCAACCTGTGTGTCAAAATAATAGCCCGTGCCTGCCGCTGCTGCCGCAAGGCAGGCAAACCAGACACGACGCACTACTCGTCCATGTTTCGATTTTGCCAGGGCAAAGGCTTTGACTGAATCCTGCCAGGCTGCTGAATGTGAGAGCGCGAATTGCCTGCTTATGGCTGTATCTTTGAACATGACAATACTTTCATATATGTTGGTGTAACCGGGTAATTCGAGTAATAGGGCGTAATTACCAGGCAAGAGCTTTTCATTTTTATAGGGTGTGGTGCCAGAAGGCTGGTCATTCAATGAAAGGGCAGCTCCGGGCGGTGTGGTTGCCACTGCAAGAGTTCCGTATTGCCGGATCATTTTTTTCTCAACCGGCCGCGTTTCCCCTGCTTTTAGCATAACCGACCCTTCAAGGGGATCGTATCCTTCCAATTCGAGCCGCAGTTTGTATGGACCAGGCGCCATGGTATCACAACGAAAGGGTGTTGTGCCAACCGGCTGGTCGTTGATGGAAAGAGCTGCGCCAGTGGGCGTGGTCGCAACTGTAATCGTGGCAAAAACAGGAGCAGGTGGAGGCAGAGGCTGCTCCACGGCTTTTAGAGCCAGCGATAGATTTTGTGTCTCGTTTGCCAGTATTTTTATGCTGGTCTCGTATGGTGTGAATCCCTGGAGACGAAGTGATAGTTTGTATTCTCCTGCGTCAATATTAATGATTTTTAATGGAGTAATCCCCATGGCCTTGGTGTTTAAAAGAATCTCGGCCCCGGCTGGTTCTGAGAAAACTTTAAGAGAGCCTCGTGCAACGGGCGCAGATGACGCTGCTTTATCCAACGCAAGACCTGATCTTGTTTGCTGGCCATGTAAACTGTTGGCTCCTGCGAACAGGAGAACCAACAGGCATGCGCGGGATGTGTTAAAAATAATATGCATATGTTAATCCAAAATAAACAGGTGATAATTTAACAGTATGCTTCTGCGGTGGCACAGGGTAGGAGTAGCCATATCCATAATCCATGGTGTAACCCTCTGTTTCGTATTCGGCGCTGCCGCCCTGATAAGCGAGCTCAAGGGCCCATCCATGGTTGCGGTTGATCCCTGTCCGCCATTCAGCTCCCAGGCCAAAACAATAGTTTAAAAAAGAGAGATCCATGGAGGTGCTTGGGATATGGACACTCATTATGTCTATGGCTGGCGTTGTAATGGTCTCCCAGGTATATCCGATTGACAGGAGACCATACCAGCGCACGCGCCCTTGTTTATTCAGGGCTTGCATGATTTCACCATTGACCAGAAACCCGCTTGCGCTTCCCCACAGCACTGCGGCTTTGGCGTTGAATCCAAAACCTGCGGCGCTCCAGGCGCGTAAACCAGCCCCAAACGACGAGATGGATGGGTTGATGTTCAGGGCGAACATGCCTGAACGCGGCATGATCTTTACCCCTTCAGTTCCTGTGGGCGGATCTAAACGCACTTTTGTCAAATTTTCAGGAACAGCGTCGCTAGGATCTGTTTCTAAAATAATAGCAGAGGCAGTACTTGAGGCCGCCTCCTGTGACACTATGACTGGTGTAACGGGATTCCGGACAGGTGCGGCAATCGCGGCCGGCTGATTTTTACTCCGTTCTATTGAGTCGATGCGTGCAATAACGATCTGGTAGTCCACAACAGGAATAGTATCCATAGCAGTTTCTTTGATCTCAGGCGCTGGAGCGCTTTCCAAACGCGGACTCTGCTGTTTCATGTGGTTTGAGTCAGACGCCACCACTTTTTGAGAAGGGGGAGTAGCCGGCTGAGGAACCGCTGTCTGGGGCGCTTCTGTTTGCGGGGTTGCCCGCACCCATTTGAATACCTGATCGCGACCCACCATATGTTTTGTGAAATCTGGGTCGTTCAGCTCAAAGTATGCCAGCGAATCGCCAACCTCTTTGACCAGGCTGGCTTTGATAACCGTCATGTCCTTGAGCACAATGCGATCAAATGTTTCGGCTCGGCCAACAGTGCAGGCAATGCCAATGCATATAAAAAGATACAGAGTCCTCAGGCTCATCGTTTCTCCCACCCTGTGGGCGTGACGCGTTTGCCGGGAAGTTTCTGCTGCAAATCGAGGATCACCTGCTCGGTCAGCATGAGCAGGGGGTGACCATTGAATTTTGAGAGCGCTTTGCCGCCGACCCTTTTTACAAAGGCATCGCCAATGGCCTTGCCGCTGAGCCCCACATTTTTTGTACTGGCTTCAGCAGCATCGGACCAGAGAAGTTCTTTTTGGCGAAAGAGTTTCATACTGGCTTTTACATGATTCTTGTTATATACGCCGGTGGTCAGTTGGCCTGCTTTTTCCAGGGTGCCGATGAACACAGCGTCCACACCCAGCATCTCACATAGTTTTTCAGGAGGAATATTTGTGAGCTGCCCGCCGTCAGTGAGGCCATTACGCTGCAGCAGGAAATCCACGTCATTATTTTTTGCAACCGAATATCCCAGGTCCTGGAGCGAGTTTTTAAACAGCTCCCTGAACATCTGGGCTGCTTTCAGATCATTGCTCATATTGTTGAGGGGGAGAACCGCTACAGGAAGAGGCGACACAAAGCCGGGCGTCTTATAGCCGCGCGTGGAAACGCAGCAATCAAAGAGAAAGACCGCTGCTACAATGATGATTATTCTTAAACAGCGCATGGGTATTTTTTACGGCCTGCTGGCTGCACGGCGTACAATCCCTTCTTTTTCAGGAAGTGTTCCTGAAACAGCTATGGCAATGGCCCCATCTACACCAAGCAGGCGGTCTACCTGCACAGTGCCTGTTTTTGCTTCATCGTATCCCAATAGCGCACCTGTTGATGGGCTGTAGATTGCCTCGCCTTTGGTAAAAATATCGTACTGCTGTCCAACAGCAATGCCCGAACGCGAACCAGCATCGAGATATGCCTGCGTGTTGCGGATAACAGCATAGCACATCCAGGGCATTTTTTCGATTTCAGAGGCAATTTTTATCGCAAATCCTTCGATGCTGGAACGAAGCGCCTGCTGCTCCAGCGCCTCATCGTATCCACCGGAAGAACCCATACCCAGCACGCTTTTGTAGGTGCGCTTTGCATGGCCGGTGCCATTAAGGGATAATGTGATTTCTCCAGTCTCGGTATTGATAAGTTTGATGTCCACTGCAGCGTCTGCGAATTGGGTCTTGCTGTCGCTGAAAAACGATTCCGAAGCCTCGGTACGAACTGCAAATTGGGTCACACTGCCCACAAGCACGAATTCAGCGCCAAGGAGCTTGCCCACCTTGGGAGCAGAGGCTTCATCCATTGCGCCGGTTTGGCCAAGTGCTTGCTCGGCCATGGCTTTGGCAAGCTGTTCACGTTCAACAAGGACAAAGCAACCGGTTTTGGCAATTTCCGTGGTCAGCATGTCCCGCACTGCATTGCCGATCCTTTCCTGGCCGTACAGGGTACGGTTGTCCACGGAAACAACGGCGACACGATGTTTGAGGTTGTTTCCGCAGGGTTGCTGGGCCGCGTGTATAAAAACGCTTGAGAGTACAAAAACCAGGATAAAGATGATATGGCGCCGGGGAGCCGGTTTTGAGTAACGCATGACAAAGGTCCAGAAGGTTTGCATTGAACGTCCTTGCCTGGTAAAACCGTGTGCTAAGAAAATACACCTTGCTAGCCGTGAAAACAAGGTAAAACGGATCAGTGGTTTTAACAGATGAGGCTTGAACCTTGCTGTGTAAAAAGGTACATTATGTGGGAACGAAAACCAGTCAATAAATATTTTACACAAAGGGGATGTTTTATGAAAAACTGCGACATGAAGGTGAATGGCAATGTGCTGACCATAACGGTCGATCTTTCAAAGGATTTCGGAAAGTCGGCATCAGGTAAAAGCCTGATTATCAGCACGACTGAAGGAAATATTTCCTTGCCAGAAAAGGAAGAAATTAAAATCGGGCTTAATATTTATAAGAAAGCATAGCGAGCGCAGGGGACTGTTCTGCAGCTCCTAAAACCTGAATTGCAGTCCCGCCCAGAGTGTGTTTTCAGCGGCGAATTCGGTTGGCTGGACAGATTCGGTCATTCCAAGATACGTTGTTCCATACGAAGAGGTGGAAATTGGGTATTTTACGCCCATGAGGAAACGGTCGGTGACGAGGATAAAAACATGTTTGTACCCGATTCTCATGCGGACCATGAGCCCTCCGAAATAGAGGTATTCAGTCCCCAATGGGTCGTCATAGGAAAAATCAGGATAATATTGTGCGGTATCTGTTGCCGAGACCGCGTTGCCTGCTTGACCAAGACCGTGCTGCCGTTTCAGGTATCCCAGTGAACCACCTGGACCGAAATATAGGAAATTGGGTATTGCCAGGGCCATGCGCCAGAATTCAAAGAAACCGCCGTACGTGGGACCGTCTGTTTCAAAATTGAACGTATCTTTTTGCGCATTGAGGAATTTCCTGTTTTCATGAAATCCCGGAGAAAAATATCCGCTAAGTCCGAAGTAGTTTTTTCCGAATTCCCATCCAAAAGCCAAAGAGGGCGCAAAAAGAATATCTGACAGATAATTCAGATCCAGTTCAATATATTTTTCCGTGGGATAAGACCCGGAGTGATACACCAGATGCCGTGTGATATTTGTTTTTTTCATGAAG
>MFYT01000047.1:0-48395 GCA_001789205.1 Candidatus Raymondbacteria bacterium RIFOXYA2_FULL_49_16 | reverse complement strand
AGTGTGCGGACCCACGGGCACATAATCAACCACCATGTTGCCTGTGCCGTACGAGGAATCGTCCACGAATATTCCGGCATCCGCGGGTGTTACGGTAATGGTTAGGGACCCTGCGTCCCCGCTTTTATAGGTTTTGAATTTGACCACTTTTTTACCCCTGAGTTCGATAGGAGTGGAGCTTTGCTCCAGCGTGTCCAAGCCTGCCAGCTTGCGGGCCGCATTGCGAAGGCCTTTCAGCATAAGGTCTTCCACATCAGCGTCGACAAGATCATTTTTTACGTTTTTTGCTATTGCCCCGTCTTTGACGCTGACCGCCCGAATGTTGATTGAGTAGACCCTGCTGATTCTGTCGATACTGCCTAGGATGATAAGGTCCACGTTGAGCAATTGGCCCGCCTCGACCGCGCACGCGGCATCTGTACAGCCTGTTTGCTGGAACCCCTGTTCTTTAAGGATGGTTTCCATTTGGCCGCGCTCCACAACGGTAAACCGTTCGGTCTCGAAGAGTTCGGTGCGCAGACGGTTGGTGAGGGTTGTCAGATCAGACGAGGTCAATCCTGAACCAGACAGGTCCATGACAGCGATGTTTGGTTTGGACTCTCCGGAAAGCAGCGTGGAAAGTGCGAGAATGATAAAAAGGAGTAATCGCATAGGCAAAAGAAATATACCATATTCCAGGGGTGTGTTGTTGGATCAGAACAGTAGTGCCCGTTTAAATACAACAATAGGCAATCTTTGTCAGGTGGGACAGAGCCTGATTTAAATCTGCAATCGTCCAACTTTTTACATCAAAATAACCTTATGAGTAAGCATTTTATTGGCCATTCTTACTTTAAGCAGATATATGCCCTGGGGAAGCCGGCTGCCATTGCCGCTGCAGCCGTTCCAGACCACCGTGAGCCAGCCTTCCACTCCCTTATGGATATTGAATGAATGGACTTTTTTACCGGTAATGTCATAAATGGAGATGGCAGCCGGCGCAGCGGTATTTTTATCTGCTTCAATAGTGATCCTTGTTGTCATGGTAAAGGGGTTTGGCGTTGCGGAAATGTGAGGGGCGATTTCGCTGTGCTGAACCTGCTTTTCCGCCTTAATGATATCGGGGAAATCCGTACTACCACCTGAAGAAGTTACGCCGGGGGCGAGACTGAAGGCCACAACATCAGAAGACGCCATTGATGTGGTCCTGATACCCCAACTATTGGACGTGTTTTGTTCACTAGCTGCGAAGGCTGTATCCATTCCCGGCTCAAGCGCCAGAAGCGCGGAGTATCGGGTGAGAACATTGTGTTGCAGGCTGAATGCGGCCATCTCATCCGCATCGCTGCCATAGCTGCCGTAATAAGAATAGGGCGAGTTGTTTACTTTGTTGAGTGCCCATATCTTTTCCGGAGAGCGATCGGGGATTGCGTTGACGCTGATGCTCTGAAATGCTGACACATAGGCGCCATTGGACTCTCCGGCCAGGCTGATATTCAGTATGTCCGTGAGTGCTGTGCGACCGGAAAGCAGGACGCGGCTGTTCCAGGGAATGCGTGACTGCGGTATGCCCAGTATGTCGAGACAGGGGTTGTTGCCCGAGGAAGTCACCTGGATAGCCAGCGAAGTCAGTGGCACGGAGAAAATATCGGGTGTTAGATCTGCAAGACGGGTTTCCATGTCGTCCCCGGCCCAGGATTGGACCACGCGTCCGCCAAAACGGTTTATAAGATTTTTGTACAATGCGAGCCGGGAATAACTGGTGATGACATACATTACCGCGCCATGATCGTTGTGAAGGCTGATGGCTGTGGTGGTTGAGTCAAGAGCCGAAACCGCGGGTCGATTTTCACTATAATAATATGGATTTCCCTTGTCCAGAACAAGGACGACCGGCTGAAGGTCGGAGGATTTAAAACTTTCGAACGCGTGGTATAGAGCGCTAAGCCAATTTCTACCCGGAGGCGGTGGTACTGGCCTGTAATGGTAATTTCCAAGATTGTCATAATAATAGGAATAGGAATAAGTATAATAAATAGGCTTGCAGCCGTCGATAAACGTACAAGCGTCCAGTTTGTTTTTATCTGAGGCAAAGACCAATTCTGTTGAAAAACTTGTAAGCGTGGCACCCGCATAGCATAGAGTGAATTTGTCTCCCTGGGTAAGGGAATTGGTGATAAAGTCATGCAAGGCCCTGCGTTCACCCTCAAAATACTCCGAATAGGTCGTTGCGTAGGTGGTACCGCCATTCCACGTCTCCACCATGGAAGGGGTCCATGCCACCGACAGGCTGATGTTGGCGCGGTCTTTCATTCCCAGCAGTGAAAACGGATCCAGGAGCAGGGAAAAATACCCCATGCCCTTATTGTCCGTTGAATAACAGCTGGAAACAGTGTTGTCCGTTGGCCAAGGTCCCCACGAAACCTGGAGATAATTCTGCGGAAAATTTGTCCGATTTGCAGATACGCCCTTGGTAAGGGGTTTGCCCAAAATACGTTGCAGGGCCAGTTGAGGTTCGTCCAGGACCGGGAATGAGCCGTAATACCTGCTGGACTTTACCGTCAGTTCGAAATGCCCCACTGTATCAACAAAATCCATGGGGAAACGGATGTTTTTTGACGTGGATTTTGAATTCATGGCGCAGTGGAAAGCGATGCGCACCTTTCTGCTTTGCCCGGGCATGAACGGGAATATCCTGAGGTAATAATCATTTCCTCCGTAGGTGGTCAAAATAGCCGGGTCTTTCCTGCGTTTGACAATGCTTTCGTAAATGGCGGTCGCCGAAGATGCGGACATCAGAAGCCCGGGTTCCGGTTTATCGTTTATCCACAGATAGAGGGAGTCAACTGCGCTATTTTCGGGCAGGCGCAAATATGCCTGCAGTTCCAGGGAATCGCCGGTTTGGGAACTGTCGGGCGCGGGGTCGCGGAGGGTGAATTCCTCCCAGACGCGACATATCAGATCCTGTTCAGAAATGCTGATTTTTAGGGTATCGATTTTGGCTTCCCACGTATTCCAGCTTTCACGAACATTGCCAATTCTGATGTATCCGTAGGAAAAGACGTTGCACATAAATAATAGAACAAGCAGAGCGCAGGTATTGAACTTAAACATGGGTCTCCTTTGATGTGGCCATGAACTTTATAAATGGTTATTGTCGATTTGCATTTCAATCCATTAGTAGGCAGATAGAGATTATTAGTTCAAATATTCTTGCGTATGACGGGGAACATTGGAGGACATTCTAGCCTATATTCACACTTTATCTATAACAAGAGTCCCCTGCAACCCTTTGGCTGGCTGCAGGGAATTTATATTGGAGCGGGAAACGGGATTTGAACCAGCGACAGCCACCTATGGCAGTTGAACCCCTCCAGGATTTATATTTTTGATGTATGGAGAAAATAGTTTATGAATGGTTGACTCAAGCCCAATATGATCTGGAAAGCGCCGATGCCATGCGTAAAAGCGGCCGGAATGTCTATGCCGTACTCATGTGTCACATGGCTGTTGAGAAAGCATTCGGATTCCATAAGATCCAATACACAGGAAACCCTTGAATGGATAAAGAAACAGCTTTAAATATTTTACGGCGATTTAAGGCCTCACTTGAAGCGCATGGTGTTATTGTCGCCAGAATGGTTCTTTTCGGCTCCTATGCAGCAGGAACCCAGACTGAAGGCAGTGATATCGACGTTGTTGTTGTCTCTAATTCGTTTCGGAAGCTGAATCATTGGCAGAGAATCGAGCTCATGTCAAAAGCGCTCTACGAGGTGTTTGAACCTATTGAAACCCGGGCGCTGACGACCGAGGAATGGGAGAATAATTCCCTACTCACCGTTCAGTATGCCAAATCCGGTGCGCTTATCACAGTCTGATAACCACTCAAGAACGTCTAATAATATAAATCCCCTGCAACCCGTTGGCTGCAGGGGATTTATATTGGAGCGGGAAACGGGATTTGAACCCGCGACAGCCACCTTGGGAAGGTGGAACTCTACCACTGAGTTACTCCCGCACTTATTTGTCATTCAGTAGCAACTGCTGTCATAAAGATACAAAAACTAATGGATTAGAAGCAAAGCCAAAGTCATGGGTCAAGTATCCGGTTGTCATCAGTTGTCATCCAAAATCACTTCAAATCACAAACTCTTGGAGACATTCTTGGAGACCTGGCAATTCCTTTTAGTAAATAAAATACAGCAACCCGGTACGCGCACCGATGTCCTCCATTTTCATGGGGCGAAATTAAGATAGAGGTTCAAACCTTCCTGTTCTGTGCTGTACACAGTAAGGATGTTCTGTCTCAATACTTGGCCTGATGGAAAAATAAATGAGGCGCAGTTGTCTTCGAATCCTGGTTTTTAAACAGGATTGATGCAAGGGATCAAGGAGCCAAGACCCCTTTTCAAAAACAACTGCACCTCTATTTTGCACGCACCATAGTTGGCAGTCTTGAGTAAAAAGGTACGGTGCCTTTATAACCCTGGATTGTGCGACAGGGCAAAGACGGGCTCAATGGGAATCCCTAAAGACACCGCACCTCTCGGAGATCAAGGCTTCACGCTTAACATTTTCGCGGCATTGGCACTCCAATACCCTTCTATGAATTTAACGGTCTGGTATGAGTAATTATCGTTACTCGTCTGTGTGGGTGTTATTACGCCCACTTTTTTCATCTTATGGATCATCTCGATAGGGATGTCCAATTCCTGGGATATTTCCTCAGCAGAGAATGATTCTGCAGCAGGACTTAATTTTTCTTTGAGGGTCATTACTTCCCCCTCAGTCTGTCTTGGTTGTCGGCATATAGCTTTTTAATGGTCTCAAAACCAGCCTGATTGAATAGATGTCGTTTACCCAGGACCGTTGTGGCTTTGACCAGTCCCAACTTGCGATACCTGTTGATTGTAGCGGTGCATATGCCTGTCAGATGACAGATTTCCCCAACCCCGTATAACGTTTGTTCCATAAATCCTCCTGTGTGGATAGCTGTCTGCCAGCCTTCCTATACAATATTATACCAGCACCTGGTACCTAATTTCAATAGCTCGACGCATTTTTGTCGTGAAGGATAATAAATCTGATCAGCGACAATTAGAACGGAGGGGTGATGACTACAAACAATAATCCCCCTGCATTTCTACAAGGGGATATATTTACTGCGAAAATCCGCATAAGTCCGGGAAAAGTCCTGGAAACATGGGTTCGCCGAAGGCTTACATTAATTCGGCTTAAATGTGAATATGTTAATTGTCTGAACTGAAGCCAGCCTTAAGAAATAAAATTATTGTCACAATAATCAAAAGAACCGTAATAACAACACCCGTCAAACCAATAGCTTCAAAAAATGAATAGACCTGTCCATTAGGAGCAGAGGACTCCATCACAACAATGCAAATAACCGTAAGAACACCTGCGGCAAATGTCACCTTGGCTGCCAATATCGGTTCTTCCAAAGTTTTTTTCAATTTCTGCTTTTCCAGGTTTTCTTTCTTTTTGGTTTCTGCTTCTATAACCCTTTTTGCTTCCATTTCTCTTGCATCAAGTTCTGTTAGGAGGCTTGACAATTTATATTCCGGGAGCAATTTATTTTCATGAAGCACTGTATATATTTGTTTGCACTTATCAAAATCTCTCCACGGATCGCTCTCAGAGAGAATACGCTTTAACTTGTCAATCTTAACTTTGTTATATGATGATATTTGCAATCCACACGTAGGACAATAATCTGAGTTTTCAATAGTCGATTTACAATCAGGACAAGTCATATAACCTCCTACAGTCGGGTGTGGCAAGTCGCCATAACACCCTAATTCATTTGAAAAGTATTTTCGATATTAATTCTTTTCAAGTATTCAATATTTGGTGAAGTCATTGAAACATCAGCAGCGTACCTTGGGTCAAGACTTATCGCATCACGATAATATTGTGTTGCCTCATCGTTTCGACCCTTTATTTGACAAAACAAACCGTACTTGTATATCAACTCTGCATCGGATCTGTTTTTGAAAATCGCTCTTTTGAAATTATTGTCTGCCTCAATATCATTGCCTTCCAAGGCTTTTATAATAGCTAAATGCTTATGTGCGAACCATGACCACTTATTTTTATCATCAGCTAATTCAGCTTGAATGATTTCTTGATAGATTATTTCTGCTGCATAGTTGTTATGTTCATAATATTGATTAATAACCGCAATAGCCAGAATTGCCTCTTTGTTTGTTCCGTCTTGACTATATGCAATTGATAGTGTCGCCTTCGCATCAGATGTCTTTCCTGCCGCTAAATACCTTAACGACTCTTCAAGACCCATAATGGAAGAAAATCCTTCTTTGAAACCACCCGTAGTTGCAGCTTTTATAAGGCCGCGTCCAATCGCTTTAAAGAGCATTTTATTCTCCTATCCTTGAATATCACCGTTAAAATTGTTGGAAAATCGGATTTGTCTTATCAAACAAATGTTTTCCATGCCATCCTGAGAACGTTACATTTAAACTACTGTGATTTAATTGAATTCGATTGCCATCCTCATCAGCCTGGAACCCGAACAGAGAATCAGTTGACCAGAAATCGTACATGATATATTGTGGCTCGTATTGTGATGTCACATAGGTGGGATTCTGCATATCACAAGCCAGTCCACCATATGAGCCAGGGATAACACGATTGACTGCAATAGTTAGTCTCATGCCATCATCATCACCCCATGTGCCAGCATGGTATTCTATTGGCAGAAATCCTGCGATTTGGGCTGCCCAGAAATCTAGGTACTCTTGCTGGGTACGACCATCGGTGCCGATGATTTCACCAGCATCGTTTCTGCGATATGCATCACCCACGCAGCAATTACAACTAGCGTCTATATGAGACATGCAATGAGGAACCCACGGTGGAACATTAACTGCTTCAGTTATTTTACGTTTTTGGGCAGCATAGCATTCGCCATTGGCTCTGAATGTCCACCACGTAGTGTCTTGAGGATGAATTGATTCCCATTCAATATATGTTGCTGGAAATGTGACCTTCATGCCTGAAGGTTCCGTGGCCTTGTCAGTACACGTTGTAAAAAAGAGCGAGAATAAAAACATGAAAAAAGGAACGACTGGTCTGATGGATAAAGAAGCTGACATCAAGAACCTCCTTTGGCCATTCGAGAGGGATATGAGGGCTATGAGCGAGGTGTAGAAATAAAAAAGGCCCAGCGTACCCTTTCAGTAGTGTCGCTAAACCCCTACGGACCCAGTTACGGGCAGATACGCCGAGCCAGATAGGCAGGGCATTCCCCTATAACCAGGTCAATCAGACAAAATGTCCAACTAACTACCGTGATAACACAATAGTCCGTCGGGGTTTAGCTAACAGTAATATAGATTTCAGGGCTTAACTTTGCAATCTTTTAAGGCTGTGAAGTTTACGCGGCTGTTCCCAGATTACTCACCTCGATATTGGTTTTTAAATGCAACCGAACCGCCAAAATGCGAAAGTTGATTGTCTAACACCGTGTCTTTATTTATATTGTCAGGCGCGGCAGAGATGCCCTTTGTTCCTGACTGCTATTGAAGAATCCTCCCATCTCTCCGGTATCCATATATCTGGAGGCTCTATGAGAAAAAGTATTTTCATTCTTGTGATTCTCACTTCAATCGTTTTCCCAGAACAAAATACCCTTGCTGTGAGTGAGTTGGATGCAAAGGGCATAACCAAAGACGATGCACAGATCCTTACCGACAAGCTCCGTAGCGGGCTTGTGCAAACATCGGGTTACACTGTCCTTGAACGCGGCAAGATGGATGAAATCCTGAAAGAGCAGGGCTTCCAGCAGTCTGGGGCTTGTTCAGAGTCTGATTGCTTTGTTCAGATGGGGCAGATCCTCGGCGTAACGCACATGGTAACCGGTAGCATTGGCAAAATAGGGGGCATGTATTCCATAAACGTCCGGTTGATTGCGGTTTCCACCGGCAAGATCGTACGCGACGTTACCGAGGAATACAAGGGAAACATCGAAGATCTACTCGGAACTGAAATGAATGTTGTGGTTAAAAAGCTCATGGGGCTGAAGGTTGAAGAAAAGAAAAACCACACATGGATGTGGATAACCGCTGGTATGGTCGGCATTGCCGGTGCAGGCACTGCATATTATTTCCTATCCAGCGATAAGGGCAGTTCAAGTGGAACGCCCGAAAAGCAGACCTTTGACCTTGATGTGAGCTGGTGAGGCACATATGATGAAAAAAATCCTGTATCCGCTTGTGGCAGTCCTGATATGCTTTCTCGTCTATTGTACCAAGGATAATATTGTAGGCAACGACAAGCCGACCTCAAGGAAGGATTCAGTTTCCATTGCCGCAAATATCCTGTTCAAACAGAAAGGCATACAGGTCGCACCGGACAGTGTTACCAATATTACCTTGACCGTTTCTTACGGACAGATCACCATGACAGATACCATTGCCTTTTCCGCTCATCATGGCACAATGGCAAAAATACCCGTAAACACGGCCTTTATCCTGAAAATTGAGGGTCTCGATGCCAGCAACTATGTCATTTATTCAGGAACACAGCATTACAGCGGCTTTGACGATGACGCATCAGTTACCATAAACGCAGACCAGGTAACGCCTCGTGCGCCGTCCAACCTGCACCTGACAGCACAGACTGCCACCACCATCGAGGTCACCTGGAAAGACAATTCTCGCAATGAGCTTGGTTTTCTTATCGAGCGGAGCAAAGGTAATGACTCAAATTTTGTGGTAATAGATACCGGTCTTACTGACCAACCGGGTCTTTTCGATAACGACAGCCTGACAGCAGCAACCATATATTACTATCGCGTTCGCGCCTACAACAATGCAGGTAATTCGCCCTATCTTACTGCCCAGGCTATACAAACACCGGCAAACCAGGTCATTGATTCCATACCCCCGCATTTTACGGTTGCCGCACTACCAGAGAGTGTTTCTGTGGACAGTATCACAATTA
This sequence comes from Candidatus Raymondbacteria bacterium RIFOXYA2_FULL_49_16, assembly GCA_001789205.1. Lineage (GTDB taxonomy): Bacteria > Fibrobacterota > OXYB2-FULL-49-7 > OXYB2-FULL-49-7 > XYB2-FULL-49-35 > XYB2-FULL-49-35. The sequence goes on along the minus strand of MFYT01000047.1, from coordinate 39,434 downwards.
CAGGCAAGGCATATGACACGAACGGCATTTCGCTTGTGACTGTGAATGGCGATTCCGCGATTCTGGGAGCAGATAGTGGGTTCTCAAAGAAAATCGGGCTGCGTCTTGGCAGGGACACTGTCACAGTCGTTGCATCTGACAACAGTTCCCGGAAGAATGACACGACCATTACCCGATATGTGGTCTATGATCCCACGGCGAGTGACAATCAGGCGCCGACCATCACGGTCACGGCACCTGCTGATAGCGATACTGTGGGCAACCTTACCCGTCCGGTATCCGGCACAGTGAATGATGCTGGCAGCGGAGTTGATTCATTCTGGGTAAATGGCAGTGTTGTGGCGGTATCTGGTATCACATGGTCCACAAATGTAACGCTTCCCGGTATAGGCTGGCAGAGTATCCGGTTTGCGGCAAAGGATGCACGCAATAACAGGTCGTATGACACGATTCGCGTATTTGTGGACACCTCGACCCTGGATACGGTCAAGCCGAGTATTTCCTTTGGAGGTCTGACGCAGGGATATCATTTCAGCACGCCGAATCCGACCATCACAATTCAGGTCACAGAGAATGGCTCAGGGATTGATACTGTATATATCGGCAACGGTGTTGCAACGCTCTCAGGGTCAGATTATTCAAGGGCAGTTACTTTGACCCCGGATTCGAACACGATCATCGTTGTCGTCAAGGATAAGACGGGTAACAGGGGAAGGGACAGTGTTCTGGTCATTCTGAACAGGCCGCCCCAGTTTACCACTTTACCTGCAAACATGACAGCCCAGGTCAATGTTGGGCAGCAGTATAAAGATACGGTCATTGCGACCGATCCTGATGGCGCAACAGGGCTTATTTTCACGAAGCAGGCTGGGCCAAGTGATATGACAGTGGGGATAGCATCAGGGATTATTACATGGACACCAACGGGAGCAGTGACAGTTCAGTGTACTGTCATTGTTTCTGACAAATATCAGGCAAAAGATACTATTGCATGGTCTACTTCAGCACTGAGCCCGTCTTCAGTATTGGTTGCATACTATCCGTTCAGCGGAAATGCAAACGATGCGAGCGGCAACGGACATAACGGAACAGTTAGTGGGGCGGTTTTAACTAATGACAGATTTGGAACCCCGCAATCCGCATACCAATTTGATGGAAGTAAAAAAGGCATTACCGCTGAAATAGGAATTCATTCAGCCCTATCTATCTCTGCCTGGATAAAACCGCATCAAACGAATAATTATTATCCTACCACTTTTCGTTATGATAATTCTTTGACTGTTATATCTGGCCTCCTTGGTCCGCACCCTACCTATGTGTCGCAAGGGCGTGTTGGTGAAATAACCGGAGGAGGACTAAGTACAACCAGCCCTATGCTGTTCGATAAATGGTATCATGTTGTAGTCATTTCCTGTTTCGCAAGTGACTCTGTTTATTTTTACATCGATGGTGCTGAAATTGGCCGTGGAACTGGGACCGTGGTCACCCTAGTCTCAGACACTTTCTGGATTGGCAGGCAGCAGGAAGAGAATCCTGGATCGTGTGGTGGTTGCGGCTATTTCGATGGAGAAACTGATGATATCGGGATCTATGCTTATGCTTTATCCCAAACGCAAATTGATTCTCTGTACCATGTGGGCGGGTGGATCGGAAACAATAACGTCCCTTATTTTTCGTTTGATTCCGCTTCAATGACTTCCAGTGCTATTGTTGGTTCCCTTTACAAGGATACTGTGCACGCATTAGATTCGGATAGTGATCTGCTTTCATTCATAAAATTGACCGGGCCAGCGACATTGTCGATCACTGACAGTATAATCAACTGGACACCTACTTCAGCAGATACCGGCATGCGGCATGTTTCCATTCAAGTGAGTGATGGGAAGGGTGGGTATGATACGTTGGGGTGGACTATCACAGTGACAGACACTTTTACCCAAGTCTGGACACCAGTTGGACAGATGGGGTTTACCGCAGGTAGTGCAGAATATATATCGTTGAATTTTGACGATAGCACTCCCTATGTGTCATTTCGGGACTACGCAAATGGAGCAAAAGCAACTACTATGAGATGTGTTGCAAATAATTGGGAAATTGTTGGTAATGCAGGGTTTTCAGACGCAGCCGCAGGCTTTACTTCAATTGCCATAGACAATCATCTTCCATTTGTTGCATACGAAGATGATCAAATTCATGGTTATAAGGGCACCGTAATGTCCTACAATGGGAGTAGTTGGTCCCCTTTAGGGGGGGCTGGATTTACTACTGATCGAGCGCATTTCACTTGTTTAGCCATTTATAATCACGTACCATACATGGCATTTCGGGATTATTCATATGGAAAAATATCGGTGATGAAATACAATGCCACATACTGGCAACTTGTCGGCACTGCTGGATTCTCAAATAATGCAACGGAGTTTACTTCATACCTTTCATTTGTAATAGATAGCAGTGGTACAACGTATGCTGCATATCAAGACCAAACTAGTGGCTATAAAATATCAGCAATGAAATATACTGGTTCAACATGGGCTTCGTTGGGTGTTTCAGGTTTTTCCCAAGATACAGTATCCTATATTTCCTTGGCTGTGGAAAATACCGTTCCATATGTATCATTCAGGGATGCGGCAAGTAGTGGAAAGGGAACAGTCATGAAATATACCGGAACAACTTGGGGAACTGTTGGGAGTCCGGGATTCACAACGGGTGCAATAATGTATTCATCAATTGCTGTCCATAATGGAAACGTATATGTTGCCTTTTCTGATGCTACCAATGGCAATAAAGTTACTGTTATGGAATTTACTGGGGCGAGCTGGTCTATTGTTGCAGCGCCTGGAATATCTGTTGGACAAGCGAATTTTATATCATTAAAAATCATAGGTGGGATAGCGTATATCACATATCAAGACATGGGTATGAGCGGAAAAGCATCTTTGATGAAATGTCGAGTATTTTGATTGATACTCTAAGAAAACGTTGGTAGAGGATGTGTTAATGTCCGGTATAAATCCAAAGCGATGGTTCTATGGGTTGCGTGGAGAGCTACAAAGACGGGCAGAAGCAACACGCATATCGCTTTCTGGTGGGGCGGCCGAGCACTGGCTAACCGGAGAACTCTATCGGTATCTTGCGGCGAATATAGGTGATCGGTGTACGCTGTGTCTCGAAGATGCAGGCCGAGACCTCGTACTTTATCCTATAAAACACAATAACTGGACAGAGGCACCTTTAGCATCTATTGAGATAAAAATGGTTTATCGACGGTACTCAGATGAAAAGCTTAGGTCATATGTTAATCAACTTATTCGACAGGTTGATAAAAACGGCCAGCAAGGAATTAGAAAATACAAAGCCTTCAAAACGTACGGTTATCTGTTCGCTGTGTTTATCATTTGGAATGACCAACAGCCGCGAATACGAACGACGTTTTCGGCGTTCCGCAGATCGACAGTCAGGATTCTAAATGAAGAGTGTACAAAATATAAGTCCGGTCAAGTAATAGTCGCTGCCCGGTCGGACACCATAGAGACATTGCTAGAGGAAGACACAATCAAAATCGGCGGTGCAACAGCACAGGTAGGTTTGGCAGGTCAGTATCTTCTAGGAAAAGGCGCCAAGAAAGAGTAGGCTCCATGAAAATATTAATTGCAGTACGAGGTGTTGCCAACAGGGGAAAGAGTGCCAGTATAAAGAAGGCATACCAACTGTTAAAAAGTAAGTATTCGGGTGCAAATTTCGAAGAGATCATTTTTAAGGCTGACATCAAAATCATCATTACCGTCAAGGGAGTGAAAGTCGGGATCGAAAGTCAGGGTGATCCGAGTAGCAGATTGTTTGAGAGTCTCAAATACTTCGTTGAAGTTGGCTGCCAAGTAATCATCTGTGCGACGAGAACGAGAGGTGAGACCTTTGACGCTGTGAACGCTTTGGCTGGCCAATATCAGATTAAATGGATTGATAAACCTAATGAACCCAATCCCGAACAACAAGAAGCGGCCAATGATACGGTAGCCCATGAAATTTATGAGGAAGTCCTACCACTTATCCCCATATAATTGTGATTGTTTGAAATCGTTAGATAAATTAAGCGAGGAAGAGATTTGAGAATGAATACTGATAAATGGAAGCATAGCTAACGGCTACCTATAATAAAACCCCACCCATTTCTGAACGGGGCATAATTTATAATTATTTCAATATTCCTTTGTACACTGCGCCTGATACTGACATCCCTCACACCACCATCCTTCTCTCGGATACCACTGGCCTGCTTCGATGCTCTGCTTCACAGCAATGAAGGTTTTCACTGTCCGTTTTCTCTGATCGTACGTTCTGGAAGTGGGATAAAACTCCACGGCTGGCTTTTTCTGCTTCAGGACCGCAGCTATCCGCAATTCAGCGTCAGGATAGGCCAGATTGTAAGTGGAAAGCTGCATGTTCTGTGCAACATCATCTGGATTGGGCCGTTTCTTACAGGTCTTCCAGTCTGTGATGATCCTTTTCCCATCGTTTTCCTCGGTCAGAAGATCGATGTAGCCGATGATTTGGAAATCCTTGGCTATGGGGATTGTGATCGGTTGCTCCACTGCCAAAATTCGACCAATCGGCAGGTCCATGACCAGCTTAAGAAGGACAAAGGCTTCATCAGCCATTTCCTGTTTGCCCTGGCCGTTATACCTGATCTTCGGGTCTTCAAAGCTTTTACAGAACAGGACCATCAGTTCATCCGCTGATACGGTCTTGTTTTCCATCTTAGCCCTAAAATAAGCCTCGACAGCTTTGTGAAAGCCGCTGCCATAGATCATTTCTGCTGATAAGAATTCGGGTTCCAGGTGCAGGACCTTACGGAAGTAATACTTCAGTGGGCAAAACTGAAGGTACTCCGAGAGGGATGAGAAGGACAATTCGGTTACTTGCATGATAAATTCCTTTGTTGGGGTTAAAAGAAAAAGAGCCAGATACATCCCATGACATATCTGACCCCCAGGGACAGGAGAGAGAACGACTACGCTGCCTGTTTTAACTCCTTAATCATCAGGCTCGCTTCGGTCTTGGACAGGGCATCCACGGGCTTGTTGAAGCGCGTGGTGATGAGATCGCGGACATCCTTGCCGCTCTTGCCGAGATCGCGACCCAGGCCGAAGATGTACTTCACTTGTTTGTCTGAAATCGCTTCCTCGGACTTCTGCGGCTCAGATGCAGGAGCAGGCTGTTCTGGCTTCTGCGGTTCTGTTGCGGCTGGCTGAGAAGGTATGGGCGTTTCTTTCCCGTTTCCTTCCACAGGATGAGCGTTGGACAGGAGATTGTCCACACTCACATTCTTCTGCCTGTTCACGATCTGCTTGCAGAGAGAAAAGAGTCGTGCAGATGCATCCTCTATTTCCCTGGTAGAACCGTTGATTTGGCAGTCCATCTCAAGACTGAGGCTGAACTGAGTGCTGTTATAGTTCTCGGATATTTTATCCGAGTACCCAGCACAGATTTTCACATTTTGGGGCATAATGCCTCCTAATTTAAGGTTAATGTTTTGAGATATCAGGCTTTTATGGCCTGACTTGTTTCCGAGTAGTCATCGACACAATGATTGATGATATACGTGGCCAAAATCCTGTTCGAGATTTCCTTCCTGGCTTCTTCAGATGCTGGAAAGACGATTGGGTATGTCTTATCCCCGCTTTTCTGAACGGGGAAAGTAACGTAGACACCCTTCACGCCTTCCTTGATACGAATGCCAGAAACAACGAGAGCGTTGTTAAAAGTAGCGGTGCAGAAGGCAAGCAGATTGGATTTCTTTTCTTTGACGGGATAGATTCTCAATTCCGTGATGTCCAATTCGTTCATGATTTTTCACCTCCTCTCACATGGTTAATTGTTGATTATTTTGATTCCTGTACATTATCAACATGGTAATCAGCGTCCTTTTCTGAATACAGGTGGCTTTTAGCCTCGTCAAGAGCCAATTTCTCGGCATCGCTTGCTGACTCTGCCAGCACTTCAATCTGGCCGAAGCTATAACCGGTACGAACGATTTCTACGGTGTAATATTTCATTTCGACTCCTTTAAAAAAGCCAGGAGCAAGAACAACTATAAGAAGACTTCGACAATGTCTTCCCTAATTATTCCTGCCCTGGCTGATTAATGTTAGCTGCATCCTGTAGATGTACCGCAGTTTGGGCAAATGTGACAAGAACCTTGCGGATATGTTTGAAAACCGCAAATCTGACACCTCCGCTCATCCTCCATTTGCACATTCACATGACAAGTAACGGTATTGTACGACTCATCCTGCTCTTTGGGTTTGTTCATACGCTCCTTTCAGTTGAAATGAAAACAGGCTGGCTAAAACTCATGATGGGCTTTAGCGATGCCCACCAGAATTAAAACCAGCCCGAAATTATCAGCCTTTCAGGATTGCCATAGACGCATCCAAGGCCCTGCTTTTGAAGACCTCACCAGAACCCCAAAGGATGGACTGCATACGCTTGTCAGCGTTCTTTCTGACAGCAACAGCCTCATGATCCGCATATTGGCAGGCGGAATTCCACAAGCTCCAAGCTGTTCCACCTATGCCAGGAAGATTGTTCTTGGGGTCATCGGTGAAAATGGCTCGTACCCGATTCATGTTGTTCACCGTTCGGGTTGAGTAGCTGTCGAATTCATCAGGCTCAAAGCACTGCTTAAGGAAAGCCTCGACCATAGCGCCGTCTACCAGCTTCATCCTGAGGGCATTGGCAAGCTCCTCAAAGGATTTGTAAAAGCGGCTGGTGATACCCAAGACATCCTGAGCCTGCCGTATCTTGTTCTCGACATCCCCGACATGGCGGATTGAGATGCCCTGAGACAGGGAATTTTCCCGCCCTTTTTCGCGGATAGCAGCGTTCAGAGTGTTTGAACACACAACGCGGATTGGGGTCATGAACATTTTCAGACTTCCTGATCCATCGTGTGGGTTCACAAGGACCAGATACTTTTGAATCGTATCCTCGTTGGTCAGTCTGATTTCACCAGGGATTTGGGCGGTTATAAAAACTTTTTTCCCGCTGAACAAAGAACCTGCTGTTTCATAGATAGCATCCCCTGTGCCAACTACAGCGTCAAAGAAGCTGAACGCTTCAAAGTTCTGGACTACGCTGTAATTTTCCGTGACCATGCCCAGGACGGTATTGTTATCATCCCTGACAGTTGCCATGCCGATCTTTTCAGGCACCGAAATACCGTCCATTGTGAGAACAGGGCGTTTACTGACGTTCCAGTCCAGCTTGGCGTGTCTGATTGCGTCCTCGGACTTCTGAAGCCCTTCCACAGCGGTTCCAAGGCCATGCCAGGGTTTCTTCCCAGCATAGAAGAACTCGGTTTCTCCGTTGGCGTTTTGAGTTAATTCATGAGACATTTGAGACTCCTTCTGTTAATGGTTTGAGAATTAGACGCGGACGAATATCTGCGTCAAATACGGTTCAAGATCAGTGAAGATACGACTAACTTTACGAAAGACACGTTTTAACATGCAGCTCCTTTCTTTGTAGTAATTGTAGGATTTGTAGGTTTATGGTGATTGTAAATGGGATAGATACGGCATATACCCTAATGGCAACGTTATTGACCTGGTTTGATAGAACCCTTGAGAGACAGAAACGCTTGAATTTAAAGGAGAAACGAGGAAGGCAACTCACCTAATACGGCTATGTCTTTTTCGGCGAATGAAAAGATATCCTGACACAAGAGCCGAACACATCATGGCAGTCATCATACCGACCATACCCCCATTCATTGAAAATAACCAAACGACACCGAGGGTAATCCCAACATCTAAAAGCACAGGCATGATTGCCAAAGGCCATAACCACAGCATTTGTATTTTACCGATGCCATGGAGTGTTTCCCAGGTCTTACACAAGTTGTTAAAACTCTGATTTATTTCCATGATGATGAAAATGATGGATATGCCACCGCAAACCAGAGCGACAATTAATACTCCGAGCATGTTATTCCTCCATTTTTGAAAGTTTATCATCCAGCTTTTTCAGACCAGAGATGGTCTTTTTCAAGATGATATTTGACACTGCCAAAGCCTTTTGCTTCAGTCCTGCATCCTTTACCCTGCTCTCGATTATTAGAGCATAGTCGGCCAATTTTCCCATGAGAAACCTCCTTAAGTTAAATGTGAATGGTTTTAACAACGAATCCCCAGTGCCGTTCGGCACCATGAATATCACGGAAGCCAATAACGACACAAGGGAGGATAAGAAAACAGAAGGCTGAAAATCAGGCAGCAACTACGAAGAACTTACGAAGGCAGAGATTAATCTGCTTCTCGAATGGTTCAGGCGCAGAAGCGAAGATGGTGGGATCTGGCAAAACTTTGAGGGAGGGGAGGTCTGGAACATTGTAGCCAAGCAGTTTGACCAGCTTATTCACATTCAGATGAATGGCGAATGAGCCAAGTCCCTTTCCCATATGCGAAATGTGATAAGCAAGAGCGACATCCGTATCACTCATGCCAAGGCCGATCATCTCCGTTGCTTTGATAACGCGATCCAGAGCATCTTCATTCCTTGATTCGATGGCTGATGAGACATGACGGCAATATTTCTTGAAATACTCATAGATGCGGACAAACTCTCTCCGCCTGAATGACTTGGGTATTGGGATCAGCGATCTGAATTCAGCCGGGGATTTCTTCGTTTCATTCAGAATGGACATTTCCTGAATGATCCGACTGGCTACGTGATTCCAGCATAACGCAACAGTACCAGGATAATTTACAGGCTGAAAATCAGACAGCTTCTGAGGTTTAATGTCAAACCATGCAGGATTACCAAGGTCTTTCAGGACCTTTGAAGGACTGATTGAAGTTTGTCTTACGACAAAATGTTTGAAGGATAAAACGGCCTGCTGAGAATAAAGCGTCAATTCGCGGGTAATATCATCCTTCCCAGGATGGGCAATTGAGGCAGCCAGGGCAAGAGTAGAACCGCCTATGCTACCTCCAACCGATCCATCGAGTAACACGGAGAGAAGATTGGATAACGGTGTATGTTTCTTCCGCGTTTCAGGACTATTCACATGGGCCAGGCGCTTCACATGATTTGACAGGACATCAACGGCCAAGGGGTTTGAAGGCATTCCCATTGGAATATCACCAACTACCCGCAATTTCAGGATAGCTGAAGACTGAACCACAGGATAACGAGTCAGGATAGCAGTACGGGATTCACGGTCAATCATAAATGGCAGAAGATCCCCGTCACAGTCACCGAACAGATAACCCGACAGGTCTGTCATATTCATGAAGACTGAGCCATTGAGAAATCGCACCTCTCCCTGTTTCAATGAAGGATCGAATGCAGCGGTTCCAGACATGAAACAAATCCCACCGCCAATAGCGATTTCCCGCAGTTCCTCAAGCCACAACCTTTGTAATTGTGCTACTAACCAGGGGTGATCTGCAGGCAAGTTTGAAAGCATAAGCATGGAGAGCTTGGTATCGGCCAACAAGGTATCATCCTGTTCAACCAAGCGGATTTTCAGGGCTTCTACTGCCGCATCCTTGTCTTTGAAACGGGTAAATATGTCATCCAGCCTTGCGTCTATAGCTGGCTTAAGAATGGACAGTCCTTCAGGACTGATATGCTGCAAGATTTGAAACGATGATTTCATTGACCTGAACTCAGCCAGACTACGCACAGAGATAACGCAGGTCTGAAAGACCTTGTTAGTGGACTTAATCAGAGTCGGATTGATGGCAATATCTTTGTCATAGCCGAAGTACCCTGAGAACAGGCGATCATCCATTGGCAGCAATGTTCCTTTTGCAGCTGCACGGTTCTCAATGTCGATGATGCGTACTTGGGCCTGACTGTGAATACCGTGTTCCTTGGCATAGCTGAGTCGAATGTATCCCATGCCATCACAGTCTTTATCCTGGGAATAGATACCTACGCGGTTGCAGGTGAACTCACCTTCCCAGCCTTGGGACAACAATATGCCCAGATACGTTCCAGAAGCCTCAGAATCGTTGAAAAACTCATGGATGAGATTTGTTACGGCTTCTGTAGCGAACCACATTCTGGCTTCTTTTAACGAGCCTGTGGCACCCATTGGATAGTAAGTCTTGCCATCCAGATCAATCTGAGTAAGGTACTGTTCTAGCTTGAGCCTGTTGCACAGTACATCTTCCCTTGTCTGTTCTTTGTTGACCTGTAGCAGCTTCGGATCAATAGCCACTTCCAGCAACTCACTGAGTGGGGCTATGTGCTTGAACAAGCAATGAGAGAACGGGATTGAATCAAGCTGCTTTGCTACGAGATGTCCGTTACGTGCAAGATAAACTCTCACGCGTGATACCTGATCTTCTGCAGGAACATTCAATTCCTTCACCCTGCTTTCAGCCAACTCTTGCAGCTTACGCATGGTCTTGTCGTACATGGTAATCCTTTCTTTTGAGTTAATGGGTTTAGAAACAGAGACACTTTGAGTTTGGGACTGCATGGGACACCTCCGTGATTTGAGTTTTGGAGCTATGGCGGTACCGTGGATATAACCGCCGACTTTTATAGTAACACAACCAGGTTTTTGATCAATTTTGGTAATTTGGAATTATAAAAGAAAAAACTTGAAATCAGAACGACTTCAGGCTTTTGAGATTTTCAGAAAAATATTTTGGGAAATTCAGGTCGTATAAGGAAATTCACCCAAGAATGAGCTATAATAAAGATAAAGAAGGAGAAAAAGTATGGTTATCAGCAAAGACAAGGCGAGAAGCGTAATTGAAACTCTATACCAAGGCATCCTTGCGGATGAACGCAATAAGATGAAAGAGAATATCAACAACTACCTGAAGGGATTCGGAGATAAGATCATCACCTTCGACACTGTGGAAGAAATCCAAGGTGATTACATTGAGTTTATTGAGAATTCAGATGCAGAAGTTGGGTCGCCATTTTTGACCGTTGTTGGGGATGAGATTTATTTAAGGAATATTTAAGGAATTCAATCGAAATAAAAAAGCCGAAATCCATTGGGAATTTCGACTAATGGAGATTTGTAAAAATATTTTAATGATTCTGGATTTACATATGCAATTTATATTGTCGCGACAGGTATGTGGTTACTCAACCATTGCTGGAATATTCAGATTGTTTTGTTCAGATTTCCGGCGTGTGTGCTTATGCGGTGGATATCCCCATTTCTTCAGATAACGTCCAACGGTCCAAATAGAAACTCGAACATGAAACCTCCTTTCAATCAACACCTGAACAGCTTTGCGAGTCCAAGGGAGATTGGGTCCCTCTTCCGGTTTAGGACTTTTTCCGGTGATGATCTTAACGATAATATCAGCCTGATGGTTTTTCAAACGGAGATTTGGATGTCTACCTCGTTTATGCGAGCGCAACGCCGATTCCCCAGAATATTTCTTGGTCATTACCCATCTGGTTACTGTGCTACGGGCGATACCGAACATGGCAGCAGTTTCCTTATGTGTTTTCCCTTTTTCAACAGTAGCAACAGCCTCGAGTCTTAACTTTTGCTGTTCCAATGGCGAAAGAGATCGAGCATCGGTTACCCTCATTGAGAAAATATTGTTTATGGCAGATACTTTTGTCATCTATTTATTGCACCATACCATAACCATTTGTAATAATTAACGTTATGGCATTTTATTGATTTGCCAAACCTTGACAATATCGTCAAATAAATTTTGACAGCTTTACATCTCTTTAATCAACAAACACTTGCGAAGGCAAAAAAAGTTTTGGCTTTTTCGGTAAGATGTGAGCATACTAAAGGAGAATGAATGACCAAAGGTGTCATTCAAAACCGAGACACGGGCATTCCTGGTCCTCTGTTCCGGTAAACAATTTAACCAGGAGCAGACTTTGAAAGCGTAACGAATGCAAATCGACGAGGAAACAGATATGCGAATTATTATCTCTATCCTGCCTGATACTTCAAGCGCCTCATAGTCAAATCAAATAGTTTACGTGCGTTCAAAAGGGTTGATAAAACCCCCTGGCGGATGCTTTGCGTAAACGAGGAGGTTCAATGTTCTCAAAAGACAAAAGGCTGAGTCAAATGCGACCCTGCCTGAAAGATGCACTCGAAAAAGGTGTAGGTCTGGATGTGTTTCTGCGTGAGGAGGTACTCAAGAAAATGATGTACAGCCTGTCTTGCGAATTAAAACGACTGGGATTCACCGCATCAGAGGCAAAAGACATACTGCAGGAATGGAATGATCGGTGCAAGCCCTCAATCCCTGTTGGCGAAATAAAAAACAGGCTGTTTTCATTCGTTGACTGGGTCTACAAGAAGGAAGCCAAAGCTGGATGTAACAGCCTGAAGGATTATTGTATTCGGCAGAGCAAGGGCCATTGTTTCTTTCATAAAGCAACCACAGAAAAACGCGAGGACGAGTCCCGCAATGTGGTGCCGTTCAACCAACAGGAGGTCGATAGTTACCTGGATAAAAAGTATCCCTGCGATTCGGTCTATTTAAAAGGCATCATCTATGCCCTGAAGGTTCAAAAGGCCCAGAAGAAAACCGGCAACATCATTCATTTTGGTTTACGGGGGATAGCATCCGCTCTCCGTGACCAATGCAACATCCGTTCTGCGAACTCCATGGATGTTACTCGGAAAATCAGGATTCTGAAAGAGGAAGGCATTCTTGATATCGTTCTGAAGGGTAGGTCTGGTACTGTCGGTACCAGAGTAGCAAATGGTTATTCTTTCTTACCCTGGAAGCCTCCAACCGTCAGACTGCAAAATGTCGCGGACACCACAACCCATAATTTCCTCATATGTGCAACAGACACGGAACCATCTCATATGAGTAACAAGCCTGAAGAGGGAGTAAAATAATGTCAAAAAAGGAAATATTGAAACTAATCAAGGCAAATTGTCGGGAATGCATAGGTGGGAACATCAATATAATTGAAGCCTGCCCGAGTGGCTCATGCCGGTTATTCGTTATCCGGGGTGGAATAGACCGATCTCCGAATATCATACGGTCTGAGATATCGAAGGCACTGATCATGAATAGAAGGTCTGAAACCAGTACTCCAGAGTATCAGTTTTCATCGTAGAATCGACGGTCATATGGTAGGGGTAGGTCAGATATACCCCTGCCTTTAATCGCCAATTCTGGCCTCAAAAATGAACCAATCATGATGGCGCGAAGCGCCTATTAAGAATAACAAGGAGTTAAAATGGATTTTAAAACAGCGAAAGAAAATAAAACAGGCCCAGTTTCGGGTACTATAGAACCTCAGATTTCTCTGCAGGATCAACGGTCCGATGATGAGGGCGGTAGTAACGTAATAAGATTCGCGGATATCTTCGCGGGTATCGGCGGATTCAGGATCGCCATGAACAATGTTTGCGCCGAGAACAATATTCCGCACCAATGTGTATTCTCATGTGAAATAGACAAATACGCACAGAGGACATATCAGGCGAATTTCAACGAAGTACCCACGGCTGATGTTACTAAGGTGAGTCCGCAAGACATACCTGACCACGACATCCTGTTCGCGGGCTTTCCGTGTCAACCATTCAGCGGTATCGGCAAACAGAAGGGGTTCAGCGACCCTCGCGGAACCTTGTTCTTCAATATATTGGAGATATTGAAAGCGAAGCGTCCGTTCGCCTTTCTACTTGAGAACGTAAATCGCCTTGTGACGATCGATGAGGGACGGCCATTCAGGATCATACTCAGGAGGCTGAGAAGTCTCGGTTACAACATTCATTACCAGGTGCTAAACGCTCTTGATTTTGGATTGCCCCAACGGAGAAAACGGATCTTTATCGTGGGTTTCAGAAAGCCTGTGTTTTTTCCTTGGCCGGACAAGAAAATCGTCCGTGTTCCTCTTTCAAGCATTCTGCAGAAAAGAGTGCGGAAGGACTATTACTTGTCAGCGGAAAAGAAAAAGGATAGGAAATCCAAACACAAGGCCAAGTGTCGGCCCTCGATATGGCATGAAAGTATTTCGGGCCACATTTCATCCAATGCGTATTCGTGTGCGCTGCGGGCAACCGCCTCGTCGAACTACCTTCTGGTGAACGGGGTACGGAGATTAATCCCCAGGGAAATGCTGAGGCTGCAAGGATTCCCAGATTCCTTCAGGATCGTCGTCTCAGATAACCAAGTGAAAAAACAGGCCGGAAACGCCATTCCGATCAACGTGGTACAGGCCATTCTGGAGTCGGTAATCCCAATTGTAAGGGCGGGGCTGGGAGAGATTAATGGAGATATCGCCAATGTGCCAACTCAAAGCTACAGCTTGGCAGCCTGATGAGATGAAACCGGGGCTTCTGATAAGGCAGACCCTTAGATGACCACTGTATTTCGAGGACTGAGATTTAATCAAGACTTGGGGTGGAGCAAACGATTTCACCCCAAGATTAATCAACATCAACAAAGAGGTTTTATGAAACGTAGGAAAGGTATCAGTTATGGAAAATTTGAATTCAATCAACGGCAGACTATTAACCATCAATGATCTTGCTACTAAGCTCAATGTCACAGAACGTGCAATCCGAGACTGGGTATTCAAAGGAAAATTAAAATCCGTTATCGTCCGCGCCGGAAGGCTTATCCGGTTTGATCCGGCAAAAGTCGAGGCGAAAATTGAGGAGGGAATACTCCTTGATTAGGTTAATCATACGCTGTATATTTATAGCCGGAATTGCCGGTATCTCCATTAATGCTTCCAGAAATGGAGGCCAAAATGGGTAAGATACACGGTTCAAAGGTAGAGCCAGGCATATGGCGTCTGGCACCACGGAAATTCATCCTTGAGGCTCATGTAGACGGCTGCGGCAGAGTTCGAGAAACCTGTGAAGGCACTCTCTATGAGGCGCGGACACGGTTGGAAGGACTCAAGAAGCAAATCAGGGAGAAAAAACCGGAAAACGGTCGATCTTTGACATTCGAAAAAGTGCGGGATGTGCTCGAATATTACAAAGAGCATCATTTTCAATTCACGCCAAGGTACAAGGCCAGCAAATCAATCTATCAGACACTCTTGAAGGAACTGGGTGAACTTCCAATAAGCGAACTATCCCAGGACAGCTTCAATACGTGGTTGCGCACGATTGAAACAACGAAGAGCGTCCATAAGCGAACGCCAAGACCGGCCACGATTAACAATTATATCAAGATTGTTAAATCTGCTTTCAATTTCTGTCAGGAAAGAGGATCTGTTGCTACCAACCCTATTTCTAAAATGAAATTGAGGCCGGAGTTAAATATTCAGCGCCGGATCGTCTCATTTGAGGAGTTCATGGCTCTGTATCGTGAAGTGCCTTCTCATCTTCAACCTTGGTTGGAATTTATTTATAAGGTCCCAACCCGGAGAGGGGAGGTCATATCCTTACGGAATTCGGAAGATATCAGTCTGTCAGAACAAAAGCTATATCTTCTGGATGGGGAGAGCAAGACCGAAGAAGGCCGGGTGTTCTGTATTCCATCTTCTATGATGGATTACTTCCGCAATATCCCCCCTGAATCCAAAAGGGTGTTCTTCCGGCCCGAGCAAACCAGCCAGGGTATGGTTTATCATCCATTGAGGGGAAATGGTGTCTTGCAGGCTTTAACACGTGCTGCGGAGCGTTTAAAGATGAAGGGCATCAATGTTCACATGTTCCGGAGAACTGCTGCTGTAAACATGATTAGAAGCGGCGTGGATATTAAAACCGTGCAGGTTGCCGGGGGATGGTTGAGCTTGGAGGTTCTAATGGACAGATACCTGCCGCTTGGAGATGAGGATGTCAAAAAGGCGGTCGACAAGGTGGATGTTCCAATAGACAGACTTAAACTCTCTGCATAACTCTTGGAGACTTCCTGGAGACTTTAATGAAAAGGGCTTGCGTCAGAAAACGTAAGCCCTTGAATTTTAAAAGCGGTACGCGAAATATTATTCTGGGAAGAAAACCTTGGGAAGGTGGAACTCTACCACTGAGTTACTCCCGCCTGTTTTCTTGCCTTAAAATATACAATTTAATCCTGACAGGAAAATAGATTTCACTGAACACTGTGAAGAATCGCTGACAGAAGTTTGTTTTGTTTGACATACCCATCTGTCTGGGTTATTTTATTCAAAGGAGGTCTTCCATGGAACAAATACCTATTTCATTCGATCTTGTCGTCACCTACGTAATCAACTTCGCCTATATGGTCCTGCGCGCGGCAGTCTACGCGGTCTCATGCTTTTTATCATGGTTTATTATCGATAAAATGGCCAAGATACACCTTATAAAAGAGGTGATTGACAACAAGAACACCGGCGCGGCAATTGTCATTGCCGCTCTTCTCCTGGGCCTTGCATATGTCATAGGACAAATGTAGCAATGGCCGTCATACGCTTGCATGGGTTTTGTTTATTTCCGGTTTTTATCTGTATCGCGGTCTCGCTCTTTCTATTTTCATGCGAAAAAAAAGACGAGACTCCTCCTGGTCTGCCTGATCAGGCGGATTCGGTCCGGCTGAGCCTGGACAACAGTCCTGATTCCGCGGTTTCGAGCAGTCTCTCTGACGAAATCTTTGCACTCATGGGGCCGGGGAAAATATCACGGTACGATCCTATTGTCAAAAAGCATTCGCGGCGATACGGTTTTGACTGGCGCCTCATTTCAGCGCAGATTTTTGCTGAAAGCGGTTTTGAGGAGCGGGCAATGAGCAGGTGCGGGGCCAAGGGACTCATGCAGATAATGCCTAAGACAGCTTCGTGGCTTGGGACAAACCCTTCCGCGCTCATGCGGCCGGGGGACAATATTGCCTTGGGAATCCATTATGACCACAAACTATTTATGAAATGGGAAGAGATAAAAGGCCGTGACCGCTACGCGTTTATGTTTGCCTCGTACAATGCGGGCCCAACGGCCGTGCGCAAGGCCCACGGAAAGGCGGGGTGCGGCAATGTCTGGACCTGTGTTCAGCCGAATCTTCCGGGTGAAACGCGGCACTATGTGAAAAAAATCATGAAAATGTACGATTCGTACAAGAAAAAAATCCCCGGTTAAAGCTGTTCGCCATTGTCCCTGACTAATTTCTATATTTTTCCTTCATGCGCACCAGCGATTTTGTCATTTTCCTTTCCATTGTCCTGGCCATCTACGGGTCGGCAAATTATTATGTCTTTGTCCGAGGTTGGCAGGCTATGCCACTTGGCTCGGCAGTACGGCCTTTGTATAGTGTCATTTTCATCTGCCTCGCGTTTGCGTATGTTATGGGCCGTTTTCTTGAACATGCGCATCGGAACGCTTTTTCAGACGCACTCATGCTTACGGGATCGTTCTGGATGGCCGCGATCATGTATTTCCTTCTTATTGCGGCGTGCGTGGATTGTATCAGGTTTGCTGACCATTGGACCCACTTTTTACCCGCGGTTGGATCGGCCCGATATACGCTGCTTAAATATCGCGCCTTACAGGGCATTGTTCTGTTTGTGGCAATGCTGCTGGGCGCAGGATTTGTTAATGCGTGCCATGTACGTACCACTGAATACAGCATACCGCTGCCAACAAAACCCGCTGGAGCGCCTCGCTCAATCCGGATCGCTGTAATTTCCGACATACATCTTGGCGCCATTGTGGGCAAGAAGCGTTTTGACCGCATGGTGAACATTATCATGGCGCAAAAACCGGATCTTATTCTCATGCCCGGAGATATTGTTGACGAAGATATTACTCCTGTTGTGCAGGACAATATTGGCGAATCGTTGCGCAGACTCTCCGCACCGCTGGGTGTTTTTGCCTCAACAGGAAACCATGAGTATATTGGCGGCGTGGACAAGGCCATTGCGTATTATGTTGAGCATGGGATAACGGTCCTGCGCGACAGCATGCTGATTGTTGGCGGTTTTTTGCGCATTGTTGGCAGGGAAGACCAGAGCAAGGAACGGTTTACGGGACAGAAACGGCTGGAACTCAAGGACATTGTCTCGCAATCAGAGTCTGTGCTGCCATTAATTGTTCTTGATCACCAACCCTCCGCACTCAAGGAAGCCCAGGAGAACCAGGTCGATCTTCTCCTGTGCGGACATACGCATGGCGGTCAGCTGTGGCCTGGAAGCGTGCTTACCAAAGCTATCTTTGGTATCAATCGGGGGCTTGTGCGCAAGGGCGAAACTTCTCTCATTGTTTCGTCAGGCGCAGGTACGTGGGGCCCGCCAGTGCGCATTGGAAGCGTTCCTGAGATTATTTTTATTACAGCGGACATTCCAGGGTCATAATGTTGTTTGTTTTTTGACCAGCACAGGCGAAGCCACAAATCTTCTTTGCGCCGCTGCCCCGTTTTTGAACAGGTCTTCCTTGATCCAGAGGGCTGCCTGGCGTCCCAGTTCCCTGAACCCGATATCAACCGTTGTAATTGCGGGATATACCAGGTCGGTAATGGGTGAATTGTCGCAGCTGATAAGTGAAGCTTCAGAGGGTATTTTTATGCCGTTTGCGAGAAGCCGGGTCAGCAGAAAGACCGCTTCAATATCATTCTCCGCCAGAATGCCCACAGGCGCGGCAGAGGTGTGTGTGCGTGCGTTTTTAATGAGGGGCACCATGTCTTCCCAGTTCCGCACAAAGGTCCCGGCTGTTCCCTTTTTCCGCTGGAAGTCCCTGAACGAAGCGCGCTGGGTGGTGTAGGTGGAGCGGTCCTCTTCGTTGCGAGAGAAGTAGATGCACGTTTGTATTGCGGTTGCCTTAAAGTAATCCATTGCCACTGTGACGCACGCGAAATCATCCGCGATGAATGAAGCGTCTGTTGCGGTTACTGGTGAACGTACGATCCATGCGATCCTGAACGACCGTCGATAGGGGGCAATCTCCCGGTTAAGGTCCTCTTCGCTGCCGCGCGGGGGAACAATGATTAGCCGGTCGATGGAATGGTGGTAGGCCAGGTTCTCCATGATTGATTGAACAGGGGTGTAGAGGGCCTGAGTATCAATGACCAATACGGATGCAGATTGGCCCAGTTCTTCCATGAGTCCCTGGTACACGGGTCTGATATATACACCATCGACTTTCGCGAAAAGTCCGACGCGGAGCATGCGGCGTTCGCGGGGGGCGATAAAATAGCCTTTTCCCTGTTTGGGCTTAAGAATTTCCTGTTGCACAAGCGAGTCCAGGCTCAGCCGCACTGTTTCGCGGCCAATTTTAAATTCTTTGGCGATCTTGTTGATAGAAAGGATTTGTTCACCTTCCTTTAATTCTCCTGAAGATATTCTGTTGAGTATCCATTGGCGCAGCTGTTCTTTAATGGGCATGGATTTGTGTCTGGAAATGGGATTGCCTTGCATTTTTATCCTATTTGATTAAAACTATACTATGCTATGCTTTAGAGTCAATAAAAATATTACACAGTGAATAAATGACTTGATTTATAATATGTTATAAGCTATACTATACTGTACTACAGAATAGCATAGCTGAAAGGATTTGCTATGATGGAATATCAAATTTCTAAGCAAGAGTTGTTCAAATGGTGCCAGGTACCTTTAAGCGCGCTAAATACCCATCCTGATAAAAAAGTGCCTTTCAAACTGGTCAAAGATTCAGCTGAGATGGGTGAGGTAATGGCGTGCGAACTTGCTGGTGAAGTGAAATCCCGCAACGAGCGCAACCAACCTACGCGTGCTATTGTCCCCTGTGGTCCAAAGTCGTGGTATGCGCCTTTTGCCCGCATGGTAAATAGCGAGA
This sequence comes from Candidatus Raymondbacteria bacterium RIFOXYA2_FULL_49_16, assembly GCA_001789205.1. GTDB lineage: Bacteria > Fibrobacterota > OXYB2-FULL-49-7 > OXYB2-FULL-49-7 > XYB2-FULL-49-35 > XYB2-FULL-49-35. The sequence continues at coordinate 19,738 of MFYT01000047.1, read as the reverse complement.
AGATAAGTCTGAAAAAGCTATTCGTCTTTCATATGGACGAGTGTCTCGACTGGCAGGGAAAGCTTCTGCCAAAGGCGCATCCCTATAATTTCAGGACATTCATGGAACAATATTTTTATGGGCCTATTGATCCAGCCTATGCGGTCCCCGAAATCCAGCGTTTCTGGCTTACTCCTTCTAAAATCGACGCTGTAAAAAAGGCTATTGCAGAGGCGCCAATCGATATTACCCTGGGCGGATGGGGGCAAGACGGTCATATTGCCTATAACCAGACCCGGCGTCATCCCTTTAGCAAAATAACCCTGGACGATCTGCGTAATGCTTCCATACGGGTGCAGGATAATAACCTGGATACAATAATAACCCTGGGCCAGAGAAGCTTTGGCGCAGCATACCAATTTGTACCGCCCATGTCCGTCACTTTGGGAGTCAAAGAGTGTCTGTCGGCAAAAAAGGTCAGGGTATTCAGCGATACCGGCGCCTGGAAGCAGACAGCGCTCCGCGTGGCGCTATTTTCCCAGCCAACAGTGGAATATCCCCTGACACTGCTTCAGGAGCATCCAGACGCATGCATAACGGCCACAGTGGAAACTGCCCAGCATCCCATAAGCGAGAATCCTGGTTGGGATTTTTTTGGCGCTTCAGGATATTACGAGGCGTAAATGACTGTATTCGATACCATTTTGGGAACCGGCGGCATAGGGTCGGGCATCATCTTCCGGCTCAAAGGCAACTGTGACCTTGGCCGCAACGAGAGCCGCATGGCAACCCGGGTCCCGCAACGCGACTTCTGCAAACTGCACATTATCATGCATTATTTTTCGCTGTTGTCACGAGAACTTGGCCTAAAAGCCAAATTCTTTCCCGTGGGTGCTGTTGGCAACGATGATGTGGGTCAGGCAATGCGTTTATCCATGAAAGAATCGGGCATGGACCTGAGGCATGTCAGGGTATTTAATACCGCGGCAACGCTTTTCGCGGTCTGTTATCAATTTCCAGACCACACAGGCGGAAACATCACGGAAGAAAAAAGTGCAAGCCATCTGGTGTCTCCTGCCATGATCGACAAAGCCGCATCACTTCTTAGAATAAAAAAAAGGCCGTTGCATGGTATTGGCAGCGCCGGAAGTACCGCTTGTTTCGCGCATACGCCTATTGCAGCGCGCCAAAGAACATCAGGCTTTTACAGCAGCCTCGTTTGTTTCCGGTGAAATGGAAATTGTCAGGGAAAAGAAGCTGCTTACCTATATCGATCTGCTTGCTGTGAACATAGATGAAGCGGCCCTGCTGGGAGGGATTTCGCGCAGGGAAAAGGTTGAGAAGATAGTCAAGGCATGTACGCAGGCTGCCCAGGCAGCAAACCCTGCGATACAAATGACAATAACCAACGGTGGCAAGGGCGCCTATGCGTGCGAAGGTGAACAGAGGCTCTTTCTGCCTTCGCTTAAAGTACTTGTTGCCAATACTGCAGGGGCAGGGGATGCCTGGCTCTCGGGTCTTTTGCTTGGCACGCTCCAGGGTCTGCCTTTTATCAGCAATGATTCCATTAACTGTGTTGAATTGGCGCGTCTTGTTTCAGCCATGTCTGTCATGTCCGGCGATACGATCAATTTTGCTATCAACAAACAGACACTCGCCTCTTTTGCCAGCAAACAGGGCAGGGGCAACCTTATCCGGACGTTATATAATGGTTAATATTGCACGTGTCATTCCCCAACCGCACATACGCATTATTTCCCCGCACTACGATGATGCGCCGCTAACCTTTGGCGGGTATCTGCTTGAAATGAAAAAAACCGGGGCCATAAAGGCGAAAGTAATGACAGTTGTCAATGTGTTCAGCCGCTCGATCTATCAATCACGCGACGATAAAGGCAACAGGGATAAAAGCCTTAAGCGCCTTCAGTTCGTAACCGGCATACGTCTCTTTGAGGATATGAATTGCCTTGATATGTGCATTGGCCATGGGTGTTATACGTACGAACTTATGACTGAACCGGAATGTCTGTTACGCGGCAAACATTGGAAATCAGGAGAAAAGTTTGAATTTCCATGGGGAAACAGGGCTTCGTTTACCAGAGAAGACAGGGAAATTTATACCCGCGTCAAAAAGGCGGCGCTCACGTGGCTTCTAGAAGAGCGTACAGCGTTGCTTGTGCCCATGGCTATGAAAGAGCATATTGATCATGTCATTGTCCGCGAGGCAGTGTTCAATGCCCGTAAAACCCTGGGAAAACGCGTCAGGGCCTCCATCTATTTTGGCGAGGACCAGCCATATACTGGTCTTGCTTCTCCCGGGGATTGGCGGACAGCAACGATATTCCTGAAAAAAGCAGGCTGCTTCCCAGTCGATTACGCCATTGATTCTGGTGCAAAATACCGCATGATAGAGAAATGCTATCCCACGCAGGTTGAGGAGAGTTATCGGCAGGGCGTACTTGTTAGAGCACAACAATTACAAGAAGCAAATGGGGCACGTATGGGGCTGGAACGAATGTATCGGGTTGGCTAGTGCTCAGGGGCGTTAAAACCCGGTCATTTTCCTGATTTCAGCAAACCGTTTAGTTACCCCGGTTTTTTTCAATTTCACCAGGTTTTGCAGGCTGAAATCCTCGACCGCGTATGATGCCATTGCAGTGCCATAGACTACGCCTTTTTTCAGATCATTGAACGATTTTTTACCTGAAGAGGCAAGATACCCCATGAGTCCGCCGATAAAGCAGTCGCCCGCGCCTGTGGGATCAACCACTGTTTCCAGGGGATAGGCAGGCACCTGGAAAATCCCCTCTTTTGAGAAGAGCGCCGCGCCGTTGGCGCCTTTTTTAATTGCGGCGAATTTTGGGCCGCATGAGAGCAGTTTTTTTCCAGCGCGTATCAGGTTTTTTTCACCAGTGAACTGCTCAGCCTCCTCGTCGTTCATGACAATGAGGTCAATCCTGCGGAGCATTTCCTTCACTTTTTCCAGTTTGATGTTGAGCCAGAGGTCCATGGTGTCAGCAGCTACAAACCGGGGCTTTTCAATCTGATCGAGCACCATGAGCTGCAATTCCGGATCAATATTGGCAAGCAGCACATACGGGGTCTTCCGGTATTGGGCCGGAATTTTGGGCCTGAAGGTCTCAAATACGTTCAGATGGATTTCGAGGGTGTCCCGGGTGGCGAAATTGGGGTGGTATTTCCCTGTCCATCTGAAGGTGGCGCCATTGCTGATCATTTCGAGCCCAGTCAGGTCAACGTTCTTTTTTTTGTACAGGTCCATATGCTGTTTAGGAAAGTCGCCGCCCACAATACCAACCAGGTGCACCCGGTCGAAAAACCCGGCCGCAACCGAGGCATAGCTGGCCGAACCGCCCAGCACATTGGGCGCGGAACCATGTTCCGTATGAATGGTATCGATACCGATTGATCCAACGATTAGCAAAGGCATAATGGCCTCCTTACATTCGTTCCAAAGGGGTGATTCCCAGTATTGTCAGACACGCTTTCAGCAATTCGCTGACCATACTGTATATAGCGGCCCTCGATTCACGTTTTGCTTTGTCCGGTTCTTTTACGACCACGGAATCTTCCCGGTTGTAGTATGCGTTGAATTCGCGCGCAAGCGTGTGCATGTATTCGGTGACATGGTTGGGTTTAAGATCGCGCGCAGCATACATCATCTTTCCAGAGAAGGAATCGGCCAAAAGCACCAGATTTCGTTCAGTCTCGTTCGTAATGCGGATTGGCATAGAAACGGGCAGGGGGCCGTTGATCTCTTCATATTTGCGCAATACACTTTTTATCCTGGCATACGTGTACAGATGGTAGGGTGCGGTGTTGCCATCGAAGGAGAGCATCTTTTCCCAGTTGAACGTCGTATCGGTTTTAAGATCGTGGTTCAATTCAGCGTACTTAAGCGCCCCAATGCCCACTGCCTCTGCAATGGCGGTCTTTTCGTCCTGGGACAGGGTGGGATTTTTTTCCTCAACAACGGTACGCGCGCGCTGCACAGCTTCGTCCATGAGTTCGCGCAGAAAAATGACATTTCCTTCGCGTGTTGAAAAAGTTTTGCCGTCAGAGGCCTTGATTGACCCGAACCAGACATGCTCTGGCTTGGTTGCGTTGAGACCGAGCCATTCACCTGCAACAGCGAAGATGGATTTGAAATGGTCTTGCTGACGTGAATCAGTGACGTAGATAATACGCTCGGGCGCCCAGGTGTCAATTCTGAATTTTATGGTTGCCAGGTCGGTTGTCGCGTAACTGAATCCGCCGTCTTTTTTCCGGACAATGACAGGGCCGTGAATTTTGTATCGATTGTCGGTATCTATAATTACCGCACCTTGATCGTGGTGTGCGATGTTTTTCTGAAGCAGGGACTCAACGACCTCCGCAAGCATGCTATTGTAATGGCTTTCACCATAGGTATGGTCAAATACAATATTTAAACGGGCGTATATTCTGTTGAATTCAGCCATTGAATGGGAAATGAACTCCTGCCAGAGCGAGGTATTTGCCATATCACCCTGCTGGAGTTTTACCAGCTCTTGGCGGGCGCGCTCTTCCAGGTCCGGGGTTTTTTCTTTTTCGAATTTTTGATATAAGCGCTCGAGTTCACCAATGGGGTTTTTAGCATATGCGGTATCGTCTTTCCACAGGCTGTAGGCGACAATAAGCTTGCCGAATTGAGTACCCCAATCGCCCAGATGGTTGTCTGAAATAATGCCGGCCCCTAGGAATTTCAGTATACGGTAGAGCGCATTCCCTACGATAGTTGCCCTGAAATGGCCGATGTGCATTGTTTTGGCTATATTGGGGCTGGAATAATCAATCACGATTCGCGTGCCAGACAGTCTTTGTCTGGCATACTCAGCCAGCCCTGCAACACATTCTTTTGCTTTTTTCTCAAGAAATTCCGTCCGGATTGTCAGATTAATAAATCCCGGCCGTACAGCCTCGGCCTTTTCAATGGGGCCATCTGTTTTTATGGCAGCGGCGATAGTTCCGGCGATATCGAGCGGGTTTTTTTTAAGTGACCGGGCAAGGGTCATGGCGCATTCGGTCTGATAATCGCCGAATTTTGGGTCAGTTGTTTTTTTGACCTCAAGACCAGTGACAACAGTGTTGGAAAAAGCCGTGTTTAGCGCTTCTGTGACCAGAAGAGCGAGTTCATCAGCAAGAGGGATCATTTCCCGGCTGCCTTTTTTCTCTTCACCGGGGTTGTTTTCCGTTGTGTGGATTTTTTACGCAGGGTCACTGGTTTGGCGTCGGACCAGAGTTCTTCGATGTCATAGAAGGAGCGCTTGCGGTCCAGGAAGATGTGTACAATGACGTCGAAGTAATCCATGACGATCCAGTCCGGCGTATAGTAGCCATCCACATGGAGGGGGAGGAGCCGCTCGGTCTGTTTTTTCAGGCCATCGTATATGCTGTCGGAAATAGCGCGCAAATGCGGCTCAGAAGAACCCGAGACAATGACGAAGAAGTCGGACGGACCGCTCAGTTTTCGCAGGTCCATGATTTTGATGTTCAGGGCTTTTTTTTCGAGCGCGAGTTCAATGATGCGATCGACCAGTTTTTTTCCGCCAAGAAGCGCCATAGTTACAGCCTCACAATCGAAGGTTCGGTGAACAAACCCAGGGCATTGCGCGTATCAAGGATGAGTTTCGCGTGTTTGACCACAAAACCATAATCATAGGTTTTATGGTTGGTTACCACAATGATCAGGTCCTGGTTCTTCAAGGTTTCTTCGGTAAGGTCTGTGCTACGGACGATTTTTCCCAACATGCTTTTAAAGCTTGTTGCATGTGGATCGTTGAAGACCACATAGGCGCCTTCGGCCCGCAACAGCCGGTATAGTTCGAGGCCGGGCGATTCGCGTAAATCATCCACATTGGCCTTATAGGCCATACCCAGGATGAGTATCTTCGAGTTTTTAATGGGTTTTTCGTGCTGGTTCAGGATGCGCGAGACCCGATGAATGACATAGTAGGGCATGTTGCCGTTTATATCAGTCGCAAGTTCAATAAACCGGTTGTAAAAATCGTAGGTTTTTGCCTTCCACGAGAGATACATGGGATCAAGGGGAATGCAGTGGCCGCCAATGCCAGGGCCAGGATAAAAGGGCATGAACCCAAAGGGCTTTGTGGCAGCGGCATTGATCACGTTCCATATATTAATGCCCATGCGGTCGCACATCATCATGAGTTCGTTTACCAGGGCAATATTAACAGCCCTGAAGGTGTTTTCGAGCAGCTTCACCATTTCGGCTTCAGCAGATGTACCGACAATGTGGACCGTATTAATGCAGGTACGGTACAGGGCAGCGCCCAGTTCGCAGCATGCGGGCGTTTCGCCGCCTATGACCTTGGGCGTGTTTTTCGTGTTATACACGGCATTGCCCGGATCCACCCGTTCAGGAGAGAAACAGATGAAGGTGTCCTTGCCTGCTTTAAACCCTTTTTGTTCAAGAGGTTCGCGGACCATCTCAGTTGTTGTTCCAGGATAGGTGGTTGATTCAAGGACCACAAGGGCCCCTTTTTTCATGTATTTGCAGATCTGCTCCATTGACGCGGCAATGTACGAGATGTCAGGGTCTTTTGTTTTACGCAAGGGCGTTGGCACGCAGATGGATATGGAGTCAACATCGCCAAGACGCGAGAAATCCGCGGTTGCGCAGAGTTTTTTCTTTGCCACGACCGCTTTCAGATCTTCACTTTTTACGTCAACAATATATGACACGCCAGTGTTTATTTTTTCGACCTTGGCTGGGTCAATGTCAAAACCAATGACATTAAAACCAGCATTGGCAAATTCAACGGCAAGCGGTAATCCGACATAACCCTGGCCAATTATCCCGATTGTGGCGCTTTTTTCCCTGATTTTTCTGTGTAATGTTTCTTTCATTGTGTTTCCTGTTTTAAGTTGTTATTAAAAAAGATAATTCTTGGAGCAAAATGGAAGCAATATGATATATTCTAAAACCAGAGCAAGGTCCCCTGCATGGGATAATACCTGTTTTGCCGGAGGAACGTATGATATTGTTGTCTAAATTGTTGCCGGTGTTTGTATATCCTTTGAGCCTGGTCATGGAATGCGTTGCCGCGGCATTGGTATGCCTGTATTTTAGAAAGCAAAAGGCCGCGATCTGGCTTCTGGGAATTGCTCTGGTTGTCGCGTATTTGCCCGCGACTGAAATAGTGGCCACCATGCTTGTTAAAAAGGTCGAAAGGACTTATCTTCCCGTTGATATATATTCGGTAAAAGGTGACGCTATTGTTGTTCTTGGCGGCGGCGGAAGGCCAAAAAGCTATCCTCGGACCAATGTGGAGTTCAGCGAAGCAGGGGAGCGCATGTTCCATGGAATACGGCTTTTTAAAGCAGGCGCAGCGCCCGTGGTCATTGTTTCGGGCGGCGGCATTGATTTTATCCTTAAGGACCAGTGTGAAGGCCGCGACATGGCCGAGCTTATGATCGAATTCGGCATGCCGGCCGATTCCATTATTATTGAGGACAAAGCGCGGAATACCTATGAAAACGCGCTGTATGTAAAAGAAATCATGGAAGAAAAGAAAATGGGGAAGAATATTGTATTGGTCAGTTCAGCTCTGCACATGGTACGTTCCGTACCCATCTTCAGGCGCATGGGATTTACCGTAATTCCAGCGCCGTGCGATTATATAGCTGAAGAAAAGCCGTATAACTGGTTCTCGCTGCTACCCAATGCCTGGAACCTTGCTTGGTCGTCGTCGGTCATGAAAGAGATGCTGGGCATTGCCGTCTACAAGATGAAGGGATGGCTGTAGGGAAAAATAAAAAAGCCGGCCCTTGTTCAAAGGACCGGCTGCATATTTTTCATAAACGACCGTATGAACGGAGTCGAAACGGACGTTTATATTTAAAACCCGACACCAACCTCCTGCGCGCCGCTGGTAACAATAAGCTTTCTGATTTCGGTTGTCTCATTTCCGGGTGAGGCTATTGAAACCGTGGCAATGTATCCACCCGGCGCCACCAATCTGCCTTTTGCATTCAGGCAGTTCCATGCGGGTATGCATATTTCATCGCTGGTGTTTGGATTGCAGTGTTGCATAATGTAATCGTAGCCGATGGTGACCGTAGAGTTGAGCTTTGGCCGCAATGTGTCGGGCGCGCCAGGTTCAACAGCGCGGAGCCATATATACATGCTGTCGATTGTCGCGCTATCGAGCGTTCCAAGGTTGGCATAGTTGGTTGCGGACACAAGATCGCCCACCTTGAAATGGCGGCGAAGGTTTTTATTGGATGACGGGGAAGCGACTGAATTGCCAAAGACATCGTAAATTGTAGCTGAAGCGGTAACCAGGACTTTGTTGGTATCAAGGCTATAACCGTAAAAATAGCCGTTTGTGGCATTGCTGTTGGTGATCCCGCCAGGGGTTATCAGGATAAAATCGGTTGAATTGTTCGTGATAGTGCGCAGATTGACGGTAAACCCGAAAAAGGGGAAATTGGGAATGGGTTCATGTGTTGCGGGATCTGTACTCCAGTTGTAAACCATGGCGTCGTAGCGCGACACTGAGGTCGGACCATTCAAACCGCAAACGGTCTGTTGTACGCCTTCGGCTTCCAGGGAAACCTGCCGGTTGTCTTTTAAGGTTGCCAGGTTACCGCTCAGGTCTTTAAATTTATGGTCTAAAGGATTTACCGAGAAACGAAGCCGTGTACCGCCGATCTGGAACTTCTGATCAGCGCTCTGGGCCACCTCAATACGGTAGGTCATGAGTTTGTTTGTCTCGTTTTTGTTGTAGTTCCAGGCAAGCTTATCATCGAGCGCTTCAATGGCATTGGCGCCGGAAATTGTGACACTTGTGCTGTGCATGAAGGTAGAATCCTTTGTTGCGCCATTGATGAGCGTGAATGAATAAATGGAATGCACATCAGGCGCCTGTGACCAATCAATGGGTTCGCTAAAGGCGATTTTAACCTCGTTGGTGGTGACCGCGGTATTGCATATGTTGTTTTTGTACAGGAAGCGGTGGATGACCGGCGCGGCTGAATCGCGCGTGCTGTCCTGCACTGTACGGGCAAAGGTGGCACCATTGCCAATACGCACCATTGTATGGGTCACATTTCCATTGTTAAAGACAACCGCGGGTTTGAATCCGGTTTCGAGAAGTGAATTTCTGTGAGAGTTGGGCACCAGCCAGAGACGGTAATGTCTTTTATCGAGCGAGAGGGCCTGCAACTTCATACGCTGGGTTGTCGCCTGCGTGGTGGTATTGATCAGGGAGTCGGCCCAATAGATGGTGTCAGGTATGCCCGTGGAACTGTTGAAACGGAAATTGACCCCGGCAATATGTTTGTCGAGCAGGGTAAACGTATCGCTCATAACAATGTTGAGATAATCGAGATACCCGTCGCAGTATGGCATGAACCCGAACGATTCGAGTTTTTTAACAAGCGCGCCGTTATATGAATAGGCGGGGTATTGAGCAGGTATGGCTGAAACATTGACACCAAACACATTGGTCAATACATCCTGGATTTCAGAAACGCCCGACACTGTGTCGGGCACCCATTCGTGTGTTGAGACCATTGCCACGCCAACCAACGGAATGACCGCAATTTGGAAGGTGTTGGATATGGTTACACCGTTGTAATTGTAGGTGATTGTTAAGGTTCCCAGGCCGCCGCTGGTCAGGTTCGCGGCATTGTACATGGCCTCGTTGCCTACAATGTTCAGGTTCGCGGGCAGGTCTACCACGCTCCAACCCACGCGTGAGGTGATGGTCTGGCTGGTTATAAGGTTGCCGTATTTGTCGAAGAGCAGGGCCACATACCACTGGGATGTTTGGTCCGAGGTCCCGAATGAACTGAGCGTGTCAATGAGAACAGGAGTTGAATCAGGATCGCCCCGCTTTACTATGACAATGGAATCGGGAACATCAGGAACAATATCAAGGGTAAAGGATCCATTAAAGGTTTGGCCGCTTCCATACGTGATGCTTATATCTATCTGATTGTCGCCGCTTATAAAAGTAAGAAAGTCGGCCCTGAACTCACCGTCTGTAAAAGGATTCGACATGCAGTTGTTTTGGCCCGCGTAGAGCGTATCAAAAAAGCCGTCCTTCTCGACAATGGTTGGGACATCGACCGTAAAGCAGAGCGTGCTGGGCGTTGTGCGGATGGGATCGGTAATAACATGACCGTCTTTGTCCACAGCGGAGATGACCACGGCCGCGGGCTGGCCAGCGACAACTGGTGTGGTTGGATACGAGATGGCAAAGGTCGCGATCTCAGGCGGCGCGATTTTGAGATACACCGTATCGAGGAGAGGATTGGATCCTTGACTCGAAGTATCGTATTGGGAGATAAGGGTAATGATACCCGCAGCCGACCGGATGGGCATGAGCGTGACCGTGTTGTTCTGGCTGAACCCTGAGGCGGCACACCACGTATAATTTGAGGCAATCCACTGGGCGCTGAGAGAGTGGATGCCTGACATTGGCAGTTGGTCGTCGGTCTGCTTTGCGCGAAGCCTGACAGTGTCCTTGAGTGCTGTGATCAGAATGGTGTCGCCAGCAGGAATTTCTTCCTGGTGATATTGCGAGCCCTGTGTGTTGAAAATACCCGTTTCATAGGCACTTAAATAACCGTTTGACGAATCAGCGTAAATGGCGTTTTTGACATATGAGTAATTCACAAGCGTGATTACGACCGTATCGAAATACGTTTGCGTGCTGACCCCGGCCAGATTGATGCCCGCGGGCAATGTCGCGATAAGAAGGAATGTGGGGGAAAGGACGCCGGGCGTTGTTTTCTTTGTGATTACGCACTCGTTGGTGGATAGGTCTGATGCGGGGATGGTCAGATACGTATATCCATCGACATCAGGGAAATTCCATCGTTCGATTGCGGCGCTGGGCACCGCATACCCGAATTCATCGCGGACAACCGCATACAACGTATCAGATTGGATGCTGACGGGCATAGTGAAGGCATCGATGTCCAGGACCGGTGTATTGGTGTTGGCCGTGGCTGGCGCTGTTTCTATATGGAGAATGCGTTGCGCGCCGAATGTCCAGGTCACAACAAGCGTGTCGCGAATGCCGCCATAGACAGCCACGACCGTGTCTTTTTGACCAGGCACATTGGTGAGTCTGAGCATTGGATCAGCGCCGCCAGTGGACGGCGTGAGCACGCCATTGACATACCAGGTAAGCGGGGTGGAACTGAACGGCACCGCGGCATTGCCCACAAAATGGGGGCCAGATACATTTATATCGAAAATGAGACCAACCAGTTTGAGCGTATCGCTTGCGCTGGGAAAGGCGGCCACAACACCAGCCTGATTATATAAAATGTCCTTGGTGCCTTGGTTAATGTAATCAGTGTATTTGGCAATGACCACAAAATCGGCGGTATCATAATCCGTGGTATCGCGGATAATGAGGTTGAAATTCGCGGTTTTTACCTGGCCTGCTGGCGCAGTCGGGGTATAGGTAATGGTTATAGTACCCGCATCGTTTATTGGCGTGTTTGTTTTAGCGGGAATTTGGGCATTGCCAAGGGTGATTGTTTTGCTGTTGGCAACACCTGAGAAAATACTTGAGAAATTGTACGCGGTGAAGCCTGATGCGCTCCACTGGGCGTCAATGGCCCAGAAATTTTCGTAGTTAGTGTATCCGATTGCATAGAGAATATGGGGAAGAGTGGCAAGCTGGTTATAATTTCCAGTAATGGTAAGGGTTGTCAGGAATTCGCTGATAGCTGTCACCTCAGTGGCGGCGCGTTGCGTTACCCCTGCAACAGTGACGGATTCGTCAAAAGCCACATAGTTTGCGTCAAAGCCGATTGAATCCATGAAGGTTGTAATGCCGTCGTTGTAGGAAATGGTGAAGTTACGTTGGCCGTCGAGTGTGTTGTTTCCGGCAATAGTAAGTCCCACTGATTGGAACGAGGCTATAGAACCAGAAAGGCCGCCGGGAGGATTGCACACCCAGCCTGCCATTGGTGAGAAGTTCCAGGTAGCAGGCACTTGTGTATATTGCGTGATCCCAGTGCCTCGTTGGAGCAAAAGAGGATAAAAGGTGGTAGGACCGTATTTTGCAGTGTCGTATTGATTGAAAGGAAGGGAGATTATTTGACCAGGATCGGTAAATGCTCCAGGCGTAGTGGAAAGATAGATGCCATCGGTGAGGGACCGCACATTTATATACGAACGTCCCATTGGTTTGATCACTGTGCGCGCAATTGAATCAAGATATTGCAAATATTGTATTTTTGAATGGTTGGTAGGATCATCGCTGACAGCATTGTTTACCCGTTTGCGTTCAACCACTCCACCAGAGAGGGTGGTGCGCGCGGCTGTGATATCGTAATGGACCTCGAAAAACTGGCCAAGCTTGACAGTGTCGATGGAGAAGCTTAATACCTGCAAACCGCCAACATTTGTGACTGTAAAATTTGTAGGCACTACATAACCGCTACTGGTATTGACCCCATAGCTGCCGGCAACATAATGAATGTCGGGGCCAAGAACATCGATTACCATGGGGGTGTTTGAATTTATCTTGATAGCGGTTATGTCGACAATATCAGCCCAAAAGCTCTGGAAAATGGGAGAGAGGTCTGCACCGTTATTGGAGTGGGCCCATTGACCTGCGCCTGCTGCCGCAATATTATGCAAATAGTTGCTAACGTCATCCAGCCCTAGATTAATGGTATATACCCTGAGATCGACCCCTGCGTCACGGACAGAATCAATGACTGAAATTACAGAGTCAACGGCCGCGACCTCGACAACGCCCAGGTTTGGCTGAAGAGATGGCCAGCAATAACCATGGCCAGGACAGGTTGCCGTGCCCCATTCGCCGGACGCATTGTCGTCGCCATCGGTAAGGGCTATAACAACAGGGATTGCGCCTCCTTCAGTTTTACGGTAATTTTCAGACACATAGCGGACAGCATTGTGAATGCCGGCATATATCGCGGTACCGCCATAGGAAACGCCATTGACCCGCTGGCTGCCATTGATGAAGGTGTCGGCCTTTGCCTTTGCGAGCTCGAAATCGTTTCCCAAGGAATAGGCAGTCCCTACAACACCGCTGAAATACATAAGGCTGACACGCATTCCTTGATTGGCAAAGCTATCAATAAAATTTGCCACAGCATTGTATGCACCCTGGATACGGCTCACTCGTATTGTATCGCCTGTGGGAGTAATGGAATCGTGCCATTGGCGGGTACCGGCAGTGCGGCTGCTCATTGAACCGGAATTGTCTGTAACAAAGACAATGTCGTATTTTTGACCTAAAAAGAGCGTGTCGTTGGTGGCAACGCCGCGCAGCGTAACTGTTGAATGTGTATTGTATGGGCCATAGATGTCAGCGCCTTCAAAATAAATGGTGTCGTGAGAAAGTGTGCGAGTCACATATAGCTCGGATGTATCGGCTGTCTGCGCAAAGGAGAGAGAGGTGAGCATGAGCAGGAAAAGCCCTGCTATTTTTGCGTATGGTATCATTATTTAACTCCTTGGATATGGTTTTCTAGTTTATGATGAAACTCTAGCCATTAAATTTCTTTTTAGAAATATATATTTATATATACCTTACTGCAAAAGGAAAATTATTTAGAATCGTTTCCATAAATTTAGTCGAAAAAAAAGAACCAAAGTTCAAATTATTTTAGTTAATCGGCTAATTTTATTAATAATGTTGAACCAGAAAGATCAGTAAAACAACTAAATTATTAAAAATTGAATACAAAAAAGTTAATATTAATAAAAAAAGCATAATATGTTAAAAATGACATAAAATATAAAATACGATACATTAAAAACACTTTTTGACTTTATTGTCTTAGGAGAAATATATTCTATCTTGCATAAATTTTTAAGTTAAAACAAGAAAAATATTAATTTGGGGGAATATTAATTATGAAGAAGCTGCATTGGGTGATCCTTTTTGGTGGAGTGGTTTGCGCTCTTTTAGGGGCCCAGACCCGCGGGACTTTTGTCACGGACAATGATAATGATATTCTGGGCGCTTCAAACGAGAGAAATTATAACCAGGGTCACTATTCATCTCTTCGTATGAAATCATGGAACCAGCACACACCCTTTATCATGTTCAATTGCAATTCAATCGCTGGTGCGCGTGTGCTTTCGTGCACATTGCGAGTGCAAATGTCTTCGGACACTATTAATCATGCTCCGGCACTCGATACAGAAGGTATTGAAATTTCAACAATCATAGATACTATGTATGAAGGTACTGTTGGCGAATGTAGTCCAACTCAACCAGGGATTTGCGGTTGGACCCCTCAGAATGGCGCCAGTTGCTACAATTTCAAGCGTTATTATCCAACCAGTCCTGTCTTGTGGAAAGACACCCCGGGATATAGCGGATTGACAATATGCGCTGGCTTTAACGGTTCGCGCATAAATTCCACGCCCATCAGGAAAACATTCTACCCCAGCCAGGTGCTTAATGTTCCAATTGACCGGTGGCTGGCGCAGGACATTATTGACCGGAACGCCTATGGCCTTGCGCTCAGGGACCGCGGAGGCGCGGGGAGGAACTATACTATTTATTCCCGCGAAGCCTCGGGCACCGACCCAACACTAATTATCAATTATATTTTCGATTCCATCTCCCCAGACGGCGTTACAGGGCTTTCCGCAACCACACTCTCAACCAGCAGCGTCCGTCTTAACTGGACCGGATCAAGCACTGCTGACGCTGACAGCGTTTTTGTTGTGTATCGCACTGACGGCTATCCCACAACCAAGACCGATGGCACCAAAGCAATAGCCATGGTCAATGTAGCCAGCAGCGCCATGACCACGGACGTCCTGGGTCTTACGGACAATACCCTCTATTATTTCTCGGTTTTTGTCTGTGACCAGGCCTATAACTTCTCTTCAGCGGCAAACGCCCAGGCCACCACTCAGAATGGTTCGCCTACCAACACGCTCCATATCGTCAAAACCGATTCCAGCTCCTCGTCCTTTACCTTTCACTGCACTGGCGATTCATTGCTTCCTTCGGATGTGAACAATATTTATGTGTGGGTCACCACGAATAAAAACGCCATTATCAACAAAACCCTGCCTTCTACCGACACTGTCGCCCGGACCAGCATAAAGGACAACCAGACCATTGCTATTTCCAGCGGTACAAAATACTACGTGGGTGTCATACCGCGCGACAATACGAGCCTGTTTTCAGACAGTATCGTCATCGACAGCTTCTACCGGCCCTATTTGAACCCCATTACATTCACCCTGTCGCAAAACATTGATTCAGGGTTTGTCTATGCTAATTTTGTCCCTGGTGCCATCAATGGGAGCATTGATTCGGTCTATATCTTTTATCCCGATACCGGGTATGTGAAAAACCAGTTTGGCGCCCTTCCCGATACCAGCTTCACGCTTGCGCAATTTCAGGCATTGCCCTCGGGCAGGCTCATTGTACGCGATTTTGTCACTGGCCGCCATTATTTTTCCCTTACCATTGTCGACAATGTGACCGGCGTTAGCGTGCGTTCAATAATCGCCGGTACTGACACGCACAGCATTGCCACCAATTTCGTGTATCCGCCCAATCCGGTGGAAGTGTCGTTTCCCTCAGTTGCCACGACCAGCATCTTGTATGAAATCTCTAATTGCGTCGATATCGCGGCCGAAGGAGGCATTGATACGGTATTGTTGTTTCTGACGACGGATTCTTCCCTGTATGTAAATTATAGGACCCTTTCGGTCCAGAGGAAAATTCTGCGTGCAACCATTGATTCGTGCAATACCTACACATTTTCCGGCTGCCAGCCCGGGTTAAAATACTATGTGGGAACAGCCACGAAAAACAGTTTAGGCAATTGGTCAAAAACAGTGAATGTCTATCCGCAATATACCAAGCTGAATAACACGGTCCGGGTCGCGGCGTACGAGACCCCGTATGTCTGCGATAATACCGCGGCGATCTCCATACTGAACCGGAGCGCGATAGGGGCGAACATTGATCTGGTTAAAATTTATTACAGCACAGTAGGATACGAGATCAATCCGCTTTCGGGCGCCCCCAATGTCCAGGTCGCGGCCTCCGCTGTGCTTGCCGACAGCGTTGTCGAGATACCCGGCCTCGAACCCACCTCGCGTTATTTCTTTACCATTACGCTCAAAGACAATGAGAATGGCAACAGTTGGGCGGCGATCGATTCCACGGTAAACGGCGCTACCATGCTTACCGAAACCTATGGCGCCATTTGCGTGGCTCCGGGAAACCCCTTTTGGATCCAAGCTTCGTCCGTGGGCGACACCGCGGTCACTTTTTCCTTTGTCGTTGACAGCAGTATCGAGGAAGACGTTGAACGGTCGGTTATTTTCATAGGGACCGACTCGGGCCAATTGGCGGCAAACTACACGTCAATGACGCCATGGCGCGTGGGCGATACCATAAACCGGGGCCCCTTTACCGTCGACACCTTGCACGATTTAACGGCGTATTTCTTCGGCGTCGCGGTGCAGGACACCTTTCTCATGTGGTCGGCGATTGATATCAAACGTATTACCACCGTGGCCACGCCGCCGGAAAACAGGGTGGTTTTTGATTCCCTTCGGGCGGGGGGCAGTTCCGCTTCCAGTACAAACCGGATTTATATTTACTGGAGCATTTCCGGAGGCGCGATACCCGATGAAATCAAGTTTCTCTACCGGTATTATTCGTCTCCTTCCGATACGCCTACCGCCTACAATGACCCCAATTTCACTGTGTTGTATTCGATAACGCCGACAGTCGCATCGGGTCTTGACAGTATCACTGAATTGCGGAGTATCCAGTATAATTGCCCGTACGCGGTGGCCGCTTATGTCAAAGACAGCCGCGGTGTCTGGTCCACGGAAAAGGAATATGGTATCATACAGACAATCGCTTCAACTGACACTATTCCCCCGGCGCAGCTCGCTGTTGCCATTGACCTTGTATCACTCGGCGCCACTGCCATACGGATGAAATGGAACATAACCCCATCAGCGCTGACTGCGGCGAAAAGCGCGGAAAACAACAAGCTACGGTTGGGATACGACTTCAATAAAAGCGGTCTTTCCGCCTTTGATAAGGAACGATATCCGTATCGATTTTTTGTGGATGCGGCTAATTTCAGCGCGAATGACAGCATCGATATTACCGCGGGTATTGATCCGAACAGCATGTACTATTTCTCGGCAGCGCCGGTCGATTCTGCGTCCAACGCGGCATTATCACTCGCCGTATCGCGCGACAGCGTTGCCACTATGGTAGCGGGGTTCAGCGCGGGCACGGTCACGGCCTCGATCAATGCCTATAACAATTTTACCATAGACTGGAGCGCGGCCATGGTTGCCGACGGTCTGGGAGGGCATGTTTTTTCCAACGACGCGAGTGTGCGCTATATTACTATAGTGGCGACTGATACAGGATATTATTATGGCGCCATGCCTCTAAGCGATGGGTTGTCGTTCAGCAGCGGAGTCGCTTTTTACAGTGGTACATTTCCCATAGATTCCATGCACGGCGCTATTACCGATATCGAGCTGTACCGGGGTGCTTATTATCTGACTGCATACGCCAGCGTGAGTTTCCACGCCTATGGTTCAAACGCCGCAACCGTGGGAAGCGCCACCTACGTGCTCTCTTCCCCCCATGCGCAGGACCTTTCCTTTGCGCAGATAAACGACTCCATTGTGCGGCTAGTTTTTTCGGTCCAGGACACGAATGTCCATGAAAATTCGGCCAGGGTGTGGGGCAAGTATGGCAAAGACAATGCGGCCGCGGGTTACACTTTTTCCGCCGTTGCCCTGTCGGGCCCGGTGTTGTTAAGCGGCGATACTGTGTCTAAAGGCGTTGCCTGTACCAGCTATGTGAACGTGAACCAGCTCGGGTTCGCGGCCAATTCGGACACGGAAAAATTGTACCTGCGTTTATATCTCAGCGACATGGTCCCGCCGGCCGGACCTGCGGATGATTCGACGCTTTGCTCGCTCACTGTTGATAGAAAGGGCCCTTCTGACGCCGCGGTCTCTTTTACCTATGATTTTATCGCAAATGCCGTGGCATGCTCTGTGACCGCGGGGGCCAGCCACGACCTCGGTACTGTAAGCTGGGGCGCCACCTTCGGGGTATACGGCGCACCGCTTGCCTATACAGCTCCGGGCATAGGGTTCTTGGTCTCAAATCCTGAGACTGTCTATGTGCAGCTCAGGGATATCCATGGAAATATTTTCGAGACCGCGTGGTTCAACTTCACCACCCTTAGGGTAGACTTTGCGCCAGTGTATCCAGCAGCGGGAGACACCACCCTGCTCCTCGATAACAATGTTGTTGAACTCACGCTCCATGCAAACAGTCTGATAAACGACGCGTACAAGAACTCGACAACCCTTTGGATAGGGAGGTCTGTGCGCAACCAGGGCGATATCGACCAGATGACCGCTTTGGGTATTGCCAATCTGACCCGGAGCAAATATTGGTTTCTCACCAAGTTTGGCGGAGCTTCAGTCGATTCCCTCTTTACCGTCAATCCCGGCCTTGGGCTGAAGATCCATTTCAATCCAACGCTTGATGGATACAACGATTCGCTTAAAATATTCAGGGTCTTCAGCGATGGCGCCATTGAATGCCTTGGCGGCGCCGCCCAGAGCGTGAATGCCACGGACGCATACGTTGCTCTTGATGGTTTTGTCATGGAGGATTTTTGGAAACAGGGAGACGGCGAGGACTCGACCTGGAACCAGGACAGCTATGTTCTGATGCTCGGTGTTGACCGGAGGGCGCCGGCGATTGTGGCTGCATCCACTTCTTTTGATTACGCCAATAGCGTGGTCCGCATAGGGATACGTGACAATACGGTTAATCTCGACGTGAAAATGAAGGTGATCACCTTCCGCGGCGATGGCGCAAGCATTGACACTGTCTGCGTGAACACGAAACAATACGCCTCTACCGCGGGCGGCCACGATACGCTGATTGCCGCTGACTACGCCATTGGCCAGTGGATGGCCGCGCACCAGGAAATGATAGATCTGTCGGGTATTTATTGCGCGGTCAGTTTCAGCGATGGGAGTTTCAGCAATACCCATTACCTGAGCCCCCAGTTTGTCGTTGATAGCGCAACCGGCGTACTCTCCAACCTGTTCAATTCCTGGCGGATTGTGAACATGCCCTGTTCGCTGGTAACCAGCCCAAGCAATCAGCGTCAACGGGATTTTCTGGTCAATATACCGGAATTTGCCGGTAAATATGACAAATCGCGCATGAAACTTCTGAGGTTAAGGTCTTCCGGCGCATACCGTGAATATTCGGCCAGTGATACTGGATTCTATGTTGGCAACAACCAGGCCTTTCTTCTGGTTACGGGTTATAGTAACCTGAATTCAATTCCGTTTAAAACAACGGGCAAGGCCATATACCGGGGAATCAGCAACAGCAGAGGATATAAGGTAGGCGCCGCAAACAGCCTTGGACAAGGCTGGCACCTGCTTTCGCTGCCTTTTAGAGGAACAGTCAGGCAGTCGAGCATTGAACGGGTTTCCGTACACAGTCCGGCCCACAGCGCCTTCCTGGGACGTATGTGGAGTCTGACTAATAATACGTTTTCAGCCATTCAGGCAAACCACAACATGCCCTCGGGTGAACAAGGTTTTCTTACCTACTTGTTTGCCGGCGACACCTTGTTTGCGCCTGTTACCGACGATGCGCAGTATCTTCCCGGGTCAGGCGTTGCGGGCAAAGGTGTTTCCATG
>MFYT01000046.1 GCA_001789205.1 Candidatus Raymondbacteria bacterium RIFOXYA2_FULL_49_16 | reverse complement strand
TTTCTTGATGTTGCCCCCAACCCTTTCAATCCTTCTGTTGCAATCACGTTCTCAATTCCCGTTGCGCAAAAAGTGGTCCTTGATGTTTTCGACGTAAAGGGCAGCCGGGTTGCGCGTCTTGTGGACGGGCAAAAAGAGGCGGGAGAACACAAGCTCATCTGGGCCGGTTCAAGTCAGGCTTCAGGCCTTTATCTGCTGCGCATGCAGGCCGGGACGAAAATATTGGAACGGAAGCTGGTATATCTGAAATAATGTGTTTACGGAAAGGAGTATTATGGTTAAGTTCCCCGTTTTTTTGTTATTGACTGTTGTGGTGTTTTTGTCTGTCCAGACAGAAGCAGCGGATATCGACACCGTCCGGAAGCAGGTAATTGCATTCTACACGGCCGAAGGTGCGAACCAGGCTGACTCCATGGTGGCCGCTTCCCTTTCTTCGCTTGATTCCAGCGCAGAAACGGCATTGTCAACGTGTCTTCCCAACGGAAGCTGGAGCGATGTGGATTATAATGAGGTGCCGGTGGCGACTTGGGGGCTACCTTCCGCTCACTATGGACGCGTACTGACAATGGCGCAAGCCTATTTCACTGAAGGAATCTCGTTGTACCGGCAGGACACGCTTTTAAGAAAGATAGAGGATGCGTTAACATATGTCCAGTCCTATGTTTATAACGGTGTCACTAAAAGCCATTGGTGGTGGTATACCATTGGACTACCCAATTACCTTTCCCCGATTCTTTTACTCGTCCAAGGGCATATTGATTCTTCGGTTTTTAATACCTCGCTTGGAACTTTAAACTATCTGATCAATGGGGCGCCCGTGGGTACAGGGGCAAATCTTGTATGGGAGTCCATGAACCATCTTCACTATGCTCTCATCACCAATAATACGGTTCGCCTGGGGACGGTCCGTACAAAGCTTGCTTCCGTGTGTGTAACCAGTTCCGGAGAAGGTATAAAACCGGATTACTCCTTTCACCAGCATGAGGCACAACTTCAGACAGGACATTACGGCGGCTCTTTTGCAATGGATGTTGCACGGTATTTTCTTTTTGTCCGTGGTACTTCGTACGAAGTACCCTCGGCGAACAGCGAAACATTCTTCAAGTATATTCTAAATGGAACGCGTTGGGCTGTCTATGCAAACTGCTGGGATCCGTCGGTCATGGGCAGGTCGATTGTACGATCCTACAGTACGTATGCGAGCAATGCTTTTTATGCGCTTCTTATGATGTCTGTTATTCCCGGAGATTACCAGGACACACTGACGGCTTCGGCAAAAAAGATGCTTGAACACTGGCCGTATGGAATTTCGAGTCAATATGCAGGGATGATTGCGCCTGTAAAGACCTCATCTGTGCCTCCAGCTTTCCCTTATGGCGTTAAGCATTACAATGAATCGGATTATACGGTTTCTCGCGGCACTGATTATTTCATGTCTGTTAAAATGCATTCAAGCCGGATGAAACCCGCTGAGTTGGTCAACGATGAGGGAAAAAAATCATGGCATCTTTCGGATGGAATGACCTTCATCACAGTCAAAGGAGATGAATACTTTCTGAACAACGTTCGTCCAGCTCTGGATTGGTACCGGCTTCCAGGGACCACGGTTGAAAGGAAGTATCGAGCGGCCGGTACTGGCTATTCATACGGCACACGCGCATTTGTGGGTGGTCTGTCTCAGGGAGACTACGGGGTTTCAGCGATGGATTTTGATGCGAATGTCTCTGATTTAACCGCGCTCAAAAGTTGGTTCTTTTTTGACGGAATTATGGTCTGTTTGGGGAGTGATATTACATGTCCCAACACCAACCGTGTTGAGACAATTGTCAATCAGGCACCGCTTTCGAGTGAAAGTGCACCCATTTATTCGGATGGCATTGAACTTCCAACGTCCATGGGCTGGACGGACACTCTCGTCAATGTTAGTTGGGTGCATTGTGATAGTATTGGATATTATTTCTTCCAAAATACCTCTCCCGTAATCTTGAAAAAAACCGTACAATCTGGAACATGGTCGTCCCTTGCCGGCAGCGCTTCTGAAACGGTTTATTCGGCTCCAATTTATACATTGTGGTTCGATCATGGAATTAATGCGCTAAGTCAGAAGTATGCCTATGCTGTTTTACCTGCGGTTTCAAGGACGGACATGGCTACCTATGCTGCTGGGCCCGATGTGCGCGTAGTGGCGAACAATGACACCTTGCAGGCCGTTGAGAACACCCAGTTGAATGCCTTGGGTGCTGTGTTCTGGAAACCCGGGACGTGCGGTATGGTCCAGGCAGACAGCCCCTGCGTGGCCTTTTGGCGCACAACATCGGACAGCCTCTATTTCTCTGCCACCTATCCACCGCATACTCAGTCCACAATTCATTTCACCCTGAACGACCCGCTTACCCTCCTCAGCTCGTCAAAGACTATCACCGTCTCCACGGACAGCATCACGACAACACTTTCCTTTGCATCGCCTGGCACTGGCCTGGGCGTCTACGCCGTGTTCCATCGCATTCCCAAGGTCTTTGGTTACGCGCGTGTCTCTGTTCACGATTCCGCTACAGGCGATCCCATATCCGGCGCGCTCTGCACGGTCCTAAAGAACGCGGGTAACACAGGTTTTACAGACGGTTCCGGCATGGCGATTGTCAAGGCTGACACCGGTGCCAATCAGGTAACGGTCCACCAGTATGGCTGGCCGCTGGTCACGGTCAATCCGGTGGTGCTGAAGGCAGGCGAAACCACGGACGTGCATTTTATCATTCCCAAGCTTCTGATGCAAGGAATAAAAATTGAATCCTCTCCTATAACCGCAGGAGTTATAGACACGTTACCGTTGATTGTGCTGGGACTTTTTTCAGACAGCAGTGTGGCGGATACGCTCACGGACGGCTTGGTCTGGTCCGTGACGCCTGAAATACTCGGGACCGTGGATTCCACAGGCAGGCTTGTTACAGGCTGGACACCGGGTTCGGGCAGTGTTCGCTGCTCCTCCACGGTGCTGGGGTTTTCCGCCCAGACCGCGCTTACGGTTTGTCCCATTTTTATAATTCAGCCAATCGCGGACGCCTTTGTCAGGGGCGGAACTTATACTGATGTCAACTACGGCAACGATTCGGTTCTGACCATCAAGACCGAGACTTCCGCGGATTATACGCGGCGCTCCTTTCTGAAATTTGATCTTTCCAACATTGCCGGCATGACTGTGGATTCGGCAGTATTGAAGCTTTACTCCGCATCAGCCGTGACCGCCAATATCAGCGTTAACGCCATTGCTGACGATGGGTGGCAGGAGGGGAACGTCACCTGGTCAAACCAGCCCGCACTCGGCAGCGCTATTGACACTATCGTTATCAGCAATTCCATAGGATGGAAATACGCCAACCTGACCGCCAGCCTGCAGGCCAAGGCAGCTTCGGATTCCTTGTATTCGCTTGGGCTATACAATCCGGTGAGTAATGGCGTGTACCTTGATTTCAAAAGCCGGGAAAGCGGGGCACCGCCGGTGCTGGAAGTATGGATCAACCCAGGCTCCATGGGCCGCGCCAGCGAACCAGACGCGTTGCGGGCCTTGTTTCTTGAAATATCGCCGAATCCTTTCAACCCCTCCGCTGTGATCACCTTTTCAATTCCCTTTGCGCAAAAAGTGGTCCTTGATGTTTTTGACGTAAAGGGCAGCCGGGTCACGCGTCTGTTGGATGGGAAAAAAGAAGCGGGAGAGTACAGGCTCATCTGGTCCGGATCGCAGCAGGCTTCAGGTGTTTATCTGCTGCGCATGCAGGCCGGTGCAAAAATACTGGAGAGGAAACTGGTGTATATTCAATAGAATGTGTTTACAGAAAGGGTTGCAATGTTGAAATTCTCCGTTTTCCTGCTGTTAGCTGCCGCGGCGTTTTTGTCTATCCGGACAGAAGCAGCGGATGTCGACACACTGCGCGCCAATGTCATCAATTACATGACCGGTGCGGGTGCTGACACGAACGATCCGGTTGTGGCCCAGGCGCTGACTGACTTGGAGAATTCGGCCCGTAATTATATGAACGATTGCCAACCGCGCGGAGGCTGGCCGGATATCGATTACACTATTTCACTTGCCTACGGCGGGGAATGGCAGGCTATCAGCCATTATTCGCGAATGAAACAGATGGCGTTGGCTTATGCCACTCCGGGGCAGAGGCTGTACCGGAGTGACAGCATCCGGAACGCCATGGAACTCGCGTTGGACTCCATCCATGATCTCGTCTACAGCGGGGTCTCACGCATCAACAACTGGTGGTACTGGTACCAGGGAATCCCCATGTACTACGGGCCCGCGCTTCTGCTTATGCAGGGACACGTGGATTCCGCGATTTTTGCGCAAGCCTCCGCCGCGTTGAAATGGTGCCTGGATTATCCTAATCCACCATCCAATCCTGGCGATATGGTTACGCAGGCTTTGGGTAATTTGTACTATGGCATTGTTTCCGGTGATTTACTCTATATCAACCGGGCACGGACCCTTGCACAAGGTGAACTGACCATCCATTCCAGCTACGACGGTATCCGTCCTGATTACTCTTGTATTCATCATAGTAACCAACTCTACATTGGCGGGTATGGGGCGCAGGTAGCGGCAGACGGCCCTCGTTACCTGTTGTTTACTCGTAATACCAGTTATATGTTATCGCAGGTTAATTTTGACGTCATCACGAACTTTAATGCCGAGGGAACTGCCTGGTGCCTGTATCATAATTCTTACGACGTTTCTGTCATCGGAAGAAGCATTACCCGCCGCGAGGGGCTGGGCGGAAATCTGACCGCGCTGGTCCTGATGGCGGTTCAGTCCGGTCCTTATCAGACGCTTTTTCAGAATGCCGCCCGTAAAGCGCTTCAGACCTTTAGCGCCGCCCTGCCGGTGGAGATAGCCGCAGGTGTGTCGGCGGTTAAAAACGAAGGAAACACGGCTTCCTGGCCCCTGGGGCACAAAAATTATTGGGCCACCTACTTCACAGTGCATAAACGTCCCGATTATCACCTGTCGGTTAAAATGATGGGACCGGGCATCACCGGATCGGAACTGGTGAACAACGAGGGCAAGAAGTCGTGGCACCTTTCGGACGGCATGACGTACATTCTTCGGAACGGGGACGAGTACACTACAAACGACGTGATTCCCACTCTCGACTGGAACCGTCTTCCTGGCATCACGGTCCAGAAAAAGAGCTACCCAACCGGCGCGGCCTATTCCAATTCCCGTCCTTTTGTGGGCGGAGTGGAATGCGGGCCTTACGGCGCTTCGGCAATGGATTTTTCCAGTAATGGGGAAGTCCTGACCGCGAAAAAGAGCTGGTTCTTTTTTGATGGGGAGCTGGTTTGCCTGGGCAGCGATGTCAACTGTCCGTCAACTGATTCCGCGGAAACAATTGTGAACCAGCGTCCCTTGTCCGCGGCCAATGCGCCTCTTGTCTTTAACGGTACGACCGTTGCCACGGGTACCGGCTGGTCGGGGACCATTACCGATGCGGCCTGGGCAGCCTGTGACAGCATTGGATACTATTTTCCAGGCGGGACCGATCTTTGCGGAAAAACGGCCAATCAGACCGGCCGCTGGAGCAACATCGGTATAGGAGATACCATTTTGCGTACCAATCCTATGCTTACGCTCTGGATGAACCATGGTGTTAATGCCGTAAAAGCTTCTTATGCCTATGCTGTTCTGCCCAATAAAAGCATATTGGATATGGCCGTCTATGCCGCCTCACCGGTTTTTTCCATCGTGGAAAACAGCGATACCCTGCACGCTGTCAGCCACGCGGGTTTGAACGCGTTTAGCGCAGTGTTCTGGAAGGCGGGAGAATGCGGTTTGGTAAAGGCCGATAGTCCGAGTATTGTCTTCTGTCGTATTACACCGGACAGTTTGTATTTTTCCGCAACTTATCCGCCCAGACAGAGCGCGACGCTCCGTTTTCGCATTGACGAGCCATTGTCACTGGTCCAATCTACCCGGACAATGACCGTTTCCACGGACAGTATCACGACAATACTTTCCTTTGCATCGCCGGGCACTGGCCTGGGTGTCTACGCCGTGTTCCATCGCATTCCCAAGGTCTTTGGTTACGCGCGAATCTCTGTTCATGATTCCGCTACAGGCGATCCCATACCAGGCGCGCTCTGCTCGGTCCGGAAGAACACGAGCAACACCGGCTTTACGGACGCTTCCGGTATTGCTGTTGTCAAGGCTGACACCGGCGCCAACCAGATAACAGTCCAGCGTGACGGCTGGCAGGTGGCAATAGTCGATCAGGTTGTACTGAGGGTAGGCGAGACCACTGACGTGCATATTGTTCTACGGAAGCTCCTGATAGAAGGAATGGCGATCAGCCCATCTTCCGTTATGGCGGGAATTGCTGACACTATAGAATTAACTGCCTTGGGTCTTTTTCCGGACAGCAGCGCGGACACGCTCACGGACGGTCTGGTCTGGTCCATGACGCCGGAAACACTCGGGACCGTGGATTCCACAGGCAGGCTTGTTACAGGCTGGACACCGGGTTCAGGCAGTGTTCGCTGCTCCTCCACGGTGCTGGGGTTTTCCACCCAGGCTGCGCTTACGGTCCGTCCTGTTTATATTGCCCGGCCAATCGCGGATGCCTTTACACGGGGCGGAACATTTGCTGGTACCAATTATGGTAACGATTCGGTACTTACCATCAAGACCTCTGACTTGGATTATACGCGGCGTGTCTTTCTGAAATTTGATCTTTCCAACATTGCCGGCATGACTGTGGATTCTGCCGTATTGAAGCTTTACTCCGCATCAGCCGTGACCGCCAATATCAGCGTTAACACCATTGCTGACGATGCGTGGCAGGAGGGGAGCATCACCTGGTCAAACCAGCCCGCACTCGGCAGCGCTGTTGACACTATCGTCATCGGCAATTCTATAGGATGGAAATATGCCAACCTAACCGCCAGCCTGCAGGCCCAGGCAGCTTCTGATTCCTTTTATTCGCTTGGGCTATACAATCCGGTGAGTGATGGCGTTTATCTTGATTTTAAAAGCCGGGAAAGCGGGGCACCGCCAGTGCTGGAAGTATGGATCAACCCAGGCTCCATGGGCCGCGCCAGCGAACCAGACGCGTTGCGAGCCCCGTTTCTTGAAATATCACCGAATCCTTTCAATCCCACGGTCACCATGACTTTTTTCATCCCAATCGCTTCAGGAGACCGGAAAAGTCCCAGGCTGACCGTGTTCGATGTCAAGGGCGGGATCGTGCGTTCATGGGTGCTATCAGGAGTCCGCGGTATGGACCGGATTGTCTGGAACGGACGCGATGACCGGGGCCGCTGTGTTTCCACGGGCGTCTATGTTGTCCGGCTGTCGCTTGCCAATGGTAAAAATATTCAAAAAAAGGTGATACTCTCAAAATGAACAACCTGCGTATTGCGGATGAAGACATGCATAGGCTTAAACCCGCCCTATGCTCCATCAGTTGGCGTTACTCAACGGGACTGATGACGATAATCGACCTTTGCGCCAATCTGGGGATACATGGTCTGGAGATATGGCTTCCCCATCTGGCTGCTGTTTCACCGATAAAGGTGAGGGACGCGCTTAAGGAAAAACGGATTGAGGCTGTCTGCCTTTCGGTCCCCTGGGGAGCCAGGTTTTGGGAACATGGAAACGCTCTGGTTCATTATGCGAGTACTGTGGGCGCCAGAGGGATCAAGGTTTTCGGGGACACTTTTAACGCGGCCGACAATCTGCCCGGCAAGCTGCGGGAGTTTGCCGAAGCAGCGGCTGTTAGGGGATTAGAGGTCTACCTGGAGACCCATGATGGCCAGCCCCACGATACTGTGGACCACTGTCTGGCGCTGTATCAAAAAGCCGCTTCAAAGAACGTGAGGTTTATTTTTGATCTTTTCAATACGTGGTTCTTGAAGGAGGACCTGACTGAAGCTTATGGCCGTCTTGCTCCGCTGATCGCCCACTTCCACTTGAAATGGGGCGTCCAATCGCCTGAAACCGGTTATTCGCCCAAACCCTTGGCCCAAGCCCCCATTTCTTTCAGCACGGTTCTTGCCGCTGTTCCCCGCAGTCCCATATGGTGTTCCCTGGAAATGGCCAGCGACGAAGGCCTAATCCGGGATAATCTGGCGTGGCTGCAAGCCCAGGACCAATCCTAAAAAGACAAGCCGCGCTTGTGTTATTTTAGCAGGGTCGCCATTTTTATTAGCACTACGTTCCCTGCCATGGCCTTAATGACATAAACTCCGCTGGGCAGATCCGATGCATCCCATGTAATGCCAGAAGTCAGCTGGCAGAAGTCAGCAGGCATCTTCTGAACTAGTTTTCCATGAACATTAAAAATATATATTTCCGTCTTTTCTCCGCCCGCTGCCCGCTGCCCGCCCGCTTCGCCCGCCCACCTAGACTCGCTGGCGAGTCTGGCGAAGCGAGGCGAGCTGACGGCTATTCTTGCAGTCGGATTGAACGGATTCGGCGATACTTCCATCCACGGTGCTGTTGTCTTGTTCATCCCCTTTTCCCTAGCCGATGACTCGTGCCGTTTATCAATGATAACAGAGTCAAACACCAGGAATTTATTCATGATATCATACTGTTTGGAAAAATACATTCCGTCGGTCAGCTGCCAGTCATTTGCCGCGTCCCAATAAGAGGGCCAATTCGCACCCATCGACTGGATTCTGGCAACGCTGTCTTCCACGACAATGTCCACATAACCGTGATAGGCCCCTGTGTCAAATGCCGTTGGCCAGGTCGCAGGATCATCCCACAGGTTCTGTCCCGAATTTCCAGCAATAAAAAAGTATGTTCCGTTGTCGCACAGCATTCCGCTATCTGGAGAGCCGGGACCATAACAAACAGGTTTGCTTCGTTCATATGAATGCTTATGGCCCGCAAAATATGCATCCACATTATGGGCATCCAGAATAGGCATTATCTGACCCATGGCATACGTACACATGCCGTAGCTGCCTGACCCGATTGGAGAATAATGGCAGAAGACAAATTTAAAAAGCGCAGTCGATGTATCAAGATCGTTGTTCAGCCACTGCTGCTGTGCCGTGTTGTTCCTGAAGCAGCTTCCGTCGACCACGGAGAAATGCGCATTGCCTGCGTCGAATGAATAATAGAGCTTGTTCAGTGGATTATATTCCGGGAATACATTGTAGATTGGCATATCGCCGCCTACATCATGGTTGCCCCAGACAGGGAAAGAAGGTATATGGTCGAGGAGGAGCCTTGAATGATTGAAATAGCTGTCCCATTCCACGGCGTTTCCATTATTTATATAGTCCCCAGTCATGATATAAGCGTTAAACGCATCCAGTGAGTCTTGCATAAGCATGGAAGGTCCCACATAATAGGTGAACCAGAATCCTGAGCCTTGTACATCGCCGTGCGTAGCCACGTGCGCGCGCTGTCCGCGTGCAGGCAGTGTCCTGAATGTTGCTGTTCTGGTTGCATTTCCAGCGTAAAGGGTGTATTGATACACTTGGTTTGGCACAAGCCCCGACAGTGCAAAAACAGCGCTGTCAGTATTGCTTATTGTATCATTATTCTCCGTCACGAATACAATGCCGTAGTTTAATATGACATCCGCTGCGGAATCGGTAGTGGCACGGATCTGGAGCGAGGTCTGTGAGGCATGTTCAATAACCGGACCCCATTTGAATTGTATTGCCTGTGCATTGGAAAACAGTATTGCAAAGACAAAAAGACATGATATCTTGGAACAGTTCATAGTATTTTCCTTATCGTATAAGTGTCGCCACCTTGGATAATATTTTATTCCCGACAGTTGCGCATATGATATATACGCCGCTGGGCATGCCTGATGCGTCCCAGGTAACACGGCCATTGCTTATGCGTTGTGTTACATCCGCGACCATCCGGCCGTTTGTGTTGTAGATTCGCAGGGACGCATGATTGTGTGTCCCTATAAAAATATTCACGGCTGGATTAAACGGATTCGGCGATATGGCAAGGCCTGTCTTTGTCTCCAACCCTGCCGCGGATCCGAGCGCTGTTGTGGTGTCCTTTCTGATGTAGATGGGGTTGGAAAGCGCGCGCACAATGGATCCGCTGGTCAGGTTTTTTGCCTGCACCTCGACTCGCGCATAAGAAATTGAATCAGCGGGAACCTGGAAAAGGGAATCGAATTCCACCCTGTTAGGACACACTTCTGCAAGTACAGCGCCTTTGCAGATGACCCGTATGGTGTCGAGTCTGGGGACGTTTCTGCTTATTGACCGGGTATACGCTGTATCGACCGATGCTTGGACCCTGACATCCGCATAGTCGCCATGGACCGAGACAATACTTCCCATCATGGAATCTCCCGCAGTCACATTCATGATAATGGCAAACGGTGCGCCATTGTAATAATCAGCCTCCATGTAGAACCTGCCCGCGAAAAGCGCCTCAAAATAGGCCTGGTCTGTCAGCGAATCTGTCAGGATATATAATCGGTTACAGCCAAACCCGTTATACACTGTGTTCCCATGGCTGTCTGAACCGGAAAGCGCGCAGAAACGATGGCCCCTCACCAGGATATTGTCCCATATGCCCCCTGCATGCCAGATATGTTTCGCTTGTGTCCACACAAGACTGTTCCCACCGTTAAAAGCCTCGAATCCTTTGAGCCCATTCTCCACGAGAGGCAGCAGCGAGTCCAGAGTTGTGGTAAAACGTGAATAACTCATTCCAGAATCGCCCGGGTGGTTTATGGACATCCAACCGCCAGTGGAATCGACATAGTGTACCAGCGCTTTATTGCCGCCAAAGGAATACTGTGATACACCATGCGATGACCAGAATGGGTCGGTATAATCGCCTGGCAAATAGTGATTGGGTGTATCCAAAAAAGCGTATGAGATGTTATAGTGCGGGTAGAGGTCTTTCTCAATTCCCACTCCGACCCTGAAATCCTTGCCGCCGTAGAGGACGTTTGCCTGCATCGCATTCCCGTTGGTCCATTCGCCAAAATTCCCGTGATCGGTAATATGCAGGTAATTAAAACCCACGTTTTTCCAGGAGAGTGCCGCCTCCATGGCAGTACCACTTGCGTCGCCGCTGCTGCCTGTGTGTTTATGCATGTCTGACTTTATCCACCGTCCTGGCGGGATTGCAAAAGAGAGGGAACAAATCAACAATACTATTGTGTATTTGTTGAGTAGACCGGGCAGTTGCCTGCCCAGCCCCTCGCGGAACCGTACGAGCAGCTTTCCCGCATACGGCTCTTCATTCGGTCTTCGGGG
>MFYT01000045.1 GCA_001789205.1 Candidatus Raymondbacteria bacterium RIFOXYA2_FULL_49_16 | reverse complement strand
CGGAATCGGTTGTTGGGTTTCCCCCGCAGGCATTCTGGATTGACTGCCAGAAGGTGGAACCTAATTCAATACTCTCCTGGTACCATGCTGTGAGGTCTGATATGCCAACCCATGCAGAGGCGCCGCCCCAAATATGAGCGGCCTTGCCCGACATGAGCATGGTGGCATGCCCGCCGCCAGAAAGACCTATGACATAAATACGGTTTGTATCAACCGTGACCTGGGATTTCACATATGCCACGGCATCAATTATATCCTGCACAACAGCATTGGAACCGGTTGAAATAGGATGACCGTTTGGACCTCTAAAATGGGGGGCGATAAATGCCCACCCGCTGTCAACAGCCCACTGCCCGTAAGGCTCGCTTAATGCGGTATTATAGCCCCAACTCCATGAATGCAAACCAACCAGCAGCGGCACCGGACCCGATGCACTTGGTTTATAATACATGGCTGGCTGCAGGGAAGTATCAATGGAACATGGATACACAATATCCTGAACCTGCGCTGGCCAATCTGCCTGCACTGAATAAATCATTCCGGCAATAATGGAAATACATTTCCAGATCATTTGCACCTTCCTTGATAGGTGCTATTAATATATAAATATTATTACAGGAGAGCGTCCGGTTTAAAGGGGGGGATGGGGTGATAAACCGGACGCCCCTGTATTTATTTCATCAACACGATCCCTTTGGCATATGCCTTGTTTCCGGCTTTCACCGTGATCATATATATTCCCGATGGCCTTTCCGAACAGTTCCATGAACGGACATGGTTTCCGGCTGATAGACGCTGGTCTTGGATTTTCTCTATAAGCCTGCCGTTTGTATCGTGCATTGAGATCCGGACATCCGTTGGTACCGTTAAATTGAAAGAGATTGAAACAATGGAATTGAACGGGTTGGGAAAAACATCAAGCGCAATTCCTTTGGTATCCGTATCGGACCAAGTACTCTCATTGATCGAATTATCCGGAGCTCTGCCATACCTTCTGATGAATTCACGATACACGGAATTCATGACGGTTTGGTAAATCGTTTCTGTCACATTGCACTTATACAACCAAACATTGGCTGTCGAATCGGACGCTGCCTGCAGGCTCATATTAAAACCGTTGTCAAAAACAGCTCTGAAAGGCCTAAAACTGTACATCTTTATAAAACCTGGAACAGAATCCGCATAATCCAGAAGAATACGGTTGCCACCGTAAAAAATATTAAGACCTGCTGCATGATAGAAATTAATGGGCGACCACATCGCCTTTGTCGCATTTACGTTTCGTATCTCCTGATCTATTGTAACGCCGCTTATGGACATCTCATCCCTCGGTTCGTCAAAAAAAGCCACCGGATGTGCCTTTACTATTGCCTCGGTGATGCCGACTGGCACTGCAGGACGCTCTAACAAGTTATGTTTCATCCGGTAACCACCGTCCATTGAGGTCCAATACGACCAGTATAGAGCTGTGGAAAGCATGCTATCGTTTATGGTATCGGTAATTACCAGATACGGCGCCAAATTCAGCGACCATTGACTATTGCTATAGTTTGCCGTGGTCCCATTGGAAAAAGAGAAATACAAAGGTACGTTATTGGTGACTAGAATCTTTATGGAATTGGGGTCAGATCCCATGTTGGGGTCTGACCTGATGTCCCCGTCTTTCCCGCAGCTGAAATAGATCCTGTCCACCTTTTGCCTGAACAGGGTTGAATCCCTCAGGAACGCCGCTGCAAAGTCCCGCGCGCTGCCGGTTGCGCTCAGGGTTACCTTTTCCGTGCTTGCGCTCAGTTTTGCAAGGATCTTGTTAACCCCATCCTGATTCCGGTAAGCCT
Organism: Candidatus Raymondbacteria bacterium RIFOXYA2_FULL_49_16; assembly: GCA_001789205.1. GTDB lineage: Bacteria > Fibrobacterota > OXYB2-FULL-49-7 > OXYB2-FULL-49-7 > XYB2-FULL-49-35 > XYB2-FULL-49-35. The sequence continues at coordinate 8,135 of MFYT01000045.1, read as the reverse complement.
GGCTAGAACCATTATCGGTAATACTGGTCAGCTGGCTTATCAAACCAATACCGTAATCAACATCTATTCCATAAATGTAGTTATAGATGTATTTCCATGTCGACCCATCGCCCCTTCCGTCATATGGCTGGTCCATGACCTGCAGAATCGGATCAAGAAAGGAATCGGTCATTGCATATAGCAAATTTACATCCATGACATCATCATAGTCCCAGGGCGGATAATAGAGGTCTGTGGCATTTATAAAGGGTTTTTTGGCTATCTTAGCAATCGGGAATTCAACAGCACCATACGAAAGTGCGAACAATGTTAAATTCGTTAATAGTATTAATTTCGTTAAATTTGCCATAATCAATCCTTCTGTTTTAATCGCTCTTTTTCCTATCTCAACTAAACCATTTATATCATAAATATAGGGGAATAATAGAGTAAGAAATATATAATAAGTCGGGGTTTCTTATTAAAAAAAGGGGGAAATTAATAAAAATCGCATTAATTTTAGTTTGACTGGAATTTTTAAAGCAAATTATCATTCCTGATTGCCATCGTTCACCAGACCCCTAAAACCAGATATATCAGGATCAGGGCTATTAATAACCTTTGGGGCAAAACGAGGAGAAGTGCTCATTTGATACTATTTAAGAAATAAAACCTTCTTTTGCAGCGAAAGCATTGGCCCATTCAACGCCACAACGTATATACCGCTCGCCAGCAGGTTACCCGCGTTGTCCCTGCCGTCCCAGATCACCCGATACCGTCCCGGGATACGATGGCCGTGGTGCAGGGTCCTAATTTTTTGTCCATCAATTGAAAAGATTGAGATCCGCAAGTCGTCCCCCGCCTTCGTAAGGGCACAGGTGATATTCAGCGACGGATTAAACGGATTAGGCGCAACGGAGAATGCGGTGGTTGGTAGCGGCATTGTTTCGTCCATGATACTGGTTGTAGAGGTGTCCGCCCGCTGAAATCCGATTTCATCCGCATTCACATGCCCGTTGTTGGCGCTCATGGCCATGAGCCGGACATAGCGCGCGTCCGTGGCGGGAAAAACAGCCTCTTTCTGCGCAAGATCCAGAGACCAAGCGCCGGAAGCGAGGGTGTCAAAGAATACGCTGTCCAGGCTGCGCAGAATGACATATTGCGTAATGACGCCGTTGAGCCGGTTGTCCTGCCAGGGCAGATAAAAAAGCTTAGTGATACGGTAGGACTGGGTAAACGCGATGTCCAGCGGCTGGGGCGGCGGCGCACTACTAAGCCAGCTCGCGCGCGTACTATCAAACACGTACGCGGCTGAAAAACCCGTGCTATAAGTATTATTGATGGAGAGCCGCATGTCCGTGCGCGGCACCAGCCAGGGCGCTGTCACTAAGCAAGTGTCACTCACACCAGAAAGCGACGCGACAACCGGGATTGGCGCAGGACTATTGCCAGCCACGTGCCGGACCACTCCTTTTATCACGGACACCGTAATGGGAAGACCCGAGACCCAATTTACCACAGTGTCAATGTTAGCGGAAAACCGTTCATCGCCTTTCCGATAATAGCCAGTCGCCTTGAGAGTGAAGCCTATCAGGGCCACGTTTTTCTGGTGTTCCGAGAGGCGAATGGAGTCGAGCAGGGCCGTGGTGGAGACGATACGGATGGAAACGGTATCAAGGAATCCTCGCTTGCTGACGCGGATACGCGCGGTTCCGGTATTTTTGGCAATGACCTGGCCAAAGACCGAGACCGTGGCAATAAAAGTGTTCAGCGAGGTATAAACGCATTCCTTTTCCGTGGTGTCGATTTTACCGGTACTGTACGCGGTCACAGCCGAAACCCGCGTGGTGTCGTACTGTTCAAGAACACTGTCGTGCGCGAAGGCCTGCATGGAGAGCGCGGTCAAACTGTCATAGGGGTCCTTGTTTTCAATTGGAAACTGGAAAAAGGTGAGAGGTCCTATGCCGCGTGTATTTGAAAGCCAGGGGCCGTTGTAGTTGAGGCCCGTAAAAGGATCGAATTCGGGCGGGATGTAACTTACCCCGTCGCCCTCGGCCGCGCCGTTGCGCATGTAAAGGGTCACGGTATGGGCTGCCGTATCCGCGGAGAGGGAATCAGCCACGTTCCATTCCCTTTGCACGGCGAAAAACTTTTTCATGTTCGTATCGGCCGGAAGCAGTACCGGCTGGTCAAACTGGAGCACAAGCCGGGTGCGCTCGTCGTCCACGTACCAAGCTTTCTGAATATTCGGTGGTGTGATGTGTACCGTATCCGTGGAACTATACATATCGCGCGCCAACAGCCGGTACATCATATCCCCCAACTCATGCAGGCCTGTGACTAAATAATGACAGTTGTCCGCGTTGCGGTCTGCCACATTAGTGGTGGACATGAGAGACACATCTGAAAGCAGATTGGGCAAGCGGCGTTGGCAGTCGCGGAGAATGTCCTGGAAACCGCTACCGCAGCCCGGCCGGATTTGAAAGACATAGAAGTGCTGAATGCCAGGACAGTCTCCGAGCCAGGCATCATGAACCGCCTTAAAACTGGTCGCATATCCCACGGCATTATATAGCGAGTCGCCATTTTCTGCCTCTCCCTGATACCAGAGCATGGCGCGGATGCCGTTTCGCAAGCCTGCTCTGGTGATTCGGAAATATATTTTGCCATAAATGGAGCTTAGCGAGGTATCCCGCTGGTGCTGGCTGATGCTCGTTCCTCCGACCGCGCCATTGATGAAGCAGACCGGGATGGAGTCATTTTCTATAATATGCGTTGCAAGACACCAGGAACTTGTGATGGAGCGGTGCCAGGCGGTATCCGAAAGGGAAAATGTTCTGAGCCATGGGCTGTAGAAAGCGATCTTCGGATAGTCATATATTTCCGCGGTCGCAGCATTGGATTGGCCGTCCACAAGGTAGGCGTCGCCCGAAAGCACGCTGTCCGCGGAAGAAACTAGCGTAGCATTCACTCGCAGCTCGAACTTGTATGACGCGAGTCCGGCATGGAGCCGGGCTGAAAAGGCAAAGGGGGCCGAATCCGCGTTATACACCAATGCTTGTTTGTAATACTGATAAAACCCGCCATTTTTCAGTACGGTCAGGGTCACGGAATCCGAACCCGCGCTCGTGACACTGCCGGAAACAGTGACGCTGGCGGAGTCCTGCGCATCGCGGGCGTAGAGCTGGTTTTTCTGTGGAAAGGAGGCAAAGAACACAGTCTGGCAGAGAGAGAGACTTTTCAACACAAAAAGCGAAACCAGCAATAATACGTATGTTTTCACGGCCCTTCCTTCTTTTATTTTGACAATACCGCTATTTTTTCCACGTTTTTTCCATCGATAGCGGCGGAAATGAGATATACGCCAGCTCCAAGGGTTCTGCCTGAATCGCCCTTTCCATCCCAGCATAAAGAGTAGCCATCCCTAATCCTCCAAGAAACAGGCATAGTTCTCACAAGTTCTCCACGTATGGTAAAAATACTTATTTTTCCTGATGTCCGGGCGCTATATTTCTGGCCAATACTGAAGGAGATAAGGGTTGATGGATTAAAAGGATTGGGTATAATGGCAATACCGGTTTTTAAATCATTTTTTTTCCCTAACACCCCTGTTGCGGTGCTGGGACTCCGTGATTTTAATGTGACTTGTGCAATAGCGCCATTAAGCCGTACCGGCACGTTCGGTATCAACAGCAAATTAAGACTGTCCGCTATTATTTCGCCAGAAGCTTCAATATTACCAGCAGTATCTGTTATTTCGTAGGTGAAAGTGTCTTGATACCACACCTCAAGCTGTTGGAGATTTCTTGGCGTAATATCCAAGGTATAATCGCCGAATATATAACCAACAGGCGCGTTGCTCAACGGTATGCCAAATACCGGGATGCTCCATGACGAATCGGTTTCTTCTATCTTGCGGCCCCCTATTGGAGCATCAATACAGCCCCACTTAACATCAAGGCAATATCCGCGGCTTGTATCTGTTCCATAATACGACAACCCGGAATTATAATTGTTCCATAAATACACGATTCTTGGCGGCACATGCGAAAAACCAGGTCTGCTTTCATCCCATCTTATTCGATCACCCATGCCATTGCTCTGCAGCTGTCCCGAACTATGTCCAGCCTCTGCTTTGTAATAGTAGGTAAAACAATGCCTTGAATCCTTTATATATGCCTCAAAATGCGCACCATTACGATCATAAGGAATTGAACCATCCCTGCCTCCATGAATGGCCGCTAATAGCCCAAAACTTTTAGCTGTATTTATGCTCATGAAATTCGCCACATCCCTGACATCGTAAACATTCATGCCATTATACTGTGTCACCCAGTCTAGCTCTGGATACGCAGGATCATTAAACGGCAGGAATGTAACTGGATTTTCCTGGGAATGGTCGCTAAAATTGGGACGGCCGTAATTTCCCCATGCGGAGCTTGCCCAGATCGTATCGCCATTTGAATTAATTCCAGGCACGCGGTATTGGGTAAGGCCCTCCTGGGCGCCGGCATAGGTGACAAATGAGGGAAAAGCCATAAAAAAACCATACATGCCGGAGCCGCCCATGGAAAAACCTTCCATTTTAAATCTCGGATCCGTAATATTGAATTTTCTCCTTGCCCATAAAGCAGACTGTATTATTCTGTATTGAATATAATTGGCAATAGTGTCGTGAAGAGCGTATCCTACTGTTGATGTTCCATCAAAATTACGGGATTTATGATACCCAAAATACCAGGTAGGTATTCCCTGGTCTCTCAAGTCACCTTGTCCATAATTGGCATAGTTGGCGGCGCACACATTCATCGTACCTATTCCATCAAGATACAGGCGAGGCATCGCGCCACCCTGCGAAAAGGAGCTCATCGTGAAAGCAACAGGGAAAGCGTAACCCATATAATTTTCCTTAAAAAGCGCGTAATCCAGCCACATGGCATACCATTCTTTTACAGTGCCACTTGCGCTTGATGTCAGATACCTGACCGCTCCGGTGGGTTGCTTTACTTCGCTTATAGGACCGCAGGTATTGGAAGGGCCAATGGCAGCATTTTCAGAGGTGCCGGTAACCGTGGTCACCGCATAATAATAGTTTTCCAGTACCGTTTCATGCACGGTGTGGACAAAGAGCCCTGTTGTGGCGCTTAACTGGGCGCTGTCATTAAAAATGACAAACCTATCGATTATTTGATCTCCGCTGCAAAAATCGACTGGGCTCCCGTTATTTTTATGCATCTCCCGCCAAACACTTGAGCCTTCATTTATTTCAGCAACAAGATCAGCACTGCTAATATCCGTTATCTGAGATATGCTCCGGTATACCCTGTATTTTTCATCTGTTTGCGAATTGTCTTCTTCCCAGGTAAGGAATGTTTGGCCTTCACGGAAAAAGCCCGTGACATCCGAAGGTTGAGCGGAGAAAAGGGATAAAGCTAATACCCCAATCATACAAAGAATTGTTACGCGCATAGGAACTCCTTCACTATTGATATTGAAACGCAAAAACGCTTGATTTCGATTTTCCTTATTTGATAATAGTAACCTGTTTTGCAAACGCCTTGTTTCCAATGCGAGCTCTTATTACATAGACTCCGCTGTTCAATCCCGATGCATCCCAAACCGCACAGCCATTAACCATCTGCGTAGTTAGGTCCGCAACCATGTGGCCAGATATATCAAACACAGCCATCCGAATATTCCCATAAGCGCCAACAGATATTTTCACTGTTGGGTTGAAAGGATTCGGATATGCGGAAATAGCGGCCGTTGCCAGATCCGCCGGTGTACCGGATGCAATAGCGTTTGCCGACATTACTTCCCATACATGGATGATCGGCAGCATGTTATTGGCGCGTGGTTGTTCCCAATAAATCCGCCGTGTGGCCGGATCGTAGGCTGCTCCACCCCCTCTGCACTCCGAAGTACTATCCGTAAACGGGAGAGGCGGAACAAGCGGCCATACCGCATAGGGCACTGGTTCCCATGGTTGCTTTGCGCCGACTGCCACTGCCGTCCATCCGTTCAGATCAAAAGCCATGATATGAAACCGATACGGATACGCATGTTCCCTGATGGCAGGAGCTGCGGAATCAGGACAATGGTCTTGAAAGCCATAGCAATAGGAACCAATACCCTGTGCGGTGAAATACAAGGCGCTTCGCGTGCCGTTCGGAATGACCAGTCCGCGATATCCCGGCGGGGCTGCTGCATTCCAGCAATTGTTCCAGGGCGGCTCAAAAACCAGGGGGCTGCTGCTGTTATATTCACCCAGTGTGGGATGGTCTCCTGTGTAGTATTGGAGCGCCACGCTGTTGGTGGAATCAGGCCCGAGCGATGACGGGCTAAACGCAAAAGCAGAAGGGCCCCAGGAGGTAGTCGCAATGATACTGTGACAGCAATTATAAGTCACGGCAGGTTTATTACCGAGCAAGACCTGCCACTCGGGCGGTATCCAGGTCATTGGGCCGTTAACAAAACATGTCGCACCCGCCGTGTTATTCACCACAAAACCGCCAGTGGCATCGGCAGCGCTTAAATTCAGTGAGTTTTTCACAAAATGGCTCACAGACCAGCAACCGGCAGCCGGAAAGCTATTGTAATAAGTAAATACCAATTTTGCGTCCCAGACTAAAAGTCCGCCAACAACCCCTCCCGCAAATGTGTCCGAAGCACCCTGCTGTGGATTGGCGCACTGCTGAAGAATTACCGCAGTCGGAAGTTCATCCAGTTTGCTGCTTGCGGAAATCACCGGCTCCGGAATATTTACCTCGGAAATATTGTCTCCCGCGAAGCACCCGATGAATAGGGATGGCGGATTCGCACTATTGCCCCCCTGGTGCGGATTAAAGGCCACGGGGCCTTGGGCATAATTAAATGTCAGTGTGTTATCGCTGCCCCCGGCATCAGGCAGTTTGAATGCACCAAGGTATTGCAGGTCGCTAAACTGGACCAGGGCTTGATTTGACGGCTGGCAAATGACCAGGGAAGCGAAAATAAGGATAAATCCCCATCCGATAGATAATGTCTGTCTGAACATATTTACCTCCCCTCCTCAAGCAGGCCGCATGGCTGGATAATGCTATATACCCCCTATTTAAAAAGAATCGCTTTCTTGGAAACGGCCGTTTTTCCCACCTTTACCTGTACAATATATATGCCGCTTGGCAGGTTCCCCGCATCCCATAAAATGGGATCAAATAAAGAATGACGGATGAGCGAAGATAAATCCTGCACCATTTCCCCCCGGCAATTAAAGATCTTTACTTCGACGTTCTTTTTCCCTTGTTGGATATTTGAAATTCGGATTTCCGTGCTTGGATTGAACGGATTCGGGAACACATCAAGCACAAGCCCGTTTTCCATGCTCCCCTCAGTCTTCTCAACCGCCGTATTGGGAACATTCCCCGCAACCTCCATCTTTATCCACTCGTCCGCACCCAAGCCGGAAGCGGCATAAGTCGCCATATCTGTTCCGGAAACACGGACCAGCGTGTCAAATGTCTGTGAGGCTGTGGCGTGCGTGATGCGTACCGCGCTGTTCAAAATAGGCCTGTCGTTCTCTTCGAAGTGGCAATACATACGCGCCCCTTCCAGGCGCGGACCCCATGTGCCGGCAAGAGTCGCACCAGTAAAACGTACCCAGACCTCAGAAACTGGCGTGTCAAATACCACCTCCTTGTCCTCCTGGCATATCCAGTGCGTGCAGGAGTTGAAATCGCCCCCGAAGTCCGAGGGCCCGCACAGCCGTGTCCATGTGGATCCGTCAGTGGAATAATCAATTTTGTCCGAATTGTTGCCCTTGTTGAAGCAGGCCCCTGCGCTGAACCACTTGATTTTACCGTTGCGCGGCGGCTTGATATGCACGGGTATGGACGGCGCCTCCTCGAAAAACATGCGGATAGGCACGGTCTGGTATCCTTTGACGTCTTTTGCGGTGTACTCGAACAAGGTCTGCTTCGCGCTGCCTTTTGACAGGATTGCCGGAAACGACTGGGCCGCAGCCTGGCACCATGTATCCATGGCAAGTGAAGAAAGCCCTGCTCCGGCCGAAAGAAATGTTATCTTGACAAGGTATCCGTACGCGCCATAGACGTCCGCAGTCACGTCAATGGTGTGGGGGCCTGGCGTTGCATTGGAAAGCGCCGGGGTCATCCAGC
>MFYT01000044.1 GCA_001789205.1 Candidatus Raymondbacteria bacterium RIFOXYA2_FULL_49_16 | reverse complement strand
TCAACATGCTCTTTCTAAAATGGTTGCGAAGCCTCGCATCGGAGGATGGTGTTGTGTAACCATTTCAGAAAGAATCCATAGTGTTGTGCGCTTTAGCAGGGCCAGCTTCAATGTGCGTGAACAGGGTTGATCCATTTCATGGAGAGCTGTTTGCCTTCAGAGGCGCAATCTCTCAAATACAAATTGATCAAGCTTTGGTATGGAATACCCATGTTGTCGGATAATTTCTTGAAATAATTAACGGATAAATCGTCTATGCGGATTGTGATCTGCTTCTTTAAGCGGGCCGCATAGGGATTCCGTATTCCTTTTGAAAAATCGTATTCTTTTCTCATGGGTACCTCGTGTATTGAAGGGATTCGTGTTTTGTGGCTCTTCTTGCGTTAATAATTCGGATCACACTATCGTCGTCAATATAGCAATGACAGACAACAATTAGATGAGCAGCAAACGACATTCCTAGCATAAGAAATCGATCCTCTTCCGTTGAATGTTCGGGATCGGGTATGAGTGTAGCAAATTCATCATAAAATACGGTAAGACCTTCTTCAAAAGAGACTCCGTGTTTCCGCTGGTTTGATTTTGCCTTGTTCGGATCCCAAACGAATCTTAAGTCACGCATAAGTATAATATAACTACAATGTAATTAAAAATCAATAATTAATTGCGCCGATGAGGAAAATTGTGATTTCTTGGCCCTGCGATTACGCACAACGTATAGGATTCTTTCTGAAGCGACCCCATAGTAGCATAGCCAAACGTTGCGATATGATTTCAGAAAGGATCCAGTTGAACGAAGCCGTTTCGCGGAATCCGGATTCAGCTATGGGTTTTCAAAACCAGCGATCCATTGACGTCCCGCTCACCTTAAGTAATATAATCACTGAATAAGCCAAAGTAAAGTGATATGAGAGCATAAAGACGGGCGGTTTAGCCGTTCGCGGTTCCACAGGGACAATGCTGCGCCAGGACCTTTTCATGTAAGGCTTTCTATTGCCCGGCATCATGAGTGTGTCATCCTTTGAAACCGGAGCGGTGAGTGCTGTGTAAAAGCTTTTCTTCTCCAATATCCTACGCTACATGTCTGACCGTTTCATACCCTGGTGGCGATGCTGTAATCTCCCTGAACGGTCTCAGGTGTCCTGTGCCGCACATGGGGCACAGTGTCGGATCATTACCAGTCAGCTGTTTGCAGAGGTCCACCCATGACCTGGGCTGGCGTTTTTCCTCAGGCGGTCTCAGAACTCCCAACGCCTTCCTGCATGCGGCAATCGAAGTTTTCCTGGTCCTGTTTCCTAGGAATCCATAGTGCCGTATGCGCACAAACCCCTTTGGTACAACATGGAGCAAGAAGCGCCTGATGAATTCGGAAATGGGAAAGGCCATGACCTTTCGAACATTGCCATGGGCATAGTCCTTCCAGGTGAATGAGACCATCCCATCCTTTATGGAGATGATCCTCCTGTTCGAGATGGCAATACGATGAGTGTAGCTGCCCAGGTATTTGAGCACAGCCTGCGGCCCGGCAAAGGGAGGTTTGACATAGATGACCCAATCCTGCGCGTATAGGTCATCAATCAGGGACTGGAAGGCAATGGGGTCTTTGTGTGCTGCAAGGGCTCCGTGGAACTGGATGTCGTTGTTTGTGACAGCTTCCCGGAAGTAGGCCATTAATTTGCCCTTGAAGAGAGCGCTCAAGACCCGTATGGGGAAGAGGAACTTCCGTCTACAGTGTATCCAGCGGGTCTCTTGAATGCCGCCACCCGGCACCACGCAGTGTATGTGCGGATGGTCCATGAGGTTCTGTCCCCAGGTGTGCAGGATGGCGATGAAGCCAATGACAGCACCCAGCCGTTTTTTGTTCTTTGCAAGCTCAAGCAGGGTTTCGGACACGGCTTTGAACATCAGCGCATAGAAGGCTTCTTTGTTCCGCAAGGCAAAGGGGTTCAGAGCAGGCGGGATGGTGAAGACCGCGTGGAAATATGGTACAGGCAGAAGATCGTCCATCCTGGCCTGCACCCATGCTGAACGGGCAAGGGCCTGGCACTGCGGGCAATGCCTGTTTCTGCACGAGTTGTATGATATGTGCTCGTGGCCACAGGAATCGCACTGGTATACATGGCCGCCCAGCTGTGCAGTTCTGCATGCCATGATGGCGTTGGCCAATTCTTCTTGCCAATTGATTACTATTCATCTTTCCGGTAACCGGATAGTTATGTAAACACTGTGACCCGGCAAAATAGACGATAGGACAGATTGTATTGGAAAGGATTATGGTGTATGGGAGACGTACAACCAGCCGCGTTTCGCGACGCCCTTGGCATCTATAAACTCATCAAACGGTTTTCTAAAGAGGTGTTGCCGCGTTCGCTCTCGGACATTGCCACGCACATCGACCGGTTTTTTGTCTTCAAGGACAAAAACTGCATTGCCGGCACGGTCTCGTGGAAAATTCTTCCCGAGATCGGCAACGAGAAAGAGCATATTATCGAGATTGTGTCACTATGCGTTGATAAAAAGTTTCACAGCAAAGGCGTAGGGCGTAGCCTGGTCGAGGCGGTCATCGACCATATTCTCCAATACGAGCCTACACGGATTATCCTGCTCACTTTTTCACCGGGGTTTTTCGAGAAGTTCGGGTTCAAGCGTATTGCCAAGGAGAAGTTATACAGCAAAATTTATCTGGGCTGTATCAACTGCACCAAATATACCAGTCCTCTCAATTGCCCTGAACTTGCCATGGAATTGAAGATGGGGGGATAAGAAGGCACGAGGCTCGAGGCTCGTGCCTTATCCATAAATTCCCTGATCAGATTCTTCCGCTGTTTTTCATTGCGCAGAAATTCGGTCCGCACATGGTGCAATAGTCGTCTTTTTCCTGTTTCGCCGTCCTGCTTTTTTTGTAGAATTCCCGCGCCCGTTCCGGATCCATGGCGAGTTTGAACTGTTTCTCCCAGTCAAAGGCATAGCGCGCCCGCGACATTGCGTCGTCACGTTCGCGAGCGTGGGGCCGGTGCAGGGCCACGTCCACCGCGTGTGCCGCGATTTTATAGGCAATGATTCCTTGACGCACGTCTTCGGCGTCTGGCAGGCCCAGGTGTTCGCGCGGGGTCACATAGCAGAGCATGGCAGCGCCGCAAAAGCCCGCCATGGTGGCGCCAATGGCAGAGGTAATGTGGTCATAGCCGGGCGCAATGTCCGTGACTAGGGGGCCAAGCACATAGAAGGGCGCGCCGTGGCAGAGTTTTTCCTGCAGTTTCATGTTCATTTCAATCTGGTCAAATGGCACGTGGCCCGGGCCTTCGATCATGACCTGCACTCCCTTGTCCCATGCGCGCAGGGTCAGTTCGCCTAGCACTTTTAGTTCAGCGAATTGTGCTTTATCGCTGGCATCGGCAAGGCTTCCGGGCCGCAGGCCGTCGCCCAGGGACAGGGATACGTCGTATTCCTTGCAGATATCGAGTATGGTGTCAAAGTGGGTAAAGAAGGGATTTTCCTTGTTGTGATAGGCCATCCATCGGGCCATAATGGATCCGCCCCTGCTTACAATCCTTGTCAGGCGTTTGCAGGCCAATGGCAGGTGTCTTCGGAGCAGGCCGCAGTGTATAGTCATAAAATCAACACCTTGGTCCGCTTGAGAAGCTATGGTTTTAAGGATTGCCGCAGGCGTCATGTTCATGGGGTCTTTCATGTCCGCAAGTGTCTCGTAAATAGGCACTGTGCCCACAGGGACTTTCGCGTTTCTGAGAATGGCTTTGCGTATGGCGGGGATATTTCCCCCAGTGGAGAGGTCCATGACCGTATCAGCCCCATACTTCACGGACACGCGCAGCTTTTCGACCTCTTTTTGTATGTCTGACGAAAGCGCTGATGTGCCGATATTTGAGTTTATTTTGCAACGCACTGCCCGGCCAATGCCAATGGGTATAAGGTTCCGGTGTTTTTTGTTTGCCGTAATGATGAGTCTGCCCTTGGCAATTTCGTTGCGCACAAATTCCGGCTTCAGGTATTCGTTCTTTGCCACGCATTTCATTTCAGGGGTAATGATTTTTTTCTTCGCTGCCTGGTATTGGGTCATGGAATCCTCAAAAAGGTTAAGTGTCGAGGTTAAGGTTGAGGAAATTATGCATTCTGCTTTGGCTTTCTAACCTTAGCCTTAACCTTGGTTTTCATCAATCCTTTCAATGTCTTCAAATCCCTGGCATACCATTCGTCACCGCCCGGGGTTTCGAGTATTTTCGGCACATTTTGAAACCGGGGATCGTTCATGAAAAAGCCAAAGGCTGCTTTGCCGATTACGCCTTTGCCGATGTTCTGGTGCCGGTCTTTTTTTGATCCCAGTTCATAGTCAGTATCGTTCATGTGGATGCATTTCAGGTTTGATAGGCCGATGATTGAATTGAATTTCTCCATGGTCGCTTTGTACGTTTCTGCCGTTCTGATATCGTATCCTGCGCAAAAGGTATGGCAGGTGTCGTAGCACACGCCAAAGCGGGATTTGTCCTTTACGCCAGCGAGCATGTCCCGGATATGTTCAAACGTATGGCCCAGGTTTGTTCCCTGGCCAGCGGTTGTTTCAATGAGGATAGGCGCTGTGCAGTCCGGAGTTTCGTCCACTGCCCTGTTCAGGCTGCTTACCACAAACCTGATGCCTTGTGCATCGCCTGCACCCATATGTGATCCGGGGTGAAAGACAATGCCGTTGAGTTTGAGCTTGTTGGCCCGTTTAATCTCGTCGATAACGGCATGCAGCGATTTTTCACGCATTTCGGTATCAGGCGACCCCAGATTTATCAGATAGGTGTCGTGCGCCACAACAGAAACGATTCCCGATGCCTTCAGATTAGTGAAATATGCCGCTGTTTCATCGTCAGAAAGGGGCGGGGCAGACCACTGGCGTTGGTTTTTCGAAAAGAGTTGGATGGCAGTGCATCCGAGGTTTTTCCCGTTGAGGGGCGCGTTGGATACGCCTCCTGAGGCAGATACATGTGCGCCAAGTAGAACCATAAAACAACAATATAATTAATATTTGTGATCCTGATCACGGATTTGAATTGTTGATTCTGCTATATTTATTTATGGCACACATATAATGCATTACATGAAATTTAATAAATTATATGATTTTAACAAACAACATAAACTAATGATATCAAATAAGATAAATAATAGTATTGTCGTTTTGAGTGATTTGGTTGTTGACTTTGTATATTAATTAATATAAAATTATACGTACATGTTCATCAAAAACCAACCCGTATCTATTTCATCCTGAATTCAAACGGAGAAGCACCATGAACGAGATATTGACAATTAAAGAAGTCGCAGAATTGTGCGCTGTTGCGCCTTCGACCGTCCAATACTGGGAGCGGAAGGGGCTACTGCCCGCGTTTAAAACCCTGGGCGGACACCGCCGGTTCCAGCGTGAAGAGGTGCTGCGTTTTGTGAATATACGGGGCCGCAGGCTCTCGCACTTTGAATCCGAGAAAATACTCGCCGCACAACGCGCACGCGACCGCCGGATAAATCCGCGCATTGGCCTTGCCTATACAGCCCGGGTCGAACTCATGGACGGCATTCCCGATGCCCGGCTGGTATGCGGCGGCACATTGGTCGACGTGAGCATGCACGGGTTCGCGGTTTTATTGCGGGGGCTCGATTTTCCGCAAGATACCCTGCGTTCAATCCTGAATAAATACCATAATGTAAAAGTTTGGGTCTCGGACGAAGTAGGATTTCTGAGGAGCCCGCTCGAAGGGACCATTGTGAACACGATCATTTCTGAAGACGAGGTGCGTGTGGGTTCGCGGTTTGCCGATGAGACGGTTCCGGCAATGTCTGACGAAAATAAACAAAGGCAGGACATATGAAAAATACGATGAAGTTCGCCCTTGCTGCGTGTCTGGCGCTTGCCGCTGGTCCGATTTTTGCGCAAACTGTGCGCAGCGTATCGGTCGGCAGTGCGGCCAATTATACGACCGGCACTGTTGCCACAACCAGCGGGTCTCCCGTGGTCACAGGTACGGGCACAGCATGGATCACTACCAACCGCGGACCAGGCGATTCGATCGCTATTGGCGCCACCGGCTATATGATCGACTCTGTAACGTCTGAAACCCGTATTGTTCTGCGCAGTCTTGCAGGTTCTACCCAGAGCGGTGCCGCATACACTATCATGCGCAAATTTTCAGGTTTGAGCGCGTGGGGCGCGCAAAGCCGCGACCTGATCACTGACAACCAGGCGGAAGTGGCAATGCTCTACAAGGACGCGGAACTGATGGTTGCAGGCATTACCGGCTGGAGCACGGATCAGACCCATACCATCACGATCAAAGCCGCACCGGGAAATCGCCATATTGGCAAGGCAAACACAGGTGTTGTGATAAACGGCAATGCGGCCTCGTGGAATATAACTATACCGAATATCAAACTGGAAGGGCTTGAAATCCGGAACCTGAGTTCAAACGGCCTGAATTTGTCAGCCTCCAATTGCAAGATCAGCGGATGCCTTATTCGCGACGGCAATACTGACGCCAAAGCCGTCTATTTGAACGGCGCCAGCAACGACACAGTCTTTAACTGCATTATCTACGGCCATAAGTACGGCGTTGGAGGAACGGGTTCGGGAAATTTCACCTTTATAAACAATACAGTCGCTTTATGCGATACAGGCTGGGGCATTTTATCCGGGATCATCACCCGCGTGAATAACAATATTTTCTGGGGCAACAAACTCAAGGACGTTGCGGACGACGGCACTACTGCCATAGACAACGACGATATGTACAATATCTGCGGCGACAATTCGCTGTCAGCTGTTCCCGGAAACTTGTGCGTGGATTTCAGTCAGATCGGCTTTATTGACACGGCAACAGCCACGCGCGACCTGCACATTCTTGGATTTAGCGCGGCAAAGGACCAGGGTGTTTCGTTCGCGGGCCTGTTCAACTGGGATATTGATGATTCGTTGCGGCCGCAAGGACCTGCCTGGGACATTGGCGCTGACGAATATTACGCATTCCAGTACCTTGCGCTTACTAACCACGTTGCAGGCCAAAAGCCCAATGCGTTTGGGGCCAACGGAGCAGAAACCGGTGCCGGCCTCTTTGCGTTCCTTCTCTATCCGGGTACCGGCACCCCTTCAGTCACCCAGCTTGTTGTAAATCTTTCAAATGTCAGCGGCATTGCCACGGGCGACATGACCGGCGCCGCGCTGTTCATTGACGCGAACAGCAATGGTATCATCGATGCTGGCGAAGCAACCACTGTTGGCGGTTCCGGAAGTGTGAATATTACGGGCACAACAGGTACCGTCACTTTTTCATCGTCATTTAACGTATCAGCACCCACCAATTACATTCTCAGGGCCAATGTGGCAAACCTTGTTGCCAACGACAGTCTCATGATAGGACTTTTAACCTCGGATATTACAACGACGTATGCGAAGATGGGCGTGGTCCAGCCCGCAAAGCACAAGGAACTGAATCCCGCAGGCGTTGAATGGGACGGCGGCGGCGCAGACGGTTTCTGGA
Source organism: Candidatus Raymondbacteria bacterium RIFOXYA2_FULL_49_16 (assembly GCA_001789205.1). Lineage (GTDB taxonomy): Bacteria > Fibrobacterota > OXYB2-FULL-49-7 > OXYB2-FULL-49-7 > XYB2-FULL-49-35 > XYB2-FULL-49-35. Next base: position 2,686 of record MFYT01000044.1, on the reverse strand, counting down.
ACACAGGCGCAAACTGGAGTACGGATGTCATGCCTTCGAGCGGCGATTCGGTTATTTTTAAGGCCGGCACCAAGGCATGTTCCCTTTCGAACAATGTCACGGTAAAGTCAATCACTTTCACACCGGGGTATACGGGAACATTCTACTTCAAGGGGTTCAATCTCGCGCTGAACGGCGGCGCTGACTTCCGTTCGGGCGGTGCCTTGAACATGGTGGGTACGGATTCCGTCAAGTTCCAGGCAGGCGCTGGGATGAAAAAGCTGATCCCGCCTGCGGGCCCGCTCCTTCCGGCCATCTATATTCCCGCGACCTGTTCGGTACGGGTCATGTACAATGGCTTCAAGACGAACAAGCTGACGGTCATGGGATATCTTGACCTTGGTGTGAACACGCGTGACAGCGTGGGTCAGATGATCGGGCTTTCAAGCGGCTTTATCAATTTCGGTACGCTTTGTACGCTCCAGACCGCAGCCACGGCAAACGGATTCACGTCTCTCATTGGCATGAACATCAATACAGGTTTTCTTGAATTCACGGGAACAGCTGCGCAGAATTTCACGCCCAAGATGAACGTGAAGCACCCCAGTATCATTATTAACAAATCATCCAATTCGGTCACCGTGCAATCCAATGCGCTCAAGGCGGGAATATTGATTATTAAAAGTGGGGTCATTAATCTGGGAACCACATCAGCGGATACAGTTGATGCGATAATGAGCATGGGCGCTATGGGCACGCTTGATTTCAATTCCACCACGCTCAATGTGACTGGCAATGCTGATTTGAGCGGACTCTCCGCTGTCAATGCAGGTACGGGTACTCTCAAATTTATCGGATCTGCTCTGCAGAGTTTTACGCCAAAGGCAGGGGCCACTCATCCGAACATTACGCTGCAGAAAGACTCGATAGCTTCAGTGACGCTTTCCACTAACGATCTTATAGCTGGATTGATCACAATCAACAGCGGCGTACTTGGCCTGGGAGCGGGTCGTACCCATCAGGTGATGAGTATTATGGGCAATTCGGGCGCGACAGTGGATTTTGGGTCATCGACGCTGCAATCAACCGGTACCACGGATTTCAACAATATCAATGTGATTGCGGGCACGGGAACGCTCGAATTTTCCGGATCTGGCGCGCAGACATTTACTCCGCGCGCAAACATGCTGTTTCCCAATATCACAAAGTCTAATACCGGGTCGGTCATCTGTAACACGCGCGGATTTAAGGCAAAGGATTTGACCATAACCTCAGGTTCGTTCGAGACCGGCGCATACAGCGATACAGTAGCGAACCTTTCTGGAGCGGGTAGTCTGACCATTACCACAGCCGGTGGTGCACTTACCATAACCGGCAGCTCAGCTGATTTTTCAAACTTGTCCTCTATCAATGCCAGCGGTTCCCTCCGTTTTATGGGTGCCAGCGCGCAGACTTTCACTCCCAAGGCAGGGTATGTTATTCCGAAGCTCATTCAGGCAGGCGCAGGCGGTACCACGGTACAAACGAACGGGTTGACAGCAGATTCGCTTATTATTAATACGGGTACATTCAATCTCGGTGTAGGCCTGACAGACAGCGTGGGCATGGGTCTTGCCCTGACAGGCGGAGGTCTTAATTTTGGTTCTGCTACCCTGAAAACAGCCGCAATGGACGTTGATTTCAGCGCACTACCCAGCCTTATCGCCGGAACCGGAACACTCGAACTGACCGCAAGCGGCGCACAGTCGTTTATTCCAAAGGCAGCCACAACACACCCAGCCATTGTCCATTCCGGTGCCGGCGGCCTTACGCTGTCCACCAACGATCTCACGGCGAATAGTTTTATTAATTCAGCTGGTATGCTCAATTTCGCAGGTCTGGACATTACCACTGTTGCCAGCGGGGACTTCACCATTACTAATGGCACGGCATCGACCATCTCAGGACTTGATGGCATCACCATCACGGTTGCAGGCAATGCGTCATTGTCGGGCCAGAACAGCAATCTGCTGAATATTAATCCCACATCAACATGGTATATCAATGCGACAGGCACCCTTACGGCCGATTACGCGACCATCGGCCACAGCGACGCCTCGGGAAGCGCGAGCAGGGGCACGGTGACCAACAGCACCAACTCGGGCAACAACATCAACTGGGGAACCGTGACAGACGTGACCTCGCCACTGGGGTCTATAACAAACTATCCCAGCCCCAACGAGATTCATGGTACATACCAGGGATCGCCGTCAGATATTGAGGTAACCATATATGATGGGAGTTTTTACTGGTCCGGGTCTGACTTCAGCGTTCCCACGGAAAATTGGTTGTCGCTGGGCAGTTATGGCAGTTTCAGTGCAGGTACCTGGACCATGACCACGAGCATGCCTGCGTGGGAGAGCGGGACAAACTACACGATAAAGTCACGAGGTATCGAGAACGGATTTATCGAAGATACCGTGAACATTGATTACTTTGATTACACGGGGCCCACGGCGAGCCATTCAACGCCAACAGGCGCCATATCCATGTATCCCAATCCGAACAAGCTGACCGGTGCCTATACGGGTTTTCCCACAGATATCAAAGTGTCGATCTACTGCATGGACTCGACGAATTACTGGAACGGCACGTCGTTTAGCGGTCCCGAGACCTATTTTTCACTGACGACCTACGGCAGTTTCAGCGCGAATTCATGGGAAATGAC
>MFYT01000043.1 GCA_001789205.1 Candidatus Raymondbacteria bacterium RIFOXYA2_FULL_49_16 | reverse complement strand
TTAAAGTGTCATAAGTGATACTCAAATTCTCTGGGATTGGCACGCCAGTATTCCTAAGAAAAATCGTATCATTCATCCACTCATCTGCGCCCACATGTACGGTCAGCTCCGTATCCACCGACGCATATTCCGGCACTGTTGTCAGCACAAGCGTGTTATATGTGCCAGCAGGCATGTCCGCAAGCGTAAAATTCCCGTTTGTATCGGCGGTAGCATATGTATTTGTGCCCAACAGAATGACAAAAATATACCCCGTATCAATATCTCCTTCCAACTTCACAATGCCCCGCAATATCCCGGGATCGTGCAGTGTATCGGACAGTTCCAGCGTGTCATCATCAACTTTAATGGAATCATGAAACGCCTTGCCGCTGTCGCCCTCTGCAAGCAAGTTGTACGTCTTTGCCGTAAGTGACTTTATACTATATCTGCCGTTCACGTCCGTGGTAACCGTAGCCGCCACTAATGAACTGGTGCGGGGATCCTGATCAGCCGCAATAAGCTGCACTATGGCATTGCTCGCAGGTGTGCCGTCCGGATAGTAAATATGCCCCATAACCAGCGCTGATTCCGTGCCCGATCCAGTACCTGCAACGTCTTTCGGACTGTTGGAACAGCCTCCCAGCACTAAAATAAAAACGACCCCTAAAACGTTAGCCAGATCAAAGATGAGCTTTTTCATACTTCCCGTCCTTCTTTAACTGCTTTTGAAACCGGAAAGAAATTAATATTTATATGATACACCCGCTCTGGGGCTTTTTGCTCGTCAGCCACAATTTGAAAGAGCCGCTTCTTGAACTCGCGCGTTTCTTCCTTGATCTTCTCAACCAATTCTTCGGACATACACAGAGTAAGAGTGCTTGCGGATATCTCTGTTTCCTTGAACCTGTCCCATGCCTCGAGCGCCACCCTCAGCATTTCCTTTTGATAATTAATGACGGCTATGTTGCGCACAGGCCCGCCGCCTTCAATAAAGGCCTCGGTCTGCGCATACCCGCCTTTTTCCTTTTTTATAATACCCAGCTTTTCCATGACCCGGAACCCTTTTTTAGCTTCAGAAGGCGCAATTTTAGGTATCAGAAGCTTTGCCAGAGCTTCGGGCCTGCTGTCTTTTACTATGGTTATGATTTCACGCAGAACGGAATTGTACCAGCGCGAATAAAATTCATACTGTTGGTCATCGAGGTTCTTCACGGACAATGACTTGCGGGCTGCGGCAATTTTAGAGAAATAAAAGTCTTTTTCGCTCTGGGTTTTTGCCTGGCAGAATGAGACTAGATCCTCGAAATAATCAGTCTGGTTTGCGGAAAGCCCCATTGCGCGGGCGATTTTAAGCAGCACGGATTTTGTCAGATTGCGCTCTCCCTTCATGACGTGCAGTACAAAGCCAGAACTACCGATGCCAGCCTTGGATGCCAAGTATTGATGGGAGAAATTTGGCTTGGAACTTTTTTGCTCCTTGAACCAGTCGCGCAAAAAAGCCCGGTAGTCGGAATATTGATATATGTCGGCCATGGAACCGCCTTTGTTTGTGAATACCATGTACATCAGTAATTATAGCGTTTTATCGGCAATAAAGCAACAGATTTTGTAAAAAAGTCTTCACGATTTGTGAATGCAATAGAAATGCTTTTTTGCCTATTTTAAAACCATGTATTCAGCATTCGCGTACTGGTCTTTTTCCTGCAAAATCTACCGCCTTGCTGGCGAGACAGGTCGTCTGTGCGAGCCTGAGGCGACTCCTTTTTTCAAATCTGTCCTTGCCCGTTTTGACGAGTTCAAGAGGATATTTTCAGAACGGTTCCAATAAAAGTACGGTTTCCGGCGGTCCGTAATAAAATCGTCGGTTCATAAATTCCTTAAATGCGGGTACTTGAAAGGTCAAAACGTAGAGGCAGAGAAAAAGAAGTCAAAGAAACTGCTCATAATTAAAGCAGCTTATGACCTGGGCAGCGCACAATAAACGCATCTATGAAGTTTGTACTGCAACCCATGGGCTGTTCAATTAGATACTGGCCAGCCGTTCTTCGAGTTTCTGGAGCTCGTGGTAGAGCGCCTTGGGCATGCGCGGACCAATGGCGTTGAAATGATCGCGCATGGAAGGAAGTTCAGCGCGCCACTCAGGACCGCTGACCTTGAGCAATTCGTCGATGTTTCCCGGCGGAATGGCAAGGCCCGCAAGGTCGAGCGCGTCGCGCGCGGGAAGAACGCCTATAGGGCTTTCCACGCCCTTGGCTTTTCCTTCAAGCCGCTCGAAAATCCATTTGAGCACGCGCGAATTGTCGCCAAACCCGGGCCAGAGCCACTTGTTATCAGCGGATTTCCTGAACCAGTTGACACAGTAGATTTTAGGAAGCTTTGCCTCGTCTGTGCGCGATGAAAATGAGAGCCAATGGGCAAGATAGTCGCCCATATTGTACCCGCAAAACGGAAGCATGGCAAAGGGATCGCGCCGTACTGTTCCGGCCTTGAGGTCGAGAGCCGCGGCAGTAACCTCAGACCCGATTGTTGCAGCGGTGAACACGCCATGCTGCCACGAAAATGTCTCGTATACCAGCGGGACCGTGGATGGACGCCTGCCGCCAAAGAGAAAGGCGCTGATGGGAACGCCCTTGGGATCTTCCCATTCAGGCGCGATGGCCGGACACTGGCGTGCTGGGGCGGTAAAACGCGCATTGGGATGCGCCGCAGGCTTGGTGCGGTCCCATTCCTTGCCGTTCCAGTCAATTATTTTTCCTTCAGGAGCATCGTAGCCAATGCCCTCCCACCAGACATCGTTGTCTTGGGTAAGCGCCACGTTGGTGAAGATTGTGTTTTTACTGATGCTCTTCATGGCATTGGGGTTTGATTCAGTGGAGGTTCCTGGCGCAACCCCAAAAAAGCCAGCCTCGGGATTGATGGCATAAAGCCGGCCGTCACTGCCGAACTTCATCCAGGCAATATCGTCGCCGATGCACTCAACTTTCCACCCGGGAATGGTGGGAATGAGCATGGCAAGGTTGGTTTTACCGCAGGCGCTGGGAAAAGCAGCTGCAATATATTTTTTGATCCCTGCCGGACTGGTAATGCTTAGAATGAGCATGTGTTCGGCAAGCCATCCTTCGTCGCGCGCCATGACCGAGGCAATGCGGAGAGCAAGGCACTTTTTCCCTAATAGCGCGTTGCCGCCATACCCTGAGCCGTACGACCAGATAAGCCGCTCTTCGGGAAAATGAGCAATGTATTTTTTGTCAAGAGGCGCGCATGGCCATTTGCCATTGTCCGATTCGCCTGCGGCAAGGGGCTTTCCCACAGAATGGAGACAGGGAATAAATTCGCCTGTTTCGCCAAGAACGTCGAGTACTTTGCTGCCCACGCGGGTCATGATGTGCATGTTGACGACAACATAGGGACTGTCTGTTATCTCGATACCGATTTTGCTGATGGCTGAACCAATGGGACCCATGCTGAAGGGAATGACATACATGACGCGGCCCTTCATGCACCCGGCATAGAGTCCGCTCATGGTCTTTTTCAATTCAACCGGATCTATCCAGTTATTGGTGGGACCTGCCTCGTCTTTGGACGTGCTGGCAATATAGGTGCGGTTCTCGACGCGAGCCACATCCGAAGGATCGGAACGGAAAAGGAAGCTGTTGGGAAGCTTCTGCGGATTGAGTTGGGTCGCGATCCCCTCTTTTTTCATAAGTGCAACGAGGCGGTCGTACTCCTCCCGCGATCCGTCGCACCAGTACACGGAATCGGGTGCGCACAACGCGGCGACCGAATCGACCCATTGTTTGAGCGTCTTGTGTTTTGTCATGACATGTTCCATTGCATAAGGTGAACTAATGCGCTATAATACTATTATTAAATAATTTAAAACACCGGGGGCGCACAACTTTTTTAGAGGCGCCGCATGCATTCGAAATTGGAGATCCGCACCTCGGGCAGGCCGTTTTTGTCCATAATAAGGCTGTTGTCATTGGTGACCGAGAGCAGGAGGTGCTCGCCTTTCATCTTGAGGTCCTCGAAACCCGCGCGTTTGAGCTTCTCCCGTTTCTGTTCCATGAGCCGGTTATACATATATTCATTAATAAGGCCGCGGTGAAAAGCGTCCCGTACGTTCATGCCCTTGCCGAACTCCTCGTCGCGTAAATAATTGACATCATCCGGACCGTACCAATAACCCCAAATGGTGATATAATTATGGTCCGCCTTCAGAATGGGTGTTCCATCGGCCATGAGGATCTTCTGATGGTTTTCGTACCGGGTGGTGTCGTTGATATAGATCGCCTCGTGCGAACGGTTACCCGTCATATAAATAGCGCGCGGATAGATGGTGTTCACGCCCCGGTGCGAAAGCTCAATAGCATAGGCGAACTCTTCAAAGGGGCTGTTGTACCCTTTGAGCTCCATGGAGCCAAGGGCCGGGATTTCGCCGACCTTTGACACTTTCCACACCAGGTGGATGTTGTCCTTGGTTTTGGTATAATAGGTTTCACTGGCCTCGGAAATTTTGACACGGTTGGTGCGGCGCCACCGTTCGGGTAAAAAGAAATCGAACAGATTGGGGTCCTTGCCCACCACCCAAACCACGCCCTGGGTACTCTCCGTACAGCCATAAACGTAATCAACGCCAAAAATGTTCATGTGGTGCAAATGCGGCGGCATATCCTTGATATTGACGGAAAAATGCTTGTCCTTCTGGCGCTTGAAATACTCGGCCCTGCGCCTGCGCGTGATCACTTGGCCATAGTCCTCGGTGCGTTCGAGCAGCTCAAAATCAACAACGGCGTAGAGGCGTGAACCATCCTTGCGCCGCAGCAGGGACCCGTCCTGCGCCGTGCGGACAATGATATGGACAGGCTTCATGTCAAGGACCCTGAAACCCGTGGCGCGCAGGTCCTCGATAGCGGCGGACATGTAGTCCGCGATGGACCGTTTCCGCTCGTTTTCGTCGGCTACGCTCTTCTCAAGCGCCTCGACCACGGTGATACCCTTGATCCATTCGTAAATCAAGATGTATTGCCGGTAGATATCGAGTTCCACGTCGCGGAATTTCGCTTTCTTCTGGTTCATGCGCGAATGGGTCCTGCCGGTCTGCCAGAGTTGGAGCTTCTCCGCAGGGACAAAGATACCCAGGGGCTTGTGGGTGCGGATGATCTTCTCCGTGCGGTTGGTCCGCATTTCCGTGACCAGGGAAAACTCCTCATAGGGACTGTTGAATTCAGCATTGATGAACTTGTTCAGTGTAAGGGTATCGAGCGGCACCTGCTCGCCCACCCGGCACCATTTGACTACAATATCAATACTCCGGTTGTTCACCGCGCCGGTCTTCACTTTATATACCGTGCTGGTACCCTGGAGCTTTTCCCGGTTCTGCTCAAACCATTCAGGGGAAAACCAGTTCTGCGGTATCAAGTGATCGTACAAGGGCTGGCCCCAGCGGGTGAGGTAGAGGTCGCCGTTGTCAGCGGTCTTATAATGCAGATAATCAATGCCTAAAATGGTCAAGGGAGTGGCCGTGGCCGCTGTATTTTCCCTGGCAATGCGGGCCACGTCAGTATCGCGTGCCATGCGTCTCCCTGTACCGGGCAAGCACTGCGCGCGCCTCCATACGCATAAGACCGCCCGTAACGCTGATGCCCCGCTTTTTGAACTCATGTTTCCACCGGGGATGGAGCGGCCCCTCGTCAAAACCCGCACAGAGTTCCACATCCTTCTTTGACGCGCCAAAAAGCAGCCTGCGCACGCCGGTCCATGGCAGAGCGCCCGCGCACATGGCGCAGGGCTGCGCTGATGAGGCAAGCACATAGTTGCCTTTTGCGGGAAGCCTGAACGCGCCAAGCCGCTTCTGCGCAAGCATGCAGGCCATCATTTCCGCGTGGGCAGCGGAACAGGTCTCGGCCACCACGCGGTTGACGCCTACCGCGACAAGTGTTCCAGTTGCGCCGCGAAAAAGCGCTGCACCAAAAGGGCCGCCGGTACCATACGTCACATTGAGGCGCGAAAGCTCTATGGCCAGACCCATTTTGTCCTGGTCAGTGGGAAAGCATCGGGCTGCCCGGAGAAATGAAACCGCCCAGGCAGGAAGGACAAGGGTGATTGCACGGGGAAAGTTCATGAACAAAAAAATACCATATGTCGGCATGAGGATGCTATGACCAACGCACGGCGGATTACTGCGAACGGCGATAGAGCAGGCCGTCGCGCCAGCCGATTGACCGGATCCTAAGCTCCGCGTCTTCCAGGGAGATCAGCCCATACTTGATCTGCAGCGGATGGTGTTCGCCCTTGAGTACCACGGCACGGTTGAGCACCAGGAGACTGTCGTTATCGAGCGCATAGTTGCCGCTGAATGTAAGCCCGTCCTTGGAACCTTCGAACGAGAGGTCCTCGTTGTAGGTGACCGTCTCCTTGACAACCTCATTCTCGAGCACCCAGGTACCCACCAGCTTCTCCTCGAGTATGGTAAGTTCAGGGTCAAAAAAGATAGAGCCGCCCCTGTCATTGCATCCCAGGGCAAGGCAAAGAAAGAGGCAAAGGGTGAAAAAGGTCCGCATATCTGGTATATCGGCTTTTTTCATGGCCTGGTTTACTTTTTATTCTCGAGGAAAATCAGCGGGCAATTTCCTGAAATAATCGGCCAGCGCGTTCTCGGGGAGCGGCACGCCCTTTTTCAGGAGATACCCTTCGATGGCATTACGCAGGTCAGCGGCTGATGCGAACCGTTGTACCGGATTGTTCTGCAGGCACTGTACCATGACGGCGTTGGCCTTGGCGTCAATGCCCGGATCGGCCCGCATGGGTTCGCGAAATTCACCATTGGTTATGGCTTTTACCACCGCGCCCAGGTTTTCGCCGGAAAAGGGGTAATATAAGGTGGCGATAAGATAGAGCACCACACCCAGCGAGAATATATCCGATTGCGCGGAAACCGGCTTGCCGTCTATCTGTTCAGGTGACATATACAGCGGCGTACCCACGATCTGATGAGGCTGCGTCAACTGCAAACCAGGCGCATCGAGCCAGCGTGAAATGCCAAAATCGACCAATTTGACAATTCCCGTGTCGGTGATGATGATGTTTGAGGGCTTAATGTCACGGTGTATCACATTGCGCTCGTGCGCCGCCTCGAGCGCCCTGCACACCTGCGCACCCACGCACATGCAGACGGAAAGGGGAAGGCGCCGCTCCTTTTTCACAAAGGTGTTAAGCGACCGGCCCTGAAGAAATTCCATGGCCAGGTAATAGAGGTTGTCCTGGCGCCCATAGTCAAAGACTCGGACAATGTTAGGGTGCGCGAGATGTGCGGTCAGTTTGGCCTCGTTTTCAAAACGCCGCATAAAAGCGTGGTCCGCGGTAAGGTGAGGATGGAGCACCTTGAGCGCCACAGGAGTACCCAGGCTCTTGTGCAAACCGCGGTAGATAGTGGCTGAAGCGCCCGAACCCACCTCTTCCTGGACAATATAGTTGCCCATGGTCTTGCCGTCCGCGGCCATGCGGAGCGCCTGCTGGTGCTTGAAGTCCGCGGCGCGCACTGCCTCGCGCAACCGCGATAAGGAAAAGGGCTTTTGCAAAAAATCGTGCGCCCCGTATTTGACCGCCTCAACCGCGGTCTCAATGGTGCCATGGGCCGACATCATGATGGTCTCGACCTGATGATTTTCGTGTACAATCCGCTTGAAAGTCTCCATGCCGTCGATGCCCGGCATTTGGATGTCCATGAGCACCACGCCGGGCCGGTTGGCCGCGAGCAACTCCATGCATTGGCCGCTGTTTTCAGCCTCATCAACAACATAGCCGCCATCGCGGAGGATGTCCGCCACATGCCTGCGAATCATATCTTCGTCATCAACGACCAGGACGCGGGTATTGCTCTTCTCCATGATAGGATGAATATAATATATTATCCCCCATGAACGAATTCTGGCTCTGCTTTGTCCCCCTCTTCGTGGCGGTTGACGCAATCGGCAATATCCCCATTTTTTTGGGCCTTACCCACGGCATCACAGGCGCACCCCTGCGCAGGCTGGTGGTCCAGTCGGTGATAACAGCGGCGGCAGTGGGCCTTGCCTTTCTGGCCGGGGGCGCAGTGTTGCTGCGCATGCTGGGCATCACTGTGGCGGATTTCATGGTGGCAGGCGGCATCCTTCTTTTTGTCATATCAATGGGCGACATCCTTTCCTCGCAAAAATCAGAGGAACAGGGTGATCCCGATACCCTGGGTGCAGTGCCTATCGGTGTGCCGCTTATTACAGGCCCCGCGGTCCTCACTACCTCCCTGCTTCTCAACAGCCAGTATGGCGTAATAATGCCCGCGATCACCCTTGTCATTAACATCCTTATTGTCGGCCTTGCCTTCATCTTTGCGCCAAATATAAATAAAGTGCTTGGCAAGGCAGGATCAAAAACAATATCAAAAATAGCCAGCCTTTTACTTGCCGCAATCGCGGTCATGATCGTACGCAAGGGTATTACCTCTTTTTTCTCCTAAGTTGTTTGGACAACTTTGTCCAACAAAAAGCTCTCCAAAGGTCAGTTTGGTCCTTTTTGTTTTCTTATTTTATTATTAAACAAAGCGTTACACTGCGGCACCTGTTTTGCTTTTTTTCTTAGTAAAAAGCAAAAAGGAGGCATAGAATGGTAACATCAGAACTTGAACTGGTTAAAACCGAGCAAAAGACAATGGGCTATCTGACAGTGTATAAATTCGCCGGCATAATGAACAACGGTTATCAGGCCCAGTTTGACCTCATGTGTAAAAACCTGCTCTCACGAGGCATCAAGGAATTCGTTTTCGATCTTTCGTGCGTGGTGCGCATTGCCCATTCTGTTGTCCGCTCCATATCCGCGTTTGCGGGCAAGGTAAAAGAAATGGGCGGGCATCTCTTCATTATGAACTCAAACCCCAATACAAAAATCAGGATTGACGCGGGTTCTCTCTGTGGTGAAAATGTTGGCACGCTTTCCGATGAAATTGAGATGGACCATTTTGTAACAAAAAACCTGCTGCTCTATTGCTTCTAGGGATTCGCGTCTGAACAGACCGCGCCCCGGCCAATGCACGACAAGGTGCGCGTTACATAGCTGCGGTAGCTGTCCGCCTCTTTCCGTATTCCATCTTCCCCCAGCATGAGTTCTGACCCCAGAATGCGCGCGCACTGGTCAGCGCGCGACAGTCCATTGTCGGACGCCTTGAGGAAAATTTCGGTCCTAAGCCTGAAGAAATCAGTGAGCGACACCAGCATTTCCCTGCGTGCGGCATAGATGATCTCCGCGAAAATAAAGGGAAGTTCGCGGCAGATGCGCTGGCTCAGCGTTGGATCTGACGCGGCAATGTCAAAAATTTCTGAGCTTTTTTTCCCGTAGCGCGTTTCAAGGTATTCAATGACTTCAGCATCAAAAGGATGGGTCCCCCTTCCATAGGCGCCGGTCTTTCCCGTGTGGCCCATCCGTTCGATGAGCGGCACGCGCGCTGTAGTGCAGCCTCGCACCCGCTGCCGCGTACCCGCGGGAAGCCTCTTCAGGGCCATGTTCACGGCCTTTTCAGCGATCTTGCGATAGGTGGTGAGTTTGCCACCCCCCACAATCAGCGCGCCCGAGGGTGAGGCGAGCACCTTGTCCTTGCGCGATACCGCCGACGCGCTGCCGCCCGACAAGAGGAGGGGCCGCAGTCCGGCATAAGCGCTCACCGCGTCGCGCGGGACAAGGCCAAGGCCGGGAAAACGGTCGTTGACAAGTTTCAGAAGATAACCGACGTCGGATTGGTCGGGCGTGACATCGTCGATGGATCCGCTGTAGTCGGTGTCTGTGGTGCCCACCAGCGTGTACTCTTCCCAGGGAATGACAAAGATGATCCTGCGATCGTCGTTGGAAAGAATGACCACCGCGGTTTTTGCCGGGAAACGTTCCTGCGTAAAAAGCAGATGTATGCCCTTGGTGAGACGGAGGATGTCGCGCGTTGCCCCTTCCATGGTTTCATAGAACCCGTTTGTCCATGGGCCCGCGGCCGATACCAGAAGCGAACAGGGAATGGTAAAGGACGCGCCTGAAAGCCGATCCACGGCCGTGGCGCCGCATATTTTTCCATTGTGCTTTTTGACCCCCGTGATCTCCATGTAGTTGAGCGCATGGCCGCCGTGCAACTGCGCGGATACAATGTTGTTCATGACTAGGCGCGCGTCATTGACCCTGCAATCGTAGTAGGTGAGACCGCCGGACAAGCCCTCGGGATTCATACGCGGCGCAGTGGCGAGCGCTTCTTTCTTGTTGAGCAGCCGGTGGAGCTTGTGGTTGCGGAAAAAGGCCAGCGCGTCATACATCCAGAGCCCTATGTTCATGTACCACAGCGGATACCGGTCGCTCTTGTACACGGGCATGAGGAACTCGGTGGGTTTGACAAGGTCGGGTTCGAGCCGCATGAGCCGCGCACGTTCAGCGCACGATTCGATGATAAGGCCAAAATCCAGGTGTTCGAGGTACCTGATGCCGCCGTGGATGAGTTTTGAGGAACGCGAACTGGTGCCATGACCAAAATCATTTTTTTCGCACAGGCCCACACGCAGACCGCGCATGGCCGCATCGCGCAGGATGCCCGCGCCGTTGATCCCGCCGCCCACGACAAGCAGGTCAACGCCGGCGGAAAGTTCCTCGCGTATGCTGTCGCGGTTTTTGTGCGCTAGTGAGGGGCTCATGTATGCCATGAATATAAATGATTGGAGTGCTGCGCGAAAAGCACGGCGCGCGTGCGCCCGCAGTTTCGCCCGCTGCCGGAGAGAAAGTATATTTCCTGCCTCGAAAAGGACATAGCATGAAACGTAAAAATACCATCATCACCGTCCTGGTCAGCAATACCTACCTTGTCACGCGCGATTTCCTCGAACAGCTCATGCGCCTGGGCACAGTGAACCATTATAGTGCCTGGGACACACTCGATCTCTGCCAGGTGCTTGCTGAAACCGACATCTTGGTCACGGGCTGGGGTTCGCCTCTGCTGCCCGATAATTTCCCGAAAAAAAACAAACGGCTGAAATACATCTGCCACCTGACCGGCGAAATGAAAAAGACAATCCGCCCATCGTACATCGGTTCGCGGATCGCGGTGACCAACTGGGGCAGCAGCATTGCCTTTGCCACTGCTGAAGGAGCGATTGCCCTTCTCTTTTCCGTGCTCAAGCAGATTCCGGCCCTGTACCACAGCGTGGTGAACCCGGATGTTCCGTTTGAGGTGACCAGACCGGTCATGTCCCTCCATGGTATGCGCGTGGGAATCTATGGACTGGGATTTATCGGCCAGCTTGTGGCAAAGATGCTGCGTCCTTTTTCTCCCTGTTTTTCGTTCTACGACCCCACAATAAAAAAAGCGCCCCGTGGCATGAAACAACACCACAGCATGCACGATCTTTTCAAAAACAACGACATTGTGACAGTGCACGCGGGACTTAACGATGCAACCAGGGGTAGCGTCACCTATGAGAAACTGTCCCTCATGCCGCAGGGAGGCGTTTTCATCAACACTGCGCGCGGACCTATTGTTGTTGAAAAGGACCTGGCCCGCATACTCAGGGAAAAACGGCTGTACGCGGGCATTGACGTGATTGAGAACGAACGCGACTGGCTGAAATCGCCCCTTGCAAAGTGCTCCAATGCCATTCTCACGGGCCACTGCATCGCCTCGACTGGAAAAATTGGTCAGCAGGTCATTCAGCAGACCGCGCTGGAAAACATCCGGGCGTTTATCCATGGAAAACCGCTTAAATACGTGATTGACCGGGAACGCTACCGGCTCATGACCTGAGCGTATCCGTTATCGCGTTTTTTCAAGAAAAACATTGTACGGCCAGCCTGTAAATAACAATAATCTTTCTAATGAGAACCGAAAAACTGGACGAACAGTCCACTCGCAGGCAGATCATCGACTCCATGCTTGGGGATGCGGGCTGGGACGTGCATAACCGCAAAGACGTCATGATTGAATTAGAGGTTTCCGGGGCTGGGAAAGAACGGGTATGGCGTCCAGCCCCAGCTTCCGGATTTGTCGATTATCTGCTTCTCGACCGTTACGGCAACCCACTTGCCGTTGTTGAAGCCAAGAAAACCAGCCGCGACCCAATTGCAGGCAAACAACAGGCCGCTGATTATGCCGATGGAATAAAAAAGACCTTTAGTGTTTCCCCCTTTATCTTTCTGACCAATGGCTATGAAACATGGTTCTGGAACCGGGAATTTGCGGCGGAAACAATGGTACATGGTTTTTTCTCCCGCGATGATCTTGAACGCATACGCTTTCAGAACCAAAACCGGAACAACCTGTTGGCCACACCAATTAAAAAGGAAATAGCCGACCGGGCCTACCAAGCAGAAGCAATCAAACGAATTTCTTCGGGCCTTATGAAAAACCACAGGAAATTCCTGCTGGTAATGGCGACTGGTACTGGTAAAACACGGACAGCCATGGCGCTTGTAGATGTTATGCTCAGGGCAAAATGGGCGCAGCGCGTCCTGTTCCTTGTTGACCGGGAAGCCCTGGCTGTCCAGGCCTTCAACGACGGCTTCAAGGACCATCTGCCCGAGGAACCGCGCGAATACATCAGGTCCGGCCATATTGATTCAGCCAAACGCCTCTATGTTTCCACTATCCAGACCATGATGGAATGTTTTACCACGGTAACACCGGGCTTTTTTGACGTGATAATATCTGACGAGTGCCACCGGTCAATTTATAACAAATGGCGCGATGTTTTGAGCTATTTTCAAGCAGTTCAGATTGGATTAACGGCAACGCCTTCTGAATTCGTTGAACGGGACACGTTCAGGTTCTTCGGGTGCCTGGACAATCTCCCAACGTTTGTCTATCCATACGAACATGCCATACAGGAAAAATGCCTTGTGGACTTCCGGCCACCCTATGCTGCCCAAACCCAATTCCAAGTGCAGGGTATAAAAGGCCGCGATTTGCCCGAAGTGGTGCGCAACAAGCTCCTTGAACAGGGCCTTTTACCGGACGAACTGGATTTTGAAGGCAGTGATCTTGAAAAAAAGGTGACCAACGAGGGGACTAATGAAACATTGATCCGTGAATTCATGGATGTGTCCATAAAGGACGACGGCGGCGTTGTTCCGGGTAAGACAATTATCTTCGCGGTCTCACATAAGCATGCAATACGGCTGCATCTGCTTTTCAACAAGCTTTATCCGGAATACCAAGGCAGGCTTTCTGAAGTTATTGATTCAAAAATGGAACGCCCTCTGAAACTGTTCGATAAATTCAAGAATGAGAGCTACCCGCGCATTACCATTTCCGTGGACATGCTGGACACGGGCGTGGATGTGCGCGAGATTGTGAACCTTGTTTTTGCAAAACCCGTGTTCAGTAAAATTAAGTTCTGGCAGATGATCGGCCGCGGCACCCGAGTGCTGCATGTTGACCCTGCGAAACGCAAACCCTGGTGCATGGCAAAAGACCGGTTCCTGATAATCGACCACTGGGGCAACTTTGAATACTTTGGCGAAAAGCCCGATGGGGAAAAACCTGCCACGCCAGACCCCCTGCCTGCTAAAATCTTCAAACTCAGGCTCCAGAAAGCCACATTTTTCCTGGATTCAAAGGATACAAAACGCTTTGAATATGTAAAAAATGAGCTTATTGCAGATATAAAGGCGCTTCCCTCGAACTCGATCACAATCAAAGAAAACAAACGAAACATAGACAAGGCCCTCTCCCCTGCTGTCTGGGATGATTTTGACGTGCAGTCGCGCGAATACCTTGAAAAAACCATCGCTCCGCTGCTCAAGTACAAAAGCGACTGTTCCATCCCTGAAGAATCATTTATTTATGCCACGGAAAAACTCGGGTTCTCGCTATTACTGAAACAGAAAGAGGAACTTGAACGGGCAAAGAAGGACATTGTTTCAGACTGCCGGAAACTTCCGCATAATCTTGGCGTTGTTAAAAAACACGAACCGCTCATCCGATCCATACTTGATGGTCCATTCTGGCAGACAATCTCTTATGATTCATGTGAGCAGTTGAAAAATGATCTATCGCCGGTCATGAAGCACAAGCAGATTGAAGAACGGGAGATACTTGAACTTGACCTGGACGATCTTATTGCAAAACGGGAATGGGTCGAGTTTGGTCCCAATGGCGAGGGCGCGTATGTGCATGAATATCGTGAAAAAGTAGAAAAAAAGGTCATGGCGCTTGCCAATTCTCATCCTGCGCTACGCAAGGTCAAAGCTGGCGCGCCCATTTCCGAAAAGGACCTTGCAGATATAGAAGATACAGTAAATGGGCCGGAATTGTATGTTTCTGAAGAAAACCTGCGGAAAATATACAAGCAGCCTTATGGTACATTCATTCAGTTCATCAAAAGCATCCTGGGCCTGTATAAATTCCCTGATCCTGAAACCCTGGTTAATGCCTCGTTCAACACGTATATTGTGGAACGCAACAACAGCAACCCGCTTTCACCTGACCAGATACGTTTCCTGCGCACAGTGAAAAACGTTTTCGCCAAAAAGAAACACATCGAATATGACGACCTTTTCGAACCGCCTTTTGATCAGTTTGGCACTGACGCTGCCGCAAAGCTTTTCACAGACGAAGAATTGAAAGAAATCATCGGCATTTTCAATAGCATAAGGATTTGACATGAAATCATTCGTCCCAGAATATCTGAAAAACCTTCGGCTTACCCCTGATATTGCCAACCAGCTGCGGGTGCTTGGCGAATTCAAGGGCCGGGAAGCATTATATCAGAGGCAGTCGCCGGAAGCAATGGAAAAACTGCTTGAAAGCGCCATTATTCAAAGCACACAGTCGTCCAACAGGATTGAAGGCGTCATCGCTTCGGACAAACGAGTCTCGGCAATCGTAAAATCGCACGCCACCCCTCGCAACAGGTCTGAACAGGAGATTGCCGGATACAGGGACATACTATGTCTCATCCACCAATCCAACCAGGACATGCCGATCACGGAAAACGTCATCCTCCAATTCCATTCCATGCTTTTCCGGTACGCAACAATCAAAGCAGGTACATGGAAGAATGGGGACAATGAAATTGTTGAAATCCGGTCTGATGGCTCTCGATACGTCCGTTTCAAACCCGTATCAGCGTTTGAAACCTCTCGGTACATGACAGACTTGGTTGTGGCATATGCGGAACTTGTCCGTACAGAAGCATATGAACCACTTATTCTTATTCCCCTTTTCGTGCTCGATTTCCTCTGCGTACATCCCTTCACCGACGGCAATGGCCGCATTGGCCGGCTCCTGACCCTGCTTTTGCTCTACAAGGCCGGTTACAGCGTTGGCAAATATATCAGCCTTGAGCGTATTATTGAAGACTCAAAGGAAGGTTACTACGAGACCCTGCGCACAGCGTCAGAAGGCTGGCATGCAAGCAAGCATGATTCCATAACATGGCTTTCCTACTTTTACGGCATGCTTGTCCGTGCGTACAAGGAATTTGAGGCCAATGTCGGCATTTTCAACGGCAAGGGGTCAAAGACCGAACAGGTCGTTGCCGCAATAAACCGTTTTGTGCTGCCTTTTGGCATAACCGAAGTAGAAAAAAACTGTCCCAATGTGAGCAGGGACATGATCCGCAAAATTCTCAGGGATTTACGCTCTCAAGGTATTATTAAAGCTGTTGGGAGAGGTAAAGCTGCCCGTTGGCAGAAAACAGGTAATAAAGAGGGTAATTTGGCCTAATGGGGGTAATATGATAGCAGTATTACCCCCATTGACTTTTCATATTTTATAATTTATATTACTATTGGTGGTAAAAATAAGCTCAAATTACCCTTTATAGAGGTATCATTATGCTCACATCCAAACCTGAAATAAAAGCCAAAATAGACAAACTCTGGAACCTCTTCTGGTCTGGCGGTATGGCGAATCCCTTGGCCACAATAGAACAGATCTCTTATCTCATCTTCATAAAACGCATTGAGGATATGGATGTTCATGAGAAAAAAGCAGCTGAACGCAGGGATCAAAAATACACATCCATTTTCAAGGGCAATGAAAAATGCCGCTGGTCGCACTGGATGCACTTTGACGCCGAATCCATGCTCAAGCATGTGCGTGATGAAGTCTTTCCCTTTATAAAAGAGATGCGGGGCGAAAACAATTTCTACGCTGAATCCATGAAGGACGCGGTCTTTCTTATTCCCAAGGCATCGCTTATCCTTGAAGCTGTTAAAATTATCGATGAACTGAATCTCTCTTCCCAGGGCGCGGACATTCAGGGCGATATTTACGAATATCTGTTGAGCGAAATCGCCCAATCCGGTACAAACGGCCAGTTCCGCACCCCCCGGCACATTATCCGCATGATGGTCGAGTTGATTGACCCCAAACTGGGTGAAAAGGTGTGCGACCCTGCAGCAGGCACAGCGGGCTTTCTGATCGGCGCATACACGCATATCCTGAAAATGTACTCCGACCCTGAAAACATTGAATACGACGAGGATGGTACGCCGCACCATTTGACTGCTGATAAGATTGTGGACAAAAGACAGTGGCAGTTTTTACGTGAAAAGGCGTTTACCGGCTATGATTTTGACACAACCATGGTCCGGATTGCGCTCATGAACATGGTTCTTCATGGCATCACAAACCCGAATATCCGGTATTCAGATACACTCTCGAAAAGGTTTGAAGAGCGTAACCACTTTGATGTAATCCTTGCCAATCCACCCTTCAAGGGCAATGTGGACAAGAGTGATATTGCTGATGATTTGCGCATGGTGGGTAGTTCCAAGACACCAAAGACCGAGTTGTTGTTCCTCAACCTGTTCGTGAACATGCTCATTCCCGGCGGTCGTTGCGGGGTCATTGTGCCAGATGGCGTTCTTTTTGGCTCATCCAACATGCATGTGGACACGCGCAAGCTCATCATGGACACCTGCGCGCTTGAAGGCATTATTTCCATGCCATCCGGTGTTTTCAAGCCCTATGCTGGGGTCTCTACCGCGGTGATGATTTTCACCAAGGGGGAGAAGACGGACAAAGTCTGGTTCTACGACATGCAGGCAGACGGTTATTCGCTGGATGATAAGCGTGCAAAGATTGACCAGAACGATCTTCCGGACATCATTGAAAAATGGAAGGCGCGGAATAAAAAGAAGCAGCCGAAAAAAGGAGACCGATGGCTGTGGGTTGATGCGGAGGAAATACGGAAAAACAACTGCGATCTCTCAATTTCGCGGTATAAAGCGGTTGAATATGAAGAAGTGAAGTATGAAAAGCCGGAAAAAATTATAGAAAAACTACTATCTCTTGAAAATGATATTTTTGATGCTCTGCGAACCCTAAAGAAAATGTGTCCATGAGTATTGAAAAACTACGGTATCGTTTATACATCGACGAGTCCGGCGACCATACCTTCAATGATATTGTAAATCCGGCCAGAAGGTTTCTTGGTATCACAGGTTGCATATTGGAGAGCGGTTATTACCGTCTGACCTTTCAGCCCGGTTTTGAAGCACTCAAACAGCGGTTTTTCCCGCACAGTCCTGATCAGCCGGTCATTCTTCACCGAACCGACCTGATCAATCGCAGAGGCAGATTTTGGCCGCTCAGGGACAAGTCTGTTGAGACTGCCTTCAATCAAACGCTTCTCGATTTCCTGAAAAACACGGAGACAACGCTTCTTACCGTTGTCCTTGATAAGAAGTCTCATATGGAACGATTCCACGAGGCGGCCATGCATCCCTATCACTATTGCATTGTTACTCTGGTTGAAAAATATGCGGAGTTTCTGCGTGAGAAGAACGGCATTGGCGATGTTCTCGCAGAAAATAGGGGTGGCCACGAGGACATCCAGCTAAAAGGAGCATATAGAGCCTTGTTGGAGAATGGGACAATCGCGCGCACTCCTTCGTACTTCAAACAGGTGCTATCGAGTTCTGAAATAAAGATAAAGCCAAAAAGCGCGAATATCGCGGGTACCCAGCTTGCAGACTTGTTGGCCCATCCCTGCAAGCAGGCCACGGTTCTGTCTGGTAGTGAAAAAGATGTTTGGGAAAGTTCTTTTGGAGCCCGTATCTACGCAACGATCGAAGACAGGTTTTTTCATGGAAAAGAAGGGAAGGCGCTGCTGTGAAACGGTTGAAAATGAAAAGCCCGGCTTGCACCGGGACTTTCACGCTAGCCCATCGCGGGCTATCCACCTCCAATAGATTGGATTAATAATAATATATATAATGGCGGGCAAAATGTCAAATTATGAGTATGGAAAATAATATGAATTGCGTTACACTTGCGGAAGTTGCTCTTAAAACACATCAAAGAAATCCTCAAGAATGGTCTGCAAAACCATTTATCTATGTAGACATAGAATCTGTCGATCGGATTTTAAAACGAATTGAAAATCCAAAGCAATTAATTGGCTCAGAGGCTCCGAGCAGGGCACGGAAGGTCGTTAACGAGAATGATGTCCTTGTTTCTACTGTAAGACCGAATTTAAATGCAGTCGCAAAGGTTTCAGCGGCTATGAATGATGAGATTTGTTCAACTGGGTTTTGTGTTTTGAGACCAGATCAGAAGAAACTGGACCCAGACTACCTGTTCTATTTCACAAGACATCCATCGTTTATCCAATATCTGACTGATAGAGCCACGGGGGCAAGTTACCCGGCCGTATCCGATAAAATCATCTTGGAAGCTAAAATCCCCCTCCCCCCGCTGCCCGAACAGCGCCGCATCGCGGACCTGCTTTCCCGCGCAGAGGCGGCCCTGCACAAGCGCCGCGAAGCCATGCGCCTCGCAGACGAGTTACTCAAGTCCGTGTTCCTGGAAATGTTCGGCGACCCGGTGAGGAATGAGAAGAGTTGGGAAGTTAAATCTCTTGAGGATTCCTGTGAAAGAAAAGGACAGTACGGTTCTGGTGCATCAGCAATCCCTTTCAATAATGCAAAACCCCGGTATATCAGAATTACCGATATCAATGAAGATGGAACACTAAACAATGATTGCGTCTCACCAAGCACAGATGAAGCTGAATGGGCTGATTGCATATTAAAAGATGGTGATATTCTTTTTGCCCGTTCCGGTGCAACAGTTGGCAAGACTTACCACTATAGAAAACAAGATGGATTTACAATCTTTGCGGGATATTTGATCCGATTTCGTCCAAACCCTAAAATCTTACATCCTGAGTATTTATTTTATTTCACAAAGACAGAAGCATATAACAAATGGGTAAAATCGAAACAAAAGGTCGTCGCTCAACCAAATATTAATGCCAACCAGTACGGTAACGAATTGATTTTGCCCATGCCCCCACTTGAAATGCAAAGGCAATTTGCTGTAACTGTTGAAAAATCAGAAAAACTCAAAGAAAAACAGCGTAAATCAGAGAAGGAACTGGAAAACCTGTTTGGCGCCCTGATTCAAGGGGCGTTTCAGCAGTAAGGTTTTCCCAAAGCGACCCATGAGCGAAAATAAGGTTATTGAGAAACCTATCATATATCTTGATCACAACATTTACTCTTGGTTCGAAAAAGACAATAATTTTCTTAAAACTTCCCTACCAATTTTCCGGGATGAATTACAAGTTGTATACTCGTCCGAGAATTTGAAGGAAATGGCGCAGAGTCCGGTACGTGCTCAATCATACTTGGATATTCTTTCTGCAATGAATGCTTGGTACATGGAAATTGTCCTTGACGATAATTGGAGAATAACCGATAAAGCGCGTTGGTATGCTGGCTCACCCCAAAATGTTTATCAAGAACAATTACGTAATAATGAATGCTTCAACCAATTTGAGCAAAATCCGTTTTTGCACAAACTCCTTGGGGGGCAAGAAGACCTTTCTTTCGGCGACATCTTTGATACAGACAAAGGAAAACTGTTATCGCACCTTGAAAACATAAAAACGGATTCGGTCATTCTGAATTCATTAATCAACGACATGAGGAGTTGCGTGGATCCACTTTTTGCCCGACTAAAGGAACAATTTAAAGGGCTTCATAGTGAGTTCCAACCAAACTTCACAGCAACAATGAGAAAACAGGTTGGCGTCAGTCCAAATATTTTAAATAATATTCAGGGGAAAGGTGTCATTAATAGAATTCAGGAAGCTATTAGACCAATCAAAGGGATGACGGAACTTTTTGATTCTATTACTGGCGGTGCTAAAACTGATGCCATGGCACTCGTCAACCCTAACAATACTGTCTACCAGACCGTTGCGGCACTGTATGGTCTACTTGAGATGTTGGGATACTGGTCCGATAATAAAATAAAAGAAGAAAGGCGGTTTTCGTCTCTCAGAAACGACATGCTTCATGCCGCGAATGCAATATTCACCAAGTCCCTTATAACCAAAGATACTGGCCTCGGAATGAAAGCTGGGGCCATTTATGAATATTTAGGAATCACAACGAAAGTAGTATTATTTTCGAACAAGGTCCCACCAACGGAAAAATAAACGCCTTGGTAGTGTCACAGAGGATGCACATTAGATTTGCCACTTCCGCGGAAGATGATTTCTGAATAAGTTTGCGCCCCTTCATGGAAATTGCTATATTTTTCACAAGCCCAATGCCAAAACTTGTTCTGGAAAAAACCAATTTGATAATCGTAGGTGCCTGGAACAATGCCATTATTCAACCAAACTGGCTGTCTCAATATTTTCCAGAACTGATAAAAGAGAAGGAAATTCCAGCTGAGTTTGTGGCAGGGCCAACGACTTTTTTTCGCTTTATTTTCAACGAGTTTATATGTGAACCTCGCAAAGGAAGCCTTATTTTCACACCGAAAAAAGAAGGTGATGCGATTTTCAGTTTTATATCACAACTTGCCTTAGGGATATATGATAAACTGCCGCACACCCCAATCCTGGCAGTAGGTCATAATTTTGTTTTTCATCTGGAGGACAAGGAACATTTTGCGCTTGAAAATGAACTTGGCGGCCAAAAAAGAAACATTTACAAAGGCATTGTGGATCAAGAGGTCGATTTCATGCAGATTAAACATACATTCTCATTCCCTACCAATCAATTGAACCTCATTTACGACTTAAAAGCGAGTAATAAATCACTGGCTATGAATTACCATTATGCTGTGAGCAAAAAAGATACCGTCACCAGTGCTATCAACGAATTAAAGAATAATTATCTTGCATCAATTGGTAAATGCAAAAAACTAATACTGGGCGGATAATATGGTAAAAACAGAAAACGGATTTGAGATCCAGACATACGACATCGAGACTCCGGATGCCTTGTTTCAGCGGTCCACAATAATGGAATATCCTAAGGAGGACATAGAAGAGTCATATGATCTTCTACTAGCCCAACATTTGAGGGCTGTCATAACGAAAATCGGGACCATTCAGAATGCCGGGTCAACGCTGAAGCTGACATATAATCCGCATTATGAAATAACCCGCCGTCACCTTGAAAATTTGGTAAGTGACGTAGCGCTGCCAAAAACATGGAAAACTGAAGGCCTTGCAGAACCAAACCAAGACTGCAAACAGAAGTCAAAAGAAATTATTTATAAATTATTTGATGAGTATCGGATATTGCCGTTACGTGTTGCCGCATCCGTTGAAAATGGTATTTTTTTCTGCTATAAGGATCCGGTAAACAGTGCCCGAATACTCTCGATTGAGGTATATAATGATCTTGATGTTGCAGCTGTTATCAGCGAAGGCAAAACAATAGTCGCTTCGTTTGATATTGAAAATGATGACTATACCCCAGTGATGCATTCCTTCAATGCCTGAAGTGTATCCTGAACATTTAGAATTCAACGGTAGACGGAAAATTCCCACCTCTGAATTTAAAGAGGAAGACAGGCTATTTCATGGTTTTACTGTCAATGATATGACAGATTCCGGTGGAATAAAAACGGAAAATGTCCGGTTTCCTGATTTTTCCTGCAATTGGTCCCGATTTTCAAACCCCGAAGATATCCGCTTCAGAAAAAACGGGCTCACTACTGATGGGTGTTACGCGTTTTCTGTAGAAACTTCCCGCTATAACAACATCGCCACGCCAGTGCATGATCCCATGCAAGAAAATGGTTCCGAAAATTATGCTCATGTTGAGGTCAGAGAATTGTTTGAGGGGGAGGAAGTCCTGTTTGAACCGCCTAAGGGCCGGAAGAAGGACAATCAAAAAAGTAAAAAACGACGATTTGCGTATAGAATAAATCTCGCGAATAATTCTGAAATATTAATATCCCCTACTGCCTAACAAAAAATATTGCCAACACCATGACTAATCCACAAAAGTTTATCGCACCATATACGGAACTTAAAAGATCATTAAGAAACGCATTCATTTCTTATCTCGATGATGATAATGATGCCGATGTTCGTATTTCATCCGAAAATGCAACCTCTAAAAACGCTAAGCGTTTCATAAATTCATTCCCTTCAACACTCCCCATGCCGGAAATATGCATTGAGGAAGACGGTGAAGTATCGTTTGACTGGATGAACGGCAAAGGAAGGCATGTCAGCGTCAGCGTTGGCCCTGGCCCCTATCTCCGCTACGCCGCTCTTATCAATGGTGATTCATACCATGCGCGAGAACTGCTCACGGAGAATTTCTCAAGTACCATCCATTTATACATTTCAAAGATTTTGCCCAAGTGAATAACGATCGTTTCACGGCTGCCCGATTTCTGACTCAAACAGGACATTTCAGCAGGACGAACAACAAAGTAAAACGTCCTGCTTTCATGCCGGCCGCAAAAGACAACAAAGCATCAATATTCGATATCGAAAATCAAACATCAGCCGAAGTCGAAGAATGCGGGCGAAGCCACGTTTTAGGCCCGGCTGTCCCCAAGTTGTACGGATTTGGTAAATTTCATACAGATAGCGTTCTTTCTGCGGGTTTGATGATCGAGAAAGCAGAACCTCCGCCCCGGCATGCAAATATCGTGAACTGGCCGCCTCCTGATGAAAAAGAAAAACAAATACTGATTGCATTGCAAATTGCCGATACCGCTGACCTATGTCTTTTCGATTCAATCATACACTATTCGACCTGAAAAAGAAACGCCTCGCAGGCGAACCTGAAGGCGTCGGGCTGGAGATGCTATCTCCAGCGGGGTCATAAAAAGTGCCTATCGTTGCACTGAGAAGGCCGCTAATCACCCTTCAACGGCATGGGGTCGACTTTCATGCAAAACAGGCTTGTTGATAATATTAAAGAATAGTGTTATCATTGTCAATAGGTTTTAAATTATTTTTTGAAATATTTAAGGCTTCCTCCAGACGATGGCTATTTTCAAAGCAAACCGTGGCAACCTCCTGCAACACTGGGTTCTCTGCGAGCTCCTGACCATGCTCAAATCCGAATTCGGCGAAAAGGCTCATCTCCATTACATCGACGCCTATGCAATGGCCCCCTTCTCCCTGCCGGAAGCAGGAGGATATAAAAGCAGCTCTCACGCCGATTTCGAAAAAGTCAGAAAGGTTTTACCCGGCCGGCAATCGCTCTATGAATTCACCTGGCAGAAACTCTCAGGCAGATCAGGCCTGCCCTACCCATCTTCAACCGTATTTGTCGCTACCCTATGGCAAGGTGCGCTTTCCATGCACCTTTGCGAAATCGACCCCGCAAAAGCCACGGATATTCACGCTTTTCTCGCATTACTGGGAAAAAAGGAAACAATTCAAGAATCCGAAGTTTCTCAGCGTGATTGGCGCCAAGGACTTGTTCTCAAACCAGCGGATATCTGTCTGATACAATTCGATCCTAACAGGTTCGAATGCAACCAGCAAACAGGCAATGACGGATTTACTATGTATCCGGCTGACCTGGACCGGATTACCGGATGGCTGAACAGGTATGCTACGCCCTGTGTTATCCAGCTTTCATCGTACAGCGCCAACAATAACAACTCAGTCGAAAGGATTGAGGACACGATCCTGCAGAAGATGACTCCGGCCGGATTCAAGCTGCTTTCCACCGTGACAGCAGACGGGAATATGGCTTCGTTTATAATTTATAGAGGATTTGAGTGCAAAATCAAAGACTTGAAGACTTGTTTCAATAATTGGTTAAAACACCACGTAACCTGAAAAACTATTCACATTGTTTATATAGAAAGTATTTTTTAGACCCCTAATGGCACATCTTCTATTCATCGATGAGAGTGGCTGCGATCTTAAAGAGAGCCCCTATGAAGTTCTCGCTGGCGTTTCTGTCGCCGATCGTGATTTGTGGAACCTGATCAAATCCCTCCACCAACTGGAGTATAAACATTTTGGACGGCGGTATTCCTCGGGCCCTTCTGAGCTAAAAGCGAGAAAAGTATTAAAGAAAAAAGTGTTTCGGCATGCAGCGCAACTGTCCATTCTACCTTATGAAGAGCGTGTTCGCCTGGCGCATGCCTGTCTTGATAATGGTCCTGGCGCAGATTCACAGCAGATTGCCGCATTAGCGCAGGCCAAACTCGCTTTTGTCCAGGATGTCTTCAGCGATATGGCAAGATTTCACTGCCGGGTTTTTGCGAGTGTTGTCGAAAAGAACGCTATTAGACCCGAAGCAGGTGAATACATCCGTAAAGACTACGCCTATCTCTTCGAACGCTTCCACTATTTCCTTGAGGACATGGGGCATGAGAACCAAGGTCTTGTTGTTTTTGACGAACTTGAGAAGGCAAAAAGCCATATTCTGATAAACCAGATGTATAGATATTTTCGGGACACAGCCAAGGGTAAAATGAGGGCGGACCGGATCATTCCCGAACCCTTCTTCGTTCATAGTGATCTTACAACCGGCGTCCAATTGGCCGACTTGGCTGCGTATGTGCTTTCTTGGGGTTTCAGGACGCCATCAATGGCAGAGCCAGCTAGGCCTGAATTAAGCGGATATGCTGATCAAATTGCCAGTCTCCGGTATCGAGCAATAAGAGAAATTGGCGGCAAGCCTGATTTCGTAATTTGGTCTGTTGCTCATATCACGGACTTGAGATGCAGGGCTGATATGGAAAATGAGGAGGAAAGAGGTCTCTAACACCAATAAAAAAGGCAATGAGCCACTTTCGCAACCCAAAGCCTCCATATTTAACATAATAAAAAATATTGTCATAGTCAATAGTTATGAAACTATCATTGCGAGAAGATTCTTATCTTATTTATCAGCAATATATTACAGTAAACATTCCAGAACTGATAAACCTGTTCGGCACACTGATGCATAGCGCATTTGACTAGTCAATCCTGACCTTTATTTCCAACTTATATTCCGGCTTTATTTCAATTTTCGTCTTGCCGTCTTTCTTAAATTGCGCAATAAAGGATAACACACCCTGGTTGGTAAAGAAAAACGGGTTCATTACAGAATTGATATTTAATATACCCGTGTCAGCCGGCAAGTTGATATTGCCTTCAACGTAGCTCAACGGTTTGCCTTCAAGAATAAATTCTATCCGAAAAGAATCCGGTTTCTCATCAGTCTTCTCATATAAAAAACGGGTAAACATCGCAAGGTGCATTGCCACTGGCCATTTAATTTCTTTTACTCCTTTAAGATGCATCTGTATTACATCGCTGTACATACCGACGAGTGTGAATTTGTCACCGACTTCTTGCCGGACGTCGTCGCAAATAATAAAATCAAGCAATTTCATTGACTACCTCCGTCTGTACAACCGTTCCGGGCCTGCTTTCTGGACGATCCGCATTGAAGAAAAAACCGCTCAGGCTTGAAGTTGCATCATATTTAATCCCGGCCGACACTAACATATTGGCCGAGAGGGCGTATTTGCCAAACACGTTTGCCGCTTGATGTACCAGCATTTGAGCCGCAAACATCGGTTCGTACCGGTGATCCGCAACATCGATAATCCATGGATATGTCCGGATAATCCGTAGCAGCGCCAGCCCGCCGGAAGAAACTTCGTTTGATGCCTTCCATCGAGAAATTGTCCGCTGCGGTAAGTCTAAAGCACGTTCCATTCCTGCAAGGCTATTACCCAAACTCTCCAATTCGTTCAACATACGGATAATTGATTCTTTCCTCGATATTTCCAGCGCCTTCTCAGTCGTAACATCATTAACATCCGAGTCGTCGATGTCAAAGCCACAGGTCTCGCAAACATAAACATACTGTTTTGTCTCGGCGTCAGGACCATAAGGCACAGGAAGCTTTTCCATTCTTTCTTCCCTGCGGAGGGAAGTTCCGTCGCAGGCTGGGCACGCAGTGATTTTGCTCATTTACAGGCCCCTTTTTGTTTCATGTTGTTTGTCTTCCAATAATCCGGCTCTTTCAAGAGCATCTTTTATCGCGGTATTCGAGGTGTCGCAAACATGGAATGATTTGATGGTCCATAGCTTTTGTTTTTCATTATAAAAGAATGCGATATAACCAAGCTTCCCGCAATCCCGGAAGTTATACGCATCGAACAACCTTCCTTTTGAGCCATCCAGTCTTTTTGTAACGGCGCAGAGTTATTGAATGATAATTCCTTCAAACCCCCAGCGACAATGAAATCAAGAATGGCCCTCCTTGAATTCAAGTTGAAATCTCGTTTCGCATCTTCAACTGTCGAACCTTTTATTAAAACACTCTCCGGGTTTCCACATGCCATAAGAAAGGCATTGAAGTCGTAGGTTCGATCTTTCGGACTCACAAGAGCACATCCACCATAATAGATTATCGGTAAATAATGGGGTGAACATTAATATAATATACAAAACATTACAAGACAAGCGATATTATGTCGTATTTCATGACCATACTCTATCATTGCATTGTGTTGCATCTTACCCTTTGCTATGTAAAAAACCATTTCGTGCAATATAACGAAATGGTTGGTCTGGGAAGCAATGCAAAGAGAGTGCTAGCAGGCCTTCAACTTTCCCGGTATGCCTGCTATTTAATAATTCAGAACGCGAACCCCAGCAAAGAAATCGTAGCCGCCGGACAGACGTATAAGGATTATATGGGGGGCTTACCAAAGACGACATCCACCGGCGCAAAGGTTTAAAAGAAAAGCAATCGATTCTTGACCATATGGGTAGCACGGAACTCGCGGCCAATTTATTCCGGGCAACACAGACCGAAAAGAAAATTCAAAGGGATAAAATCATAGGCAAGGCAGAGGCAAATAAAACCCATTATGACGTTGGAAAAAAAGTTCGCCAAACCATTCAAGATATCGGCGGCACACCACCCGAAGAATTGCCAGTTCTTGAGGATGTAAGTAAAATTCAGAAAGCCGTAAAATCGATTGAAAAGCAATTAAAGAAAACGCCTTGCAGCCGAACCTGAAGACATTGGGCTGGAGATGCTATCTCCAGCGGGGTCATGAAAGATGCCGATCGTTGCACTGAGAAGGCCCTTCAACGATATATAGAGTCGACTTTCATGCAAAACAGGCCCACACTCGCACGCGGTTATTGAAGAATATATTCCCATGCTGGATACACATGGATCGTGCCTTTTCCGGTTTTGATTGTCTCTCGGTCTCGAAGGGTTACGATGGCGCTGTTCCGAATGCCCGTCTCCTTCATGGCCTCTTCCAAAGCAGCAATTTCCCTGGCGCGCGCTTGCACTGCCATCATGTCTGCGCAAACCTGTATAAGGGAAAGGCGCCCATCGGACGACCTGGCGATAAAATCGACCGCCCCGCCGTTTTTAGTCTGATAGTATTCAATTGTTTGTCCGTCACGCCGCAAATGGCAGAAAACCAGGTTTTCAAGAAGCATCCCCGAATCCGCATCGATTCTGCTGGTCATCGCCGTTATTAATCCGGTATCCGACAGGTACAATTTTCGCGGGTTGACTCGTTGGATCCGCTCAGATTTTGAACAGATTGGAACAGTAAAAAAGAAGAACGCATCTTCGAGCAGTGATACATATTCGTACAGACTATTTTTAGTGCATGAAATACCTGCGCTGCGCAGGGCGTGGTAGAACTTGTTTATACTGAAGTATCCGGTCACAGAAGCGGACGCCTGACGGATTAAAGATCGAATGGCTTCAATGTTGACCGAGGGATGACGCTCAACCACATCCCTGAATAGCACGACATCGACATATCCCTGAAGCAGCTTAATCCTGAATTCTTCGGTAAGATTCTGCGCTTCCGGGAATCCCCCGCGCCAAAGGTAACCGGACAAAGCCTTTTGCAGAACAGCCCGGGACGCTGCGCCCGGGTTCCGGTAGTTCTCGGGCAGGGATTTGTGAAACCGCAGATATTCCTTGAAAGAAAAGGGGAATACCTCGACAGGCAGCGATCGTCCCCGCAATGCGGTGGCTATCTCCCGTCCAAGCAGGCGGGCTGACGATCCGGTTATTACGCAGTGCATGTTTTCGGCATCCATTAAACGCCGGACAAAAAGCTCCCATCCAGGTATCCGCTGGATTTCATCAAAAAAGAAATAACATTTCCGGTTCTTATGAGCGGGATTATTTTCGTAAAAAAGTTCAGGAATATAGGTCAGCTGACTAGATTGCAACGGCAGGAGCCGTTCATCTTCAAAATTAAAATACAAAATCCGGGATTTTTCAATGCCGCGTTTCATGCATGCGGCAATTGCCTGGTAACAAAGAAAAGTCTTCCCCGATCTTCGCATTCCGATGATGGCGTCTGTTTTACCCGCCAGCATGGGTACTGCCCGGTCCCGGTCTATGCCCGAAGGCAGCACCCGCTCCTGGAAATCGGCAATAAGGCGATGGAGTATCGTTCGCATATAAATAATATATCTTTAAATAAGAGATAATTCAAGCAGTTTTTATCTCTTGCAAAGAGATAAAATTAACAAGCGGGTGCCGACATCTTTTGCCTTCCGGTTCATAGCAGCTTCTCGATTCTCACCAGCACCTCCACAAGCCGCTCCAATGTCTCATTTTGCGAAGTACCGGGAAAATTTAAAAGCACAATCTCCTTGGCATACAGCTTGCCGATATACCTGCGGTGCATGGCAAACGACCCTTTTGATGCTGAGAAATCACGGTGCGCTGAATTTATCTCAATTATGTTTTTCTGCGGCAGATATCTGGACCGCCACGCGCCGGACACATCGGCCAAAAGCCGGTAATTAGGCAACCCTTTGCCTACGGATACTCCGTTCTCAGACTCTTCAGGCGACAATATCCTGATCTTGCATTCAGCTGATCCCTGCCATTGTCCCTTTATGATCGTAGCCTCGACAACCGCTGTTCCAGGCTCCTGAGGAGCATAATAGATAGCCTGAGACTCAACAAGGTGCTGCGCCACTGTCCCGCTGCCTTCTTTGATTGACCACTGAACGGCAACGTCGTCTTTAACTTCGATATTTTTCTCGTCATAGACCCGCGCATTAATGGTCTTGTGCTCGCTTGGCAAGACCGAAAACATTCTCGGCGTAATCTTGACCATCGCCGGGTCACCTGGCAGCATGTCGAGAAATGAAGGCATGGCAGACGGTTTATCTTTCTTCGGCGCATCCATTCCCCCGTCTTCGCCCGTACCGGGAATCTCACCAGCCTTCTTTTCATCGGGCGATTCTATGTCGAACCAGAGATATTCGGCCGTGGGCAATTCGGACAAGGCGGCGGTAAACGCCTTTTTCACATCCCGTGATATTTGCTCGCTCGCTTTTTCAGCCTCAGTCTGTTCCAGGGATTTTAATATTGTTTCAAG
Organism: Candidatus Raymondbacteria bacterium RIFOXYA2_FULL_49_16; assembly: GCA_001789205.1. Taxonomy (GTDB): domain Bacteria; phylum Fibrobacterota; class OXYB2-FULL-49-7; order OXYB2-FULL-49-7; family XYB2-FULL-49-35; genus XYB2-FULL-49-35. The sequence continues at coordinate 28,705 of MFYT01000043.1, read as the reverse complement.
TGTGTCCTCAAGCTGCTGCATGACCGTTATGAATGAATCAAAACAGGCATCATGGATGACTGAATCCCGCGTGCCGGGGGTGAGATTGAGAAACGGGCAATCGATATTACCGGTGAAAGAACCCGATCTCCAGACCCGATGATCAAAGCTTTCCAGTTCTGCCATGTCTTTCTTGACCCGAGTCCCGTCCTTCGAAAGAGACACAACGGGCATGGCATCCGGATTCGGCGATGTAAGATATAACTCAACCTTTATTATGCCGTGTTCCGTCTCCATATCTTTGATGTCGGCAAGCTTGTCCCCTTCGAATTCCCTGGGGACAACACGCCTGTTCTTGTGTGCAATCCTGTCGAATATTTCTATGATGACGCCGGTCTGTTTAATGCGATCGCGCAGTTCAGAGGCCAGATATTTATCCAGCCGGTCGCCGGTAAGAATATTGCGGGTTGTGGGATGCAGCGGGCCTATGGTAACCTTGACCCCGCCTTTGTGGACCATGCTGCCTGGCACCGCGGTAATAGAATAAGACTGAGCCCCGCTCTTCATGGTCATCTGGAATGCCCTGCCTTCGCTCCCATGCGCGGTCATTGTCAGCGTTTTTCCAAGCCCCCAGAAACCCAGAAGGCCAATGCCGAATTCTCCGTGGATTCCATCGCGTTCATGTGATTTGAGATAGCGTTTCAGGGAGTCGCAAATATGGGTAGCGACATACTGAAAATCGGGGATTCCTTCGTCCGTGACTTTCAGCCCCTTCCCATCGTCAGTCACCTCAAGAAAGGGCTCTTTTCCGCTTTTCCGCCGGATGATCTCGATCCGCCTCGCGCCAGCATCAATGCTGTTCTCAACCAGTTCACACACGGCCTTGAGTATGTGCGTCTGCGAACGCGCAATGATGGTGATGGCGTTCCATTGGTCGCCGATACGCAATTTGCCCGTTTTAATGGGTTTGGACATTGTACTGGCCTCACGCGCGCGGACACTGCTGTTTTTATTTTCTTCTCTTAGTGAAACAAAATAATTATTTTATATACATAGGTGTATCATGAAAAGACTATTTCTCCCCAAATATTTCGCCGACCACCCAAGAAGCCGCGCCACTATGTGACTGCTCCCAGAGGCCACTAGCTTTTCCCGCGCCACGCTTTTACCTCAGTCATTTTTTTTGGAGTAATGTGTCATGATTACCTATATCAAAAACCGCTGGAACATCGAGGGCGGATACCGCGTCCTCATGACAACCGCCTTTCCCCTTATCATGAGTTCTGCTTCGTGGTCTCTGCTCCATTTTATTGACCGCATGTTTCTTGCCTGGTATTCGTCTGACGCCGTAGCGGCGGCAATGCCCGCGGGCATCCTCAATTTCACACTGATCAGCGTTTTCATCGGCACTGCCAGCTATGCGGGCACCTTCATTGCCCAATATTTTGGCGCAAACATGCACCGGAGAATAGGCCCTGTGCTCTGGCAGGGACTCTATATCGGCATTGCCGCAGGCGCTCTCATCATGCTCTGCATTCCCTTCAGCAACCGGATCTTTACCGCCATAGGCCACCAGGAGCCAGTGCGTTCACTCGAAGCAGGCTACTTTGCCATTCTTACTATCGCGGCAATCCCGGCGATCATCAATGCCACCATGGCCGGTTTTTTCTCTGGACTGGGACGCACCATGCCGGTCATGTGGATAAATCTCGCGGCAACCGGAATCAACCTTGTCCTCGACTATCTTTTCATTTTCGGCAAATTCGGCATTCCGGAGATGGGTATGAATGGCGCGGCCATTGCCACAGACATCGCTGCCATAAGTGCCACGTTCATGTGGGCGGCCCTCATTTTTACAAAGAAAAATAACGACCGATACGCAGTGCGCAAAGGATGGCGCTTCAACCGCGACCTCTTTTTCCGCTTGCTGCGCTTTGGTCTGCCCAATGGACTGCACATGTTCATCGATGTCGCGGGGTTTACTGTCTTCATTCTTATCATGGGACGGCTTGGCACCACGGCGCTCGCGGCATCAACCATCGCCTTTAACATTAATTCCATTGCCTGGATGCCCATGTTCGGTTTTGGCATGGCGGTCTCCATTCTCGTGGGCCAGTACCTTGGGGCAAACAGGCCGGCTTCCGCCGAGAAAGCCGTATGGACAGGCTTCCACGTTACCTTTCTGTATACTCTGGTGGTCGCCTCGTTCTACGCCTTTGCGCCAGGACTATTCCTGATGCCTTACCAGTCAGGATCATCGGACCCGGCCTTTCCGGCCATTTGCGCGCTTACCGCGGTTCTGCTGCGATTTGTCGCAGTGTATTCGCTTTTCGACACCTGCAACATTATTTTCGCGTCAGCGGTCAAAGGCGCGGGAGACACCCGTTTTGTCATGTTCATGCTCGCGATCATGTCATCGGCATTGCTCATTGTTCCCGCATATGTGGTGCTGGTGGTGCTCAAAAAAGGTGTCTATGCCGCATGGGTGGTGCTCACGGTCTATTGCGTGGCCCTGGCAGCAGCCTTTGTGCTCAGGTTTCTGGGCGGCAAATGGAAGTCCATGCGGGTCATCGAGGAAAACATCGTCCATCCGGTCCCGCACAAGGTGCCGGAGGTCTTTTCCGTGGAAGTATAGGCGATATTTTCATTGCTTTGCCTGGCGCGGTAAGCTAATTTACAGGCATACAGCGCCAATACCATGAACAGCAAATCCTGGTTCGAAGAATCGCAGAACATCAGGTCCTTGTTTGTCCAATATAACCGCGGGCGGCTTGAATACCTGCGCGAACAGCTTCCAGTGCGCAAGCAGGAGGTCTTCGACCTGCTTCCCTTCCTGCTGCACGAGGAGAGCACCGAGCTTCCGGGCAACGATGTGCTGGGCACCCCGCCCTCGGGCATTTCGTGTCTTGAGTACTCAAACGCCATAAAGGACCTCGTTCCCCGGTATTTTCCCGCTTTTACCCTCAGACAACGGGCAAAGCCGTCGCTGCCCATTGTCTTCCTCGCCATCATGGGATCAGCGGGCACGCTTGCCTTCTCCGGCCAAAGCGACATTGACTTTTGGGTTGGCATTGACACGGCGAAATTGGACATCGATGCCATGCGGGCGCTCGAAGCGAAACTGCGCATTGTGGAGCAATGGGCGCTTGATTCTTCGGAACTCGAAGTCCACTTCTTCATTGCGGACCTGGCAAAGATACGAGACAACGACTACGGAGACCTTGGCGGCGAATCGTGCGGCTCGGCCCTGGGCAAGCTGCTCAAGGATGAATTCTACCGGACCGCTATATTTCTGGAGGGGAAACTGCCCTACTACTGGCTGGTTCCCGTGGGCCTGGACGACAGCGCCTATCAGACACGCATTGAAGGGCTTGCCAGCCACCTGGAGTTCAGGTCCGCCTACTATGTTGACCTGGGAAATGTGGGTGCTATTGAACACGGAGAATATTACGGCGCTGCTCTCTGGCAGATACTCAAAGGCCTGCATTCGCCTTTCAAATCAGCGCTCAAAATAGGACTGCTGCTGCAATACACGGACAACAGGGGCACAGACCTGCCCCTGTGCGAGGAACATAAAAAACAGGTACTGGCCAATCCCGCCGCAGCGCCCGACCCCTACCTGTTCATGGTTGAATCCGTGCGCGGGTATTTTCTGCGCATTGACCAGGATAGCGACAAGCGTCTCATGGAAGAGTGCTTTCTTATCAAAAACCTGCTTACCGGAGGCGAAACAGACCCCGGCGAGAAGAGTATGCGCGCTGCTTTCATTGCCCTGGGAAAAAAATGGGGATGGGACGAACCCTCCCTGAACGAAATCTCGCTCTTCCGCGAATGGGATTTTACGCGTATAGACAGTTTGCGCAAACGAATTCTGGCCTTTTTCATGGCAGCCTACAAACGGGTAAGCGCGCTTCCGGCCCGTACAACGCAGTCAATCTCAGACCGCGACCTTACGGTGCTGGGGAAAAAACTCTTCTGTTTCTTTGAAACAAAACTTGATAAGATCCCGTACGAGTTCTCCCTGCTCGAGGCGAAAAACCTTTCAGCGCTTGCCCTGGAAGAAAAGCTGCTTTCCGGAAACAAAAGCGAATGGACGGTCAAGGTGAAAATACGCGGCTCTCGCAGCCCGGGAATGCAGGCGCTAAAGACGTTTTCAACCGCAGCAGAAGGTCTTGCCTGGTGCAGCCTCAACCAATTCTACCATGCCCATCTCAATTTTACGGTAAAAGGAAGAATGAAAGTCTCTTCCGAGGACGCGCTCCACCTGGTGCGATGCATGGCCGCGTTCTTTCCCGTAAATCAGGTGGTCGATATCTCGGACCAGGGGGTGCAGGCTGCCCCGCGCGTCACCCACCTCTATTGCGTGCCCAATTTTAACCAACCCGACTGGCAGCATGGTCTTATTTCGACATACGTTTTCTTTCAGAATACAGCCAGCGAATTGCTCTGGGCATACCACCATGGCGAAGACTGCCTCCAGTGGCTGGTGAGCGAGATCCTGATACAACGCATTGGACGCGACCAGGTAAAAACGCTTCGTTTGGGCATGCATATGCCGCGCGAAAAAATCTCGACCCGCCGCAAAATCCACGAAAAACTGGAAGGCGATTTGAAGGCGGTTGTTTCCCGCATAGGCGAACGCGGGTAACTAAAAACTGCGTATATCCAAATGTGATTTATATCACAGATTTGGGATAGTAAAAAAGATAGATTTCTCCTGATGTAGGGATAAGCAAAAAATCATTATACCCATATAGAAAGACACTATGTCATTCAAGACAACTGTCCGCGACTCAAAAGGGAGGTTCGTATGGAACTGGGCCGGTTGATCACTGCGTGGTTTCTTTTTGCCGCCCTTGCCGCTGCTGTCCAGGGTGAAACGTTCGCAAAACAGCTTTCCGGTGTTGGAACCGACGAGACCAAAAGCTGTGTGGCTGCCCGGGGCGGATATGCCACGATCGGATCACTCACTGGAGACGACAACTGGAGGCTGGTCCGGACCGATGATACCGGGAAAGTGGTCTGGGCGAAATCGTACGACTTCAACAGCGGCAATATTGACGTGCCCCAGAATATTTGTCAGACCGCTGATCATGGTTTTGCCATTGTCGGCTACACCAACAACGGCGTTGCGATTCATTTTTGCATGATCAAGACCGACAGCCTGGGTGGCCTCGAGTTTGCCCGCGATTTTGGCAGTGGTGTGGGCAATGACGTGCTTCAGACCGCTGACCACGGATATCTTGTATCGGGTTCCACCTATATTGTCCGGCTCGATTCAACGGGCGCCCAGCTCTGGCGCAAAAATTATGAGCGGTACGGCGGATCCCTGCAGGTATTTCCGGACGGCGGATACCTGTTCGGCAATATGAAAATCGACTCTGTGGGTAATTTCATCTGGCACCGCAGTTTCGATGCCGTGAATGTGGGCTCCGGCCGCCTGCGGCCTGACGGCGGGTATGTGTATACGGGCCAGAGGACCGCCTATGTCACCGGCGTTGCCATCACAATTACCGACATGGTCGTTGTTGCAACGGATTCTGCGGGAAACATCGAGTTTGCCAAAAAATATATGCGGCACCAGAAGGCCCCGGAGGAGGTCGGCTGTAATGACATCGGGTATGACATCCAGGTTGTCCCGGGCGGGGGATATGCTATTGCCGGAACACACGGGAATAATTTTGATTACCAGACCGCTGTCACCAGACTCGACGCGGCCGGCAACGTGGTCTGGACAAAATATCATTCGAATACCGGCAACTACAAAGGCAACCTTGCCGTCACGCCGGACAATGGTTTTCTTCTGACCAGGGAAATCTACCTGCGCAAAACCGATTCACTCGGCAATGCGGTATGCGAACAGCCCGACCAGCCTTTGTATGCCGATGATATCACGACCGCGGCGTCTCTTGATACGGCGCCTGCCATTACCACGGACGGCACTGCCACAGAACCCACGGTGACTGTTGCCGCGATAATCTGTACAACAAGCGAAGATATCGCGGTTCCCGCGCCAGTCATTACCCCAAGCGGTCCCACGACAATCTGCGAGGGCTATTCCGTGACCCTCAATTGTTCCTATTCCGGAGTCTGGAACACGGGCGATACAACAGCATCGCTTGTCGTATACGACTCCGGTTCTTATTGGATGCATACACTCACTTCCTATATGGTCCAGTCGGAGACCGTAACAGTCAGCATCATAAGCACCCCAGAGAGCCCGGCCGCAATTCTCGGGCCGGCAAGCGTGTGTCCCGGCGTATCGGTGGTCTATTGCGTGGAACCGGTTGCCGGGGCCACCTCCTACACCTGGAACGTTCCGGGAGAGGCAGTCATTGATTCGGGTCAGGGCACAGACACCGTCTATGTCACTTGGGACACATCGAGCATGGGCGGCGATGTCTCGGTCGAAGCATCCAGCGCCTGCGGCTATTCGTCATCGCAATCGGTCTATGTGTCCATGGTGCGTGACGCGCCGACCGCCCCGTCGTTCCTTCTTGGTCCGGAAACGGTCATTGCGGGCGACACAGGAGTCGAGTACCAGACGCCGTGGATCGGAAATTACCTGTATTTCTGGTCAGTTCCGCCAGGGGCTTCCATCACCTCGGGCGACAGCACCCGGATAATATATGTTACGTTCAGCGACTCGTCAGGGTATGTCACCGTAAAGACTGCGACCATATGCATGGCGAGTGAGGAGTGTTCGCTGGCGGTCACGGTCACGCCCACAACTGGCACAAAAACCGCGCGTCCGGCGCTGCCGCCGGGGCTTTTCCTGGGTGCAAGTCCCAATCCCTTCAATCCATCGGTCTGCTTCACCTTTTCTCCTGGAACGCGGACAGCGATACGAATCTATAATATTTCCGGTAGAAAAGTAGCTGATCTTGCGGTGACCAAAGAACGGACCTTCTGGGACGCTGCAGGAGAGCCAGCAGGGCTCTATTTTGCCCGGTTTAACGTAAAAGGCGGGACACGTATACTGAAGCTGATGCTGGTCAAATGAGAGTCTGAGAAGAGGCTGAGCAGGGAAAGGATAAAAAACTCACCTTGTCACTGCTTGCTCCAGAGGAATAGTCTGTTGCTGTCACAATTAAAATTATCCAGGATATGCTTTTTCAGCAGGTGATCGTAGTCCAGGGTTTAATAACCACACTTTTTTCAGCCACGGCCAAAAACTTTCGCGTGTAACGCCCGGTATGCGCGCGGAGAAACCCCGAACATTCTTTTAAAAAGCTGGTTGAAATGTGGGATATTCTCAAACCCCGCGTCGTACGCAATGGCAATGACCTGTTTGTTTGTGGAGAGCAGCTCCTCTCCTGCCTTTTGCAGACGCAACTTGTTGATGTATTCCGTTGGTGAAACACCCTGCATTGCACGCAGAGTGCGCGTAAGATGCTCCTGGCTTTTTCCCGACAGACGGATGAAACGCCGCAGCCCTGCGCTGAAATTCTCCGGCTGTTGCATTTCATTGCACGCGCGCACCAGCCATTCAGGTCCCTGTACGGTGCCCTGATCTTCGGTTGGCAGCCACAGTTCGGAAACAAGCCCGGCGAGCAGGCCCTTGAAAGCCACTTCCAAGGCAGCAACCCGGTTTCCCTGTTCCTGCTGCAGCCAGACAACCCGGCTGCTCAGGTTCTGCCAGACCCCGGAAGGCGCGGGTAAAAGCGTCATACGGCCTCTGAGAAAGGCTTCGCGTTCCACACCAAGAATCCTCAGACACTGGTCCATATAGATACGGGGAAAGGCTACATTGATAATCCCTGATTCCTGTTGCCCCGTATCGTTTTGGAACGAATGCGTGTCGTTGGGCGCCACAAAGCAGACCGATCTTTCGGGAAGCGTTTCGACCATGGTGTTCCTGAAATGCCTGATACGTCCCCGTACAACCAGAAAAAACTCGAAAAAATCGTGGCAGTGCGATGCCGTGCGGCCAGGACCGGTAAAAAACGTATCGGCAATATATACCGGCGAAGTTGCTGAAGTAAAAGAGCTCCAGCGCAAACGTTCAGGCGCGACTGCGTGGACAGAGGATCTTTCTGGTACCATAAATATCAATATACCATATATTATATCAACACGCAAGAAGATCACGGCCGTTATTTTCATTATATTATCTGTAAGAAAGACACAAAATACTGGAGGATATATGACATCAAAAAAGCGTATGTTAACCGCAATGTGCAACGCGATTCCCGACAGAGTGCCCGTGGCGCCCGACATGTCGAACATGATCCCCTGCAAACGCACAGGTCTGCCGTTCTGGGACATCTACCTTTTTGAGAAAGTGCCGCTCTGGAAGGCATATATCGACGCAGTGCGCCACTTTGGATTTGACGGATGGCTTGCCGGCCTTGGATCGGGCATCTGGCCCGAGGATGCTGGTTCAGAATGGCGCGAAGCCATTGTAAAACAAACCCCGGAACGCATCTATACCCGCCGATTCAGGGAAAATGGAAAACGGGAATGGACGCATGAATGCACTGTGTATTATCGGGACAATCCGCCGTCGGACCAGATAGCGCTCGACAAAGTAGGACTTTCCAACGATGACCCGCAATCGTGGATCGAAGTTGAGCGCAGCGCGCGTTCGGTCGCGGATCTATTGCCCGAAGTCCGCTCCTCTATGGGAGAAAGCGGCATTGTGGGCCTGGATGTGTGGCTGCCGGGACTGGACATAAAACATCCGGAACAGGTTTTTGAGTATTACGATGACCGCGACACCTTCCTGAAAAAATGCGCAGCTGACCACAAACGCATTATGCGGCGACTGGCATACGCCCTGTCGCTCAAGCCTGATTTTATCCTTATCGGCATCTCGGGCCATATGATCAGCAATCCTCCGGAAATATTCCGCGAACTCTCCCTGCCAACGCTCAAGGCAATCACCCGGGCGTGTAAAGACGCGGACATACCCAGCCAAATCCACTGCTGCGGACCTGAGAAAGAGCTGGTGACCATTGCGGCAGAAGAGAGCGACTTATCCAGTATAAATCCGCTTGAAATTCCTCCCATGGGAAATTGCACACTCGCTGATGTCAAAAAAAACTGGGGCGCAAAGGTGAGTCTTATGGGAAATTTGCACACAACAGATGTCATGCTGCACGGGAGCCGGGACGAAGTGTTTACCGCATCGCGAAAGGCCATGGACGATGCCGCTGCCGGAGGCGGATTCATCCTTTCAACCGGTGACCAGTGCGGCCGGGACACACCGGACGAAAACATTTTTGCCATGATTGAAGCGGTTGAACAATTTGGCAAGTATTGAATCCAATTGCGCGAATGAATCAAGTTGACCTGATCCGATGGAAAATCGTATGTTAGAGCCACAATAAACGGAGGCTTATAATGAGCATTCGTACGAAGGTGGTATCAGGTTTCTTCATCCTGTTCCTTGTTTTATCCATTGCCGGCGTCTTTTCCCTGCTAGAGCTCTCTTCAATAGGTTCGTCGATAGTACGGCTGCTGGACGACAATTACGCCAGCATCAATGCCTCGCGATTCATGCTTGAGTCACTGGAGCGTGAAGACAGCGGGATATTATTCCTGCTGCTTGGCACATGGGACAAAGGACGCGCCACCATCGCGGCTGCGGATACAACATTCAGGCACAACTTCGATTTGGCAAAGAACAACATCACTGAGCCTGGAGAACAGAAACTGGTTGATTCTTTATGGACGTCCTATGCCGATTTCAAGCGGGAGTGGTCTGATCTGTCCATGAACGCCGGGGATGAAAACCGCGTCAGTCAGTATTTTGAAAAAATCCATCCTACCTTTGTCCGGACAAAAACCCATGTTATACGTCTCTTGGAGATGAACTCCGGCGCCATGTATCGAACGGCTTCGGAACTAAGAAACAAGGCCCATCGGGCGGTCATGCCCGGTGTAATCGCCATTGCCGCGGCTCTTATATTCATCTTTACGTTCAATTATTTCATACACTATTACATTGCAAACCCAATCATTAAAATGACGCGACAAATTGATGCATACCGGACAAAAGGGATCCTGCCCGACATCCGTGTAGAAACACGCGATGAAATCGGCGACCTTGCCAGCGCCATCCGTTCCCTCACAACCAAACGCACGTACCAAGAGCGGTCATAGTGAAATTCCACATTATTGTCCGGTATCTCGGGTTTGTTTTTCTTTTAAACGCCGCCTTCCTTTTCATCTCGTTCCTCATTTCGGCGTACAATCACGAATCGTCGTTCTATCCGCTGCTCTACGCTTCTACGATCAGCTTGTTATTCGGGCTGTTCCCCTTTATTTTCGTGCCGCCAACACAATTTATCTCCAATGCCGAAGGCATTGTCATTGTCATTGCGAGTTGGCTTTCCTCGTGTCTTTTAGGGGCGCTGCCATACCTTCTTTGGGGCGGAGAATTTAATGTGGTCAACGCTTGGTTTGAAAGCGTTTCAGGATATACGACCACTGGCGCAAGCATATTGAACAACATTGAGGCCCTTCCGATGGGGTTGCTTTTCTGGCGCTCCTCGACCCATTTTCTCGGCGGAATCGGTATTATTATTTTTGTCCTTTCGTTTTTGCCCCCTTCAAATTGCGCGGAAAAGGTCCTTTTTAAAAACGAAACCTCGTCACTGGCACGGGAAAACTTCCATTTACGCGCAAAACTGGCCGCACGCGTGGTGGTGATCGTCTATCTCGGACTCGTCGTGACCCAAACCCTTGTGCTACGCGCCTGCGGCATGAGTCTTTTCGACGCCGTCAACCATGCTTTTTCCACCGTTGCCACAGGAGGGTTTTCAACGAAGAATCTCAGTATCGCTTACTACGACAGTATTCCAATTGAGGCGACAATATTGCTCTTTATGTTCTTGTCTGGCATCAACTTCGCGCTTCTTTATTCCGCCCTTTTTAAACGATTGTCGTTCCTATTGAAATCGGAAATCGTAACCTACTACACAGGACTCATTGCTATGAGCGTTATATTCGTTGCCTTCTTTGTTCATGGCCATATATATGCGCAGTGGACTGCCGCTTTCAGGTTCGCGGCCTTTCAGGTCGTTTCAATCGCTACGTCCACGGGATTTGCGAACGCTGATTCTAACGTCTGGGGAGCGCCGGCAAAACTGTTGCTTATACTTCTCACGCTCCAAGCGGCATGCGCAGGCTCCACGAGCGGTGGAATAAAAACAGATAGAATTTTATTGATGTTCAAATCTTTTTGGCGGCATATACGTCTGACGATACATCCGAATGCCGTTATTTCAGTGCGCATCGAAGGAAAAGCAGTCGCCCCTTCTACAATCGAAGCGAGCGTTATATTCATCGCTTTCTATATCTGCATCGTGTCGGCTTCCGCTCTAGCGCTGTGCTGCATGGGGATGGATATTATAACAGCCTTTTCAGGTGCAGCGGCTTGTATGGGCAACGTGGGCCCGGGATTTGGCCTAGTGAGTTCGTTGGGTAATTACTCCGCCATTCCAAATCTTGGAAAATGGCTGTTGTCAGTCGATATGATCCTTGGCAGGCTTGAAATATTCACCCTGGTATCGTTTTTTTTGCTGCTCCCAAAAATGGGTAGGGAGACGGTTGACGCGGCTATTTTCCCGATCGCATCAGAAGATCCCTGGCGTCCTTACTCATCGTTGTAACCGCCTCAGGGACGCATTACAGCTCGTTTATATACAGGGGCTTGAAGCCCTTGTATTTCTCGTTTCGGTAGTTGAGGATGAGAAACTCGGTTTTGCGCTTGGGTGCGATGTTGATGATGAGCCGGTCGGCGAAGATGCGCGACATGAAGATGCCGCGGCCCGAATCGTCCAGAATGCCCTCGCCCTTGATGTGACGGTCGATTTTGTAGAGGACAATGTCCTTGGACAAATTGCCCTGATTATCAACAATGGAGACCCCGTATTTCTCGTTGTCGAGGACGATTTTAACATATATATACTCGTTTTCCGCAAGTGTAATTTCGGAAAATTCCTCGTATTTCTCGTTCCCGTATTCGTCCTTGGGCGAATGATAGAGCGCGTTGGTGACAATCTCATCGAGCACCAGCTTGAGCTCGCCTGTGTTCTTGACATAGTCGAGCAGGGTCTTCAGCACGTTTTCACGCACTTCCTTGGCGTCGGACGAGCTTCGGATGACATATTCCCTGAGCACGCGGACGTCCTTCTCCATGTATCGCTCGATATCAAAGATCTCCTCGGTAATAAGCCCGTGCACCACAGCATCGAGTTCGGTGTAGTTAAAGGGCACGGTCTTGGAAATGATGTTGCACACCCCGTATTCCTTTGCGCAGCGGACATAGTCGTCGACATTGTAGGCGGTAATAAGGACCACTTTGATGCCGGGGTGGCGGCTTTTAATCTCCCTGAGCAGCTCGGGACCGGAAAGCCCGGGCATATTAATATCGGAAATGACCAGGTTGAAATGAGCCAGATGGGGCAGCGCCAGCGCTTCTTTTGCATTGGCGGCTTTTTCAGTTTCGTAGTGTTCGTCGAGATGATCGGCCAGCATTTCGCGGATGATTTTCTCGTCGTCGACAATGAGTATCTTCGGTTTATTCATCCCTGCCCCCTTGCTGGCACCGGAAACTCAAGAAAAAACACCGTGTGATCCGCGTCACTTTCAGCGGAGATGCGGCCGTTGTGCTCCATCATAATCTTGCTGCAGATGGATAGTCCAAGGCCCGTTCCCTCGCCCGGCGACCGGGTGGTGAAAAAAGGATCGAACACATAGGGCATTTTATCGGCGGGTATCCCCATCCCGTTGTCGATGACCATGGCAACAATATAATTGCCTTCGCGCTTTACTTCAATCCTTATCTCGGGTGCATAGCCGGACGCGCCCGCGGCCTCGCTCACGGCCGCCTTTTCGAGCACCGAAAGGGTCGCGTTGGCGATGACATTGATGAAGACCTGCATTATCCTCGGCGGATCGCAGTTAATAAGGTTCGATACGCCGGGCTGGGGCTCGATCGTTTTCTTCACTGATTTGTAGCCTTGGACATGGATGGACTGCATGGATTTTTCGATGATGGGCACCACACTGGTGATAACAAACTGTATCTCGCGCTTTCGGGAGAGATCGAGCAGGTCTTTCAGAATAACTTCGGCCCGGTTCGCGCAGTCGAGGATATCTTTGATGCGCTCTATTCCCTTGTCGTTGAGCCCGTAGTTTTTCGCCATCTGGACCATATTGGTGGCGCACCCAGAGATGCCCGATAGCGGATTGTTCATCTCGTGGGCGATGCCGGTGATCATGGTGCCAATAGTGGCCAGGTTTGAAGAGCGAATAAGCTGCTCGTTGATCTTACGCTCGTTGGTCACGTTGCGGAAATGCTCGAGCACATAGACAACCCGTGAATCCTTGTAAATAGGAAAGGTGCCGTACTCGAAAAAAAGCTTGCTGTCGCCCACCACGCTATCGAGCTTGATTCCCGACACGGGTTCGCCGGTCTGGAAAGTTTTATTCACATGCTGGTCGGCATGGATCCGTTTTGTTCCCGGGAAGAACTCGTGGCTGTTTTTTCCAAGAAGGTGCTTGAGTTCGTGGTTTGCATAACGCGCATAGGCCCGATTGAGGCGGAAGATGCGCATGTATTCATCGACGATGCAGAGGCCGTCGGTGAGGGCGTCGAAGACCGCTTCAAGCTGCTGTTTGGAAAAAAGGATGCGCTCGTTCAGGAACCGGATTTGCCGGTTCTTTTCGTTGAAAATGTTCTTTTGTTTATTGAAGAGGCTGCGATAATGGTCCAGGTACCCCGCGAGGGTTGCGGGACGCCGCGAGAGCAGGGGCTGTTCCTCAAGCACCTCAAGCACACTCTGGACGTTTTCCGGGCCTGTTATCTCACGGAGAAGCGTGGTGAAACTCTCGGTGAGCAGATCGTGAAAGCTGATGACGGTCTTTTCGAACTCAGCGTGCGATTTCTTCACCGCCTTGTAGCAATAGACAAGCACACCCAGGAACAGGCCCGCGCCCGCGGCCTTTGCCGCGGGCGGCACGCTGGGAAGGAGTGCCATGGCGGTGAAAACCACGGTAGCGGCGCCCGCGATAACGTATTGTTTTTTATCTGAGCCCATGTATTGTTTCGACGGCCCGCTCCCACACCGCTCCGGCAAAATCCACGACCTGGACAGGAAGTGAAAAGCCGTACGTCCCCAGGACAAGCGAGGCTATTTCGAGAATAAAAAGAAACACCAGTCCGATGACCATGACCAGCGCGAGGCTGATGACTATGGGCCTGACCGTGGTCCCCGGTTTTTTAAGAATAAGAGACGCGATAATACCCATGGTTTCGCTCCGTGTACCGTTTGTCGAGGTTAAAATACCATACCTATTGCCGTGAGTTCAACTCTTAAGGTAGCGCGCTATCTCCTTCTTCCTCGTTTCGTCGACCCCGGTCCGCAGACATTTCCTGAAAAATTCCTGGGCCGTGGCAGTGTCATTTTTGTATTCCCATAATACCCTCCCGTACCAGTACAGGGTATTGGTGTTTTCCGGTTCGAGGGTAAAGGCGCTTTTCAGGTAATACATGGCTTGCATGGCAAGCTTGTCGTACTGGTCCTTGTTCTTCAGCGCCTTCAGGTAATAAATCTCGCCCAGTTGAGATAATAGGAGGGCGTTCTTTGGGTTTTCCCTGAGCATCTTTTCGAGCTTGAGAATGGCGATGTCGTACCACTCCATCAGTTTGTACGCATTGGAAAGCAGATACAGATAATCGAGATTGCCCGGATTCTGTTTCACCACGTTCTCGAGTACCGAGACGCCGTGTTCAGCCTCTCCCCTGCGCACCAGGAGGGTTGCGTAGAGAATCTGAGATTTATAGTCGCCCGGGTCCGCGGCAAGCAGTTCCGTGAGCGCGCTGATAGCGTTGTCAACCTCTCCCAGTTTCTGGTAAATATCAGCCAGCAATTTGCGCGCCTCGCTGTTGCCGGGCGACGATTCGACCGCGATGAGAAGGTACTTTTCCGCGTCCCGGTATTTGTTCACGGCAATGCACGATTTTCCTAAATTGAAAAGAATGCCCGGATTACGCGGGTCGTACACCAGCGCCTTCTTAAAATAGCCGGTAGCATCAGAATGACGGCCGGCCTCGGCAAGGGCCACGCCATAGTTATTGAGCACAATGGGAGACTTGGCGTTGATACGGAGGGCCTTCTTGAAATGCTCCTCCGCATACCGGATACTGTCCATCCGCGTGTAGGTGATGCCCAGCCCAGCTTGGAGCTCAGGCGATTCCGGGTGCTTTTCAGCCGCCTGTTCAAGTATCTGAAGGGCTTTTTTCTGCCAGTCGAGCATATTGTACGCATAGGCAAGATGGAAGGTCGCGGGCAGGAAATCGGGCTGGTCTTCTATGAGCTGTTCGAGAATGGCTATCGCCTTGATGATTTTCCCTCCATCGCGGTTGGCCACGCCCAGCATGCAACGATAGAGCGGGCTGGCAGGTTCGAGACGCACCGCTTTTTCCAGTTCGACCACAGCCTTGCCGTATTCCTCTGACCCAAGATAGGCCTTGCCCAGCTGGTAGAAAAGGTCCGTGACCCCGGGTTCGGCTGAAAGGGACTTTACAAAATATGATTGCGCAATGACGAAAAACCCTTCGTCGAGATATATGCGGCCAAAGACCGCATTGAGCAGCTCGGGCCTTGTGCACGCGGGCCGGACGTCCTTTAGCAGTTTGAGCGCCTTGTCGCGCTTGCCCATCTGCCGCAGCGCCTCGGCATGTATCCCCGCGTATTCGCCGTTCCCTGGATCGAGATCGCAGGCGGTTTTGATCGCTAAAAGGGCCCTCTCGGTCTGGCCCGCCTCAAGATAGAGACGCGCGAGCAGTCCGTGCGCTGGCGCGAATTTCGGGGAAAACGAAAGCACCCGATGGGACGAATAGATGGCCTCAGGGACCTGGCCAATGCAATATTCGTCGCAGGCAATGGCATAGATACCGAAAACATTGGGAGCCATCTCAGGACGGTACACCTGCTTGTATGCGGCCTTATTTGACGCGCCCTTCACAAAGCCTGCGCACATATCCGAGGCGATTTCAAAAAACTGGTCCTCAGGTCCTTTTTTCATGAGGACCTCTTTTTTCTGGCCGCGCAGGTCCCAGAGCGAAAACTCGACCGAGAGGACGCTGTCAGCACAGGCGTATTCGGCGGAGATGAAGAAATCGAGGTCAAGGGTCTGGCCGAAAAGGTAGATTTCAGCGGGTTTGTTGCCCTTTTTATGGTTTTTCCGGTGAAAAAAAGTCTGCCGTCCGCCCATGAGCGAAATTTCTTTCTGGGCTGAAAGAATGGTGCGCACAGCCTCGGAAAGGGCTGGGCCGTACCACCGTTTGCCCGCGTCATCACCCTTGTACTGGAATGGGAGCAAAGCTACGGCAGCCTCGCGCGACCAGCATATGGATGCCAGTACGATACATAACAACAGCAACAACGGCTTCATGGTTATTTTACGGGCAAAGGCCCTTCTCCAAAAGCAAATATAACGAAAAACAGGTGAAGGGTGGAACAAAAAGATTGTCGTCGAGATTCACCGGGACCGCCTCGAGCAGGGCCGTAAGCGCGGCAATGAAGAACACCAAGCCAAAAAACGGCGGGTCGCTGATAAAAAGGAGCGAAAGCATATATATGGCGCATCCGGCGGCGAAACAGGCGAACGTCCCCACCCAAGTCTTTTTGCCCATAATGGTGCGCTTGCCGAAAAGTTTTCCGAAAATAGCCGCGGCAGCGTCTCCCAGAATAATAAACGAAAAGGCGTAAAACAACGAAACCCGGGCAGCGTGCGTCAGGATCCATGCGCCCCCTCGGGTGTCGAGAAGGATCATAGCGCAAAGCGACGATGAGAGCAGCAGGCTGGTGGAACCGGTGAAGGACGTTGCCTCGTGTGCGCGTAAAAGGGGGCCGAAAAGGCGCATGAACAGCGCCTGCAGGGATGGCGAATATCGCCGAAGCGATTCCACGGCTACCGCGGCCGCGGTCACCGAGAGCAATAGCGGAAACGCGATTTCCTCGGGAAAAAAGTAGAGTCCGCACGGGATGATACAGGCGAAAAGATGCAGCGCTTTCCTTCTGAACTCATGTATGAGGGACATTCGTATCATGCTTCTGAAACCGTTCCGCTTCTGCGGCAATGGCCGCGTCCTCGATCTTTGGAAAAAGGATGCCAGGACTTTTGACCGGTGCGCCAACGATAAGCGGCGCATCAGCCGTTTTCCAGTCCAATGGCGCGGCATCGGAGAACATGGCCTGCACCTTTGCGCAGGTGAACGGGATAAGGGGGGAGCCATAGACCGCGAGTGCGCGGATGATCCGCAGGCAGCAATGGAGCGCAGACCCGCATGCGGCGCTGTCCTCTTTCCGGCTTTTCCAGGGCGCCTTGTCGTTGAAATACTTGTTTGCGTCGCGGCACAGGTCCATGAACAAGCCCGCGGCGCGGCGTACCTGGAAATGCGCGTACGCCTGCTCCATGGTCCTGCCAGTTTCATCGATGCGCGCAAGCATGGCAGCGGTTTCAGCGTCGTTTCCCGCAAGCGGCGGCACCACGGCATTGTAGTATTTTTCGATAAAAGTGATCGTGCGGTTGATGAAATTCCCCAGGATGTCGGCCAATTCGTTGTTATACGAGGCTTGAAATTCCTTAAAAGTGAAATCAGCGTCCTTTGCCTCGGGCGCAATGATTGCAAGATAGTAGCGGAGCGCGTCCGCCGGAAAGGACTCGATGAACTCATGCGCCCAGATGGCGAATCCGCGGGAGGTCGAGATTTTCTTTCCCTCAATGTTCAGGAATTCGTTGGCGGGAATGTGCCACGGCAGGTTGTAGCCGCCCTTGCCCATAAGCACCGCTGGCCACATAAGCGAATGGAAGACAATGTTGTCTTTGCCGATAAAATGGACCACGCGAGTATCGGGATCCTGCCAGTATTTTTTCCACGCCTCAGCATCACCCTTTTTAAGCGCCCATTCCTTGGTCGAAGAAATATAGCCTATGGGTGCGTCGAACCAGACGTAGATGACTTTGCCCTCCGCGCCGGGAAGCGGCACTGGAACGCCCCAGTCAAGGTCGCGAGTGATGGCGCGGTCGGGAAGCCCCTTGGCAAGCAGGCCATTGCAAAAATTGACCACATTTTCCTTCCACGCAACGCGCTTCGATTCGAGCCACTCGCGCAACCTGCCTTCAAAGTCGCTCAATTTCAGGAACCAGTGGGAAGTCTCCCGCATCACCGGAATGGCGCCGCAGATTTTGCAGTAAGGATTCACCAATTCGGTCTGGTCGAGATCGCTGCCGCACGCCTCGCACTGGTCGCCCCGCGCCCCGGCGGCCGAACAACGCGGACAAACACCCTCGACATACCGGTCGGGAAGGAAACGGTTGCAACTGCCGCAGTAGAGTTGGACAATCGATTTTTTTTCGAGAAATCCCTTTTTATCCAGGTCAAGAAAAAATTCGATGGTGGTCTCGTAGTGTGCGGGCCGGGCCGTACCCGAAAAATTGTCAAAGGAAATCCCCAGGGCCGCGAACGTGGCTTCCATATGCGCATGCACCTCATCGACAAATACCTTGGGCGCGATCGCACGTTTTTCAGCCGCCAAGGTGATGGGGACCCCGTGTTCATCGGTACCGCAGATAAATACCGCGTCGTGTTTCGTAAGGCGGAGAAAGCGGACAAAGATGTCGGCGGGGAGATAGGCGCCCGCGATATGCCCCAGGTGCAAGGGACCGTTCGCATAGGGCAGCGCCGCTGTTACCAGATACCGTTCCATGGCCGGGTCAGTTCCCGTGTGCCGGGGCCGAAGCAGCAGGCGGCCGCACAGGTGATTTCACTTGGTCCAAGCCAATGAAATCCTCGGCCCCCGTCTCTTTGTACCGGATTTTCAGGGTGTTCCGCATGACATTCACGTCAGCGACCACGGCCTCGCCCTTTGCGGTCTGGATGAGCGTACCTGGTTCGGGCATGGCCTTGTTGGCCTCTTCATAAAAATCAAGCTCGTATTTGAGGCAGCATTTGAGGCGGCCGCACAGGCCCGAGAGCTTGGTCTGGTTTATGGTAAGGTGCTGGATGCGCGCCATCTGCGTTGATATCTGTTCGAACGTGGTGAGAAACGACGCGCAGCAGAGCCGCAGGCCGCACACGCTTATGCCGTCGGTACGTTTGGCTTCGTCGCGCACGCCGATCTGCCTGAGCTCAATGCGCATTTTGAATGTTTCGGCAAGGTCTTTGACCAATTCCCTGAAATCAACGCGCTGCTCGGCAAGAAAATAAAAGGTTATCTTGCTGTTGTCAAACTGTTTCTCGACCTCGACTAAATGCATCTCGAGCTTGTGGCTGGCGATCTTTTCGAGACCCACCCGGTAAGCCTCGTTTTCCTCCTCGTGCAGTTTGCTCTTGCGGTCAAGGTCTTCGGCGTTTGCCTTGCGCATGATGGTATGACCGCCCGTATCCTTGTGCTTTATCTCAGCGCGGTCGCCAGTAAGCGTGGCCATGCCAATATCATACCCTTTTTCGACATTAGCAACAACCCAGTCGCGTTCGCGGATATTGGCCCCGCGTGCCACCTTGTAATAGAGCTTCTTGTTGCCCCTGAAGGTAATTTCAACGCACACAAAAGGCTTGGGCGCTGGTTTTTGCTCCTGCGGCTCAAGTTCGGGAAGCAAGATTATAGGGGCTGGGTTTTCCTGTTTTTCAGTTTCTTCCATGGTTATTTATAAAAATATAATAAAATCAGGGGGTTATCAGGATAAAAAATATAATAATTAAGACTTGGCAGGTTTCTTTGGAGCAGCCCTGCAGAGAGGCTACCATCTCGCGACCCTTCTCAAATTCTCTGTGCCCCCATGCTCTTTTTTCTGATTCATAGTGACATATTCCGCTTTCAGGTCATTTCCCTGGCCATCTTTCATGGAAGTCTTGACCATTGCCTTGGCCACAAATCCCGCTGAATCGCCGGTCATTGAATAATCGAAGTATTTTGATTCCGGGTCAGAAAAGTCCAGCGCCTTCAGGTCTGCTGCATACCGGTCCATCTCTTGGTAATACGAATCCTGCAACGAATAGATATGCATGAGCACTGGCGCGAACTCTGCCAGTTTAGCCTTGGTTGTGGTGCCCATGAATTTTGGTATGGCGATCATTGCCAGGATGCCGATGATGACAATGACTATCATCATTTCAGTAAGCGTAAACCCCTTGTTGTTCAACAATTTTTTCATAAATAAGGTCC
The DNA here is from genome assembly GCA_001789205.1 of Candidatus Raymondbacteria bacterium RIFOXYA2_FULL_49_16. Lineage (GTDB taxonomy): Bacteria > Fibrobacterota > OXYB2-FULL-49-7 > OXYB2-FULL-49-7 > XYB2-FULL-49-35 > XYB2-FULL-49-35. Next base: position 8,540 of record MFYT01000043.1, on the reverse strand, counting down.
TGAATTCCACCTCGATTTTGGTACCTACAATTCGATTTTAAACCTATAAAACAATTTTATCTGGCCGTCACGAAGGATCAAGGTATCCCCGTCTTTCACAAGACCTTTGACGGGAACATTCATGATTCTAAGACCTTTCAGGATGTGATTACATCATTTGATCAATATGATTTGAAGCCAGGAGGGTTATGCATATACGACCGTGGAATTACATCGGGCCGCAATATATTCGACGTAAAAGCTTTAAAATGGGACATCCTCTGTGGCGTTGCCTTTAACCCAAAATTGGAAAAAATATGGCGTCAGGTTCTGTCCAAAGGGAAATTGACTCAGTTTGATAACCGTGTCCGTTTAAACGAGACAATATTTTATGTCATCACAAAACCTTTCAGGATTGGCGGTGTTCAGGGTGAATTGGCGCTTTGTTTTAATGAGCGGCAACAACGGAAATTAAAAGAGTCTCGTTACGATGAGATCGTCGAGGCACAGGCACTTATAAAGAATAAGAAAGTGTTCAAGGCGGGATTGGAAAAATACTTTGACAAGAATGGTGAAATACTGAAATCTCAAATAGTTCAGGCAGAGGAGTTTGATGGCTGCTCATCAATCTTTTGTTCACGCCATATGCAAAAAGACGAGTTGATTCGTCTTTATTTTGACAAGGATATTGTTGAGAAAGCTTTCCACAGTATCAAAGGAATCACGAACCTCCAACCCATAAGACATTGGTTGTCAAATCGGGTTAGGGCACACGTCTTTATCTGTTATCTATCCTATCTGTTACTCTCGCTCTTAAAATATCGACTGAAAAAGATTAGTATTACGCCACAAGATGCGTTGCGGGAACTGGAAACAATGTATAAGGTTTACCTTAGGGATTCTAAAGGTATTTTTAAAATGTCTCGTGTCGCCACTCTCACCAAAAAGCAAGAGCTGATTCTGAAGGCCGTCGACAAGAAGCTTCTCAAGTTGTAGGTACCAAAATCGAGGTTGAATTTAGGTGATTAGTGTTCGGATCAGATCCTTCCCATCGGAACAAGGATACTTCGTAATTATAATTCGAGTACTTGTAAACAATCACATAATTGCCCTGGACCGAAACTTTTGACTCATGAGAAAAGAGAATCCCAAATCCAAGCACTGTCTCGGAAGGACCAATGCATTGCAGTCTTTCAACTATCCAAAAATGACGGCCGATACCATGGAAATGCTGCCTTTTGAGAAGCAGGCCGAAGTCTATGATTTCGTGACTTTTCTTAAAACAAAGTCCCGGATAAAGGCAGCACGAAACAAAAAAACTTCGTTACTCAACATCATTGGCCTTGGCAGAAGTAATAAGTCTGATATTTCCGTGAATCATGACAAATACCTTTATGAACAAGCATAAAGTATTTGTCGATTCGGGTGCTTTCTATGCACTCGCTTTGGCGATTTATCCGGATACTATTCTCCTTCTCGGTCCGGTTCTCGGAAGCGTCGTATCGCAACCATTATAATTTATTATCTTGACCTTAATAAAAAAGCCTTGTCCTAAAGAACAAGGCTTTAACACAAGCACTTCGAACAGCCTGCTGTTATTTCAGCAGGGTCATGGTCTTATACTTCGCAGTATTTCCCGAGCAGACCTTCAGAATATACAGGCCGCTTGGCATGTTCCCCGCGTTCCATACGCACTTGCCATTGACCATTTGTTTTGATAAATCCGTGATCATCCGGCCGGAAATGGTATATATCAATATCTGTAGAGGTTCAAAATTTTGAACCCCTACAGATATCGTAACGGCCGGGTTAAACGGATTTGGGGTGATTTCAACGGATTCGACCGCCTGTTTTTCAATGCCTTCCTGGATGGCAGAGGAAAGCTGGCTTTCGACCTCCATTTTATACCAGAGGTTTTCGCCCGTGAGGTTTACGTTGTAGTTTGCGTTTGCCGAAACAACCTGCTCCACGGTATTCGTGTTTGTGCCAGTGCAATGGGTAATGCGGACCTGGCTGTTTTGGATAGGTCTGTTAGGCTCTTCATAGTGAACATAGATGCGGACCATGTTCACGTTGTTCGTATAGCGCACCCAGCACTGGTTGGGAGGATTGCTGGCAAACACATAGGTTGTGTCGAACTGCAGGCGCCAATGGCAGTCAGCATAGTCGCAGCTTGCATAGGCTGAGGAACTCCACACGGTCGAAAACCCGCTGGTTGGACCCGTGGTGCTAATCTGGATCTGCGTGCCTGCTGATCGTTGGAACGCCCCGCCCACCGAGAGCCAGCGTATGGCGCAGCCGTCAGGGACCTTGACCGGCACGACAGCCTGAGTGGCGCGTTGGGTAATATTCGTTGGCTGATGGTTGGTGATAGTGGCCGGCAGATTGGCAGTGACGGGATCGCCCAGGTCAATATCAATGAACATGGGCGTGGTATTATAGCCTAATTTGTCAGCCATACGATAGCTCATCTGCGTTGTGCCATTGACCAGAGGAAGCGTTACCTGTCCGCATTCAACGGCTGTGCTATTGGAAAAGCCGGTGAGTTTTGCGCCTGGCTGGAGTTCAATCCGCAGCCGGTATGAATGGCGGCCGTAGACCATGGTGGTAAAGTCGCTGGCATACGTGCCGCTCGATACATTGTTCTGCAGTGTGGTCCATTGGTAACCATTGTTCTGGGACGCCTTGAGCGTGGCAGTCCCCTGGATCGTAATCGAGGCCGTTGCCCCTTCGGTCTGGTTCCTCACGTTCTGCAGATCGGCAAGCACGATCCCGTTTTTTCCAATAATGATATAGGGAGAGAAAAAGTCAAATTCCATCCAGCCGCTTCCGCTTGCCGGACCAATACCATCTTCATCCTGTACTACATTGCTGTCCTGATACACGCCGTCCTGATAGTCGCCATAACCGCTCCCAAGATTGGGCGTGTATTTGTAAATGCCCATACCGTTCTGGCAGTATTTGTGGCCATTGCACCAGGATTCAGGCCTGCCCGAATGGACCATGCCATAGTCTTTTGGCACACTACCGATAGAAGTGCTCAGGATGGCTGCGCCAATATGGGGAAAATTGGTCCAATAATAGATGGTATTGTAATAGCGCGTGCTATCGGCCTTCCAGTACCGGGTAAAAGTTTCACCCATGCGCAGGACAAAATCCATGGTATGGCCAGATTCCCAACCGCGATGGACCTTGGCCGTGTTGCCCAGAGTATTTGCCGTTGCCGCGTTCCTGAGCCCGGTCAGATCGCTGCAGAAAAGGGAATCCCAGTACGATGGGTTGTCATCGCTTTCCTGCCAGCTTGCCACAATGCCGTCAGTGTTCTGACGGTTGTATCCGCGAAGGTCAAGGTCAAAGTAATGCCAGTCGCCGCCATAGTAGGCTTCCGCAACTGAATGGGCGCCTATTGCACCGCCGCTGATCTCGAGAACGCGTGTATTACCCACTCCGCACTGTTGCATGGTGCCTGAAGTATAACCCGACAAGGCGCCGCAATATCCCCAACCGCACATATTCATAATACGGACTGGGTCGCGGATGGTATAATAAGCCCAAATCTGGCCGCCATCGGTTGTGCCGCTTGCACGCGGAACAATCTGGCCCGACACATGGTAGGCGCCCAGGGTCTTTGATTGAAGGATATCAAAAATGCCGATTGCAAGATCATTGCCGGTTTTTCCCTGGAGTGAAGGATATTGCAGGAAGCTCTGCCAATTTCCACTCCAATCAGGTATTAGTTGCGAATTAACCCAGGGTGAATAAACCCTTCCAAAACAGACAGATACCGCAAAAACCAGGACCAGGGTAGCAAACTTTGTTCTCATGATTCCCCTCCTTACAAATAAAACGTGCGCTACATAACCCTTTTTAAACTTTTTCTGATAATAATATATTGCAAAAAGCCATTGTTTTCAATGATTCCACAGAGAAAAGTATTGATTTTTCCGGTTATTTCTTGGGAAAACCGGTATTTCCCTGATTTTTTCAGGCGTTTGCGCTGTGGTCAGTAAAAGAGATGCCGAAAATGCAGGTTCCATCAGAACCAAGCTGATCCCAGACCACTCTGCCAATCCGATACCCCCTCGAACGATTCACAAGGGTTGGCGCCTGGGGAGCAATAATGAGAACAGCTTCACCTTTGCGGTACACGACAGGCGTGGTCAGGCAGCACCCGCCTGAACTGTAGTTTATGATAAATTCATCAGCACCATCACCGTCGCTTGTACGCACACGAAACCTGGTATGTGTTCTTTCACATTGACGTACATTGTTCTGCGCTACACAAGATGTAGAATCGACCTGCATAACAGCCCCCAAAAGTTGTATCTCCCCGACAAAAATATAACATTTTTTTACGTATCCAGCGAGTTTTTTCTTTCAAAAGATAACGCATTATATGTTTTCCCTGATCACCTTTAAGAGTTCCTGGATCTCGCTGTCCGAAGCCTTTCCGTTCTTTAAAAACAGGACCTTTCCTTGCCGGTCAAACGCTAAAATAACGGAAGAATGGTCAGCAAGCCCCCATTTCCGTACCAGGACCTTTTTTCGATCAAGCACATAGATGGTCTTTGGGTATTCCTTCTGCTTCTGTGTAATCAATTTCCAGAGCACATAATCAGGCATCCACGTTGCGCCAGTGTTGATTACCGCGATTGAACCCGCACAACTGTCCGGAAACTTAGCCGCTTTAAGAGCTTGATACGCGGGTTCATTAAGGTCCCGCTCGTCAGGATCAACGTAATACAGAGTGAAGACCTTGCCTTTGATATCAGCGCTGGTCCACGGGGTGCCGTCTGTTCTGCCGCCAGATTCGCCGCGTATGGTGACCAAAGAAGCGGCACAGCCATTGACAAGAGGATCTGCCGCATGCAAAGATGAAATACCCAGGAAAATACTGAAAAACACGGGAAACTTCATGGCCCAACGCATGATACCGCTTCTTTCGTAAAAACTGGCTGTCTTCTATACTTGCGCCCTGCTGATATACGCCATTGCCAAAGCCGCCGCAATCGCCGAAACCATGAAGGTAGCGGCAGGCCCGAAAAAATACCAAATGGCGCCCGCGAGCGAACTGGCAATAAGCGTGCAAACGCTCTGGAACGCGGTATAGGTCCCTATGGCGGTAGCGGTCTCTTTCTTGTCCGTGATGTTCGAAATCCACGCCTTTGAAACACCCTCAGTGGCCGCCGCGTAAATGCCATAGAATAGAAGCAATCCGATAAATCCAAAGACAGTGGTGTTTACCGCCATGCCCGCGTACACAACCGCGAACACACCCATGCCGCCAACAAGCACCTTTTTCAATCCAATTTTATCGGCAAGTGAACCCAAGGGATAGGCGCCAAGCGCAAAAATGAGATTATAGAAAATATAAATGCCAATAACGCTGGTATCGTTGAGCCCTGCCTGTTTCATCCTGAGAAGCAGGAAGGCGTCAGAGCTGTTGAACAAGGCAAAAAAGAGCAAACCGGAAACGAGTCGTTTATAGGTTGGAGAACTTTTTACCCAAAACGTGATAAAATCCCCGATTTTGGGACGGGAACTTGACTCAGCAGCCTCGTGCGGTTTTTCACGCAGCAACAGGGTAAGCGCAACGGCAAGACAGCCCGGGACAAATGCCAGAAGAAAAAGTTTTGAATACTGTCCGGGATAATAAAAAAGAAAACCAAGCGCTAAAAAAGGGCCAATGGCAGCGCCAAGCGTGTCCAGACTGCGATGAAAGCCAAAGACCCTGCCCTTGGTCTCTGGAGTCGCTTCGTCCGAAAGCAATGCGTCGCGCGAAGCAGTGCGCACGCCCTTGCCCAGTCTGTCGAGTGTGCGCGCGCCAAAAATCCAGAGTGGCCAGGTAAACGCCGCGAGCAGGGGTTTTGATAGTGCGCTTAAGAGATAGCCCATACGCACAAACCGTACGCGCTTGCCTGAAAGGTCCGAGAGTCTGCCAAAATAACCTTTGCTTAAGCCTGCCACTGCCTCGGCAAACCCTTCGAGCACGCCGATAAGCACAACGGAAAAGCCGATGCTTTTCAAAAAAATAGGCATAATGGGATAGAGCATTTCACTGGCAATGTCCGTGAACATGCTAACCAGAGACAGGACAATGACATTAAAGGTGAGTATGCGTTTTACCATGGGGTTATTCCCGGTGAAATATAGCTATTCATCAGTATATTTTACAGTAACCATTTGAGTATATTATTATTGAAATATGCTCAATAATAAACTTACTTATTGGCCCTGCCTTCTGTTTTTCTGCATTACGTCGGTACCGTCAGCGGTGTATTACATGCAGGATTTCGAGAAACACGACCTTGACTTCACCATTGACACGAGCGTGTCCCTGTCCACTCTTGAGAAAGATGCGCCACTCGCGGCATGCAATGGCAACCGGGGCCTCAGGTTGTACAACAGACGCAATTTCATTTCCAAGGAAGTAATGTGGCAAGCCGCGTCCAAGGAACTGCGGAATGGATTTTATTTCGAATGTTATTTCAGAGTGCATTTCGCGGACACTGTTTCGAGCGCTGGCGAACAGCAGTATTGCGGTATTTTCGGGTTTGAACTGCCTGATTCTTCGGGCTGGTACAGCAATTCCTCGTTCATGATAAGCCGTGGTCCGCTCCAGTCATGGCACGCGAACCTTCACATGAGGAAGGACTGGAACACCTGGGGTTTGACAATCCCCGAAGAACGCGACAGTGTCGCCCTTCATGAAAATATCTGGTACAAGGCTGTGGTCTTTCTTAAAATACAAGACCATATGCTTGAAGACTCGCTATTTTTAAATAACAGGTATATTGGCGCTGGCAAAGTCCGCCTGTCGCACGCGCCGGAATATCTGGGAAAATGGTCCATCGGCTTTTCTGAAAAACGGCCTGTTCCCATTCTTTGGGTTGACTTCGACGATATATCAATTTCCGATGCGCGGCTGCCGCCGCGTCCATCCGCTCCTCAGATACTCAGCCCGGAAAAAAACGAATACCTTTACACAGCCCACCCTGTTTTTAAAGTGATGCCGGACACTGGCGAGTTAGGGGCGCTAGCCATCCAGGTGGCCGTTGATTCGTCAGGTAAAACAGTGGCGGACAGCCTTTTTCCAGCAAACACAGCGCTTATGTTTCACCGCGCTCTTAAACAAAAAGCTATCTATACTTGTGCGATGCGGTATCACGACCAATTTAACCGGGTGGGGCCCTGGACGCGTTCAGGGCCCTGGTTTGTCGCGGCAGACTCATCGCTATGTCTTGGTCAACAGGACCCTGAAGGGCGAATAATCCTTGTTTCTAAAAACAACGGGGTCTTTCCCGGCGACACTCTTGAAGCGGAAATTCATTTCACCCCGCGTAAAGACGTCTTTTTTATGGACCTTAACCTCAGTTCTGAAATGTTCAGCGGGCCGCGAAGTGAACGATACGGCGTTTTCAATAAAGCGCGGAATCTCACGTTTAGCTTTTCCTCTTCCACAGGGATCTTTTACAAGTCCCGGGAAGGCTATAACCGGTGGGAACCAATGATTAAAGACAGCACGCTCATGGGCTATCCGTATTCCTTTTTTCTTATCGACAAATTTAGCATGACCGGCAGATCGGGCAAGACTCGCATTGCGCTGCGCTTGGACAATACAATGGAACCCGGATTCTGGACTTTAAACGCATATACGGTCCACGAAAAAAGCGGAGATCGTTTCCATACGCCCTCCCTGTTTTTTGTGATAAAAAAACAGCGGTCCTTACCACCTGTGCCAATGACCGCCATTGCCGGTATTGCAGTTGTCGCGGTTATTCTTAGCATATTCTTTGTTATTCGCCGTAAAAAAAAGAGGGTGATGGTCATCAATCCCATGCTGAAAAGAACGGCAGAGGACATCAGAAAATACCTGATGGAAAACTTCCAGAATCCGGACCTTTGCAACGATTCCATTGCGAAACACGTAAAACTGAGCGTATCGAGCATCACTGACGCATTTCAGATCGTTTATGGAAAATCACCGCTGTACCATCTTCGTGAGATCAGGGTCGAAAAGGGCTGCGAACTGTTGAAAAACAGCCGTAAGTCCGTTTCCGAAGTCGCTTTTGAGGTCGGTTTCAACGACCCCATTGTTTTTCAAAGAAATTTCCAGAAATTGAAGGGTATAAATCCCACGGATTTCCGGAATTCCTAAAAAAAGCATCAACCCTGCAAAAAAAACATGGTTTACCAGAAAAAAGTAAGCCCCTGTTTTTTATTTATCATTTGTTAATTTCTGTTTTTTCAGTATCTTAAAGCTATAACGAGTTGAAAACCACATACAATTTTTACGGAGGTATAACATGTATTTTTACTTGATTTTGATCTTTGCAGTATCGCAATTATTTGCAGCCACACCCGAAGGTTTAAATTCTCTGCATAGAGATGGGCAGACTTTTTTGACCTGGCATGACATACCCGGGGCCATATCTTATAGAATATATCGAACGGATTTCTCTATAACGAATTCGGACCTTACGTCCACGAATAGAGTGGCGACGATCGACAGTGGATCATCGTATTATAAATATTGGGCGGAAAAGAATGCCGCTTATTTT
>MFYT01000042.1 GCA_001789205.1 Candidatus Raymondbacteria bacterium RIFOXYA2_FULL_49_16 | reverse complement strand
TCCGCCAAACTGCCGAACATGTGAAAAATAAGTTTTCCGCCGCTTGTAGTGGTATCGATGTTCTCCTGCAGGCTCTTTAATCCTATGCCGCGGTCGTTTAAACTTTTCACAACATCGATGAGATGGCGAAGGGACCGGCCGAGCCGATCCAGCTTCCAAATAACCAGGGTATCCCCTTTCCGCATGTATTCTATGGCCTCTGAGAGGCCTTTCCGGTCCTCTGCAGCCCCGCTGGCCTTGTCCCGGTATATCTTTTTACACCCCGCCGCCTTCAATGCATCATTTTGGAGATTTAAGTTCTGGTCCTGGGTGGAAACCCGCGCATAACCTACCAGGGTGCCTATTTTTTGGTGTCTCATAACTCATGAATTCCTTTTAGTTTTGAGATTTTGATTTTGAGACCAGCCTCGCTCGCCTCGCTTACGCGAAGGCGAAGCGGGCCTAGCGAGTCTAGGCGGGTGAGTTTTGATACACTAAAATAGGCTTTTTTAGCCTGTTTTTACAAGAAAATTATAGCGTCTCAGAAACGACCGTTATTGGTACAGGTCTATTTTGAAGGAAGCGCGGCACGGACGACTTCGGAGAACTGTTTAGGTGACGGCAACTTCCCTTTGAATTTCTCAGGCAGGCTGTTCTGCAGGCTATATGACGCGACCCCGATGGGATTGCCCTTTGTTTTGAGAGAGAATTCGACTTCCACATCGTTCTTTTTAGCGCAAAGAATGATTCCGATGGCTGGATTATCCCCTGGCCCCCTCTCCTTTTCATTGAGCAGGTTGAGATAAAAATCCATTTTCCCGGCGTACTCAGGCTCAAAGGGACCGACTTTCAATTCAATGGCAACCAGGGATTTAAGAAAACGGTGATAGAACAAAAGATCAATGAAATATTCCTTGTCTTCAAGGACCATCCGATACTGCCGGCCGATGAAACAGAAGCCGTATCCCAATTCCAAGATAAATCGCTGGATCTGGTCGATAAGATGGTCCTCAAGCACCCGCTCCTTGACCTCCCTCTGGATCCCGAGAAATTCCAGGTTATATGAGCTTTTCAGCGCTTCATCCGCCTGTTCCGCGAGGTATTCCGGCAGAACTGCCGGAAAGTTGTGGGTCTTTTTATCCGCAACTGCACGTTCATAGGCCCCCGCCTTGATTTGATTAAGAAGAACGTTCCTGCTCCAGCCGAATTGGGCGGTGGCACGGATGTAATAGAAGCGTTCGACGGGGTCCTTTATCCTGGAAAGGTGGTTCGCATGGTGACCCCAGGGAACACGGGTCAGGAATTCTCTCACAGCCTGTGAGAGAATCTCCTTTTTGGCGCCGGAGGGGTCCAATTCTCTCACAGCTTGTGAGAGAATTGTCTTAGTCGGCGTAATTCGCGAAGATTTCAGTTCCATTGTGGCTATTTTCAGGAATTCGGGGGCAGTGTGCTCAAGATAAAATTGCCGCATCCGCCAGACGTTCTGGGATGAAAAACCGTGGGTTTGCGGAAATGATTCTCGAAGATCCCGGGCAACCATTTCGACTACGGCATTTCCCCACTTGAGTTTCTCCTGCTTCTCGACAATGCCTTTTCCAATGTCCCAGTAGAGAAATATGATGTCACGGTTGATGGCCTTGGCCGCTGAAATTCGGGATGCGGTAACGCGGTCTTTCAGTGCAGCGATGAATTGCCGGTATTCCTGCGTGTCAATAATGTTTTTTTGCATTGTGCTAAATATAAAACTTCTTTGTTTCCGATGAAAAGAACTACCTTAACGCTCAGTTTATAGTACAGCACCGTTTGGAATGTGTTCCATCACCCTTCATGATAGCTCTAGCCATGAATCCCGCTACTGTGGAAATTTATGCGAAAATATGCGGGGCTCAAACCTGAGGCTGTCGAAATAATATGTAAACCAGTACCCCCGATCATTATTTTCGCATAACCGTCCGAAAACCTGTTGTAGCACTGCGTGAACTCGGATATAAGTTGCCATATCGATACGATGAACGTAAATAATCGGTATCAAAAGCACCTCTAAATCCACCACTACCTCCACGAAATTCACGATATAAACCATATATTGGCCCAGTTGGGTCGTATACTTCACTATCCGAATATGTACCATACCAATCATAACAAAGCTCGAACACATTACCGCTCATATCATAAAGGCCCCAAGAATTTGCCATTCTTGTGGCGACGGGAAATACAAAATCTCCATAAACCGCATAGCTGTCAATACGAGCTGAGTCTGCACTTGTCACAGGTGGATAATTCTGGCCCCAATAATAATCGGTAGTACTACCCGCCCTACATGCATATTCCCATTCAGCTTCTGTAGGCAAACGATAGCCATATTTTGAAGTGTCCATAAAGAGGCCGACTAAATCATCACACCCATCGCCAGGAATTCCGGAAACCGCCGTATATGAATATACCGTATCTAATCCATCTCTTTTGCTTCTTGCATTGCAATATAGAACTGCGTCAAACCAAGTAATTCTTTCTACAGGATAAAGTAAAGAGTCGTAGTGAAGATACTGAAGATATACATTCCAATTATAAGAAGGGTTTGTTCCCATAAGCGTTTCATAATCCCTTTGTGTTCCCTCAGTTGTCGGGGTTGTTGTTGTCCCGGTTCGCAGCGCGGAGGTTGTTCTCGTTGTTGTTCCACGAGCCGCCGCGCAACGCCCGTCAGCGCTCCGCCCTGCCCCTTATCCAGAATTCCCCGTATCTCTTCACGCAATCGCATGCGCAGCCTGTATGTGTCTCCCAGACGCGCAAAACCAGACCATCCCGCGATTGATGACCGCAAAGCCCGCATGTCACCCGATGCTGCGGCAATCCTTGCCTTTTGCCTCACCCTGCGCTTGAACCTGCGCAGGCCCGGCTTGCACAAGACCCTGTGCGTTGACCAGTGCCGGAAACCAAGAAAAGGCACGCCGTCCGCAGTCCTGTACACGCGTGACTTGTCCGGATGTATGATGAGACGAAGCCTGCACAGGAACTCTTGTATTTCATTTTTAAGGCATGCCAGCGCCACCTTGTCGTCGGCGAACACGGCAAAGTCATCAACATAGCGCATATACGCGCCAAAACCCTTGAAGTCCATTATAAAATGATCGAGTGGGTCCAAGTACCAGTTGGCCCATGTCTGGCTGGTCATGTTGCCTATGGGCAGGCCGCGTTCCCGTTCGTGTGGCGTAAAAAGCGTGTCTCCGGGAAAATAAGGTGCATTGTCCGAAATGGCGGGTGCTACAAACAGCACCGTGCGGACAAGTTCAAGCAGCCGCGCGTCCTGTATTTTCCGCTTGAGCGAATCCAGCAGGATTTTCCGGTCTATAGAAGGGAAAAAATGCCGTATATCGCATTTGAGGACATACCTATACCGTTTTGCAAATCTGGCGTACAGGCGCAGCCCTTCGCCCGTTCCCCTGCCTACCCTGTTGGCGCAGGTGTTGGGAACCATTGAGCGTTCAAGAACAGGGGTCATCACATTGCAAATAGCATGGTGCACGATCCTGTCTATGAAGGGTGTGGCCATTATCTTTCGTGTCTTCTTTTCATGGACAATGAACATGGTGTACCGTCCCGGCTGGTATTCGCCCGACAGTAGAGAATCAGATAGCTTTGTGAGATGCGTTTCCCATTTCATGCGGAATTCACCAACATCGTCACGCCCTGTTTTGCCCTTGCATGCCTTTTTATAGGCGCAATACAGGTTTTCTACTGATGCGACCGTTTCAAACGAAGGTATTGTATTTCCGATCATGCAAGACTTTTGGCCCACCCACCGAGTAGCCGGCCAAGCCCGTCCATCTCGCGGATGAAATGTTCGTGTTTCTGAAGATTATGAAAATCCCGCTCAAACAAAAGTCGCAGTAATTGACGCAGTACCTCGAGGTGTGTGTTTATCCGCAGCACACGCTCCTTTTTCCCCTGTCTTTGGGCATAATACGCTTCAACCGTCTCTTCGAGGATCATGATGCCTCTGTGCATTATGCGGTCGCCCATGGTGAACTTATGTTCTCTTGGCATCTTGGACACATACATTTCGAGAATTCCAAGAAGCGACCTGCATTTTTCTATCACATTTTCACTGTCGCCCATGCAATTCCCCGCGCCGCTACCGCGTCGCGGGGTCCCAGGGTAAAAGTTTAAAAGCGCAAAGTGTAATCATGTATTACCGCGAGCGCAACACTACCCGGAAACCGTCGTCGTCGTCCCGATTGTCAGGATCGTTGCCGCCCCGGTTCGCAGCGCGGAGGTTGCTCTCGAAGTTGCCCCACGAGCCGCCGCGCAACGCCCGCTGTGTACCTTTCCCAGGCCCAATCGGGTTTATCAATGCACCAACGGCGACACCCTCAACTTCGTACCAATCATTGCACCATTCAGACACGTTACCGGCAATGTCGTACAGCCCAAATGCATTCGGCAGCTTTGTCGCAACCTCATGTGTGCCATAACTCGGATTTGCAGCACCAAAACCCATTGAGTTCCCATAGTAAACTGCATGTTTGTCTGCCAGCACGCTGTCTGCTCCAAAATTCAAGGCCATGCCATCATACCTGCCGCCCCAATACCAGTCTGCTGTTGTCCCGGCCCTGTACGCGTATTCCCATTCCGCTTCTGTGGGGAGTCTGTAACCGTGTTTTGAGGTATCTATAACAAGACCGGAAAGGTTTCTGCAACCATCTCCGGTAACTGTTTTTGAAATGTAACTGTACACCGTGTCCAATCCATCCCGCCTGCTCCGCGCATTGCAATATAAAACAGCGTCAAACCAAGTCACTGTCTCAACTGGCCTCTTCGGGTCACCTTTGAAATTCGATGGATTGCCTCCAGTCATTGCCACATAATCCGCCTGCGTAACCTCAGTCGTGTCCGCCAAGAACCCTGAAACATATACTGCCCTGCCTGCATAGTCAATGAACGTGCCTCCGGGTATTTTGCGCATGCCTTTTTTCGTTTCGCCCGTGTATTTCTCCGCAGCGGATGTTTGACGCACAAGTTCTTGAGCGCACCCTGCCCTGAGAGCGGCCTCTGCCATCTTCAGAGTCTTGTCCCGGTCCCCGATCGCGTTCATGCGTATCACCATTCCAATAGCAAGTTCCCGCATCTCCCGGTCATCCATAAAACCTTGTAAAACACCATCATTGCGAACCATGAATTCAAAGTTTTTTAACGCATCAGGCCTGTGCAGAAAAAGGAGCTCCTTGAAAAACCCGGTCATAACGCTGTCACCTGCAGAAACAGCCTGTGTTATTGCGGCCTCCCAACCTTTTACAGCCACAAAACCAGCTGCGGAATCAAGAATGACCGCATGTAACATATTCTTTAAAACAGTCCTTTCCGACAAGCCCATGATGCTGTCGTATTCGCCGCAGCCAAAACCTGCAAAGTACTTGCTGCACGCAGTATAAAACCTTTCTTCTCTCGCCAGGTTGCATGCCCGGCGCAGGGCAATGCCGCGAATGCCCGGCGATTCGTAAGTGGAAAGTACATTGTCAAAGAAGGCAAGCGCGTCTTCGTACTGGCCCTTTGTATAATAGGCTTCCCCTATCTGCGTTACATCCACCTTTTCAGCGAGCTGCTGCCTGTATATCTTCACATTATCGAATATGGCGGTACGGCGTTCGAATTCGCTGCTGGGCATGATAAACCCGCAAAAAACATTGGTTCTCTGTCCAAAGGGCAATGTAATGCGTACACCTCCCAATAGTCTGCCGTTTTGCTCAAATGAGAGCGAATCATCCACTTTCTTGGCAATTATATGGTACCACCTGTTTTTATAGAGCGTGTCCTCGCCAGTCTGATTTTTATCAAACAGCACACCGGCAGCGCCAAGCATCCAACCCCGGTTTATGTTCACGCTGTTCCTGAACCAGTTAAGCCCGTAATACTTGCCGCCGCCGCGCAAGAGCGAATCAGCGCACAGAATGGCCTCAAATTCCCCGGAATCGCGCACCATGACATCAAACTCAATGCGCACGTTCCCATATACGGGTTTTGCGTAATAAGCCTGCACGTTCCTGCCATTAAAGACCAGTGCGCTGTCTTTTAATCCTATATTCCCTGTACCAATGACCCTTGTTTTCCACTTCTCCCCTAACTCCGCCCTGTTGAAATTATCCTCATATTCCAGTATCCATTTGCCCTTTGCCTTCTCCTTTTCCTCATACAACGCTATAGCTGACTGCATTGCCTTCCATTTCTGTTCACGCACATCGGCAGTGGAACGCCACCATACTGCAAAGACAACAACCGCAGCAATGGATACAGCCGCGATTGCGCCTGCAACAACCCTGTGCTTGGCTATTTTTTTTCGGGCAATGTATATAGGACTGGGTGGTCTGGCCTGGATGGGCTCGCCTGTCAGATATCTGTCAATATCATCTGCAAAGGCGCCTGCGGTAACATAACGCTTTGTAGGCTCCTTGCTCATGGCCTTTTCGCAAATTATCTCAACCTCACGAGGAACACGGGGGTTTATCCTTCTGGCCTTGGGCGGGTCATCGCGCGATACCTTGCGCAAAACCTCTGCAATGTTCTGTGCATCTGTAAAAGGTGGCCTGCCGGTCACAAGCTCGTACATCAATGCGCCAAGAGAATAGATATCGCTCCGCTCGCTTATCTCGCCCCTCCTGCCCTCTGCCTGTTCAGGACTCATGTACAATGGCGTGCCAAGTATCTGGCCTGTCATTGTAAGGTCCATACCCTCTACCTGCTTGGCAAGGCCAAAGTCTATAAGAACAGGTTCGCCATCTTTGCCCACAAGAACATTGGAGGGCTTTATGTCTCTGTGCAGAACACCCCGCTCGTGGGCGTGGTTAATTGCCCGGCCAAGCTTCACGATCAGTGCAAGCGCCTGGTTTATGGGCAAGGGACGCTGTTTGCGCGCAGCAGGCTGTTCTTCGGTTTTCTGTGCCTGTGCATGGTCTTTGGAAGATTCCTTGCGATCTGCAATAACGCTCTTCACAATCTCGCCGACTGTGCTGCCCTTGGTATCGGGCCCGGCTGTGTACGATAAAACATCAGCCAATGTGCAGCCTTCAACATAATCCATGGTAAAATAGGGTTTGCCATCAACGAGGCCATATTCGTGTATGCCTATAATATGCGGATGTTTCAGGTTGGACGCTGTCTCCACCTCGCGTTTAAACATCTCCTTCTGCTGTTTCCCTATGGTCAAAAGGTCTGTCTTGAGAACTTTAAGCGTCACAATCCTTCCAAGGTCGCGGTGCAGGGCCTTGTACACAACACCCATGCCACCGCGGCCCAATTCTTCTAACAGGTCGTATTTGCCAAATATCTTTCGTTCTGCGGCAATCGCCTTTGCGTTGGCCTGGGATTCCATTGCATCAAGAACAAAATCGAGCTTCTTTGCGGCGCTCACAGCATATACTGTCACAGGAGCGCTTATGCCTTTTACTTCGACAGTCTCACGCTCTTCAAACGTGAAATACTGCTCATATCCTCCATGCTGGAGAAGAAGTCCCTTTGTGCGGCCGGAAATAAGCGTTTCTCCCTCTTTTGCCATGCTGCACAGCCTGCTCCCAAGGTTCACCGCATGGCCCACGGCAGTATAATCCGTCTTTCTGTCACTGCCAATATTGCCAACAAGCATGTCCCCGCTGTTTATGCCAATGCCTATGCCGGGCATGACCTTGCCCTCTGCCTTGTATCGCCGCTGGAGAAGGGCATGCGTCTCTTGCATATCCACTGCCATCTTAATTGCCCGGATCGCATGGTCAGCGTATGCCATGGGAGCGCCAACAAGGGCCATGACCTCGTCCCCTATTATCTTGTCCACCATGGCGTCATTCATATTCACTACAGCAACCATTGCCTTCAGGTAGTCGTTGAGGGTATCGCGTACAATTTCAGGCGGCATCTTCTCGCTCATAGAGGTAAAACCTCGAAGGTCAGCGAAAACAACCGAAAGCTCGTATCTGCGGGGCATCATGTAATCAGTGCTCTGCCTCTTCATGGCCTCAAGCACCTTGGGGGAAACATACCTCTCAAAATGCTTTTCCAGTTCTTTGTGCTCGGTAATGTCTTCTATAACTATCTGGAGAGTCGCGTCAACAGGCGTAACCGTTATCTTAATATGAACATCCTTGCCAAGGTCACGGTCATAATAACTGCGCTCTCTGGCAACCTTCTCGTTCTTTGCTCTGCACAGGTCAACAAGAACAGCGACAAAACCAGGTCCCCAGGCAAAGGTATCAATCTCGACCAGTGGACGGTCCATGAGCCGGTTCTTGTCCTGGCCCAGAACATTGGCAAGGGCTGTGTTCACATAGGTGATGCGGTTATTATTATCAAGAGAAAAGACCTTTTGCTCAAGGCCTGCTATGGACTGGTATGCGGGGGCGAGTTTGGGACCGGATTTGAGGCGGCGCTGGAGGTCGTCAATTTCCAGCTTCTGGCGGACAACCTCCTGGCGGAGTTTTTCGTTGTCTTCCTGATATTTATTTCCGCCAAACAAGGCCATAGTATCGTTCCGTTAATTTAACACAACACGAACAATCAGCATTTTAGTTTCTGTAAGTCCTTAATACAGGAAGTTCTCTCCTACAGTATATCATTGTTTTTAGCTTGCTATCAAGCTTTTCTTACGACCGTTACCCCTCTCCTTTTCCATTACTTTACCGCCGCTACCGTTTCTGGCTCCATCGTGACCTCAAACGAATCTATGATATTCTGTTCCTTGCAGTGCACCCGGCTTCCAACCTGCATTTTCATGGGTTCCCCATTCAAGCCCTGGTTGAAGCAGGTAAAACACCCGTCTGAATCAAGGACCCCTTTCAGCTGGCATTTGTACATCTTCATTCTTTGACCTCTCCCTTCTTCTCCTTGCTCTTTTCTATCAGGTCCTTTGCCTTGTCCGGTATATTTCTCGCCTTTTCCGGATGCGCCCCGATCCTGTATTCCCTGGCATCGTCAGGGACAATTATCCAGAACTGGCCGTCCTTTTCGGTGTTATACGTGCCCAGGGGGTACCAGGGATTGTGTTTCTTTCTTAAGCCAATAGACGGCCACGGGTACCTCTGCGTTCTGCCCTTCTGCCCCCGCTTCCGCCGTCCACTCGGCCTTTCCGTAGAACATCTTAAGGCCGTTTTCCATCTTTTTTTCATTCCAGGTGAGGTTTATCAACTGTCCCCTTGTTCTATCCGCTAAATGTCCCTTGCCGTCCGTTAAATAGGTCTGCTGCGTAATACTCCCGCTGCTCAAAGCGGCCGCTATGGCAATCATTCCAATCAGTTTCATCATGGTTTACTCCGCTGGTGGACCTGATGGGTCCTGTATAGGTGTTTTTGTTGTGGTCTTATTGTCTGTTGTCCCTGCTTTATCCCTCTCAAGGTAGATTATCCCTGCCGCGGCAAGCCCCACACCCAGCCCGCCGAGCATCCAATACATCTTTTTACTGGCTTTTTCGAGCTTTACCGTGTCATTCTGGCTGGTGAGTGTGGCTGTCTCAATTATTTCCCTGAAATTGTAGGGAATTCCCTCTTGGACTTCCATTTTCTGGTCATTGTATCTGAAGTTCTCCGCTCCATTGTTCTGGAAGACCGCATTTTCAATATTTAAATACCTATTTTTCGCACTTTTCAAGCCGCAATTTGCATATTCTATCACCACATTTTCAAAAATCTGTTCCGCTGACATGGTTCTTATCTCAATCCCTTCCCAATCCATGGCAGCCGGGCCTGTGGCATACCCGTCGCCATTGATATCCCCGCCCCTTTCATCGTTTTTAAGGGTTGTGAAAATCACTTCTTCACCTGTTTTGCCCTTGGCTTCAATGCTCCCCTCGACCGTCAGCGAGGTCATCTCATCGAATTTGATGATCACACCAGGCTCTATGACGAGCCTCAGGCCTGCCGGCACGGTAATGCTCTGCTTGGCAACGTAGATTAGCCAGGGCGGAGCTTTTTCGTTTTTACTTGATTGCACAGATGTGAAGGGGTATTTTTTCTGAAAGCAGCGTGAAATCGATATTTTTTCGGCTCGGAAGACCAAATCCGGGGGCCCGCCTCGCGTCGCCGCAAGGCGAGGCGGGGACAATATCGAATGCCGGAACAACTTGCCTCGCTCGCCTCGCATCGCGAGAGCGAAGCGGGCCGAATAGGCGGGAATTTGCCATGCATGAAGGACTACGAGATTACACGAACCCGAAAATTAAAATGCTTATCAATTATCAATCAGTTGAATCAAGCAATAACCGCTCCGTTTCCTCTTCGGATCAAAGGGCGAGAACGCGCCCCTTTCGGAACTCCCCCGGGAGACCAGCCAGTATTTTCTCCAGGTCCGGGAGATTGATAATTTTCCTCGATCTGAAAAGGCCGTCAAGGTTATATTAATTGCGTATGATAGTCAAAGTGTTTTTCATCCTCCTGATTGCGTCAGTTATCTATTCCCAGGAAAATATCGCCGTACTTGATTTGGAAGCGGACGCCGTCACTGCATCCGAGGCCAAGACGCTGACCAACAAGCTTCGCGGGGAGCTTATCAATACCGGCCATTTTACCGTGATCGAACGCGGGCAGATGGATGAAATCCTCAAGGAGCAGGGGTTCCAGCAAACGGGATGCACTTCCCAGGAGTGCGCGGTTGAGGTCGGACAGCTTCTGGGCGTCAAATATATGGTTGCCGGGAGTATCGGCAAGGTCGGCTCCATTTTTCTTGTCAGCCTGCGCCTGATTGACGTCACAAAGGGCAATATTGTCAACCCCGTGGACCAGGAAGTCGATGGTGATGTTTCCGATGTCCTGCGGCAGGGTCTTCATGACGCCGCGCGGAAACTCGCCGGACTGGAACCGGACCATGCGCCTCCTCCCAAAAAAGCCGCGCAGGCCGAACCTGTGTGGCCGGCCTATCAGGAACCGGCAAAACGGACAGCGAGGGCACCGGTACCCTTCGGCGAATCCCGGGCGGTTGAGCGAAGGCAACCCAGGGCGGTACCCCTAAACAAAGCGCCCTCCCGGAGAACCTTCTCAGTAGCGTGGGGCATGAGCAGCCTGGACCTTCGATCCTTTCACTGGCAGGAAAAAGACAGCTTCGACATTGAATTCACGGGGCTGAAATGGAATTCGGGAAATCATTTCGAATTTGACATAGCGCCGATGCGGCTTTATGCAGGCGACACGGGCAGCAGCGGCATCATGTTCGCCAATGAGTTGGGGGGCAGTTTCGACATGAACTCGAGCGCTTCCTCGCTGGCCACCCTGATGGACAGCGCTGCCCCGGTTGCCGTATCCGTGCAGCTGCAGGATGGTGCTTTTACGATGAAACGGTTCGGCATTATCGACAAGCTGGCTTTGGGATACTTTTTCAAGCTCCCGTACCTGGCCCTGGAACCCTATCTTGGAATCAGCGGGCAATTCGACTTCGACGGCATTTCCGGAAAAGCCGTGAACAATAAAAGCCTGATGACCATCTATTTGCGCTTCGGTTTTCCCCTGGGCATCCGGTTGTATTATAACAGGTTTTTGGTGGGTTTTGAATATAGCACCTTCTTCAAGGCCATTCAAATCGATGACAACCTGGACTATGATGGGACCACCAAGCAATCGATTATCGGCGCGTTTTCCCAGGAAGGTGATGCCTTTTGGACCATCCACATCGGGCACGTCTTTTAATCCTGCTCCCCGGCGGCCTTATCCGGCCTTGTAAATCCTTTCAGCCTTGATGCAATCTCATTTCCCCATATAACGACATACATTTTATGCAATACTAATACAGAATAGCACTATTTCTGAAGACCCATTGCCAGGCCATACTCCAGGAAGGGTAAAAAATAAAACTATCAATTGATTTTCTGTTGTGTTTGTCATAAGCGGCCTTCTGATTTGCTTTCCACTCATGTTATTGCAATACTAGCGTCAAACCATGTCTCTTTTATTATCATCGCGTTATTAAATATCTATATCAAACAAAAAATGTTCTTGGGTTGCGGTGAGGAGGGTTTTTGGACAAAACTGTCTAAGGGTATTACAAACAGAACAACTGGTTTCAGTAGCTTGATTTACGAGTGGGACCGCTAGTAACCAGGATCTTTTTGACCGCCGCAGTTACAATGGCGCCGGTCCTGATGTCCTGCGCGCCGACATATCCGCCAGGAGCCACAAGCCTGCCCTTGGCGTTTAAACAGTTCCACGCAGGCATGCACAGATCTCGCCCCGTGCTTGGTCCGCAGCGCTCTGAAAGATAATCGTAGCCCAGCGAAAGGGTCGTGGGATACATGGGACGCAGCGTATCAGGATCAGAAGGCGAAACCGCTTCGGTTATCGAATAGGACTTCTCTATCTCGCTCATGGTAAGGGTAGCAAAATCGTTCTCAATGGAGCCAAAGTGGACAAGGGCAACAGCTGTACAACCGAAAGCACGGATAGTATACTGCGGTAATTCATAGTATATATACTAAATATAACCTCGAACCCAGGAAAAAGCAAACGCTTGACTATTGAGAGATTACCTGTGAAAGATTACCTGCTATTTGATATGAATATCGTCGCCAGTATTGTCCTTTGAACGGTTCAAAAGAAGGGCTACAACAACAATAACGCCTATGGTAACAACGCCGACAATCGCATAGGTAATAATGGACGATCGCAGCTTCCGGTCTTCTCGCGATGCAGTCCCGTCGCCACCCCAGGAAAGTACCAGGGCCACCTGGTTCAGGGTCCGGAAGACCGTGTAGTCGACAGGTATTGTCCCGTCAATCTGCACGTCAACGCTGGTCACGTCGTGTTCCTTGATAACCATGGGCTGGGGGCTCTCTTTTCTCATGGAAACAAGAATATCCTTCACAGGTGAAACATAAGAAATAGGAATTATTTTTCCTGCGGCAATGGCATCGGGGAAATCGATGTTCACATGCCCAAACCCCTTGACGTGTTGAAACGATATAGATGCTGTCTTGAATGTAAAAATAACCTTTGTCGTGCACGGTTGGCAGTCCGGAGCCAACGGGCCTGAAACGCGGATACTCTCGAGCACATTCGCGTTGTTAAGCTCCAGCTGGCCCGACCCCGGAAACAGCAATCCTCCAACCAGAATAAAAGCCAGGCTCAAAGCAACGGGAAAGGTGGATACACGTTTGATCACAACGAAAGATTCCTTTTCAGGTAAAATATTTATTTTCCATATCTCATGCAATAAAATGCTTCAATTTTCTTTGTCAATATTTTGCATCTGACCGGGTTCAAGAATCAATACCCTATCGTCCTGCCACATGGTTCTCTTCAAATCAAAATAAGGGTAACCATTGGCAATAACCAAGATATGATGGGTAAATCAGGCCAATCACGGCGTGCTGCACATTTTCATACCAAGACCGGTTTGGCGACGCGAGGCGGGAGTGCGTCCTGCAATCATCAGTGAAAGATTATGCGAACCGAAAAATCAAATTGCCGCTATCAATATTCAATTTTTTTCCAGGACAAAGCTGTTGATGGATTCATCAAATGCTTGGTTCCGAACGATTAGTCAGTTATGAAAACAATCACAACACCAAACTGCAGACGGGGTTGGTTTGTATTAATTAATTGAGGTAGTAATTGACAATGAATTAAATTCTTGAGAATACTGAATGAAGATGATTTTGAAAAGCAACGATGTCGGCCAAAATTTTCATGGCAATACAAAAAAAGATGAATAAACTGAACACATCAGAAAAAGACCAAGACAATCTTCACCGTACTCTTAAGACGGCAGAGGATTCGTTGGCGCAGCAAAACGAAGCTTTGTCAAAACTCAATCATTTTTCCTTAGAATTGTCCAAATTATCATTGGAAGACAATCTCGAAGCGTTCATTGCCAAGCAGGCTAAAGAAATTACCGGTGCCGCAGTGGCAGTATTCCTCAAATACAACGCTGTAAATCGAACAACAACCGTCCAGCATATTGAAATGGAGCCTGGACTGCTGGAAAAAGTCGTTGGTCTGCTCGGGAAACAGATAAAGGAAATCCATTCGGTCATAAGCGATGAGATATACCGAGAGACGACCACAAATCCATTCGGATTCAGAAAAACCCTGCATGAGGCGAGTTTTGGGGTCGTCTCTCGTCCGGTGGGTGCGGCCATTGAAATACTGCTTAATGTGGATCGTTTCATTGGAATGGCCTATCTCATCGACGGGAAACTTTACGGTGCATCCCTGCTCGCTATGCGCAAGGGCCAACCCGACCCGTTGAAGAACATATTAGAGAACTTTATTTCCCTGGCAACAGTGTCCTTACGGCGCAAGCAAGCGGATGAGAATTTGCGGCAAAGCGAGGTGCGCTTCCGCAATGTGATAGATGCTGCGGAAGAGTATGTCTTTGAGATCAATGCACACTGGGGTTTCACGTTCCTCAGCGACCGGGTCCGGGACATCCTTGGCTACGAACCGCAGGAGCTGATCGGCAAAACACCCTTTGATGTGATGGTTTCGGCCGAGGAGGTTGCACGGGTGCGCGCTTTGTTCGGCGAATACGCTGCGCACAAACGTCCCTTCCGGCGCCTGGAACATACCTGCCTGACGAAAGACGGCCGGGTGCGAACTCTGATCGTCACCGCACAACCCGTTGTTGATGTCTTCGGAGAGTTAGCTGGCTTCCAAGGCATGGCGGAAGACATCACTGAGCGTAAGCAGGCTGAGGAAGAGAACCTGAAATATGAGCACCGTCTTCAACAAACGCAGAAACTCGAATCCCTCGGCGTTCTCGCCGGTGGCATTGCCCACGATTTCAATAATATCCTGGCTATGATTTTTGGCTATATTGAACTAGCGGTATTGAAGTCTAAGGACGATAACATCACTACGCATCTGAAAAAATCACTCGCGGCAATGGACCGGGCGCGTGGTCTAACAGCGCAATTGCTGACCTTTGCCAAAGGCGGCGCCCCCAGGCAAGAAATCGGCCCGCTGTTTCCTTTTGTGCAGAAAACTGCTCAATTTGCGCTTTCAGGAGCGAATGTGTCATGCTGTTTTGAGATACCACAAACACTCTGGTCATCCAATTATGACCAGAACCAAATCGGTCAGGTAATTGATAATATTGTCATCAATGCCCAGCAAGCCATGCCCATGGGTGGAACCATTGAAATAGCCGCAAAAAATGTTGTGCTGGGAGATAAGGAGCATATGACCCTGCCAAAGGGTAATTATGTAAAACTATCGATAAAAGATGACGGAATTGGTATTTCACCGAATGTGCTCCCCAAGATTTTCGACCCCTTCTTTACAACCAAAACAAAGGGACACGGGCTTGGCCTTGCCACCTGTTTTTCCATTATTAACCGTCATGGCGGTTGCATTGATGTAGAGTCCGAACCTGGCATAGGCAGCACATTCCATGTTTATCTTCCCGCCTTTGTGGAATCCGCTTTATCGGTTCCTGAGAAACCAAAAACAGAGCATAAAGGAAGTGGCACGGTTTTAGTCATGGATGACGAGGAGGACGTGCGTGAGGTTATCAGTGAAATGCTTACAGACTTTGGATACACTGTTGTTTGCAAAGAAAACGGCAGAGATGCCATTGACTACTTTATTAAGAACAGAAATCTTGTTGGGATGATTTTTGACCTTACCATTCCAGGCGGCATGGGGGGTGTAAAAGCTATTGCTGAAATACGGAAACTAGACATGAAAGTACCTGTTTTTGTAGCAAGCGGTTATGCGAAAGACACTGTCATGGCAAATCCAACGGACTATGGTTTTACTGCAAGTATTTATAAGCCTTTCACCTTTGATGGCCTTGCTGCAATGCTGAATACGTATATAGTTATGAAAAAGTCTCAATAAATTTTATTTTACCCTTATGCGTCCCAAGCTGATGATCGTTGAAGAAAACCCGCGTATTACCAAACTCCTGTGCGCGAAATTCCAAGGCAAAGGGTTTGAAACAACCGCCTGTGTCAATGGCCAGGACGCCTGGGAAGCGCTGGGAAAAGAGACCTTTCATTTCGTGATAAGCGAAGCGCTGCTTCCAGGCATGGGCGGGTTCGAACTGCTTGAAAAGATCCGCTCCTCCCCTTCCCTTGCCAGGCTGCCTTTCATTTTCCTGACCACAGTCTCTACCGAAGAGGACATCGTCAAAGGGCTTGAAATAGGCGCAAACGATTACCTGACCAAACCCTTCAGCTTTGCCGAGCTCCACGCGCGCATGAAAAAATGGCTCTCTACCTAAAGGAAAGGCCATAGCATGAAACTACTGCTGATTGTCGTATGCGCGTATTTTGTGATTCGCGCCCAGGATTCCCTGCTGATCACCCCGCCGGTCACACCCTATTTTCCCGATGTTGAGCAGGAAAACAAGGCGAACCTTCAGGAAGACTGCCGTAGTCTCGAGGAATTCCTCAGCGCCACCCCCGATACTGGCATATCACACGAGGCCTACAAGCTCTTTCTTATGGCTGCCAGCACCAATACCTACAAAAGGATAAATGAAACATTCGTTCGCACAGATAGAAAAGGCCTTGGCCTTAGCCTCTATCGGAATTTCCTTCTGAAAAACCCGGGCAACTACGGAGGCCGGTTGGGGTTTGCCCAGTTGCTTGGCTGGTCAGATCAGTTCAAAGAGGCCATTGCATTGTACCGCGAAGCATTGCGCGAAAAGCCCGGGGATGAAGCTGCCGCACTGGGTCTGGCCGCAACCCTGGGATGGAACAGACAGTATGACGAAGCTGAGAAATGCCTCAGGGAATTTCTTGAAAGCAATCCCGGTCACGAGGACGCCCGGATTATCCTCGCACGCCTGCTCAGCTGGCAACAGCGATACGACGAGGCCATCGATATTCTGAAAAGCGTCCTGGAAAAAAACCCGCAAAGCATCTATGGCCATGAGGCCATTGCATTCATCTACAAATGGCGCTATCTCTACGGGCTTGCGCGCAACCATTTCATGGCAATCAGCCGGCTCGAAGGAGATCCTGACGTCATAAGAAACGCGCGACTCGAACTGGCCGAGCTCGACTGGATTGAGGGGAAAAATCTGTCCGCGAAAAACGCCTTCGAAGCCCTGGCCTCATCCTATCCGACTGACCGGGTGTTGAGTACAAAAAGCGCTTTTATCGATTCCTTCCTGCGAACAAGGGTTGAAGCGCTCCTCTTCCGCTACCAGGAACTGGGAGTGACCGCTGGTTCGTCCATAAGCGGTATAGCGAACAACGGTGCCAGCCTTCTGTTCAGGAAAAACCTGTCAATGGCGTGGAGCCTGGGCGGCCGTTATCAGATAAAAAATGAAACATCGAGCCGCTTCTCCGAAATCCAGACCGCGAACCTGTACGACCTCGAGGTGCACCAAGCCATGGTTGAAGGAATATACCGTTACCGTGAAAACGTGGAACTGTCGTGTTTCTACGCCCCCTCGCTCTATCGCAACCGGTCGGTAACTTCACCCAAGCTACCGGAGACGTCCCTCTTCCATGGGGCGGGGTTTTTTGGACATGTTGAAGCAGGCCGCGGCCCTCTCTACTTTGCCTTCACCCTCAAACCAATGGTTGTCAGGAGCGCTTCGGCCGTGGGCGTGGAACGCGATCTGGGATTGTCATTCTCATACCCCGCGTTCCTACCAAAGTCCTTTTCCCTGAGTCCCACAGTGGAATGCAATATCCTCGAAGACAACAATGTGATCCAAGCGTACCGGATAGAACTAGCGGGCCCGATTCCCGAAACAGGCCTGCAGATCATTGGTAAATTAGCGTTTAGGGGGTTTAATGAATTAAGCGACCGGTATTTCAGCTATAATTACTGGGCCTGCGTTGAAGGCGGCCTGGCATGGGACGGCCCGCGTTTCCGCAGGCGTTTTTCCGTGCCACTTGAAGCGCGCGCCAGTTTCAACCGGATATCGCTTGCCGCGGAAGACAAGAATTTTGCCGGATTCGGTCTGAGCGCAATCCCGGCGTTTGCTTTTCCAAAAGGATACTCCATTCAGTGTGAAATCACCATCCAGGCAAACACGGACAGTTATTATGTGTACTACGTAGGATTCACCTATGGAATGTAAGAGGATGGCCCTGCGTCTGGTCTGCTCAACACTGTGCGGTTTCATACTGGGGGCTGGCTGTACACACCCAAAGGTGTACCATTCATTGCCTCATCACCTACGCTGGCTTTCTGACCGCATGGTTCCGAACAAGATTGTTGACGCGCCTCTGCCGGCCCGAAGGCATCTATTATTAAGCTATGAAGTCCCGCAGACCGAGTCAGCCTATCCGTACATCTACAGCAAGTCATTTATCTATGACGATGCCATGGCTGCCATAGCCTTTTGCACTGCGGCTGAATGGGACAAGGCACAGCAGCTGCTGCTCTCCCTCTCCCGTCTTATCCGCGACAATGGCAGTTTCTGGTTTAACTACAGTACCAACACAGACTGGCCCAGCGAGAAAGACCAGGAGAGTACGCTGGTGCGGACCGGCGCACTGGCATGGACCGGCTACGCGTATTGTTTCTTCCTGGAAAACCATCCCTCTCTGAAACCTGAAGACCGCGCCTATGCGCAATGCATAACAGCAGCCAAGAACATAGCCGTCTATATTCAAAACACACTGGTTTCCAACAGTACGGATCCACTGTATGGGCTGGTGCGCGGCGGTGAAGGAGAGATCAATCTTGCTGTTTCAGAAAGCAGTGAGGTCACCGAGGTCTGGAAACCCGGGCCTGTTACCTGGGCCAGCGCGGAACACAATATCGATGCCCATCTTTTTCTCTCCCATCTGGCCGCGTTGACCGGAGATATAACGTACAAGCGTACTGCAGAGACCATTTCCCAAGCATGCATGGCAACGCTCTATTCTTCCGAACACGGGCAATTTTTCAGAGGAATCAAAGGCCCAGGAAATATTGACTCTGTTCTAGCGCTTGACTGCGCAAGTTGGGCCTCGCTTTTTTTCCAATCCATTGGTGAAAAACAAAAAGCAAAAACATGCCTGGAAACAGCTAAAAGGCTGTATGCCAATTCATACCACGGGCTGAACGGATACCGGCCCTATGCCGGCATCCTGGTCTATGAGAAACCTGAAATAAACACCCATTTTTTTCCGGACAAACCAACCCAAAAATGGGAAACACTGCCGTTTATCTGGCTCGAAGGATCGTATGGCGTATTCATGGCC
This sequence comes from Candidatus Raymondbacteria bacterium RIFOXYA2_FULL_49_16, assembly GCA_001789205.1. GTDB lineage: Bacteria > Fibrobacterota > OXYB2-FULL-49-7 > OXYB2-FULL-49-7 > XYB2-FULL-49-35 > XYB2-FULL-49-35. The sequence goes on along the minus strand of MFYT01000042.1, from coordinate 43,919 downwards.
CAGTTAGCTGCGGGCAACCGCGCGGCTGTTTGCCGGGAACTGGAAAACTGGTCCCGCGTGTTCGACACTGACACCTTAGGCGGCCTGCCCTACAGTGCCGCGGACACGCCCCTGCCCTATCAATTCACCACATGGAAAAGCGTTGCCTCAACAGCGTGGCACATTATTCTGATCAACATGCTCTATGGTCCGGAAATGAAACAACCCTTTTTCTCGGCAGCGCATGACCGCTGACAAACTCGTTTGCGTCGTATTCCTTGCATGGAACATATGCGCAGGACTTTCCTTCGAAGAATTGAGTGTGGGCGTCTGGGCGCCTGACACCGCATCCACGCATGTCACCGCTGTTTCCATGACCCTCAACTGCTTCGGCATCCCCCATGTCCAATCATCCAGCTTTAACAGCCTGACAAAACACCGGGTCATTGTGGCCGCAGGCCCCTTGTACGAACCAACCTTGCAGAAAAAAGAGATCGCCCGGATATACGCGTGGGTTGAAAGCGGCGGACGTCTGTTCCTTGCCGGTGACATAGGCCGTTCGCTGTATTTCTGCGCTGGTATCGATTCTCTTGTCCGTTCGTCAACACGTTTTTCCATTACCCTAAAGCCTCCGACAAGCGACCCGATACTGCGGTATGCCAACCTTCCGGAAGAACGGCTGCTGCGACTGGGCAATGCAAGCCTCTATCCTGAAACCTTCTTTACCTTTGCCGCGCATGCCTCCCGTGCCGTGACCTTGGCACGGTTTGACGACAATACACCGGCCTTTATCAGAAACGACTATGGCCTGGGAACCGTGTATTACCTGGGCGCAGGATGGGACGAAACCATCCTGAGACCGCATATTGGCAAGGACAATGAAGCACAGGCCTCGTGGATAAACGGATTTGAATACACCACCGACATGTTCATGCTGTTCATCAAAACCCTCTACGAAACCAGCGTATCACCCGCGCTCTCTGTGCCAGCAGTCCCCGATGGGTTCCGAACCGCGCTATTGCTATCACACGACGTTGACGCCCGGGAATCGTTCGCCAACGCCGTCGCTTTTGCCCGGCTCGAGAAAAAATATGGGGTAACAAGCACCTTCTTTATAACCGCTAAATTCTTCTCCGACAAGACAGACACAGCGTATTTCACCTCGGAAAACAGCGCTCACGTCTCAACACTATGTTCCCTCGGATTTTCCATAGGGTCGCATTCGGTTTCCCATTTTAAATCATTCTACCAGTTCGAAACCGGCGTTCCGCTGGAAGAACGGAGCCAATACCGGCCGTGGGACCGCAAAACGCTGTTCGGGGAGGTCCAGGTGAGTAAATGGCTGCTCGCGGACGCTGGCGCCCATGTCCAGAGCTTCCGTTCAGGCTACCTTGCCTACCCCGATTCACTGGTGACCGTTCTTGAAGCCGCGGGGTATTCGGTCAATAGTTCCTTTTCAGCAAACGACATCATGTGTAACTTTCCCTTTCGCGCCTTGGCGCGCCGCTCTCCCGACGCGCCGATAAGCAGTGTGCTTGAGGTGCCGGTGACGCTTGACGAATCCATGGGCTTTCTGAGAAACAACAACCGGGACTCGGTCATTGGCATATGGAATCAAGTTATTGACTGCAACGCGGAAAACGGCGCAATCACCTCACTCCTCATCCATCCCAACATCATTGGATACAAACTGCGGGCGCTCGATGATATTATCCGCGCGGAACGCGGCAAGGGGATCTGGATATGCGACGTGGACGCCTACGCACGGTTTTTCCAGCAGCGGTATGAAATCTCGATTGCGGACGCACGCTATGCAAAACGGACATTATACCTGCGTCTAAGCGCGGCCATTGAAGACATCCCCGGGAATTTCACGATTGCGCTGCATCAGGACCCCGGTATCAGGAAGTTCATTATCACGGACAGCAAACGCAAGAGACTGCAATACCGGATACGCGCACAGGGAGACGATCAGATACTCTTTGGCCTGGCAATAGACAAAAAATTTTATGAATTTCAAAAAAAACTGGCGTTTGCCATTGCGGCCGCGTTCTGCTGCATTATCTGCGTCCTATGCGGCTTCATCGTGGTGCAGCGTCTGGTTATCCGAAACTGGGTGCGCTGGAAAGATCCGCAGGAGCATGCGGACAAAGTTCTGGGCATTCTGGCTTCAGAGGACCTGCCGGTGCGAAAAGCCAAGGCGCTTAAGGCCCTGGGCAGCCACAATCTTACCCGCGCGGTACTGGTCGAGATGCTCGATTATATCAAGGGTTCCCTGGCCGATGAGATAATCATGATTTACGGCCTGTTAGGGTACTATCTCGCTGACCTGCGCAGGCTGAAAAGCCCCAAATGGTGGGTGCGCGCGCAGTCCGCCCGGACACTCGGTTTCTTTATAACCAGCGAATTCGAGGAAAACCTGCTGCCGCTGCTCTCGGACAGGCAGGAGGAGGTGCGCCTCGCAGCCGCGTATACGCTCGGTCGCATCCAATCGACCACAGCGCTGCCGCTGCTTATAGATCTGATAAAAATGAGCGACTCGTGGACAGCAGGCATGATAATCCAGTACCTTCTGCCGCTGAAGGACCAAGCCTCGCGTTCCCTGCTCGAAACGCTCGAAAGAGGCGGCCTGACGGATACCGTGACCGCCGCAATTGCCGAAGCCCTTGGAAATCTCCGCGACATCAATGCAGTCCCCGCTCTTGTCGCACTGCTTAATGAAACCTCGCGCACGCTTCGGATTGCCGCACTCGAAGCCCTTGGAAAAATCAGCGACGAATCAGCGCTTCCCCATCTCTACGGCCTGCTCACGGATCCTGATGCAATGGTCCAACAGGCCGCGCTTAGGGCTATTGCCCGGATAGGCAGCGCTAATGCCGTGGAACATGTCGTGATTGCGCTTGATACTTTCTCCCCTTTGCTCGCGCGCGAGGCCATGCACACCATCTACAGCCTGGATGATGCGCACAAAAGCCAATGCATGGAATTGCTCAACGGTCCTCACGGGCTGGGCGCCCTGGAGGTACTCGAGGAAAATAATTACATTGAAGAAGCCCTGCGACAGAGCCTGCATGGGACTCCAGAACAGCGAAAACAGGCCAAAGTCCTTTTTTCGGCAATGACCCGAATGAAGCATACCAAACACCTGGATGATCTCAGGAAAGAAGGCGCCTATTCAGAACCTGTTTGATCTTGTTGCCCAGGCAATAACGCGCTACAATTCTTTTGTAGTGTTCTATCTCATCGCGGTCAATGGCCTCTATCTGGTCATTCTCATGGTCTCCCTGTTTGAACTGATACGGTTCAAGAGGACGCAGTCCTTGGTCGACGAAGCATACCTCATGCAGTCAGATGAAACACCATCGATTTCCGTGATTTCACCCGCCTACAACGAGGAGGCCACTATTATTGAGGCGGTGAACGCCCTACTCAAGCTCCACTACCCCCGTTTTGAAATTATCGTGGTCAACGACGGTTCAAAGGACAACACACTCAACCTGCTCATCGATAAATTCCAGCTTAGACGCATTGACTGTGCCTATACGCCGGTGATCCCGACAAAACCCGTGCGGAACATATACATGTCGCCCGCCCATCCGCGTTTGCGCGTGGTGGACAAGGAAAACGGCGGAAAAGCTGACTCGCTTAACACGGGAATCAATGTGTCACGCAACGAACTCTTCTGCGGCATTGACGCTGACTCCCTGCTCGAAGCCGACGCCCTATTGAAAGGCGTTTATCCCTTTGTACGGTGGAAAGGCGACGTGGCGGTGACCAGCGGTATCATCCGTATCGTAAACGGCTGCACAGTCAACCGGGGCAAAGTGGAAAAGGTGGCGCTTCCAAAAATGCCGGTCGTACTCTTCCAGATCGTGGAATACCTGCGCATCTTTCTCATTGGCAGGTTTGCCTGGAACGCCATGAATTCGGTGCTGATTGTCTCGGGCGCCTTTGGCATTTTTAAAAAAGACCTGGTGATAAGCGCGGGCGGATACATGACCAATACCGTGGGCGAAGACATGGAACTCATTGTCCGGCTCCACCGGGTCATGCGCGAACGCAAAAAGGTGGAGCGCATCTATTTTCTGCCCCATCCGGTCTGTTGGACAGAAGCCCCATCGTCACTCCGCGTCCTTGCGCGGCAGCGCGACCGCTGGCAGCGGGGCCTCATGGAAACGCTTTGGAAACACCGCGCCATGATCGGCAATCCGCGCTATGGTACAATCGGCATGTTCAGCATCCCCTTTATCGTAGCCTTTGAAATGCTCAGTCCGCTCGTGGAAATGACCGGCTATGCGACCATGACCTTGAGTTTTGCCATGGGAATGCTCGAGACCCATTTCGTGGTCCTGTTTCTCGTGGCCACCTTCCTGTTCGGCCATCTGATGTCAATATGCAGTCTTATTATCGAGGAAGCCCTGTTCAAAAAATACGGTCGTTTGCGCGACATCCTGATTCTGATTGTCTACGCCTTTCTCGAAAACCTTGGATGGCGGCAGATCCATTTTCTCATCAGATTCAAGGCATTGTTCAGTTTTCTCTCGAAAAAAAAGGGATGGGGCGCCATGACCCGCGCCGGGTTTGGACCAGTCAAGCCCGCTGCTCAGAGGGTAAAAGGATAGGTGACCGTGACTGGTCCGTATTTGCGGGCATCCGCGGAAAATTGCATGTTCTTGAAAATATTAATCAGTTCAATGGCCAGATTTTTGCACGGAAGCGAATTTTTGAGCAGTAGCGCCTCTGATACAGACCCATCGCGCTGAATGGTGAACTGCACCACCACCTCCCCTTTTGTGTCCTTGTAATACGAAAGACACTTGCTGTAAAAATCCCTTATTACACTGTAAGATTTGATATAAGACATGATTTCCGACGGTGGCCTGCCCGACAGATCAACATCAAGGCCTACCGGCGAATAATACCGGGAAACAGAATCCATCTGACGTTTGGTAGTGAAGGTCTTGTGACCGTCGTATCCCCACATTTCGAGCTTTATCATGTCCTCATTCCGATAGGCCGCCTCAAGGTATTTACCGCCATACCGGTAGACGGTAATGGTTTTTTTCGCAATATCCGTGGTGTCGCCAATGTATTGGGACTGAATATATTCCCGTGTATTGAAGTATTTGCCCAGCCGTTCCTTGCGGCGGTCCGAAAACGTGCAGTTGACCCTGCTCATCAACATGCCGTCATTGTCATAGTTGATCACACTGTCCTCAACCAAGCCGCTAAAATATTTCTCTAAGAGGATTTGGTCGGCCTTGCGCGATGCCTGCACGCGGTACAGCAAATTGTTCCGGTAAAAGGCCTTGTACCGGGTAATCTCATTATCATGGAAAAAATCAGCGACAATTGTGTCTGAATCTGAAAAAGGATCGCATTTTGGCTTGAAAGCGCAGCTGAGAGAGTACACAAACAGGCAGAATAGAAAAAAAAGTTTCAGTATGCGCATGGTTGGTCCAACGTCCCCCGTAAAATGATCCGATAAAATATATCTTTCCATGTTCTTCCGCGTACAGGATATATTTTAGCCATTGTCGCTATGCTGAAACCATCACTTGTTGTCGCTGACAGCGCGGGCCGGGCCTTTGATCTGGCTGGCTACCAGGCCCTGGGAATGAAAGGAACAGCCCTTTTTTCCCTGCGGCCCGAAGAGCTGGTCCCATTGCCCCTTGGCAGTACGCTCATGTCCCTGCCCAAACGCATACCCCTTGGCCTGAATAGAGCTGACAACCGCGTTGAAGCCCTTTCTCAATATACGCCTGTTGGCGTTTTTATCGCACCAGGCTGGACCGGCGCCTATAATACCGCGTACCGTGAAACCCGCAACCCGCCCCGTCTGCCGCTCTATTCCTATACTGCTGTGTGTTGGTATAAAAGCGCGTTTCATATAGCCGCGATACGCGTGGAAAAAACTTTCAGGCACCATGCGGGCCATATTGATGCGCGGCTTGTGGAACAACGCGTGCGCTCTGTCTTGAAAACCCATGGCAGCAACCGGATCATCACGCAGCTTGCCTTGTGCGCGCGTGAATACGGCTGCGCAGGAGCGCAGAATTTCTTCCTTGGAAAATATGAATGCCCTCTTCCCTCGTCCCCCTTCTGCAATGCCCGTTGCCGCGGTTGCATTTCGCTCCAACCCGCGGGATGCTGTCCTGCGCCTCAGTCGCGCATCACCTTTACGCCAACGCCCCGCGAACTTGCTGAGACCGCGCTCTTCCATATTCAGCGCGTTCCAGGCAGTGTGGCCAGTTTTGGACAAGGGTGCGAAGGCGAACCGCTCATGAGCGCACACGTCATAGAACAGGCTATACGAATTATCCGGCAAAAAACCCGCTCAGGCATTTTGAATATGAATACCAATGCGGGAAAACCGCGCGACCTGGAGCGATTGTTGGACGTAGGACTCGACAGCATCAGAGTGAGTATGAACAGCGTGCAAAAAGCGGTCTATGAGAAGTATTTCAGGCCCAAAAACTACTGTTTCAGCGATGTGCTCAAATCAATCCGCATGGCGAAAAACAAGGGCAAATTCGTGTCAATCAACTACCTGGTTTCCCCGGGATTCACCGATTCAGGCAAAGAGGTGAAGGCGTTTCTTGCTTTCTGTAAAAAATACCAACCGGATATGATTCAGTGGCGCAACCATAATTACGATCCGCTGCTCTATGCGAGACAGATGGGTTTTGACCGGCTCCCTGCCAGGGATATGTTGGGAATACGGAAACTGATCGCCTTGATACGGAGGAACTTTCCCGCCATGCGCCACGGATATTACAACCCTGCTCGCTGGCAATTATCTGACAAGCGCGATCCGCTTTGAATACTGTGCGCCGTTGGCAAAACACCGGACAATATATATGCCAGCGGGCGCGTTATTCGCGTCCCAGACGCTTGGTGCGCGCATCCGTTTCACCAGTGTTCCGTGCGCATCAAATATCTCTATTTCCGCCGGTCCCGCTCCTTCTATTCTGATGGTAGCGTTGAAGGGATTGGGGGAAACTAAGATGCCAGATCCAGCAATGTTCACCGCCTGCTCAATCGCGTCCGGAGAAAACTCATAGGCGCCTGCCGCTGTTTGTATCTGACGCACGCGGCCTTCCAGGTCTTCGGGAACTTCTGATACGCGCGGAACGGAAAAATCACTCTTTGGATGGAAATCGAATGCATCCACATCGCTGAATGCTGAAGCGTCCTGCACCTGTGTATTGTTGCGGGCATTGCATCCATGGGAAAAAACGCCATTGTAATACAAGTTGTTCATGACTGGAAGCTGATTATAACAGGAAACCAGGGAATTTCCTTCAGGGTTCCACATGGTATTATGACAGACCCAGCCATGGCTGGCGCTGCTCCCAACCTCGATGCAATCACGATACGAGAAGCGTGGATCAGGGTCAGAGGCCACGATCACATTGTTGTGCGCCCACATATAATCCCCGCCCGATCCGGGAGACGCGAGCCGGACTCCCATATTACAGTTGACTATCAGGTTTCCCTCGACAAGCACGGAATCGGTATAGTCCCACATGAGGATAGCGTCGGAATTGTTGCTGTTTCCCCAGTTGCCTTGCCTGAAATTCCTGAAAAAATTGTACCTGATGGTCCAATGTTTCCCTTCGTGGATGTCTATACCCTGAGTTTCGTAGCTGCTTTCCGAAAACAAGGCGTCTGAATAGTGCAGGTACGAACACTCGACAATGCAATTCCTGCTGCTAATGGCGCCTGTTGTTGCCGCGCCTTTCACCATCTGGCTGCCGCAATCGCGTAATTCAACATTGTGCAATATGATGTTTTTGCCAAAATATCCCGCAGCGCCGTCGATCTTGACCATTTTCCCGGGTGAATTGACGATAGAAAGGTCCGCAATGACAAAGTGGTCGACATCCTGCGTCTGGATGAAGGAACCGATACCGCACGGGCTTGGGCCATCGTATTCGGCGCTCTTCCAGAAATCCGGTGAAAGACGGGGATCGAGGCCTGCCAGTACAACGTCCTCACGCCTGCCGGTCGCGCCCCTGACCATGACACATCGTCTGCCGCCAATGGTTATATTCCTGCACCCCAGAATGTACGGCGCAGTGTCCGCGGCAATAACATACGTTGTGCTGTCATTTTTATTCAGCAAGTTAAGAAACTGCATGAAGTTGATGCTGTGCGCGTCGCCATAGCGGGTCACCTGGACAATGATGTTGCTCGCGCATGGTCCGTAGGCTTCGACATGTTCATAGTGCCATTGCGCGCACCCGCACGAATCAGGCGGCCACTGGGCCCCTGCAAAAGAGGCTGTTCCCAATATCATAGAGAGCCGCAGTATGAAACCAAGGAACTTGTCCATGGGGGCGCTATTCATACTTGTACTCCTTCAACTTCTCACGCACGCGAACGATGGCTTCCTGGGACGGTATTGTATCATCGTTAACAATGTCCTCAATCTGTTTCATAAGACGCCGCAGCTCCTCACCCGTAAGATTAAGGGAATCCATGAGGTCTTTGTGCAACCATTGCTCGCGCAAGGCAACGTGTACATTGAAATTCTTTTCCTGTATCGCCTGGGACCAGCGCTCTATACGGTACAGGGGAACCGCCACACGGTGCGACAACCGGAGGGCAAAGAGGAAAGCAAGCGCCACAACGGCTGTTTCAATGGCAACAAGGGCCGTGAACGAAACACCAATAAACGCCGCTGCAATGGTCGCGCCAGCCGTGACAATAGCGACCAGAAAAAGGACACCCCTAATAAACGGAATCTGAATATCAGGGTGAAAAATCAAGTTCCTGATGGGTCTGCGCCGGTTTTTGTACATAATAACCCCCTAAAAGAAACATAATCAAAAATGGGGGGTGCAGCGCAATGATTTAGATGTAAATCACGGCATAGGAAAGTCCGCAAATTATGCATGTCCCATTCAACCGACGCCCCAAGCCAATCCTTCACGCCATTTTTCTTGATATGTTCGATCGTTTGCGCATATTTTAATATTTTTGCAAAGGAAAAATATGCCAATAAGTTCATATGGCCATATGCTCCAGGAATACTACGTGGATATTGCGCGGAAAAATGCCGCCCAACGCACGGTACAAAGGTCGGGTATTGAAACGCGACAGCAGGCTCTTGCCCTGTGCTATTCGGTCCGGAGAAAAATCCTCAACATATTCGGTCCCATGCCTGTCCGAACACCGCTCTGCGCGGAAACCCGCGGGGAAATCAACCGAAAAGAATACCGGATCGAAAAAATCATCTACCAGAGCAGACCGGGCCTGCTGGTTACCGCAAACCTGTATCTGCCCAAGGCCCCTGGAAAACATCCCGCTGTTCTCGGGGTTTGCGGCCACTCCGAAGCAGGAAAGGCCGAACCAGCATACCAATCGTTTGCCCAGGGATTGGTTAAAAAAGGGTATGTGGTGCTGGTACTGGACCCGCTTAGCCAAGGCGAACGGGACCAATTCGTCCTGGAGAACAATGACCCCATGAAACCAGGGCTTTGCTGCCCGCAGCACAATATGATGGGAAAACAGCTCCATCTAGTCAATGATTTTCTTGGTACCTGGCGCGCCTGGGACGGAATACGGGGGCTCGATTACCTTTTAAGCAGGCCCGAGGCTGACCAAACACGCGTAGGGGTCACGGGTAATTCCGGCGGCGGTACCATGACAACGTTCCTCAACGCCCTGGACAGCCGTTTTACCATGGCCGCCCCCGGATGCTTTGTTACCACGTACTTGCGTAACGTGGAAAACGAGGAACCGCAGGACAGCGAGCAAATTCCCCCAGCGCTGTTCAGGCATGGATTGGACATGGCGGACTTCTTTATCGCGCGCGCGCCCAGGCCCGTGATCCTTTTGTCGCAACAGAACGACTTTTTTGACCCGCGCGGCACAGTGGAAACATTCAAGGAAATCCAGAAGATCTACGCCCTGCTGGGAAAAAAGGAAAACATACAGCTGTTCATTGGGCCCCGAGGCCACGGCTATTTCATTGAAAACCGCGAAGCCATGTACCGCTTTTTCAACACCCATGCCCATATCAGCGGCAACGCCAAGGAACCTTCCATTCGTCTGGAAAAGGAGCGAAATCTCCGTTCCTTAAAAAGCGGGCGCCTGGCAGAGCGCAAGTCCAAGCGCGTTCTGGACTTTATCCGGGAAAAAGCGTCAGAACTAAGGAACAACCGGAAACCATGCGGTCATGCCAGGTTAGCGGGCCAAATCGCGTCTCTGTTACGCATTGGTCCTTTATTAAAGACCGTTCCCAATTACCGCCTGCTCAAAAATCTGCGGCTAAAAGACCTTGGCCTGCATATGGGCCGGTATGCCGTGGAAACAGAGCCGGGAATTCAATGCGTTTTAAAGGTGTTGGACCCAGAGGAAATCCATTGTTTGCCAGCTGGCTGCGAAGCAAAGCTGCTGATTCCGCATATATCCATTGAAAAGGATTTAAAGGAAAATATTTTCCCCATCCAGCCTGACAGGGAACGGGTCTTTGCCTTTGACCCGCGCGGCATTGGCGAATCGCTTCCCCTTTCCTGCGATTTCTCCCCTTTCTTTTCTCCCTATGGCTGCGATTACTTCTATGCGAGTCTCGGCTTAATGCTGGACCAGCCATATCTGGGCCGCAAGGTGCATGATGTCCTGGTATGTCTTCGCCTTCTCCACAGCACAGGCTATTGCCGTATCCATCTTATGGGCAATGGAATCGGGGCCCTGGTGGCCGCGTTTGCCGCAGCCCTTGCTGATCATGCGACCAGAGTCAGCCTTTTTCATGCCCCGCTTTCATACCACGAGTGGACCCAAACCTCCATTGTCCAATGGCCTTTTTCGCACATGGTCCGGGGTGTTCTCAATCAATTCGACCTGCCCGATGTATACACACTGCTCGCGAAAAAACAGCTGCGGATCGTACATCCCTGGAACGCGAGAATGGAGCCTTGGCAAAAAAATCTCTGTTTTAAACATGCTAGAAAACTGGGCATACATATGTTTTTGTCTCAAAAATAATATTGATTATTCTCTGTTAAGTATTGGACTTTTTATAAGCATGTTTATATAATGCCTTGACTATTTATAAGTTTATTTATGTATTATCACATAAATGAACAGAAAATATAAAAATTATATACTGGAAGACCTTAAGAAAAAGATGGTCTTTATTGTTGGCCCCAGACAAGTGGGAAAAACATGGCTGGCAAAAGAGATCATGCGGTCGTACAAAAACCCGCGATATTTCAATTACGATAATTACGAAGACAGAAAAATCATTGAATCCAATTTCTGGTTGCCTGATGCGGTATATTGAAATCCTTGAATCACTCTTCATCGTATTCAGGGTAACCCCCTTTTCACGGAACATAGCCCGCTCGCTCTTAAAAGAGCCAAAAATGTATTTCTACGACAATGGAATGGTCCTTGGCGATGACGGCGCCAGGCTTGAGAATTTTGTGGCTGTCAGTCTGTTCAAGCATGTTATCGAGACACAAGATTTGCTCGGAAAAGACGCTGCCCTGCACTATATTCGTACCCGGGAAGGTAAAGAGGTTGATTTTTGCATTGCCAAAGACGGTAATCCGGAAAGAATCATCGAAGCCAAGTCATCCGAAACCGCCATTGATAAAAACCTTCGTTATTTCAACAATAAATATGGATTGCCCGCGTTTCAGGTTGTTAAAACATTGCGCCAGGATCGCAAGGAAGATGGCGTAAAGGTTGTGCAATTGGAGCCATTCTTGTCTTCCCTAATGTAGTTTGACGTATTTCATAATCTAAATATTCTTGTTACCAAAGGCAAAACTGAAGTCCCTGCTGCTGTATCTGTTGGCAACCAAGGTGCAAAGTCGCCAACAAACTGATTAGGGCACTGCGAACACTAGAAAGACCCGCCTCGATTTCGACTCACTGTCCCCTATTTCGCCCCAATCACAGCCATCCTGACCCTGGCCTCAACCCTGTCGCCATCACTATCTGCGACAACTCTGAAAACATATACTCCCGAGGCAACATACGCGCCAAGTTGATCCTTACCATCCCATCTGATCTCATTCACCCCTACCCTGCCGCCTTGCATGCCGGATGAAATGTCCCAATCCCTAATCCTGCGGCCAAGCCGGTCAAATGCAATGATGGTCACAGATGCATTTTTGTTCAGATTGTACCTGATATATCCCTTTTCCTTGTGGATTTTAAAAGGCGATGGAATAAAATGAACATTCTGCAGTGTTAACCGCGTTGCAGCGCTTTCTGTGGTTTGCTGCGCGCTTTTACCTGCAACAACAGGATACATCGTATAGGTCATGGCCCGGTTATTACCCGCATCATAAACTGTAAACACGCTGTCTTTTATTTTAACTCCAGTGGGCGCGTCAAATTTATACATGTCCTTGCCAAATCCGCCAAATGAATAGAGCGTATCTGAATATCTGCCTGTGCAGACAACTCTGTTATTAGCGCGATCAATAATGATAATCAGATTGCCAGACGTGTCTGCAAGACAGGTCTGGGTTTTTGGCATTGGTTTTTCTTCGCGCACAAGTGGCGGCAATCCAATAGTAATGGCCCGGGAAATAGCGCCAAGTTTAATGACTGCCTGTCCGGCCGGGTATTGGTCAGTACATACCCGCGCCCAGACATTATCATTGGTTTCGTCAGAAACGCGTAGCACCTTCTCGCACTTCCCATTAATGCAAAGTTCAGGCGCACTATACCCTGGTTTCAAGGCATTCGCATTTGCCATGATACTGACGCATCCCTTAACATAAGCATTGGCCGGAGGCGAAACAATCGATAGCACCTGTCTGCGGCCAAGGACCAAATGGCCATGATATCCCATTTCCGAACCATTTTCTCCTGCATTCTTTGCCTGAGACAGCGAATCCAGTTCATATGAAGCAAAGCTTGAAAACATTGGGTTTGTTTGTACTGTTGTGGCTAAATCAATGCCTCCAGCCTGCTGCGAATTTCCCAGGCCATTGCTGAACAAACAATTATATATAGCAGATATGGCCGGTGCGTTTGACTGGTTTATCGCATATCCCTGGTTAAAGGCTTGGATACTGTTTTTCAGAAGCAGCTGGCCGCGTGAAACAGACACACCCGATAAATTGAAGGCAAAGGTCGAAAACTGGATGTCTGCCTGACAATCGGTCAGGATGACCCCTGAATGAGCAAGCCCGGTAAAAAGTGCGTTACGCACCAAAACTAAGGCAATTGCCGAAAGTGAAAGCCCTGCCTGACCGCAAGTGTCAAAGCGGCAATCCGTGACAACAAGCGTGTCGCAATTGGACGCTGAAACGCCATAGTGCCCGGAAAGGTCTTTATTAAACCTGGTATTGCTGAACGACACTCTTCTGTATCCGGCAAGGTTGAATCCCCTGTTTGCCTGTGTGTTGACCACGCAGTTGGCTGCGGCAAACTCACCTGAACCTGACCCTGAAACAATATTTGCACCAGAACCTGTAAAAGAGCAATTGCTGAAAGACGCGTTGTTCCCAAGAGTATACACCCCGGTATCCGCATTCAGTACAATCAGACCATTTTCACCATACACTCTCATACCATCTTTGAACGTAACTGCCTCGTTGTATGGCCCGTTTCGCAGTACCAGAGTCCCATTTGTCCAGGAAGCAGTGACACCTTCGAAAAGCGTGTTAAAGGGCTGGGTAGAACTGCCTGTCTCAACGCCATTCCATGTATTATCCACATATACAACGCTCGTATCGTCACGATAGATAAGCACGCTGTCTGGAACAGCGCTATTACCAGCAGTATCATTTGCCTGAACAATTATCAGATTTGGCCCAGGCTGCAGCGCGTAATTAAAAATTGAGAACGTAGTACCATGGGGAAGCAAACAGGTGTCTGAATTGGCAAAAACAATTGCTGTTGGATCATCAACATTCCCTGTAATTGTGACCTGGGCTTCGCCTGTATGCGACCCTGCTACCGGCGATGTAATGGAGATGCTTGGCGCTGTGTTATCGCGATATAGGGTGAGTACCAGAGAATCAACAAACCCAAGCGAATCGACGGCTGAAATAACGACCCTGTTCGACCCTTGGATTGGCAGGGTTACGGTATCATCATAGACTGCTGTGTCGTTTAGATAAGAAAATAGCGCAGGTTCATACTGAATATACAGCGCCCGCATGTTTTCATCATATATTTTTCCCTGCAGTCTTGCTGAAACCGTGTTGATTGTGGCAAAATCCTGAGGAGTTTGGTGGATAATATCAGGTGCATGACCAATGACAATGGAAACCAGGACAGTATCGCGGTTTCCATGCACATCCTGCGCCACCACACGTATATGATATGCTGCATCTTCGCCACGCACGCCAATAAGTCCTGAGAAATTGTTCTGCGCATCAACAGTCGCGCCAGCTGACATAAGCTGGCTGGTGATGACACAGCTTGTTATGGGATCACCTGATACAATGCTTCCTGAAACAGGTATATCCCAGATATCGAGATTGCTCTCGTATTTATCACCATTTGCAGGCAGAACAACGGTAACTATTGGCCTTATCGTGTCTCGCGAAACATGAAAGGCCTTGAACGCTGGTTTATTCTGGATCTTTGAAAACGCCTTGATGGTAATCTGATTATCGCCTGGTTCAAGAGCCAGGGTATGGCTGAATGCAGTACTGTCGAAATATACGGTCGTGTTCTTTACCGTATCATCGTTCACAAGAACAGAGACTGAGCTTGAATTTACCCATCCCTTCACTATGGTGGAGGCCTGGTTTGTGGCATTCTGATCAGCATGAGAGGTAACGAAAATCGCCAATCCGGCTTCAGGATGGATCATCTTGAATACCTGTTCATAATCAGTCTGGTTGCCGGCTGAATCCGTTGCTGATGCCAAGAGCACATATAAACCCTCACGCGTAATCTGTTTTCCGGAAACAGGAAAGTGCCTGCCGTTTAATGTCGCGCTTACACGCTTCAAACGCGCATCAATGGCAATGACTGCCGGAACAATGCTCTTTGCATACGTATAGGGGATATAATCACCCGCATATGTCCACAAAATTGACTGGTCAGGCGGCAGATCGTGAACTTTTATTTTTGGCGGGGTAATATCAATGGTAAACCTGATAATAGTATCTGCAATAATCGAATCCCGTATTATTTTTGCCTCAAGCCTATAGTCTTTTTCCTCCCAGAATTGCTGACCTTGCACCAATGGTTGGCCATTGACTATTGCCACGCAGCTGTCAGAGGCAAGCGCATGATCGAACAAAACTACTGGCCGGACTATCTCGTTAGCATATCGTCGCACACCCTGGATTCTGATTTTTGGCGTTAGCAAATCACGCGCCTCGAGATATCCCATCTGGCGCTGCTTGCGTATAATTGATGTTGGCCCATTGAAAGAATAGACCACGCGACCCTCTGGAGCGTGCTCAATGTACATAAAGTCATACAAAAGCGTCTCCCGATCCTTTAATCCGGTTTTCCCAAGGCGCGTAAGAGGAATTCGGCACCCATACCACGTCGTATTGCTAACTGTTCCTACCTTGCACTGAACGCCTTTGCACGCTTCAATAAAACTGAGGCGTTGTGACGTATCCATTGGATTGGCCAGAAAAAAGCAGAGCGAATCATTTTTCCGCGCAGCTCCCGTAACACTGAACAGAAGAAAAAGATCTTGTCCAAAATAACCAGCTTTTACGATGCAGGAAAACCCGGGCCGTGATGAGCCAATTTTTCTATCACGATTGGTCAGGGTTTTGCCAGGAAGGAGGGTCCATTCTCGAAAATCGCCACCAAAGGCCGGAGCTTCATTTAAAGCAAATGCATATGCAGTTTTAAAACCCAATCCGCGTTCCCTGCCAAAGGCACCTATGATCCCGCTATTCTCACCACGCCGGAGGCAGGGCGAAGCAGATTCAAGGTAAAAGTTCTCATGCTCAGGGTCTACCAGGCGTGGATTGGTCGTTATATTCTCTGGAATATCGCAGGGTATAGTTGCGGCCGATCCATAGGTCACGTTGTGAGAATATGTGATCAACGCCTTTCCTGTTTGAGCAAGGTCCATGCGCGACCTGTAAAAAAGCGTGTTGCGAATACAAAGTCGCGCTTTTCCCGGAACATAGAGCCCCATGCCATTATACGCGCATGTAATGCCATTCACCTGCAAAGAACAAGTGCCTGGTATGGCAATACCAATCGCATTACCATTAAAAAGTGTGTGCACCACAGTGTATACGGCTTCTGCGTTGGCTTCAATGCCCTTTTCACACCCTGTTATGCGCATGCTATCCAATACACAATTGCCAGCGCCCATGGTAATACCCGTCTTGCCCGGAGCGCGTACATGCAGTCCTGAAATCAGTCCCCCGTCTTGGGCCGTAAGAGTTCCATCGAACTTTGAGATAAGTTTATCAGCATCTCTAAGCGAGAAATCATCTGAACAACCGCCGAATATATTAAACGTTTTTTTCAGTGTAATATCTCCGGTGTATATTCCAGCTGTTACAAGGATACAATCATGCTGTTGTGCCAGAGCAACACCTTTTCCCAGGGTTTTAACTGGACTTTTAATGCTGTTCACCTTATTGGCGTCATTACCACGCGTGGCTGACACAAATAAAGTATCTCCCCAGAATTCATAGAATCCAATATCAGGCGCTCTTCCATACCACTCCCCTGTTTCCGGCCGCGCACACGCGTCAATAAGCGGCGACACGCGCGTAAGAGAATAATCAGGTGCTATTAAAGGATCACCAGAAACGACAATCCCCGAGGCCTTCCATGTCTTTGCAGCGCAGTGGTCAAAAACGGATATACGCTCAGGCTGGACTGATAAAAAAAGCGTATTAAAAGCAGCGTGTGTTGAAGCAGTATCCGGATTCAATTTATCAGCAAACGTGCAATGCACATATTCAGCAGTGCTGGCTTTCAGGTCCACTGATCCGGTGAAAAGTACACGCTCAAAGGCCACGCACGCTGATTCAACCGCACAAGTGCTCGAAAGTACCACTCCCAGAATACTGCACGACGATTTAATGGAAAAGTCACCCGCAAAGATGGTGCGCTGCTTCCAGGGTATCCACGAACCATTGTTTGGATTGAATCCACCCAATATGGTCAGATTCTTTTTAATTTGAACAGCACCAGGATAGGTACCAGCTGCTATTTTTATAGTATCGCCTGAAAAAGCCTCTGAGTCTGCCTCGTAAAATGATCTTAGGGCTGTTTTCCAACTCCTGCCATTGCCGCCCAGAGGTGCGTCAGACTTTACATAGATAACCCTGCCTTTGCGTGGTACAACCGCATATGCTGACCAGTGATCCACCTCTGCGGCAATCTGCATCATGGCTTTGCCGTCAGTTCGTTCACCCCAGGTCTTAAAAGCCAATTGACCAGGCAACTGGTCTGTGCGTTCCCCCGTATCGTTAGTAGCATAATAGGTTGTCACACTGTTCTCGACAATATCCATCTCTCCCCTGCCATTTAAGGTATAGAGGTTGAAATTCTTATCGAGCCACCCGTTTATCTTTGCTTCGTTGTAGGTAAAATTAACCGTGAGCTTTGGCCGTTGCTTTTTGAATTCAATAGGTGAAGGCTGAATCTCCATAATTGGCCCAACTGGCGTCAAATTTGGCATATGCAGTAAAGTAAGGTCTTCAAGGGTACGGGCGGTCATGGAAACAACAGCAGGCTGCTGCCACGAAGCAACCTCTGCACCAGGAATATCGAGCCTGGCACGCGAATGGGTGGAATAGAGGGATGCGTCAGCACTGTCCACCAATTGGCCCACCAACAAAGTCTGCTGCGCCTGGTAGATACTGCCCCCTTTTTTGACCTGCAATACCAGGGTATTGCAGCCATTGAGACTTGATACGTCCCAATAGCCCAGGGTACGCTTTTTATTGGCCCGAGTATTAAACGCAGAATCGCCAACCACGGGCAATAGTTTTTTCCAGCCGTTTTTATCGCGTGCCATAAGCGTGTACGAACCACCCTTGGCAATGCCATTGACTGCCACTATTTTTCTTGGAACAAAGACATTGTCTTTGAGCCTGACCGTGAAACAGTCAAGTGCGTCGTTTTCAGATCCAGTGCCTTGTTTTGAACTTATGGAAGAGACAATCAGGTCTTTGTTCGGTTCGCCATTCATATAGCGCAGGGAAACGTCCCACGCATCAATGGCGATTTTAGCATTGTCTGAAAACCCTGCGCCAGGCGTATAAAAGAACGACTGCGTTGAATCGCTTCGCAAATCCTTGGGATACCCTGATGAAAAAGAGACTGTATTGGCAGTGGCAAACCCGTTTTTGTTAAACGCCACTGGATCGCTAATTATATACCCGGTCGCGCTTTCGTCAATTTCCAGGTTCTTGTTGTTATCCAGAGAATCATTGAAATCCTCGTTTGACCGTGCCAATTGAGGATCGTACGATGTGCTCCAGTTTGGGCCAAAATCCTTTGGGGTAAAGATTATCTTTATGGGACTTTGATCGCTTTCGCGCTCTTCACGATACGCCAAGGGTATATTTCCCGCATTGTACGATTCAATCGTTCCATAGGGCGACACATTGTTACCATATAATTTGGGATTTTGATCAACAACATATTCGTATTGGAACCTGTTGAAATCATCGAGCTTGATTACACCAGTTTTTCGAACCGTGGCATTTTGGTCTAATGCGTTCAGGTGTGAAATGATGGTTGCCAGGGATTCTGGACCAGGATTCATATATACCGGATCAATGTCGCCATCGCTGTTGCGGTCCAGGCCATCATGTATGCCATAGCGTACACCAGCGCCAAAAGGAGGAATAAATGTCTGGTCATATCCAAATCCAGCTGGCTGCATGTGCAGCAGCTTCTCATTGCTGTTATTTATTGCTTCAAGCGCCAAAGGAGTGAGCGGCCATTGGATGGTCTCGGTCGCGGTTGTGGCTGCAGGGTCGCGGCACCAAACCATGAGGCAGCGCTTGCCATTGTCGCCCTCAACACGGAATTTTTTGACCGAGGCAAATGTATTGTCCTTTGTAAGCACTGATCGATCTACATATGAAGTAACGTCAGTGGCTTTGATTTCTCTATAATCCCCTTTTTTCTCACCTCCTGAATCACAATAGGCCCATGCAAAAGAGCCATATTTTCCATTGTCCGGATTGCCACAGAGTTTAAATTCCCAGAAGGGATTTACTACCGAAGCATTGGAGTCACCTTCAAGTCCTGAGAAATAAAAGGGAAAATAGGGCTGCCTATTATTTTTTAGGAATGAAAAATCAAAGGCCTGGGCATGAATGTCGCTGATCCATTTGATCTGGTCTTCGCTTATATTGTTATTGCCCGATGCAATGGAATAGAGTTTGTTGTCAGCACCCTCTTTGAAATCATTGTCAAACCCGTCTTTGGCTATTACGCCATCGCCAGTGCTGTAAAAAATCGAATTGTCGCTGTCCCACGTTGCATACCGGTTGACCAGGGAATTGAAACCATGCCGGGTAAAATCCGGGTCCCAGATATCAGGATTTGTCCCAAATTCTATGTTATAAACAAGGTCAAAAAAGTGGCTCCACCAGCTTGGGTGCCTGCGCATTGTTGAAACAATACGCACATAAAACTGGCTATAATCCGACCCTGTAATAGCTGTATAATCTTCTCGCTGATTAACGTCTATTTTGCTATAGGTCAGCGAATCAATAAAACTATCATCGAATTTATTTTTATAAACTGTATGTAAAGGACTTGATTTGAAATCCCCTCCTCGCAAAGCATTATCGCAATTTATATTCACCACTTCCCAGGCATATTCATTCCACGTTTCAACGTTTTCACGACCATTAAAATTCTCAGGTAAAAAATAGACCCAAAGTCTTGGCAATCCTTCACCATGATAAAACGTCTTGTCTCTACCCATGCTCACCCGTTTGCTGAATGCCGAAAAGGTAAAACCATGGGTCCGGCTATCTTTGGTGTCTGTAAAATGCAGTTTATCCGTATGCTGGGTAGTTGCATATGTTTCACCATACGAATGAAACGCTCCAGCTGTTTTAGGATTTCTATCTTTATACCAGGTTTCACGCTGAAACCATCCGCACTCCAGATACATGCGAACCTGATAATTGAGTTTCTTAAAACCCCTGCGCGCTTTTATGGTAAAACGCTCAAAACCATGGGGCTGCACTGCCTGTTGTCCCGCAAGTCTGGTATCAAAGGTAAAAGGGATATCGGCGTATGACTTTCCCTCTCCTTTTGCCATCCATCTATAATCGCTCTTGCCATTTACCACAGGCGCAGCACTAGCGCCATCGTATTGGATCGAAGTATCGCCCACAACATCAAGCATGGCAATTGTTGGGTCTGTTTTTACCTGGATTCTTCTGAGCCTGAACGTATCACTGGTGTCTGAAACAGATACTCCCCCCTGCACAGCCTCAAGCACAAACCTATAAAGGCCGTCTCGCACCAGTTCATTGTTATTTGCATTAAAATTCCAGTTAACCGCATAGGGTTCAGCAGCACTCCCCCGCCCAAGATACGATGAATCACAAAAAAGCGTATATATCATGCCTTCCGCATCAATAACCCTGCACGAAACACGGCACTCTGATACAGGCCGAAAAGAAACAGTCACTTCCCTGAAAGAAGTCGATATGTCCACCTCAAAGAGCGTGTCTGAAAGGCCTGCAATTGAAATACCAAAGGGAAAATTAAAAAAAACCTTTTTTGTGTCTTCGGCAAAGCCAAAGCCGTTCTTGCCCGTTGCCATGACAGCTATGGTAAAAGTATCAGGCGCTGGGAAAAACCCATATTTGTTTTTCCCATTCCAGGTAAATAAGCCTTTGCCTGCCCCGCCACTCAGACTGAAAAGAGACGTTTTTACGGGTTTTAGACTCTTGCCTGTAAAAACCCAGTCCTGTGAAATAGCTGGCTCTGTTGAAATCGTAAAAGCAGCATGTGAAGCGCTGGATGAAAACACAATTTCATCGCTGGCTGCCGATTCCCACGAGATAATTGAAATACCAGAATCGCTCGAAGCGCTTCTTGAAAACTGTATGGCTGAACTCTCTTTTTCCAGGGCCATTGCACCTTTAAGGCTTACCATGCCTTTAAACACACGGTTTGTGCCAGCATTGTTCCATCGTATATGCCAGGTATCGTTGGTTCGATAGATAAAATATCCCAGCCTGTTAAAATTTGTTGGAGCGCCTTCAGCAGTATTATCACCGGAAATATCTTTGAACACAGTATCAGCTGTCACGCGGCCCTTGCTGTCACGAAGCTCAAGGGTAATATCGTACAGTTTATCGCTATTGTCCGAGAAATCATATGATATATCGCATTTTCTACCCTCGCGCATGTCTATGCTTTTTTCCCGCGGTTGTTTGAGGGAAATAACAGGATTGCCGGAAAGTTGGAGCGAAGCATCGTTGTATACATAGTAGAGGACCGTATCAGCAGCCCAATGGCCTGCGTTTTCTTTCAGTGCGAGAGGATCACCAGTTATCTCAGGATGATAAAACCTGTCAAAAACCAAAAGCCGTACCAGGTAATATCCCTGTCTTGTTGTACTGCTTGCTGTGGTGTTCCAATATCCAAGGACCGATCCTTCTGAAACAGGTGTCTCAGATACATTGAGCGCTCTAAATTTTCCTGTACGGTACGACGTAGGCACGCACATGCCATCTGTTTCCCATGGAGCATCTGTATACACAGGCCTGCCTGCTGCATCAAGCTCAACCTTCTGGTATTCTATTTCATAATGGGAAAACCTTATATTATCCACCCAATCAGGGTCTTTTGCAGTGCCAAAAAGAGTGACAGTACCTGCCACCTCAGCAAAATTTGAAGGACGTTGGATTTCCGGAGGAACACATCCCCGCACCACAGGCTCCTGGGCCCACGACGAATTTGGATACTGGCCTTTGTCTGTAACTATGGTTTTGAGATAATAAACCCCATCGCCTTTTGCAAAAAGTCCGCCCGCGATATTTTCAACAGCAAAATGCGTACTGTCGCGTGCAACAACCTTGAGAGATGTCGGGATTTCACTCTTGTCAGGATTGCGTATAATTACATGCATGTGCGTTGGTAAAACAGTAAAAGTATCGCCCGCAAAGAGATCAAAGGCTGTAAATGAAAGGGACAATGCCCTGCCCCCTGCGGCCAGCGCAGGCGACCCTTGCGGAACAGAAACAGGCTTACCGTCTACGACTAAAACAGGCACGATATAATCTTTTATAACAGGCGGGGTCCGGTCTATAATAAACGAGGGGCCTGTCGTAGTATCGGAAACATTTTCAGCCCGGTCTGTGGCGATTAATTCTAAAACATAACGACCATCGGGAAGCAATCCAGTGTACGCGGCAAAATCAAGAACAAAGCTACACTGATTGGACGCTTTTTTTTCTTCTGCTTTCCTGAAAAGTTCGATTGAAACATCTTCCTTGTTGACCTTTTTCTTCATCAATATTCTGTGAACAACCCGCGCATCCTCGTTCAAGGCGTATGTAAATGATAATTTCCCGTCAAGAGAATCATAATGGCTGGTGTATGTACGTGGCGTAACGCTGATATTTGTTATCACTGGCTGCGTATTATCGATCCTGAAAACCAGTGAATCAATCGCTGTATTGAGATCACGCGAATCTGCGCCAGGTCTCAGAATGGCTTCGTCATTTGCAGAAACCTCGAATTTGAAAACTCCCTCAACAGGGCTTTTCCAGAACCAAAAACCAGTTTGAATAAAAGGGTATGTGCGCGTATGAAATCCGCAAGCAAGCATATCAAGATGCTCACCTGTCTTTGATATCTTTTTCCAAGCATTGCCCTTTTTCTCATATGCTGCTATGGCCACATTTCTCAATACATGTGCAACATTGTCAGAAAGCTCCATTTGCAGCAGATATAAGCTATCGACCAGGGCCGATACCACAGAATCGCCGCGAAGGGAGATGACCGGATCAACTGTATCAATGATAAAACTCCAGCACGAGGCATATTCCTTGGTTTTTGATCCTGCGTCAACAGAGAACGAAGAAACGTCCAGTTTCAGATTAAAACGGCCAGTGTCGTTTTCAAGAATGGGGAGTTTTTCCCAGTCTGGCCTGTATGAAAATGCAACAGCGTATTTTTCATTCTCCTCAGGAGTAAGGGCAAAGCTCCCGGGTCCAAGGTCAATGGTATCGCCGTTGATTGTCAATTTAAAATTACTCCTGCCTATTTCTGTAAGCCCGCCTTCGTATATGACACGCGCAACAGCATTTATGCCTGGATTGCGTTCGCAAACAATGCTGTTCACCGGCGGCCACACAACTTCAACCCGCGGACCGGTTGAAAATACCTGAAATACCGAAGTTTGCCGGTTAATAAGGCCCACCTTGTTTTTGCACGTTACAGTAAAAGTGTTTACACCTTCAATGAACCAGGGTGAAAAACCAGCCTTTTCATTACCCTCTTGCTGGATTTTAAAATTTCCCAAAACATCGATTCCAGTAATGGGTATTGGAGTGCAAAAATTAATGGAATAGCTGGCTTCTGCCTGCAAAGGCATGAAATCCTCCAAAACCCCTTCCAGACTCTGGGGTATCCTATCCATTAAAAGTACCTGTTGAGAAATCCTGGATGTTTCAGTGGTAAAGATGAGCGCCTCATCAGCATACAATGCCGCAAAAAGACCTGATAATACGAGCGCAGCCAATAAAGTTCTCATTTGGCTGTCTCACAGGTGTCGCAAAGCACTGGCATTTTGATGGAAACATACGGCTTATCGAAGAAAAGCTGGTCTCCCATTGAACGTACCGCAATACCCGAGACTGCTTCTGAATGGCCTTTGGCAAAATATTGGGTAAGTTCGTCCTGTTTTGCCACAGCAGCCGCAAGACTGAGCACTGTTATGGAAATAAGTTTGGCCAGGCGTATGCCCTCTTTTGTCCCAGGATCCACTGCTAAAAGGCGTGCGATATCGAGAGAGACTCCAAGCGCTGCAATGGCCACAAAAGGGCCAAGAGGGTCGCTGACCTCGTATTCGAACCGTTTTACATCATCAGCTTTATTGTATAACAATACGTCGTTCGCCTTGCCGCTCTCCCGTGTTACCACAAAATCACCGTTTTCATACAGACCCAGTTTTAAAAGCGGTGAGTAATACAGAGAGAAAAACGCCGGACCTGGCCCAAGTCCCTGGCCCCGAAGAGTTGTCACGGTTTGATAAAGACTTAGAATAAGGCCAATGTTTATTTTGTCGAGAAAGGCCGTGGCTTTTTTGACCTCTTCCATCTGTGCGAGCTTATCACCCATGTTTTCCAACGCATCTGTAACAGCGTCACCCACTTTATCAGCCACCTCGTCAACAACATCCTGGACCGTGTCGTTGAATTCATCCAATACTTCATCTGCTGTAGCGATAATGGTTTCCTTGTATTGGTCGTACACGCCGTTCATTTTTGCTGTTTCAACAGCCTTGGCAAAATCTCCTGTGGGGGTCAGGCCATCCTCAAGCTTTTTGCGTACATCTTCACTCAAATCGTTAAACTTCTCGTTTATCTTACTCTTGATTCGATCAACCAACCTGTTCTTCATATCATCTATTAGTGTTTCTGTCTTTTCAGCTATTTTACCTCTAATAAACGAGCCGCTGCCGCCTCCGCCGCACGCCAAATCGAGCCATTTGGTGCCGCTTGCATTGGGAGTCAGTACTCCTGAGGTATAGACCACCCGATATTTGGTATCGTGAAACAGCTGATCAGCATATTCACCTCCCGGCAGCACATTCCTAAGGCTGTCCATGGTTACACCCTCATTGGACATGGTTGTCATGGTCGCATCAGCGGGCAGCACGCTGGTTGCATTGGTCGCTGCTTCAGCAAAAGCCACTTCAAGAATTGCGCCATTTTGAACCTCAGCCCACAAATTGTCGAGGAATTTCTTGAGCACTTTTTTGGCAATAACAGAAAACGGCGCTGACGATGTAGCGGAGTTTTCAGCAGGCCCCAGCGTTTTTAAGACTGACATGGTCATGAGAATGGCGCTCAATGCATCGGCTGGCCCAAGCTCGTCAAGAATAGTACCCTCTTCTTCAGAAGCAGTCTCAGCGCTTTCGTCAGTCTCTTTCTGCTTCAATTGGGCCGCCAGTTCAACAATCGTCTCTTTCAGTTCTTTGATATCATAGTACATGTCCACAATATCTTTGGCAGACTCAATTGAACCGGCAATACATTCCTCAATGGCAAAAACCTTTTCCAGGGCATCACAGTAGTCAGGGATAGTGATGGCGCATGAAGCGTCAAGTGAAACCCTGGGTAATTCTATTGTTGGCGCAGGTAGAGAAGGTATTTCCAGAAGTTTCAGATACGAAGATATAAATTCCTGCTTCTTTCTCAAATAAGCCTGTGCCTCTGCTTTTCCCGCGTATTTAGCTATAAACGTTGGGAATTGTATGGCCGCATTCAGGCTGAAGACCGGATCGCCAGGCATAGAAGCCTCTACCCCGGGCATTGTCACTTGTACAGTCAGGTTTGATTGCCGGGCAATGGCCTGCACATCCTCATAAAGGTTTGCGTATGATTTCAGTTCATTCACCTGAGCTAAAAACTGAGATGCCGCCTGCCTCATGGAAGACAGATCAATACTTATGTTTCGAAGATCCTGTATTTTCGTATAAAAATCAACATCATTTGCGCACGCCAACGTATCAAGAAACCCGTTGATTGCATTATATAAATCCATGCATGCGGGAATCACCGTACCGGCGTTTATATTCATGTTTTCAAGTTCGCTGACGGTTTGTTTGAGGTTTATAAAAGCCTCATACGATTTGACCAGCCCGTTATTGGTGAAATCATCGAAAAATTCCGGGTCTATCCCTGTTACTTTAATGTCTTTGAGGCTGGCCATTGGCAACGAAAGGCTTGCGATCTTGTCTCTGAGGCCCAGAATCCTGTCCGCTGTTCTGAACAGAGGGGTATTGCCGGATAGAACCACTGAAGGATTTGATATCAGGATATATGCGCTCATATAAGCATTCGCGTACACAGATATTTCACCTGGCTGAAGCAGGGAAACATCGGGCGAAAAAGCAGCCTTAAACTCTTCCGGGGAAAAAAGCTTGGCTGCCATTTCACTGTTAGGCGTAGCACTAAAAGCCTTCTGCATATTACCAAATCCCGATACCTTAAACCCGTCAATAACCTTGCAATAGCAGGAAAAAGAGGCGCTTGGCAGGCTTGGGTTCAGCAATCCATCGCATGCTGTGCGTATTTTTCCCAGGCTTGCAGGGTCAAAGCTAAATGACTTTTCAGTGACGTTTCTTTGGGCGCTTTTGATTACATCCTGCATTTCCTTAAAAGTCCTCATGAGATCAGCAGCATCATCAAACGGCACTTTTCTCCGTAAATCATCAATCTTTGCGTCAATATTTGATCTGGCTTTGAGAATACGTTTTTTAGCTGATTTCAATTCGTTAACAAGCTCTGCAATGGAATTACACGCCATGCCGACATCGTAGACAACATTTCCCGCATCCACCAGCTTTTTTGTGCCTTCAACGCTGTTCAGGGCGGCGATACCCGCGTCAGTAAGCCGGCCTACCGCAGTTCTGGTCTCGAGCACTTCCAGTATTTTCGGGTAATCAGTTCCCTGGTGCGGTGAATTAATAGTGAAAAAAAGTTTGATATTACCCGTATAGTATTGTGAAGTCAGATAGCTGCGTACTGCAATACCGCCAAATGAGTGTCCGCCCACAATGAACATTTTTGGTGTCAGCGCTTCCAGCTGTGCTTCGTCTGTTATTCCCTGTGTGGCGGTTAAAAACCGCTTATGGTCTTTGCGCGCCCGGTTGAGCCAGCAGTCAGGATTGTTCATATCGCCGAATTCGCGCATCCATTTAACCAGTGGTCCTGAAGGGTCTGATATCTGGTAGGCATAGACAAAGCCCGAGACATTGTAGGTGTTTTCTATATAGGCCTTGAGTCCTCCAGGGTAGTCTCCTGTGGTAAAAACGCTGTAGCTTTCTCGGGATTTCTTGCCGTCTTCGCCATGGACCAGCACATACAGATAGCGCTGAGCCGACTGTATGGGAACCTCGGAATAACATGCAAAGGCTAACAGAAGCGCAATAGCAGCGAGCTTATTTATCATGGCCAAGATAAAAAGTCTCCTCAGGAACTGGTTCGTTTATGCGGTACGCACTGTATGTTGAGACAATATTCAGGCTTTTATCCATTGTAGAGTAGGTGAGTTTCGTTGGCATAAGAAACTTCTGGTCCAATGATGATATTTCCGTATATGATACAACAAGGGTTCCCACAGGTATCCGGGTTGAATCAGCAAACGAAAAGCGGTCCTCGCGCTTTCCCCCATTTTCAGATCGTATAAAAGTGACAAACCTGCAGGGCAGTCCGGCAGCCTCAGGTATGTTTTTGAGGTCGATTGACAGGGGTTTGTTGGGTTCGATCTCCTGTCTGCTTAACAGGGACTGCACCTGGGTAAGAAAACCGCTATTGTCGTTTTCGGCTGGTGCTGCTTTGACCAGAGTTTCAGTCAGAGGAAAATAGGTTTCGCGCTCTGTTTCCCGTATAACAGCGACGTACTCCTTGTCCTCTGGTTTTACCGCGTGTATTCTTTGCCAGATGCTGCCATTTTTCCTTTGGCAAACCATGTCGCTCACCGAGTTGACAATCAATCCCGAGGCACGCACCTCAGTGGTGATGACGCAACGATAACTCTGCCATTCAGCATCTAAAATACCTGAGATACAAAGGATAAAAATACTAACGCGCAATAAATGCAACACCATTGTCTGCAAATTCCCATGAAAAAGCTATTGTGTTGGTTGCTGGATCAACTTTAGCCAGGCGTTTTATATATCTCGTTGCTCCTGCAGCGCCAAAGGCTATATCAACGCTAAATGTCTGGTCTCCTTCAAAAACAACCTTGTTTGGCGTCTCCTGCGTCTCTGCGGCAAAAATAAATGACAATTTTTTATCCTCAAACCTGATGCTGCTTCCCTCTCTTTGAGATGTCTCATACACAATTTTATGATCAGTGAACAGGTTTGCGCCTATTGCATCCATAAGAGAGAGGGAAAAGAGATTAAATATTTTACCAACCTGTACATTGGACGTGTTGTCACCATTGAGCACATATGCTCTCTGGTCTTTTGTGTATGTTATATACCGGGTTGTTGGACCTGTTGAAACAGTGGCAGGATGGCGGCTGCAAGCGTGGAAAAGATCCATTAGTTGAACAACCACATCGAACCAGGGAAATTGAAGGCCGCCAATGGTATATTCTACCCGGTCCGAGGCCCCTGTTGTTGCAGGATATACAAGAGTATCCTGCCATTGCAGAGTGAATGTATTAGTCGAAATGGAGAATTTCAGAGTATCGTATCGAATGGTTTCTGATTCACCCTGGTCTCCAGGAGTAGTTTCAGCCAGGTTTTTCACAACGATAAAACTTTTTGTCTTAAACACTGTTCGCATGGTCTTTAGCGTCTGTATTCTTGAGCTGATCCAGGCCATATGGCGCTCTCTATCGGCACGCAGCTTTTCCGCCTGTGTAATGTTCTCTGCAATTTCTGCGGAATCTGCGCTCTTTTGTGTTCGTAGATCATTGATGCGGGTTGTTGCGCGCGCTATGGTATCGCGGAGTACCGAGTTTAATCTCCGTGCCTGCAATTCAGTTGCATAGAACAATGCACTGTCAAGATATAGGCTTATGGCATGAACACAGTCCTGGATGGTTTTTACCGTATCGGCCCAGGTGGTACCAGGCAATTGGGGAAGTTTGGGCTGTTTTGCAACCGTGGCAGGCAAACGGGTCAATATCCGCAGCTCTTCCTTGTTTTCCCATGCGTTTTTGGCACATTCTGCCAGACGGCCATATGTTGTGGCGCATGTTTTTTGCGCAGCAGATATCCCAGGGTCGCCAGGATCGTGGTATTCCGCAAAGGATAGAGTAATGATACAGAATAAAAGTATTGCTATACGCATTTTTTTAATAAAAAGAATCGTATAGTATAACATTTGCACAATGAGAGATTAAAGGATAAAATGAATAAAAATAAGCTTGAAAGCAGGTTATTTTATGAGACAAACTGTCTGTGATTCAGCACTTTTTGGTTGAATGTTTCATTTTCTTCTTCAGATAGATTGCTATCTGTTTTTGCAGTACTTCGCTCCCATCTGGCAAGCCATTCTTTTCCAATCGGTTTTGGATGGGATTTAACCTCTTCAAATGAGGTAAATGCAATGGTCGTATCGGCAATAAATCCAGTGCCGGTCCCATAACACACAAAAAATCCTGCGGCAAGCAGCGCTGCCCTAACCCTTGTCGAGGCCGAATATGTGATAAGCCGTGCATTTTTTCCTTGGCAGTGATCAAAGGTCTTTTTGAACAACTGCAAGCTCCATAAACTTTTATTGGTTTTTTGTGAATACATGTCATAATATATAATATCCGGGGCCGGTGCTTTTTTATGACTTTCTGCAAAATCACCAACAACAAGCGTCCATTGAATACCGGATGCGCTGTTTTCCCAGTATCCGGTTTTTGCGATAGAAAATGGGGCAGCATGCTTAATATGTAAAAAATGAAACGGGTTTTGAAGCGCAAGCCGGATTGAATCAAGGTCGTTTTCGAAACTGATTATCTGAACAGCCCGTTTAAAACCACATTCTTTGCGCAATCGTTCTATTTCTCGTACAGCCGCCATCGCATTTGTTGCAGCACCCAGCCCCACATCCCAGATAACAAGAGGTTCGCAGAGGTCTTTTGACAGGTGTTGGTTCAGATCTGATTGATCAACATACAATACCTTTGATTCGATCATGGGATCAATGACTGAATGCATGGTCTCGCCCGAAACTTTGTCGTATATGCTGTGAAAACCGGCTTCTTGCTGAATAACTTCATAGTTGCCGAGCTCACGTATATTTTTTCTGAACTTCTTTGTGGGAACCGTTTTGGGATTCACATCGTCCGAGAGAATAAGCTCCTCTTTTTTCCGGTTATAAAATGATCGAAAATCTCCGCTTATGATGTGGTTTCGCATATCATTCATCAGGCGATGATAATAGGTCAAATTATGCTGACCAATCAGATATCCGCCCAAATACTCATTTATTCTTACCAGATGATGCAGATACGCTCTGGTATAATTCTTGCATGCAGGACAATCGCATATACCATCAAGAGGCTCATCGGCTAATTTGTATACACTGCGATGAAGTTTAATTTTGCCGGTAGAGGTGTATGCAACCCCCTGCTGGGCCATTGCCGTTGGCACAATACAGTCAAACATGTCAACGCCTCGGTGAACTGCTTCAAGAAGATCTATTGGCGTGCCAACGCCCATAAGATACCGCGGCCGGTTTGCCGGCATAAGCTGTGCGGTAAGTTCGGTAATGTCATTGCGCTCATCGGCTGATTCTCCAACAGCAAGTCCGCCGATTGCAAAGCCATCAAATGGAAGAGAGGTAATCTGTTGTGCGCTGATTTTCCTGAGGTTCTGAAAACAGGCGCCTTGAATAATACCGAACACTGACTGCGAAGAATCTCCGCGTGCAATAAGACTTCGCTCTGCCCAGCGGGCGGTAATATCGACTGATTCTCGGCACTGTTTTTCGTTGGACGCTGAAGAAATGCACTGATCCAGCGCCATCATGATATCACTTGAGATGATTTTCTGTGTCTCAATGCTGCTCTCGGGGCTCAGAAGAAGAGTATCTCCGTTGACATAACTTTTAAAGCGTGCGCCTTCTTCGCTGATAACAGAAGATTCTGAAAGCGAGAAAAGCTGAAATCCGCCGGAGTCGGTAAGTACAGAACGGTTCCAGTTCATAAAACGATGAATGCCGCCGATTTTTCTGAAAACTTCAGTTCCGGGACGCAGAAGCAGATGATATGTATTTGCTAATAGAACGGTATAGCCGATTTCTCTGGGGATATCAAGAGTCTGATTACGCAGGGACGCAAAGGTGGCTACGGGCATGAAAACCGGCGTCTGGACAGTGTTGTGAAGCGTAGTGAATGTGCATGCGCGAGCCGATGAGTTATCAGCTTCTGCATCGATCGTGAATTTCAAACGGTTATTTGTATCAATCATATGACTTGCGAGGAGTTATTTCTTGTCTATCCATTTTTCAACTTTTGCTATTTTGCTATTTATTACTTTCCCGTTATTTTCCAATGCGGAATTGGCAACTGCTCCCATAAGTCCCACATCTGCTCCACCATATACGATTTCAATATTCTGATTTGCGAAATATTTTCCGAGTTGTTTTGCAGTTTCCATATATTCTTTAAGTAGCCCAGGGCTAGAACCACAGTTAATACAAATTCGACGTATTTCGATCATGTGCAACACCTCAACGTTCCGCCGCATGTGCGCAGCAAACCGGATGGTTTGCGTCGTGCCCTATGCGGCATGATGGCATGGGGCTTGTTATGTGCCGTTTCCTGCCCGTCTTTACCCGCGCTGTCTTTAGAGTTTGTCGAAGGCGTCTGGTTCTGAATGCGGGATCCTGGATAGGGCCTTTTCAAATCTTGCCCTTGAAGCATGTTTCGCCCGTTGTTCAAGATAATCCTGGGCAAAGAGCGCAGAAACCTTTTCAGAAATTGCCACGGAAATAAATTGATTTACAGAAACACCGTCGTGTTTGGCTACCTCTTTCATGTGCTTATGTAATGAATTTGGCAGGCGAAGTGAAATTGCGCTCATATTAGCCTCCTATCAAGGTTAAAAACTCTTTTGGTGTAATCGCTCTAACTTTGAATCCTTTTACTCTGTTGAAGTGTTTGAGATTGTAAGTTATGATGTATTCACAGTTGGCAGTAATGGCTAATTCAAGAACCATCTCGTCTTTCGGATCGTTGAGGCATGGTCTCCAAAGGAAGTACAATTCATGCGAAATCGCGGTGGCAATGTTATAGTTAAGAATGTCATCAATTATTTCAGCATCCAGTCCTAATAACTTACCTTGTCGATGTAGAATTTCTTCATATTCAAAAACAAGAGGAACTGAAATATGATGTTGATAGTGGTTTTTACCTATCAAAGACAACAGCTTGAACGATGCGCCCTGTGAAGATCGAATAGCGGAGACCAAAACATTCGTGTCGATTACGATGTCAAATCCTTTATTCATGATATCATATATAATATCAAAAACAACATGAATGCAATGTTTTTATTATTCTCCTTCGTATTGCGCGGGGTCTTCGGATAAAAGGGCACATAACTCATTCCATTGTGTCATAGTCTGCAGTTCTTGTCGATCTGATATCCACAGTGCACCGTATACTTCGCCCATCGCATATATCTGATAGCCCAGTATTAGTTGCTACCTATATGTTTGGGCCAAAATGAATTTGAAGTAGTGCATATTTCCGATATGGAACCCGCCAAATTATATTTTAAACCCAAACCAGAGAGGAAAAACAATCTCCTGCGCACTGAGGGCGCGAGTCGCGCCTTCCATTTTGGGATTCTTGTTTTCTATCCCCAATGCGCAAACCCCACGGAGCCTCCGAATCGCGACATTCCCTCCGGAGTGGGCGTAAGCCCTGCCTTGGCCAGATCTAATTGTCCACCGGAAAGAACCACTCCAATATCCAATCCAATATAGATTTCGTTCCCATTGTTTTTAATGCTATCCATTGCCGCTTCCAACATTGCCTTCCTCTGCCCTCGCTCCTCTCTTCTCTGTTCGCTTTGCAGGGCAGCCTGCTCGTTGGGGATATACTCCTCGCCTGTTCCCGAGGAATAAAAATCAGCATATGTTTGAAAACAGGTGCTGCCAAATACTGATGGCTCCTTTATGTTATATAAATTGACAACCTTCGCACCCAGCCTGCACGCTTCGTCCCTGATAATTTCAGTAATGATGTTCTCAGAACATTGGACAGCGAGGCCATTGTCATAGACAATCATGGTACCCAGCTTATCTTCTTCACGCAGGTCTTGCGAATTTCTGACAATTTCAACCTTGCAGTGTGAAGGCGGCGGGGTCAAAGGAAGGACATAGCCAGACCTCTTTATTGATGGAGCGCATCCGCAAATAAAAACCAGGCAAAACACTATAAGAACATCTTTCATTAGAATACACCTCCGTGGTATTACAGGAATATACTCTTTACTCTTTTTGCTTTACAAGGCCCCTATTATTATTTTCCCGAACCGTACTCTATAATGGATCAAATAATATCTAAGGTAAGAGGCAAGGGTATGCCATAAAACACGCTCTGGGCACAAACACGTCCTCCCCTCCACTATTTTAAACGCATCCGTATTCCTACGGCCACACTAAGGGCTCAAGCAGACCAATCCCGGAAGGCGGATGAATTAATTCCATAGCACGGGTGAGTACGAGCGCGTCAACTTTCTCCGCAATATCATGGCAAAGAGGACCGGGTTAATACTATATTTTTATATAAAGGGGTTCCAGTACGAAGTCCAGCACTATCGTGGTATCTCTTTATTTATCAGTATTTTAGAATATGACCAATACCGCACGTAAAAAAACTAACTCAACATATGCTGGGTTTCAAAATGCCTTATATAATCAATACCAATTCATCCCGCTTGAGGAATCTGAGACCAGTATTTCGATCGGTGTTGCCGATGTTGCTGACATTCATTTGTTTGAACTGCTAAGCTTCGTGTCGGGAAAGAAAATTGTACCGGTATCCACTCCAGAACCAGAGCTTCGATTGGCTTTGTCCCGAATTTTACTTGACGATTCGGATTGCCATGCACAGGCCCTAAGCGGAAAAAAAGGTCCACATAATGGTCAATCCTCAAGCGCCGCCCCCCCCCATTCCCCTGTCATTGATCTGATCAATAAAATTATCGGGGAAGCTATCGACTCCGGGGCGTCTGACATCCATTTCGAGCCATTTGAAACCGGTCTATTGATCCGGATGCGTTACGACGGACTTCTTAAAGAATTCGATACTCTCCCCGAAGCAAAAAGACCGGAAATCATCAGCCGGATCAAAGTTATGGCAGCCCTCGACATTGCCGAGCGGCGTAAACCCCAGGATGGACGTTTCAGAATTCTTCATAATGAAAAAGACATCGACATCCGCGTATCGTCGCTTCCAACCCACTATGGTGAAAAAATCGTACTCAGAATTCTTGATAGATCACGCGTTCTGTTGGATTTGTCGTTTCTGGGCATGGGAGACAAAAACCTTACTATAATGAAAAAATGCATAGCCCGGCCCCATGGGCTAATCCTGCTGACCGGGCCTACTGGGTCTGGAAAAACAACCACATTGTACGCAGCGTTAAACCATATCAAATCGGAAACATTGAACATTTCAACGGTTGAAGATCCTATTGAATACGACCTTCCTGGCATTAATCAAACCCATATAAAACCTGACATAGGGCTTACCTTTGCCTCCTGTCTCCGTTCACTGCTCAGACAGGACCCGAATGTCATTATGATTGGTGAAATCCGCGATAAAGAGACAGCAGACATTGCTGTGCGGGCATCTCTAACAGGCCACCTGGTCTTATCAACGCTCCATACGAACGATTCCGCAAGCGCTATTACACGACTCCAGGATCTGGGTATAGAAAAATTCCTTCTATCATCTTCCCTCACTCTCATTATTGCACAACGACTTGTTCGAAAAATCTGTACCCATTGCAAAGAAAAAACCACTGCTCCACATAACGGTAATATGGCCATTCAAGCCAGTTACGTTGGTAAAGGATGTCCTGAATGCAATATGACCGGATACAAAGGAAGAATTGGCCTGTTCGAGTTGTTGTATGTTTCTGACACAATCCAGCAGATGATCCTTGAGAACAAAAATGCCGCCGGTATAGCGCACGCGGCAAAGCTTGAAGGCCTGAAGACGCTCCGGGAAGACGGTGCGGATAAAGTTACAAGTGGAATGACGACCTATGAAGAAGTTCTTCGCGAAACCTCAGATGTCTGATTGGAGGCATGTATCATGATACGTACAAAACTATTAATCCTTCTTTTAATAGGAACGGCTTGGGTTATATCCTACGATCAGACTGTAGAAACCCCTGCTGCCGCAGGAACATCCCAGTCCATGACAGAGAAACAAGACCTTCCGGTTCCTGATTCCATAAAAATTTCATCGCTAAATCTTAAAAACGCTGACATACGCGACGTATTAAGAGGTTTTGGCGAAAAATATGGGCTTAATATCTGGCTTTCACCTGAGGTCAACGGAGTCATACCGATCCATTTGACGAACATTAAATTGAAAGATGCAATAAAATTCATCGTTACACGGTATGGCTTTTCATTCAGGGTCAGGAACAATATCATCGAAATATTCAAAGAAATACCCAAGCCCGAGGAACTGCCAGCGGCCCCGGTAAAAATGGTTTTGCGAAACGATAGAATATCCTTTGAACTTACCAACGTGCCCCTCGATTCGGTAACACGAAAATATACGCAACTGACAAACATTAACGTGGTAGCCGAGAAAGGCCTTTCCGGAGGAATAACAGGTTTTCTGACGAATTTGGAAAAGAAAGAAGGGTTCAAGATCCTGATGGGCAGCAACGGATTTGACATCAAAGAGTCGGGCGGCATTTTCTATGTCATGAAAAAAGAAAGCGAAAGCCAGCTGGGAAGCAAAGCGGTGGGCCGCGGCCAAAACAGCGTTGTCAGAATAATAGACAAACGGCAGATTGGATTTGAAGCGAACAATGCTTCGCTAAAGCAACTGCTTGAGGAAATAGCCCTTCAAGCAAATATGAACATCTTCTTTTTCGGCACCATCGAAGGCAGCGTTACCGCAAATATCGACACACTCAACATAGACAAGGCAATAGAATTTCTATTGAGCAACACGAAATACACTCTCTGGAAAGACGGGGAGGTCTATTTCATTGGAGATGAAAGCCAGAAAAAAATTACAAACTACGAACTTATCAAGCTCTCTAATCTGAAAGCCGATCAGATTCTGGAGCTGCTGCCGAAATCGGTTATCGAACAGGCCGTACTCAAGGTCATAAAGGAACAGAACGGGATCATGGTCATTGGGTCGTACGATATAATCCGTGCGTGCAGGGAGTATATCGCCCTTATAGACAAACCAGTGCCGCAAATCCTCATTGAAGCGCTTGTGGTGGACTTCTCCATCTCTCGAATGGATGAAACGGGAGTCAAGGCGTTCCTGCAAGCATCCGGGGACTCATCGATTTTCAAAAGACAGATCAGTCCGAAAATAGCGTTGCAGGCCCGGGGAGAAGACGTAAACGGCTATTTGTCTAAAGCGTCTGATTTTCTTGGTTTAAAACAGATCGTCAAACTTCCATCCGATTTCCGCGCCCAAATCAACCTTCTCGAAAGCCAGGGCCTCGCGAACG
Organism: Candidatus Raymondbacteria bacterium RIFOXYA2_FULL_49_16; assembly: GCA_001789205.1. Classification (GTDB taxonomy): domain Bacteria; phylum Fibrobacterota; class OXYB2-FULL-49-7; order OXYB2-FULL-49-7; family XYB2-FULL-49-35; genus XYB2-FULL-49-35. Next base: position 7,621 of record MFYT01000042.1, on the reverse strand, counting down.
TTCAATCCACTCCCCAGGTCGCCACACTGAACGGCCATACTGCCCTCATTAAAATCGGCACCCGTGAATACATTCTCCTGACAAGCGAGATAGAGTCTGGCGACAACACACTGCGGCACCAAACCACAGAACGCCTGGAAAGCTATGAGGCAAATATTTCTTTGTCAGTAACACCATGGGTAACCTCCAACGATCAAGTCACTGTGGAAATAAAACCGATTTTTCAGATACCCGGGGTAAGCCCCATGCCGGGAAAAATCCCGCCCCCCATCAACACCCGTGAAATCACGGCAACGGTAAGGCTTAAGAACGGCGAAACATATATTCTTGGGGGACTCATCTCTACCAATCAACAGGAAGTCATTGAACGTGTTCCCATATTGGGTAGAATCCCTGTTTTACGCTTTTTCTTCAGCCACAAGACAAAAAGAGAGGTCAAGACAAAAATGATGATCTTCCTTACCCCGCATATTTATTTCGGGAGCGATGCCAACGTAAAACACGAAGAAATCATTAAAGAATGGCAGCTGGCTAAATAGGTGTTCCCAGTGTTTGCATTCCTACGACGATTCCTCGCCATACCGCAATACAGATCGGCCCTGTACCATAAAGAGGGCGTATATTACTATGCAACAATCCAGACTTTCCCTGAAATTCGTGTGGTCCGGAAAATAAAAAGCGAAAAGAATGAATCGTTAATTGATTTTATCGGCCGAAACGCTCTGGCGCCTGACAGCATAGCGACCTCTCCCGGCGAACATGAAACGATATCCAGGATCATTCACAAAACCAATATGCTCTCTGAAGCCGGAGCTCTGCCCCTCCCCTCCATTCTGCCCGAGTGTATTCCGGCCGATACCATTATTCAGGATAGCATGCCGCTCTCGGACCATAGTGTTTTGATCAACGCCATGAAACGGCAAACAGAGGAAAAACTTAGTCGAACCACCGGCGAAGCTGATCTTTTTGTCGAAAGAATCGGATGCGGACCATATGAGTTAGGTATTGCTATCCAAGCAAGCGCATCCCACCCAAGTCCCGGGGCTCTCCTTTTTGTAGGCAATACTGAAACAAACGCGTTTATATACGCTCCTGACGGCACTCTTGCGGAAGGGGCCACACTTCCAGCGGGCAGCCAGGATTTTAGTGCTGACCCAGCCCGTTTCGCACAGATTATAGACACCTTCATTTCAAGTTTCTGGGAAAATAAATGCAAGGGAGAGAAAATACGAACAATGAGCATACTTGGCGATTCGCGGGAAACATTGGCCGAATACTACGCGAAAATGGGATGGGCCTTGCGTACTCCGCGTGTGCCTTGCTATGATGAATTTATTTTTCCCTGGGCACTCGTTTTCAATTCCGCGCATTTCAAGAAAAACATCAACCACGCGTCAGTCATACCAAGGGAGATAGCTGAAAAAAGGCGCCTGCATACCCTCTATCAGGGTATAGTGAGATATGGTTTCACTGCAATCGTCCTTGTCTGTCTCGTGCTGGCCGGCGTGACAATATCCCTTCGCCATGCCATCACAGGGCTGAAAGATACGGTGGACACTCAAAATATCGCCGTTGAGAAGCTCCAGAAAATGCATCGGGAAAACAAAGCCATCAGGGAAAAAGTGATGAAACTTTCATCCATAACCTACATGTCAGTTGCCAAAAGCAGGATTTTTGAGATTCTTGCAACCGCGTGCCCGCATTCCATCCGCTTCAATGAATTACACATCATTGACAATGAAAAACGGAAACAGATTTCTCTTTCCGCTACCGGCGCCGACAATGCGGGGATCTCTCTTTTTTACTCAAATCTCGAAAAAGAACCTCTTTTTGGTAAGGTTTCATTGCTCTACGCCGAACACAGAAGCGACAGGGATTCAAAGTCTCGCGCTATCGCGCCTGGACGTTTGATTCATTTTGCCATGGAAATAGAAATTAAATGAACAAACATAGTACCGCGCTGCGACGAAATAAAGAATTGATCCAGGTTGCCATTTCCGGCGCTCTTTTATGCGTTCTCGTGCTGTTTGTTGTGGTCCCCTTGGCATCTGCGATGTACAAAACGGTCGCCGTACGCGTCCATCTCTCCCAACAGTCGGCCGCTATCAACCAACTGTTAATGCACCGGACCGCGATTATCTCCCGGCATAAAGACTATATGTCGATTTTCTCGGACATCCAGACCGCAACCGATGGTGACGAGAAGCCGTCCCTTCTTTTTAACTCCCTCAACACCATCGCACTCAGGAATGGCGTACGTCTTCAGAGCATTAAACCGGAAAAGCCTGCGGTAATCCCGACCTATAGTGAAATCCCCTTTACGGTCACTGTGAACAACACGTACCACGAAACGGCCCTATTTGTAAATGCACTTGAAAAAAGCGGCCATGTCGTCAAGTTTTCGGAGATACATTGTACGCCTCTTCGTCCGGGAAATCCGTCATTAAAAACCAAGATGAACATATCTTTTTACGTGTTAAAATAATACTATGATAAAACGCGTTCTTCTTGTCTGCATATCCGGCATTACCATCGCCATCTGGGTATATAACGTTGTCCTGATAAAAAGAAGCGCCGTTGAGCCTATTACGGATAAAGCACAAGAAATGTTCATTGCATCGGAAAACACACCGGATACCGGCTTCACGCGGATCCTTGCCGCGGCGGGATACACATATGTCGGAAACGCCAGGGACCCCTTCTCCGGTCTGGTCCCCGGGGACGCCCCGCGGTCGGCTGAGCGAACTGCCCGGCCAGCGCCCCAAACACAGCCATTTGTTCTCGACGGTATCATGTGGGAGAGTAATAACTCACTCGCCATTCTCAGGGACACGGTTAAAAACGAAACAATCAACGCGAAAAAAGGCGATGTTGCGGGAAACTTCCGTATTATCAAAATAACCACAAACAGCGTGACCATTGAATGCCAAGGCCGCACCTACATACTCCAGTGATTGCCATGCGTAACCAAAAAGGCTTTGTTCTTATTTTTGTTTTATGCATGATTGTGGTTCTCATCACTATATTCAACGGATTTCTCGTTTATTCCCGTGTCAAGTCAGCTTCCCATATATCCCATTCAAACAAAATTGAAGCGCGTTATGCGGCCGAAGCCGGTGTTGAAAAATGCCGGTACTTTCTATCAGGCGAAAAAACCGCCCTATGGCGCTGTAAAAACTATCAGGACACACTCGACACCAAAGCGGGTTTTATTGCTTCGGTTGAGAATTATGGCGGATATATCAGAATCACTTCCATTGGGTTCTGGGCAAAGGCGCGAGACACTGTCATGGCCCTTCTTGGCGAGTGTATGCCGGTTGCGTTTGATCCAGCCATCACGCTCAATAAAAAAAACACGAAACTTGTCATTGGGGCCAATAACAGGATTGCCGGGGACGTGTGCCTTGTTCAAAACACTATTGAGGCCGCGGCTAAAACTTCCTATCGGTTTACAGGCGGACCTCTCATTAACGGTGCCGTGATCCAGCGCGAAGAACCTGATACGCTCAACGACTCGCTCGTTATCCGGTACATCGGGAACGTCCGTGACCAGCTGCGGGATTTCAGGAAATGTGATACCATCCTGCACCATTCACTCGATCTTGGCAAAACAGCCTCCACCGCTTTTCTGAGGAACTTTGCGAACAAATCCATTTTTGTTGAGGGAGATGTCTTTATCAACAATGACGCTGTATGTTCCTCACCAGTGCGCCTCTACATCGAACGCTCACTGCACATCAGCGGCACAGCCAGAACAAACTGGCTTTCCGCGTTCTGCGGCGGAAGCATAGTCCTCGACGGCGAATCGCGTGTGGACAACGCTATTTTCTACGCTCGTAACGGCATTACCATTGCCAATCATGCCCAGGTTTCCGCGCAACTGCTCTCCGAAGGCATGGTGATAGTGTCGGACGCGGCCCACACCCACAACCCCGCCTTTATCTACGCGCTCATGCGAAAGACCGACGGATTGTACCAAGGCGGCATTTCAATAACATCAACAGAACCTTGTGAAGGGGTCTTTGTGGCAACCTATCCCGGCGTCCCTGACAATGAAGATCAAGTCACCTTTTACATTTCCCCAAAATCTGTATGCTCAGGTGTCGTATATAACAACGGAATAATGGAATTCAGAGGCACAATAACCGGTCATTGCACAACAAAAGGGTTCTACCGCAAGGAAGGCGAAACGTCGTTTTATAACTGGCTCTTCAATACGGTGGTGGACCGGGTCTCTTTTTCCAGCACCTTTGCCCTTCCCGTCATATTTTCAGGAACGCCCCTCTTAAAAACAGTGAGTCTCCATGAAAACTGACAACGCCGGCTTCAGCATGACTGAAATACTCGTTGCTCTGGCCATTTTCTCTGCAATCGGGCTTCCCCTTACCGCCTATGTTGGAAAATTGACCGCGACCCCCATCTTCAGCGACAGGGTAAGGGCCGTTGAAATAGCGGTGGGATTCTTGGAGGAATCCATTCATGGAAAGAATGGCCTGAAAAACCAGGAAAGTGTTATTTTGTTTAGAGACGGCCCTTTGGCTATAAAAAGAACAGTGTCTGGTGAAGAACTGAAAAAAATAACCATCTTTGTCGAAAAGAGCGGAAAAATTATTTTTGACATTTCCACGCTCGTTTTTCCAGGATAGCAAAACTATAATGGATGAATTCAACTATACCGCAGTTACCGCGGCTGGAAAAGAAGAATGCGGCGTGCTCAGCGCGACCAATGCTGACCATGCCATTGCAGCGCTAAAAATGCGCCAGCTTAAAAACATCCGGATAGGCAGGCGCCTGGCCTCTTCATTCCATCTTAGTATCCCCAAACGCGACATCTCCTCCTTTGCCCGCCAGCTTTCAATTCTTGTTTCGTCAAGACTCCCTCTGGACGCCTGCATGGACGCATTGCAGAACCAAACCGCACACTCCCGTTTTAAGGTTATTCTGGCTTCCGTGGCAAACGACATTAAACGGGGTCTTGCCCTGCATAGCGCCCTCTCCCAGCACCCCCGAACCTTCAGCGCCCTGTTTTGCGCCATGGTACGCGCGGGTGAATCATCTGGCAACCTTCCCGAAATACTCTCAAAATTGGCCGACTACCTCGAAAAATCAGAGGCGATCCGCAGAAAAATAATAGGAGCAATGCTCTATCCGGCCGTCGTCAGTTGCGTTGCGCTCTGCGTTTTAATAACACTTCTCGTGTTTGTGGTGCCCACCTTCCAATCCATGTACCTGGAAATGGGAAAAGACCTGCCTTTTCTGACAACCGTCATTATCACCCTCAGTGCGCTTATAAAAGACCATTGGGGCGCTCTTGGCATATGCGCTGGTCTGGCAGTTGTGTTGTCTTCGCTCATTATCCGGCAAGATGCGGCCAGGCGCTTCTGGGATTCGATAAAAATAAAGGTGCCGGTACTCGGAGCACTCTCTCTGAAAAGCACCATAGCCCGTCTGGACAGGACAACAGCCACATTACTTGCCGGAGGAGTTCCGCTTGTGGATGCCCTCAGGATTACCCAACACGCATTGGGTAACCGCATTATTGAAAAGGCTGTTGGCAGGATCGTAGCTGCAATTGAATCCGGAAAGTCCTTTGGTGGCGCATTGGCAGTTGAATCGGTCTTTCCCTCCCTTTCCGTGCAAATGGCCGCTATCGGGGAAAAGACCGGGAGCTTGAAGGATATGCTCCAAAAAGCGGCTGAATATTACGAAAACGATGTTGAAACAGCATCGACCTCCCTGCTGACCATTCTCGAACCTTTGCTCATCGTTGTCATGGGAGTGTTTGTCAGTCTTGTCCTGGTAGGGTTATACCTGCCGCTTTTTGAGATAATGACCCATGTTGAATAATATACGAAAAAATGACAAAGGGTATGCCCTGACCGAGATAATCGTGTCACTTTTTCTGGTCACACTGGCCGCGGAGGTTATATATCTTAACTATTCGTTCATTTATAAATCGAGCGCACGCTGGTCAAAGAACACGGCAGCGGTCACCAGCCTTGAAACCGGCCTGCACAGGCTCGAACACGAGTTCTCCCATTTGTATAGTATCGATACCGCTGAAACCGGCCGCATGGTCTATACATCGGACCAATTTCAGAAGCGGCATCTTACTACGAGACCGGAGCTGACGTTAAACAACAAGCTGATCTTTGATACATGCGTACAGGTGGATTCTGTTGGCTTTTATTTTTTCGGGAGTGATTCCACGCGGGATTTTGATAAAGACGGCGTCGTCGAAATGGCTGATCTGGATAAAAACCACAATGGACGCCTTGAGGCGGATGAAACCGCTGCAATCGACTTTATCAGATGCAGCCTGTTCCTGACAATAGGTAAAAAGCCTGTGCATATACTTTCTCAAAAACGTTTGCTGCGAAAATCCATTCACCTTTAAAGGACAGAGCATGAAAAAAAAGAAACACCCCTGCAGGTCCCTGCTTGGCGACCAATCAGGTTTTACCCTCACCGAATTAGTGGTGGCCATCGCCATCATCGGCATTCTGACCATGCTGGCCATCCCTCGGTTTCTCGGCACCACCACGCAGGCAAAGGTCGTTGAATTCAAGACAATTCTTACACATATCCACTCCCTGGAGGAAGCGTACTACATTGAGACCGAAAGCTACGCTCCAACATTCGAAGAACTTAATTTCGCGGCCCCTGATTCAAAATACTTCATTTATTCGATTGAAGGGGATTCGGCGGGATTTTTAGCCAAGGCCACGGTGAAAATAAACCTGAAGGACGGACTGGGCAATAACCTCAAGGACGAATACGTTACTATAAACCAGGACAAGGAACGCGGCGGCACGCAAAAATTGCGCGCTGTGGCAAAATGGTGATCCCCATGGAATTAACACGCAGACGATTCATGACATCCGCGGCCGTCACCGGCCTTCTTTACCCAGTCCAGCACCTGCACGCCCAGGAGAATCCGGGCGCCATTGCCAAAGGACTCAAAGCACGAATTGTGACGGTCACAGCACCAACCGCTACCTCTGCGCCTGACATTAGAAAAGGGGTTGTGGATGCTGAAACTGTAAAAGCCATGGTCTTTACCGGTATAAGGAACATTACCGGCACAGATGATATCGCAACAGCCTTTGAACGATTTTTTCCGGGAATAACCCAAAACAGCCGTATCACGATAAAAGTGAACCTTTCCAATCCGCGACTGCACTATGCCACGCATGTGGAAGTCGTTTCCGCGGTTGTTGATGGGCTGCATTCTATGCTGGGCAACTCATTCCCCTGCGAAAACATCACCGTGTACGATAACAACGACGCCATGCTGAAGGAAAACACCTATTTCTACAAGGAAAGAATCGAAAAAAAAGGAGTGCGTCTGTCATGCGCGGCTGATTTTACACCTTCAAACCATTTATATCTGGACTCACAATTGGGTATACACAAAGACATCATGGAAGCCGATTACCTGGTGAACATCCCGGCGTTACGCGACCACTCCGAAGCCGGTATAACCGCGTCGATAAAAAACTATGTGGGCTGCATCCAAAACCAGGGTGCCATCCATCGAAGCGGTTCCTTGTCGAGTAGGCGTCATAGTATCTCCTTACAATAAAATGTATTTATCATGAGAGACACCTTACGCCCCTCA
>MFYT01000041.1 GCA_001789205.1 Candidatus Raymondbacteria bacterium RIFOXYA2_FULL_49_16 | reverse complement strand
AGCGGCGGTTTGTTGAAGTGGCGGACGCAGCGGGAAACACACTCGACATAGTTCTGGATGGTGGCCTGGGAAAAGCCCTTGAGCTTGAGATGATCGATAAATTGACGGCAGACTGCGGACATGGGGACCTCCTTTTTGAAGGCACACAAAGTGATATATTATAATTATGAGGTTCTTTAATTGGCCATTAGATAAGAACGAGAAGCTTAAAACAGAACGGAACATTTCCTTTGAAAAAGTAGTTTGGCATATTGAAAACGATGATCTTCTAGATATTACCGACCATCCTAACAAATAAAAATATCCAAATCAGCTGGTCTTTGTCGTTCAAATTGACAATTATGTTTATTACGTTCCTTTTGTAGAATCCGAAAACGGTGTCTTTCTAAAGACTATTTTTGCAAGCAGGAAACTAACCAACCAATACCTTAGGGGCAAACCATGAAAAATATAATCTCGATAAAGAAGAACAGAAACTTCTTGAATCAATTGAGCGTGGCGAATGGAAAAGCATTAAAAATCTAAGCGCTGAGAAGAAGCGATTTCAATCCTATGCACGGGCTACATTTGCAAAAAACAAACGCGTTAACATTCGGATCGCCGAGAAAGATCTTAGCGCAATTCAGACAAAAGCAGTCGAAGAAGGTATACCTTATCAAACCCTCATGTCGAGTGTGTTACATAAATTTGTGAGCGGTCGCTTAAGCGAGAAGGCTGCATGACAGGAAAGAAATAAAGACACGGGCGCGCGAAAACCAGACGGTGGCGAAATCAATTCAAAGAGGTGCCAGTTTACGGCATACAACAATCCACATGGGGGCTCAGGGTCGCAACACAAATATTATTATCGAAGTGTTGCAACCCTTCGACCCAAATTGCATTCCGTGTCCTTCGGCAGCGGCAGTCCGCATGTCGTGTCCTCCGCATTCGCTACGGTACGTTTTCCGATCCTAACCGGCCACTGATTCCGATTTCATCCGGCCACCCGTTCCAATCGTAACCGGCCACCTATTCCGACGCATCCGGCATGAGCCAGCGCCAAGTGGCCAAGTTGCTTGGCATAAATTGGAGCACGGTACAGGAGTATTGGTAACGATATGATGCCTTGGGCTTGGATTGGCCCCAGGGCGCATTGTTATCGGATACAGTCATGGAGGAACGGCTGTTTTCATCGGCCCTGGTTCCTTCTGTCAAACGGGAGGAACTAGATTTTCTTTATGTGCATCAGGAGCTTCAAAGGCGCGGGGGGACCTTGCAGTTGCTGTGGGAGGTGTATAGGGATACCCATCCCCGGGGTTACCAATACAGCCGTTTTTGCGAGCGGTACCGTTCTTGCGGAATACGCAGTCATCGCACCTCAAGCCTCGTGCCTTCTAAATCACCCCATCTTCAATTCCATGGCAACTTCAGGACAATCGAGAGGATTGGTGTACTTGGTGCAATTGATACAACCCAGGTAGATTTTGCTGTACAGTTTTTCCTTGGAAATACGCTTAAACCCGAACTTCTCAAAAAACCCCGGTGAAAACGTGAGCAGGATGATCCGTGTAGGCTTGTATTGGAAAATATGGTCGATGACCGCGTCAACCAGGCTGCGCCCCACGCCTTTGCCGTGAAACTTTTTATCAACGCACAGTGACACAATCTCGATAATATGCTCTTTCTCGTTGCCGATTTCGGGGAGTATCTTCCACGAGACCGTGCCCGCCACGCGGTTTTTGTCCTTGTACACGAAAAACCGGTCAATGTGCGTGGCAATGTCAGACAACGGGCGCGGCAGCACTTCCTTGGGAAACCGTTTGATGAGTTTGTAGATGCCAAGAGCGTCACGAAACGCGGCTGGATGAACTTCTCCCATACCTTTTATTCCTTTCCAATAAAATGATTACTTCCCCGAATACCAAGTGCCCTTGCCTACGCCGTTCTGCCGGATAAGCCCTTTTTCCACCAGCGTCCGCAGATGTTTTTTGACCGTATTCCGGTTTGCCTTGGTTTTTAACACCAATACCGCGACCGTGACCTTACCGCGTTGCGATACAAGTGTAAGTATCGATTCGGACAGCGCGGGCAGGTCCGCATAGGCAATGACGTTTTCCTGCTCCATCCGGGCGATTAAAATGTCCTTCTGTTTCTTCATCATCTGCATGAAAAACCGCAACCATTCGGGGAGTCCGGAATGGTCTGTTTTAAAAGATGCTTGCGCCCTTCTGAGCGAACGGTAATAGTTCTCCTTGTTCTCCTCGACAATGCTTTCGAGCGAACAATAGGGCACAAACGAATATCCCGCTTTAAGCAGCATCAGGGTGGTGAGTACCCGCGAAAGCCTGCCATTGCCGTCCTGGAAAGGGTGAATGGCAAGGAAATGGACCGTAAAAACCGCGATTGTCACCAGGACGTGGCGGCTTTTATCTTGCATGGCGTCAGAATACCACGCGACAAGCTCCTGCATGCGGAACGGGGTCTCGAACGGGCTTACAGTCTCGAACACGACCCCCATGCTTTTGCCTGTTTGGTCAAATGCCTCCACGCTATTGGACAGCTTCTTATACTCGCCCTTGTGCCGCTGGTCCTTGGAACTGTATTGTAAAAGCACGGAGTGAAGCTGCTTAATATGGTTCTCCGATAGCGCAAAGTCATCGTATGAGCCAAAGACCAGGTTCATGGCGTCCGCGTACCCTGCCACCTCTTCCTCATCGCGGGATTGGAACGAACGGCGGTTTATCCGTGACAGAAACGCTTCGACATCAGCGTCTGAAAGTTTTGAACCCTCGATGCGTGTGGACGAGCCAATGGACGCAATTGTCGCTACCTTGCGCAAAACCATCAGTTGCTTTGGCGCCATATTCTTAAGCGACTCCCACCGGCCTTTAAACTCGTCTATTTCAGATATAAGCGTTGCGACATCGAGGGGAAGGCTGGAAACAGGAGGGATTGTAAATGCCATATCCATAAATATATCCATAAATACCCATATTCCGCGAGAGAAAAATAAGGGTATCAGACCCTATTGTAAAAGGCAAGGCTGTTGAGCACCAACTCCTGTTCAAAATGGGCCTGCAGGAGACTAAGAATGACACTGCCCACAACCTCGCGGTTGGGAATCGCGACAGGTTCAAGCGCATCGATTGGCAATGCCAGAAGACTGCCCAGGAAACCAAGCGTTCGTTCCGGCAGCCAGACTGAATCCGTATGCGCTATACCGCAGCTTGAACAAAGCGCGCCGCCCGCCCTTGGCGAAACCGCGGCTGTGGCGCCAAATGTGATTGACCCGCACGATATGCAGGCGTTGAATATAGGGGCAAAGCCCATGACCTTTAAAAAATAAAGCATGTACATCCAGATGACCTTGTCAACATACGTCCGGTCTTTTTCTCCGCTGACGTTGAGTCTGCGCAAATAGGCCGCAAGCAGTTCAAACAGCTGCGGCAAGGGCTCGTCTTCATGTACGGTTTTCCTGAGCAGTTCAATGCCCACCTGTGCCGCGGGAAGCAGGAGCTCGCTTTCCCTGATGCGCCCGAAATGATCTACAATGGTGGCATTGGCAAGGGTCTGTACGTCACGCCCCTTTTTAACCGAAATAATAAACTCGCATAAAGAAAACGGTTCGAGCGTTGCGGCAAAAGGCGATCCCTTACGTGAAGCGCCCTTGGCCGCCACGGACATGCGGCCGAATTGCCGGGTAAAAAGCTGGACTATTTTACTGGTCTCGGCAAACCGGACAGAACCCATGACAATGGCAAGGGTCTTTTCCATGCGCAATTATCACTTTCTCACAGTGTCCGCTGGCGCGGAGAACTTGTACACCTTTTCACCTTTTTTCGCCATGCCGTATTTCTCGCGGGCAATGCGCTCTATCTCGGAACGGTCGGTCTCCAGCTTTTTGATATCGCGCTTAATGCTCTCCTGTTCGGCGGCAAGCGAATCGAGCGTGCGCTCAAGCGCCGTACGTTCATCCGAAAGCCGGTACATATTGACAAAACCGTACTTCCCGCCGAACAGGAAAAGAAAAAGCAGAAGCAGACCGAAGATGATCGCGATCCAGGCCAGCTGTTTTGCGCGAGGCGCGTTTTGTATTGATGAAAAAAGACCCATGAGCGTATGGAAACGTAGGGTTTCCCCTCCCTATGCGCGCGTGTATTTCATGCCCGAAAGCTGCGCCACCACGCCCTTGATCTCAAGGCTCATGAGAATGGGGTGGAGCGCGGCAACCGTGAGCGCGCTTTTTCTGATGATCGCGTCAATATGCATTGGTTCGCCTTCCAGAATATCCAGCACTTTCTTTTCATCGTCGCCCAGGTTCAACGCCTGCGGAGCTGCGGTCTGACCGCTTCGTTTGCCAAGAGTAAACAACACGTCATCTGCCGAAAGCGCCGCGTGCGCGCCATCACGGATAAGCCGGTTGGCGCCCTCGGAATAGGCGCTGGTTATATTGCCGGGCACCGCGAACACATCAATGCCCTGTTCCATGGCGTATTCAGCGGTAATGAGCGCTCCGCTCTTTTTCCCCGCCTCAATAACTAGCACGCCGTGCGACAGCCCGCTGATAATGCGGTTGCGCCGGGGAAAATGGCCTGGTTCGGGCGGTGTGCCAAAAGGAAACTCGGAAACCAGCGCGCCGCTGGCGCAGATGCCGCGCAAGAGCTCCTCGCTTTTATCAAGAAACACGTAGTCGAGTCCGCAACCGAGCACGGCAATGGTGCGTCCCTTTGCGGCAAGCGCGGCCATGTGCGCGACCGTATCAATGCCCCGCGCCAGTCCGCTTACCACGCACACGCCAGCGGCCGCAAGCGCCAAGGACATGTCGCGCGCTACTTTTCTGCCGTATTGCGTTGCCGTTCGTGTGCCCACTACTCCCACCGAGAGGCCCGTGTGTGCAAGGGGAAGCCCCTGGACATAGATGACTATGGGAGGATCGAAAATGGTCTTGAGCCGGGCCGGATATTCAGGGTCAGCGAGCGTGACTATGCGGGCGTTATGCGTTCGCGCGGCTGTGAACTGCTCAGCGACAAACCCTGGCGCAGGTCCGGCGTGCAGTGCTTCCCAGGCAGCTTTGCCAAGACCTTCGGCCACGGCAAATTCCTTTTCGCCCGCGCCAAATGCGGCGCGAGCCGACCCAAAGGCCTGGAGAAGCTTCTGGGTCTTGCGCGGGCCATAACCTGGCGTGCCATTGAGTGCGACAAGTGCTTCCTGTTCAGTCATAATTCGTCCGGAAAATGAGATGACACCGCTTGATTTTCACGAATAATATAAATTATCTATTTCTTCGAGGGTAATCGTATTTTTTCCTTTTCCCGGAGTCATCAATGGCACAGCAGATATCGGCTGCAGCGCGTTCATTTCTCGAATCCTGCGCTTTGGCAAAAGCCATCACGGGCGAATCACCACAGCTTGGTACCAAATGCTGGATGGTCTATCAGGATGAAAACGGCAGTCTGCGCAAAGAATGCGCAAAGTGCCCCTATGCCGCTGAGTCGCTCAAGGGCGATTCCATCTCAGTGGACCAACACGACACCCACACCGTGGTATCTCTCGGCGAAACATTGAACGACAAACGCATTCTCGAACTGAAAAAAATCCTCGAAGGCCTTCTGGCAAAAGAAATCAAGACCATTTTCCTCGACTGCTCCTCCCTCATTGCCATCCACTCGGGCGGCTTGGGCGTGGTGCTCCGCGCCTTCAAAGAGCAGAAGGAGAAAAAAAGGAACCTCTTTCTGGTAAATCCCACGCCAGCGGTCACGGCCATACTCGAATCCACCCTGCTTTCCCGTGTCTTCCAATCAGTACTCAGCATTGAGAACACGCTCAATGTGCTGGGCAGAAAGGAAGAGGAGGAGCGTTCAGGCGAAGCGCAACGAAAGGAAGAAGAACGGAAAAAACAGCTTGAAGAGGCCCGTTCCATCAGGTGCTGGGACTTCTTCAAGGGCCACAATCCGGCCAATGCCACGGCCTGCGCCGAGTGCTACTACAAGCATGCGAACGCTGAACGGCCCTGCTGGCTCATCGTGGGCCAGGTGGAGGGCGTTGAATTTGAATATATCAGCGAAGATTGCCTCAGCTGCCCCTATTTCCTGAAATTCAACCCCGAAGGCACGCTTGAAGCAATCTGATCACGGTCTGGCAGGGTTCTTTAACACCATTATGGCCATACTGCGAAAGGGATATTCTTCCTGGTATGTTCCCATTGTCACAAAAATCGCTGATACACAGCGCGATCCCTTCCAGGTCCTCATTGCCACCATTATCAGCCTGCGCACCAAAGACGATGTCACCGCGGCTGCCTCTGAACGGCTCTTCGGCCTTGCCCGTACGCCCGAACGCATGGCAAGACTTTCCGAGCATGCCATTCGCACAGCCATCTTTCCCGCGGGCTTCTACAAAACCAAGGCCCGAACAATAATCAGCGTCTGCGCTAAATTGGAGAGCCAATACAATGGCCGCGTGCCCGATACACTTGAGGAACTGCTCGCGTTCAAAGGTGTGGGCCGCAAGACAGCGAACCTTGTTCTGGGCGAGGGTTTCGGCATTCCAGCAATCTGCGTGGACACCCATGTGCACCGGATAAGCAACAGATTCGGCGTGGTACATACCAAAACGCCCGAGGAGACCGAGTTCGCGCTCAGGGAAATACTGCCAAAAAAACACTGGATACGGTACAACACCTTTCTGGTGGCTTTTGGACAGAATGTCTGCAAACCCATTTCCCCGTTGTGCAGCGCATGCCGCGTCAGAAAATACTGCAAACGGGTCAATGTAACAAGAGCGAGGTAACACAATGGATTTCAGGATCGGAACCGGGTTCGACGTCCACCGGCTGGTCGAAGGACGAAAGCTGGTGCTGGGAAGCGTCCATATTCCCCACGGCAAGGGCTTGCTGGGCCACAGCGACGCGGACGTACTTCTCCACGCCATTGCCGACGCGCTCTTGGGCGCGCTGGCGCTGGGCGATATCGGCGTGCACTTTCCCGATACCGATCCCGCGTACAAAAACGCGGACAGCGCCGAGCTCCTTTTCAAAGTATACGACTTGGTCCTGAAAAAAGGCTATATTATAGCGAACGTCGACTGCACAGTTATTGCGGAAGAGCCAAAGATAATGCCATTTGCAGCACAGATGCGGAAAAATATCGCGGGTGTCCTCAATACGCAAGTCGAAAACGTCTCGGTCAAGGCCACCACAACAGAAGGCATGGGATATACCGGACGCGGTGAAGGCATTGCCGCCCAAGCCATTGTCCTGCTGTGCCAGCAATAGAACGAGTGAAAACAGGAAAACAGAAGTGGAAAAAAAACCTGAATCCCAATATTACGCGTACGACCTTTCCCATATCCCCACACCTGAATCCGCGGAGGCGTATCTTGAAATGGTCCGCAAAGACCCCAACGATGCTGACTCGTTTTTTCTCCTGGGCGCACTCTATCTGAAAAACAACAAGACGGTCGAATCCATGGAAATGTTTGAACAGAGCGCGCGCCTCAACCCCCAGAACTGGATGGCCAACTTTCTATTGGGCACGGTGTATCTCTCGTACGAGAAATGGGACATTGCCGTGCGCTACTATCTTAAATCATTGAAATTAGTGCAGGACTTCACCCCATTGCTCTTCAATCTGGGACTCTGCTACGAAAAGCTGGACTACCGTACCAAGGCCATCAATAGTTATAAAAACTTTATGAACATCGAACAGTCGCAGGAATGGCTGCACGAAGTGCACTTCCGCCTCCACAAGCTGGGCGTTGATATCAAAAAGGCCTGACACTCCTCCAAAAAACAAAAAGCCCCCGCATGCGCAGGGGCCCGTATATTTAAAGGTGACACCCGGATTTGAACCGGGGAATAAAGGTTTTGCAGACCTTCGCCTTACCAACTTGGCTATGTCACCAGGTTTTCATGGAAAAATCCTAATAAATATAACAAAGCAAGGCAGGGGAAAACAAGAACGCCGGTCTTGAGGGTATAAAAGACTGGTTTGCAAGCACTTGGCCGGTCCCTCGATACAGCACGCCGTTCCCCGAGTAGGCCCCGTTTCCAGACATTGGGCCGTATCGAGGGGAGGCGCACCACTCGGGGACCGGTCAAGCATTCTCAATTCTTGCCCACCAGCCCTGGTTTCACGTATATTTTCTCTCTCAACAAAAGGAAAACACACAATGGAAACCGCGACAAAATTACGACGGGGCATGATTGTCCTGTACGAAGGCCAGCCTCACATGGTGGCTGAGGCGCACCACCAGCGCACTGCGCGCGGCGGCGCAGTCATCCAATCCAGGCTCAAACGGCTCTCGGACAACAAGTATTTCGAATACCGCTGGATCAGTGACGAGAAATTCACGGAAATCGAACTTGACCAAATTCCCATGGAATTTCTCTACCAGGACGGCGACAGCTTCTGGTTCATGAACCAGGAAACCTTTGACCAAATCATGATCCACCGCGACATTGTGGCCGAAGCGGCCCAGTTCATGATACCAAACATTGTTGTGCGCGTCTTTCTGCACGAGGGAAACCCTCTCTACATCACCCTGCCGGTCACGGTGACGCTCGCCATCACCGAAACAGGTCCCAATGTAAAAGGCGGGACCGCGTCAGGCGGCTCCACCAAACCCGCTACGCTCGAAACCGGCCTGGTAGTGCAAGTGCCTCTCTTTGTCGAAACAGGCGAAAAAATAATCGTCAATACCGCTGACGGGACCTACGAATCCCGCGCAAAGGAGTGACCATGCCCATTGCCTCTGCCCTCTATTTTACCAAGGAGCACATCTGCGCGAACAAAAAAGAAGCGCCCGATGTGCTTGCCGAACAAGCGGCGCATTGCCTTGAGCTGGTGGCGGAGCTGGTGCGCGAAGGCCTGGATTTTACCTTTAAAGGCGGCAATTCACTCTTGGTGCTGCTCGAAGAACCGCGCAGGTTTTCAATCGACGTGGACATTGCCACTGACGAAACCAGGGAGCGGATCGACCAGACGGTTGAGGGCGTGGTAAAAAAACACGGACTGTTCACCCGCTTTCAAAAACGGCAGCACAAAACCAAGCCGTGGCTGCCCATGGTCAGTTATGAAATTTTCTATGCGTCGCACTTCACGGACAACAAAGAAAACTTTATCATGCTCGACGCAATCCTGAAAAAAAATACCACCCCAAAAATCAGGAAAAAGGTGGCCTGCGGCGGCCTCTACCAGTGTAACGAGACCGTTGAGCTGCCCACAATTTCAAGCATCATCGGAGACAAACTGCTCACCCTGGGCCCGCGCACACTCGGTATTCCCCTGGGAAAAAACAAGGAGGCCCAGCGCCTCAAGCACGGCCACGATGTGGCGCTCCTTGCCGAACAGCCGCTGGACCTTGATGAGATTCGCCAGAGCGTGGCAGCATGCATGAAGCAGGAACTTGAAATCCAGGAAAAAACAATGACCGAGGAAGAGGTCCTTGCCGACACCCTGTCGTTTTGCGTACAGCCCTTCAGATACGCGGAAAAGCCCGTTGACCAGGGTCTCAATCCCGCGCTCAGTGAAATTGTGCGCGGCCATGTTCCCTTTGCCGAGCATCTTTTTTCCCGCGACTATTCGTGGCAGCGCCTGCAAAAAGACCTTGCGCGCGCAGCCCTCTGCCTCACCGCCGCGGTCGTTAAAACCGTCACTAACAGCCAGTTCAAACAGGCGCTCGCGTACAACGACGCGGCCGCGTACTGGAAGCAGACCGTGTTGT
This sequence comes from Candidatus Raymondbacteria bacterium RIFOXYA2_FULL_49_16, assembly GCA_001789205.1. GTDB lineage: Bacteria > Fibrobacterota > OXYB2-FULL-49-7 > OXYB2-FULL-49-7 > XYB2-FULL-49-35 > XYB2-FULL-49-35. The sequence goes on along the minus strand of MFYT01000041.1, from coordinate 1,559 downwards.
GGTGGGAAAAAGACCCTGAGTAATACCACGCGCTCTGAGCGTAGCCGAAGAGCCGTGGCTCAGAGCCCGAAATACTCTTTCGCGTTGGCATAGCTGATATTCTCGACTATTTTGCCAAGCAGCGCCATATCATTGGGCAGTTCGCCGTTTTCAACGTCAGTACCAATCATATTGCAGAGGATGCGCCGGAAATACTCGTGACGGGGATATGAGAGAAAACTGCGGGAATCCGTAAGCATGCCCACAAAACGCGACAGCAATCCGTGCTGCGAGAGCATGGAAAGCTGCGCTTCCATGCCTTCCTTGGTATCAAGAAACCACCACGCTGACCCATACTGCATTTTTCCCCACGCCGAACCATCCTGAAAATTTCCTAGCATGGTGGTGAGTACTGGTGTGTCCTTGGGGTTCAGGTTGTACAGAATGGTCTTGGCAAGCGCGCCCCGCGTGTTCAATGCGTCCAGATATTGGGAAAGCCGCGGGGCAAACGAAGCATCGCCAATGGAATCAAAGCCTGTATCCGGGCCAAGTTGTTTGAACATTGTTGTGTTGTTGTTGCGCATAGCGCCCAGGTGCAATTGCTGCACCCATCCGCGCCTGGCCTGCTCCTCACCGAAAAAAAGCATCATGCCGTATTTGAACTGTGCGCTTTCGAGCGACGTGAGCTTCTTTTTTTTCAATGCCTTGACAAAAATAGCAGCCAGCTCCTTTTCAGAAACCTCTTCAGCATACACTGTTTCCAATCCATGGTCAGAAAGCCTGCAACCAAGGGTGTGGAAATAATCGTACCGTTTTACCAGCGCTTTTTTGAACGCAACAAGCGATCCGATATCAACATTGGCCGCAACAGCGAGTTTTTGTACCCAGGGAACAAAGACATCAGGCGTATCGGCCATCATGGCCTTGTCGGGCCGGAACGTGGCATATACTCTGGTCTTGAAACGCGCGTCAGCGTTTATAATCTTGTGCCATTCGAGCGAATCAACTGGATCGTCCGTGGTGCATATAAGCGCTACGTTCATGCGCGTGATAATGCCGCGCGCGCTGAAACCAGACCCCTTGAGCAGGTCGTTGCAGCGCTCGTAGATTCCCCTGGCTGTTTTTTCATTGAGCACCTTGCCAATAATACCAAATGGACTTTTCAGTTCAAGGTGCGTCCAATGGTACAGCGGGTTCCGGACCGTATAAGGCACTGTGCGGGCCCAGGCCACGAATTTTTCGGAATCAGAGGCATTGCCGGTAATATATTTTTCAGCAACGCCATTGCTGCGCATGGCCCGCCACTTGTAATGGTCGCCCGCAAGCCAGATCTGCGTCAGGTTTTCAAATCGCCGGTCCTGGGCAATGTCTTTTGGCGACAGATGGCAGTGGTAATCGTAAATAGGCATGCGCGCTGCATGGCCGTGAAAAAGTTTCTGCGCGGTTTTTGTCCGCAGAAGGAAATTCTCGGTTATAAACCCTTTATGTCGAGTAGGCGTCATAGTATCTCCTTACAATAAAGTGTATTTATCATGAGAGACACCTTACGCCCCTCACAGAACCGGACTTGCAGATCTCCC
>MFYT01000040.1 GCA_001789205.1 Candidatus Raymondbacteria bacterium RIFOXYA2_FULL_49_16 | reverse complement strand
AGCAGGGACTTGCACCCCGCAAGAAATGGCAGACTTGCGCTCTATATAAAACAGCGCCTACTTCTTGGCGCACCATTTTTTCCCCCTCTTTAAGTTATTTTAATAGTGTCTCCCAATCGCAAACATTTTAAATATAACTCCGATTTAAACAGTACGGATTGATCATAATTCTGAATGTGATTGGTTAAAACTCTCCTTTTAATAAAAAAAAATGTATTTTACAGGTATGCTCGATTTTAGCACAATGAAAGAATGGCAGATACCGGGAATTATCATCTTGCTGGTTGACGTACAAGGGATAATAAGGGATGTTTCCCGGGAGCCAGAACACTTTTTAATCTTCACCCGTAATGAAATCATAGGCAGACGGCTTAACAAGGTGTTACGGCCAATAACACAGGCTACGGAACCATTCATGAACCCATGCGCTGTTCCCTATAAAGGCTTCGTACCCGACGAATTATACGTGCAGGTCCGGCATCCATCAATTGCTTCCAGCGATTTCAGCCTTTTTCTATATTCCTTCACTCCGGCCTTTTTTAAAGGGAAACACCGTTGCGCACTGGTTTTTCTTGCTCGCCAGACCAATAATGCTCCCCTGACAAAAAAATTTATGGCCATATATCGAAGTGAAAATATTCCCATTATCATTCTGGATAATGAATTTAGACTTGTTTCCTGCAATCTGCAGTTCCAGGAAATACTCAATTTCACAGATATACGTACGTTCCGTCGAAAGCCAATTTTTCCTTTGCTTACCAAAGAGTGCCGTTCTCCCAATCCCTTTTTGAACGAGAAGCGGACCAGACTGATCCGCACAATGGCCTGCCGGCAGGGGCAAGCATGGAAAAAATATTTTGATCTTTTCAGCAAGGGTATTCCGGCAACACCCGAAGCCGCCGGGTTCTGTGTCCATGCAGGCGCCGTGTTTTCTAAAAAGGAAAAGGGAATTATCATTGGGCGCTCTCCTGAACGGACCGAACAATGGGCCGTACTTACGACAGAATTTTCAACCAATACCACGATTCAGGACTTCGAGATCAACTTGAAGATAGATTGTGCCAAAAAATGCAGCTTTACCCTTGTTCTGGGGCATCCCCTTGTTAACAAATCGTTACGCTTTGAAAACGGCTATTACCTTGATGTAGACATTAACAGCGCTACGCTGTTTACTTTCATCAGGCGGGGGACTGTGCTTTTTTCCCGCCGCGTTCGTGCATCAGCGCCAAATTTAACAATCACCCGGATTGGGGGGTATTTCGAACTTTCTTTGGATGGCAAAACACTTTTTTCGTACGCTGATCCTTACCCTATTTTTGCCAGGTCACCATCCAATTTTTCGCTGATTATCTGGAACGGAGAAATGGGGCTGACCCGTTTCACCATCCGTACTAGGCCCACTGTCTTCAATATTGATGATATTGAGGCTGCTGATAAACCGGTCGTGTCATTTGCCGCCGCGCCGGAAAAACTGTACCACTTTACAACCGAGCTCATAAGCTATTTGGGCAGTAAATCGGCCATTGCCGTGCGTTTCCATGCAATAAAAACGTTTTCGCTGCCAAAAAAAAAGGACAGCTATCTGCGGCTGTTTGAAACAACCCGTCAATATATCGAGGACAATTTCTACCGGAAAATAGATTTTGCTATTTTAGCGCGGCAGTGCTGTGTGAGCCAGAAATATTTCATCAAGCTGTTCAAGGAGTATTTCGGATTAAGCCCCAAGGCATACCAGACAGACCTTCGGATAAAGGAAGCCCGCAATCTGCTTAAAAGCGGCATTATGGAGATACAACAAGTGGGAGAAACCGTTGGTTTATACGATCCTGTCAATTTCCAGCACATATTTAAGAAATATACCGGCCGCACACCTGGCTCCTATCGGACTTCCAGATAATTTCGCCAACCGTTGTCTTGTTCCTTGCACGAGACTCAATTCCTGGTCAGAATCATGGGTAATAGTTGTACGCGCGGCTGGACTTTTTCCCGTTTGAGCAGGATCTCTGCGGCGCGCCTGCCCATGAGGTCCGCGTCCCATTTGCAGAACCAGACCGATCTGTTCAGCACTTTTACCGCCGCAGAGTAAAAACCAAAGGCGACCACGTCCATTTCCGGCGCCATGACTTCGGGTGCTTCCTCGACAACCAGTTTGAGCGTGTTGAGGAATTGTTCACTTAATACGATGTACCCTGTCCTGCCCGTATATTTCCGCAGCACCTGCCTGATTCTGCCGGGAAACTCCTCAGGCGGTATTTCCATTGGTATGAATTCCTTGAAAGCGGAGATACCCACCTGCTTTACCGCGGATTGAATGCCCTGCCACCTGCGCTCGCTGGTCTCGTCAATCACACGGCGCTTCAGGTTGTGGCCATAGAGAAAAACGATTTTACGGTGGCCCAGTTCGCGCAGTTTTTTGACCGCTAATTCGCCGCCGTGGAAATGGTCGGCAAGGACCATGAGCGAGGGTGAGCGCACATCCACATGCTCTACGTTGATAAGAGGCAGTTTGAGCTGGAGAAGCTCTTTCTGGAGCGTCTTGTCATCAATCTCCACGCATATCAATCCGTCGATCTCCAGCGCATTGATCTCCCTGAACACCTCTTGGAAGCGGGTACCGAGCGCTTCGAGCAGGTATCCCCTAATGCCATGCGCGGCAAGTACCGTTCCAATCCCCTCGAAAATCTGCTGGATATAGGGAGATGAGGCGATACGCATAACATCGCGCGCCACAAGTACACATACTTTCCGGATATCGCTCTTTTTTCGTTTCCTTCCGTATAAACGAAGATCATTCGCACCCCTGACAAAGATGCCCTGAGAACGCACACCCTTGACTAGACCTTCCTTTTCTAAAAGGCTAAGGGCATGCTGGACTGTGCATCTGCTTGCCTCGAACATTTTCATAAGTCCAATGACTGGCAGCAGCTTTGTATCAGGTTTATACCTGCCTGCTATAATGTCACTTTTTAGGGCCCGGAAAATAGCTGTGTATTTTATCATAAATATCAGTATAAGGGTAAAATAATGAAATACAATGTAGCGCACAATACATTAATCGATTAATTTATAGTATCAGAGACGCTTGTTGAAGATAGTATTCCTGCAACTCAAAATATGGGGGTTCCTTTGAAAAATACAAATAGCATGGCATGTAATTGCCTGGGCGTATTAATTCTTGTGTGTTCGCTGTTTACTCAAGCATATCCCCAAAATCTCATTACGCCTGAGAACATAATATATGAAGGATCTTTCCGCCTCGATGCAGGCGCCCGGGTGGGCAGCTATGGGCTTTTCGCTTACGGAGGATATGCATTCGCTTATAATCCGCAGGGAGATCCTTCAGGCGCCAATGATGGCTATCCTGGATCGCTTTTCGGTTCGGGCCACGAAACCGGCAATTGCATTGCCGAGGTGAGCATACCCCAACCAGTCATCTCATCTGCAAAAAATGTAAGCGACCTTCCCTCAACTACCCCGCTCCAGGCTTTTGCAGACCCATTCACAGGCCTTCCCAGCATTGCGAACATCGGTGTATGGGGCCTTGCCTATCTTCCAGCGCAGGACGGACAGGGATCGGGCAAGCTATATGCTGATCTCGGGGATGATTATAACGCACTTACCAATGCAGTGCATATGGCCTGGATGGACCCTGACCTTTCCAACCCCAATACGGCCGGGTTATGGCGCCTGGGTTCATATGCCCAGTGGGACATTGGACGATACCTGTTCGAGATTCCCAAGGTTTGGGCAGATTCAAACACACCGGGAAAGATTCTTGCATGCGGACGGTGCAGAAACTGGGGCGCGGAAGGTCCCAATCTTTTTGCCTGTGCACCCTGGGAGAATGGCAATCCACCACCTTCCGGGGACACCATCGAAGGAATACCGCTCATGCATTTTACCGGAAAAGCGGACAAAGCATTTACGGCATGCACTGATTATTGCGCAGGCGCATGGCTGACCATGGGCAACCGCAGCGCTGTCGTGATCCTGGCCACAGTGAACTACAGCCTGGACCACCTGTACTATCATGGCCATTACGGGCCTGGACGATATCCTTGTTTCCTGTTCTACGACCCCGACGATCTCTCTGGTGTTGCCAAGGGGCAGAAGGATTCCTGGGAGCCGCGCTGGTATGCGAGAAAAAACCTTGATCACTTCTTTTTCGGGGAAACAGGCCCAAGCGGCGGTAACTTTGACCTGGAGGCGGGCGGTTATAGCCCCGGCGGCATGGCCTATGACCGCGAGCGTGGCAGACTGTATGTAGCGCAAAGACTTATGCCGGGCGGAGGGGGAAATCCTGTAATACACGTTTTCCGGATTGATACAACAGAAAGTTCGGTCGCCATGAGCGCGGCCAAGGCAGACGAAGGCATAACGATCACCATAAGACCGAATCCGTTCAATCCGAGTACAGTGATTAACATTAAGGAGCAAGTAACAAGCAGCAAGAAGCAAGCAGGGAAGACAGAGGTAAAAATATTTAACGTGCACGGGAAATTGATCCAGCTACTGACTGCTGACTACTTGCTACTTGCTTCCGGACTCACCTGGGACGCTTCGTCTTTTCCAAGCGGCATATACATTGCCAGGGTCCGCATCGGCGGCATGACTGCCACAAAGACAATGACACTGCTGAAATAATACCACATAGAGGGAGGACATTTTGAACAAGAACAGCCTTTTCATTCTCTGCGCTCTCGGATTGTTCTGCACCGGTCTGCATGCAGCGCTCTCAACGCACAGTTTTACGGACAGGGCCGACCGAGGCAGCCATCCGAGCACCATCACCTATGGCGGCGGACAGATGGTCTTTAACCTTTCGGCCATCAATGGCGCTACCGTATATAGGGCGATCTTCGGTCCTCCGCGGAATTACCCAAGCGGTGGCTCCTACCCTACCAGCCTCCATGCGCTCAGCAAAACCATCCTTATATCCAAAGCAGGCGATACGCTGCAGATCATGGGGCCCCGGTACATGACATTTGACATGACCCTGGCGGTACAGCAGGCGCTTGCAGCAGGTACTCGCTGTACTCTTATCGTAGCGAGCGGGCCTGGTTTCTACTCGTACGGCGGCATGGCAACGCTTGATGTCATGTGCAACCTGTCCGCTGACTCTGCACTCGAACAGGTAGACAGCGCCCTGGCACGGTTCAAGGACGGTGACGCCATGATCACATTCAAGGAGGTCGATCCACCGTTCACCACAACAGCTGTCACCATGAGTGAGTTTACCACTTATACGAACGCCCACAATCCCGAAGACCGGCTAGGCGATGTACAGAAGATACGGTACCGCATCTATCGCTCAACACAGCCTTTGACTTCGGAAAACGCCCTTGCCACAGCAGACCTTATTGATGAAATAGCACCGCTGAGCTGCTGGGACTCCAGGTATTTCGGCCAGGATGGTGCTGCCATTTACCCATCAAATATCGTTCCGCAGTATCCGGTCGACGACCTGGTGATTGCAAGTCCCGGGACCGGCATATATATGGACCGGTACAAAGGTAGTGGCAGCGAAACCCTGTATTATTTCGTGAGTCACTGCGTTGACGGCGCAGAAGACTTTTCATCCTTGATCCAGAATGGAAACGCCACAGGGTCTGTGGCTGCGACACCAGGGCCTGAATGCGGATGGATTATAAAACGCGAGGTACGGACGGACGTAACATTTGCATATGTTGCGCACACCACGCTTAATTACTATGTCCGCTGGGAATGCCCGCCCTATTACCGCACACCGAGTCATGCCATGGACTATCTGATAGCTGTTCCGCCCAATGCGCCTGTAAACCCGCACGCCATGGTCGGGCTGCATTGCTGGAGCGGCACCGTAAACACCGGGTGGATCAATTGGAATGATGGGGCCAACGGCCAGATCCTTATCTCGACCAACGATGAACCGTACGACTGGTGGACCGCATCCCACGAGAACATGGGGACCTTCAAACCCTATACCGAAGGCACGGTGCAGCCATACACCGAGGCCAGGATACTTTCCTTTCTTTTTGATTTTGCCGTTCCGACGTTCTCCATTAACACCGACCGTATCATGACACAGGGCGGTTCCATGGGCGGATCCGGGGCTTCCCTTTGGGGCATACGCAGCGGCCATATCTTCTCAAACATCGCTGGCCTCGTTGGCGTGCATATACCCAGCAAATCACCGACCTATGCCAATTCTTTTGCGGGCAGCTACGGCGACTCGTCGTGGCATTGCATTTATTCCAATGCAGCGCTGGAGCGGTTCGGGTATCCGGTCATTCATCCTTCAGACAATGTCTCTGTATGGGATTACTGGGACAATACAAAGTGGCTTGCATCGAATCCCACTGTCGAAACCCCGTGGGAGACATTCACCAATGGCGTCCTGGATGGCGGTATTGGCTGGCCCCAGGCATGGGAATACACAAAAGCGCTGATCTCGCACAAACGGGGATTCAACTTTCACTGGGGCCAAGGCGGGCATAGCCAGGGAATGGGCGGATTTGCCAATGGAAACCAATTCAAAAAGAGCCAGTCGTATCCGGCATTCACCAATGGGTCACTTGACCAGAGCTTGGGCAATGCGCCGGGCGAAGAAGACTTGGAAGGGGACATCAATCTGTATGTGATGTGGAACCTTGCCACGGTTGTTGACGAACCTTCCCAATGGGAAATGACCATGTGGCTCAATAGCAGCGCACCACAGACCACCGAGACAATCGACATTACTCCACGGCGGCTCCAGCAGCTCATGCATGGGGCAGGGTCCACCTATACGTGGGAATTTGTCGAAGGCGTCACGCCTGTTGCCAGCGGAAACGCCACTGCTGATGTCAACGGCCTCATCACCATCACAGGTCTGTCCCTGTCCAAAACGCAACGGACACTTAAGATCAACTGTGACAACTGCACGGCGGGAACAGGGGCAATGACCGGAACAGGGGACAAGACGGGGATTATCGCGTATCCTAACCCGTTCAATCCGGTGGTTACAATCAGTAGCAAGAATCCAGCAGCAAGTAGCAAGAAGATAGAAATAAAGATATATAATACCCAAGGGAAAATTGTCCAAAAGCTTTCTACTGGCTCCTTGCTGCTGTCTACTGGTATTTCCTGGGACGCGTCAGACCAGCCCAGCGGAATTTATATCATCCGGGCAACGGTTGGCAATAGTACGATGTTGAAAAAAATAAGTCTGATCAAGTAAGGGGGACATTATGAACATACGCACATTGATGCGCATAACGCTTATTGCCGCGGCTGTTGCTGCCTATTCACAGGCGCCAGATGTAGGCTGGATAAAGCTATATCCGAAAGACTCACTTGTTGCCAAGACAGGCGACCAGGGCGATATCCGCGGCCATTCCGCGGTTGAGACCCGCGATTCCGGCTTCTGTTTCACAGGCCACTGCTGCTGTACGCACTGCATGGGCGATATGTTTGTCATGCGGACAGACCAGGTCGGCAATCTCCAATGGGCAAAACGGTATGATGACAATAACCTGAACGAAATCGGCAACAGTATCTGTGAAACTTCGGACCGGGGTTTCATTATCGCTGGCCTGACCATGGATCTTGGCAGTGGAACAGGAGATATCTACATAGTCAGGATTGATTCTGCGGGAAATGAACTCTGGTCGAAAAAATACGGCAACCCCGGCTATTATGTGTACGAGGAAGCCTATTCGGTCCAGCAGACACATGACAATGGTTTCATCGTTGCCGGATATAAATCAAACGGCGCCAACAAATACGATGCATATCTGATGCGTCTCAACGTCTCAGGTGATTCGGTCTGGACACGGGTGTTTGGCGGAACACGCAACGATGGCGGCCATTGCGTGCGCGAAACGCATGACAGGGGATTTGTTCTTTGCGGTTTTACCCGTTCTTTTGGCGCAGGCGGTTCTGATGTGTATCTGGTGCGCACTGATTCGACGGGTAACACCCTGTGGTCAAAAACATTCGGCAATGCCGATACCCATGAAGGAGGATATTGGGTCGAAGAGACAGCTGACAATGGGTTTATCCTCACTGGCTATGCGAATGATTTCCAGGACGTTTACCTTGTCCGCACGGACAGCAACGGTACTATACTGTGGGAAAAGATCCTGGGCACAGACAGTACTGCTGAATGCGGAAGGTCTGTAAAAGAGGTCCCAGGCGGGGGATTCCTTGTCGGCGGCCATACAGGGCTTGATAAGACAAGCGGGTACATGATCCGTACCGACGCTCTTGGTACTGTTATGTGGACACAGATATTCGAGGACAGCGCCAACGACAACGTTATCCACGGCATTCTGCTGACGTCTGACGGCGGGGTAGCGGCCATTGGTAGACACGATGGTGAAGGCCAGGTCCAGCTCATCAAACTGAACGGACGATAATGTCTCCAGCATTATCGTTTCCCTGATATTGTGATACTGGCGGCTATTTCAACGACGCCCTTAGTTCCTGATTGAGCGCCGTTGCTTTAATTAAGTCCTTATAGATTCTGACCGCCACAGCGCCATCCCTGTCTGTTCTGAATAACCGGACATTGAGCGATTTATATAAATCAATGGCTTCCTGGGACGGATGCCTGTATTTATTCCATTTTCCAACAGAGATAATTGCGATTTTCGGATGAACCTGTTTTACAAATTCAGGGGTCGACGATGTAGTAGACCCATGGTGCGGCACTTTTATGACCTGCGCGGCAATGGTATCAAAGGCATTTCGAATGCACAACTCCGCCTGCCATTCAATATCGCCGGTAAAAAGCACCTTGTTCTTTCCGCAGACAAAGCGCAGGACAACAGAGGCATTGTTCGCTGAATTGGGTTCTGTCCCTGGCATTGGCGAAAGCACGTCAAAATAGCACTCAGGCGAAAGAGAGAGACGCATGCCTGCTGAAAGCGTATCGTGGCGTATATGAAGAGCGGTAATAATACTGTCGTATCGCGTATACAGATCTGACTGTGCTGGAAAACCAGGATCAGCCACCCGGTCAATTGCGACCCTTTCGAGAATATAAGGCAATCCGCCAATGTGGTCCGCGTCAGGATGGGTGTTAATGACAGCAGCGAGCCGCCTAATACCCCGGTATCTGAGATAGGGATATACAATGTCCTTTCCCGCATCGCTGAATTCAGTGTTATCACCGCCGTCGATGAGGACCGCCTTTTTCCCGGGAAATTCAACGATTGCGCAATCACCCTGTCCGACATCGAGAAAGGTCACTGTTGCCAGCGGCTGACTGATGAACAGCGCGGAATAAAAACAAATGCAGGCGAACACAAAAGGGATAAAAACCAAACCCTTGCGCGCCCATTTCTTCCGCTTCAGGTTTGCCGCGCAGACAAGCGCCAGAAAATAGAATATGACCACGCTGGCCGAAGGTGAAGTGCATTCAGCATAACCATGGGGAACTGCGGCAAAAAAAGCAACACACCAGTTGATCGCTTCAGTGACATAGTACGCGCAGGTTCCATACGCAGCGCCAAGAAAAGGAACCATGCCGAAAAAAGCCAGTAAAAGGCCAATCCCGAGGAGCACAAATGAAAGAGGGACAATGATAATATTCGCAAGCAGGCTGATGAACGCGATCTGGTTGAATGTTGCCGCAATAATGGGCGCTGTTCCTGCCATGGCTGCAATGGAAAGCAGCAGTGATTCGCCCACCCGCTGGACAATGGCCGGTCTCTTTGAAAGTCCGGGAAGCATCTCTTTTAACCGGGGATACAGATAGATAATGGCCACAGTGGCGGTAAAGGAGAGCTGAAATCCCACATCAAAAAGATAGAGCGGGTTGCGGACAAGCAGCACGAGCGCTGCAACGCTGATACTGTTGTAGATATATGACTTGCGTTCAAAGAACCATCCTGCCAGGATAACACTGCCCATGACCGTGGCGCGAACAGCGGAAGGACTCATACCGGTAAGGGCACAATAAAGCCAGAGAACAAAGATGGTCAACAGTACCCTGGCACGATAGGGAATGAAAAGCGCAGTGAAAATTTGGAAGAAAATAAAGAAAAGCATGCCCACATGGAGCCCGGAAACAGCCAGAACATGCATCATACCTGAGACACGGAAATTCTCTTTCACATCTTCGGGGAGTTCCCTGCGTTCGCCGAGTAATAGCCCTTTGAGCAGAAACCCATTCTCCCCTGTTCTTTTATCTATGACAGACCGCAGATACACGCGTAAAGGAATAATAACCCCCTGAACCACAGGGTTTCCCCTGCCCTTTGCCAAAACTTCAACAGCATCGTTTTTTCCCTGCTTATATAGCGCATAGATGCCATGGTTCCAGAGATAGGTCTTATAATCAAACGCGCCTGGATTCCGTCTGCCGCGCGGAGGTTCGATCCTCCCCTGCACGCGCACACTGTCACCGTATTCGAGTGAGCCGTTGGACACTGTCATTCTGATGATTCCATTAGCCGGCAAACCATTGATGTTTGCAACATCCAGATCAGCGACCCAGGAGTTCTTTTTCTTATAGGGTTCAGTGACAATGATTCCTGAAACCACAGAGTTTTTCTTCCCCGCCTGCTCATGAATACTGCTGTTTTCCGGTGCTTGTATCTCGTGCAGACCAAGGCCATATCCAAATGGAATGAATAAGAGCCAAAGAAGCGCTCGTTTGTTGAGATTCCCACGGATTATGCTGAGGATGTATCCGGAAATCAGAATTAAAAGAAAGGCAATGGCATACAGCAAGAACTCATGTTGATACGCATGGGCACAGAGAATGCCAGTTATAAAGGGCAAAACAGCAAGAAGAGCGTAGTGATAGCGAAAGGCGAGGAAAAATTCGTAGACCGGGACGAGGAAGAAAAAACGGGAGCGTGTAAGGTCACTCATGCGTAAAAATAAATGTCTGGTTGTTCAAAAACTTTTGTCAGTTAGCCGACAGGTTGAGAAGCCACTCCTGCCAAACCTTTTTGAGTATGGCCACGGTATCGGGAATAAGCCGCAATGGTTCCTCAACAAGTTCCCATTGGATCTTGTGACCATATCCATGAATAAATCTGTGCCGGAATCGCAGGTATTTTTTAATACGGAGTGCTATATCCTCTGATAATGCCTTTCCAAGACCTTCTGTGGAAAAAAAGTCGTTCAGTATCTGATTATGGGAATCTGGGCCCGCTGGTGGATTAATCTCAAGATAGACGTATCGTCTTTTACAAAGATTTTCCAGGCCTGCCGCAACATCTGCGATATATTTTGCTGCGGCAGCCGGGTCCCAGGACCTGCGTTCATGGGTTACTGTGGCAGACAACTCTTTTGCTGCTGATGCAAGTTCTTCCAACTGTCCAAGCTCAAACCGGATCTCAGCCTCGAGCTTATCCCTCTTCATAGAGTACCTTGCCGGAATTCTGTATGATCTTGAAAAAATCAGGGTTCTCTTCTCTGCTGACAAGGTCACAAGGCACGGCAAGTATGTCACTCACCGCAACATCAGCATCAAGGAGACGCGCCAAGGGGATCCCTTCAACTGCGAGGTCTACGTCCTGAGCTTTTTCGGGTGTTTCAGCATAGCTGCCGAAAAGAAGTATCCGCCGAGCGCCGAACCGGCGCAGAGAATCAATGACAGATTTCATCTTGATGCTGGAAATGACCATGGAACACCTCTTATATTTGCATAAAATATACCTTTATACAAGAAGTATCGCAAATGTCGCAAGCCCTCTTTCCTTGTACACTTCATCGGAGACCTCCATGCGCCCCTGCACGTAGGGGAATACGAGGACAAGGGCGGGAATGGTAAAACCGTGCGTTATTTTGCCCCTGACAGCCGTTCAAACAAGGACCACAAGACCAACCTGCAAGCCTGTGGGACCATTTAATCCGTAGTGATAGCGAAAGGCGAGGAAAAATTCGTAGACCGGGACGAGGAAGAAAAAACGGGATGCGGTTTTTTCGTTCATGAAAGTGTGTTATCAGAAAATGGCGAAATATTTTTTCTGGTCTGGAAGGTATCAGGCAAAGCATTCCTGGCGTCTTTTTGTCCGTCGATTCTTAGTCGCGGGCTTTACAACCAGTTCCGCATAGATTAATTCAGAGCAAATATCATATTCAGTACCGTCAAATCCAACGCCATGGCCTTTATTGATAATTTTGGCCGTATTGAAAACATTTCTATCGTTCAATGGTCCTGCTATGCCGGTAAACCGGTCTTTCACATGAAATATTCCTGATTTGCCATCATCGAATGCGACAAGGAGACTACGGTATTCCTGCACGCTAATTTTGGTGATTCTTTTCATAATTATTACTCCAGGGGTTTGATTTTCTTCAGTATTTTTTTCAGGCGAGCACGTTTCCAGTTTTCTCCCAGCTCTTCTTGTCGCGATAAAGCCCACTCTGTCACGAATCCGGCAACACGGGGTGGGAATTTACCCTTCAGAATAGTTCCGTGAAAATCAAATTCAGCCCAGTATTCGCCATAATTCGCATGAAAATGCGGCGGCATGTGCTCAGAAAAGTAGAAGTAAATAGAAATACCGAAAAATTCGCAAACAGAAGGCATTTTACTCCTTGATTTCGTTATATAATATACATTTTTTCTGCGATAACTGGATAAGGTTCCATTCTTCAATCTATTTTTACCTTGTTTTGACAATCTGGAGGGGTTATCTTTTTTAAAGAGGAAAAGGAGGGGATTATGAGGTATATCACCGTTATCTTCATCATTATTTCTTTTTGCACCTTATCGCAGGCGGCATTTGACGGGTCCAGTTATTGGCCCGAATTCTATCCGTATCTGCACTGCGACCAGGAATGCATTGATTCCATGATCAATGTAAATGTCCGGTGGCAGCTGAACCAGGGGCAAAACGGCTGGAACAAGTACCGCTTCGGACTCATTGGGAATTCCGTAACCAATGACGGACCCTTTCCGTCTGATTTGTCAGAAGGAACGCAGCCCGGCGGCTGGTGGGGGTCTGGGATTATCAATTGCACCCGGCCCGATAACAGTTTCTGGACCGCCTTTCTCAGTGAGACCTGGGGAGGTCCGGGAATAAGCGAACAGGACCATCCCTGGCTGTACGATCTTACCTGTCACCGTGCGGAAAACGGAAACCAGAGCGGCGCAAACACGGCCCAGGGCTACACCCTTTTACAGAATGCCTTGGATAATTTGAAGCCCATGTGGGTCACCATCATGTTCGGCCATAATGACGGCGGCCGGTGGGACAGCGGCATCCGCTCGTCCTGGGACAATATGCTGCAGCGTGCCCTGAGCAACAACGTGATTCCCATTATCATGTCCATCAACCCGGCCAAGGCCAATATGTACGGCGGTCTCAACTGCCGCCCCCTGAGTGATTCTCTCAGAGCATACGCCCGGGTGAAACGTGTTCCCTTTCTTGACTGGTTCGGCGCGGCCGTGGACCCGCTGATCGGCGGCTGCTATGACCGTCCCGATACCTGCACCCGCGATGGCGTGCATCCGGAACGGTCGGAATATGCCGGCAACTTTGCAGATTATATCATGTTTGCTGAATATAAACGGCCCAGGACCCTGGTGCCGGTTTGCGGGATTTTAAATGTGATGCTTCTGGAGATGACCTACGAGCTTCGCGAAAAGGTCATTTATCCCGCGGACCTCCAGGCGACTGGAATCGATAATACAGGCAAGGGCAGCGGTGTCACATCCCCGGTTCTGCGGCTCCTTCCGAATCCTGCAACAGCATCAACCATACTTTCGTACAATGTACCAAATAATTTTTCGGGTAGAATTCAAGTCGATGTATTTGATCTAAAAGGCACTCTTGTCAGGAATCTGGTTAATGCCGACCGTACCAACGGCAGCTATTCGATTACCTGGGACGCGAAGGACAATAACGGTAATGCGGTGACTTCCGGAATCTATTACGTTATATTACGGGCGGGCGCTACCGTTAAAACCATGAAATTGGCTATTTTTTAATTGTCATCGGGCGAGATGACGCAAACCAGACAATCAATATGCCTATAGGTAAATTTTCATTTCTCTGTGTTCTTTTCCTGACTCTAACTCTGCCCGCGAAAAAAGCTCCGGTCGACTATCTCAAACAGGCGGCCACTTATTTAAGCCGGGGCGACAGCGCCAAGGCGGTAGGAGCCCTTGAAATTTATTTTGAACGCAAACCAGCGGACAAAACCGCGCTCAAACATTTAGTAGACGCCGACAATCTCAAAAAAAAGTATACGGCCATTCCGCTGGTGTTCGGAACCCTCTATTTTAACCAGAAAAAATACACTGCCGCATTGCCCTATCTGAGAATAGCGGCCGTTACTCATAAGGACAGTGCCGACGTGCACCGGATGATTGGCGATATTTTAATGAAGAATAAGACGACATATGCCCTGGCGGCCCAGAGTTATGCGAGAGCGATCGCACTCGATACCACCTATGCGCCCAAGAACGCCAATGCGCTCATCGAGCTTGCGAAAATAGCGGAAAAGAAAAAAGACAACGCACAGGCGATTGAATTCTATAAGAAAGCGGTCAACCACAAGGCCAAGCAACCGGAAGAATATCTGGCCAAAATCGGCTACCTGTACCTCGCGGACGGCAACAGCGACAGCGCAGCGGCCAGTTTCGCCATGGCCCTGGACCTGAAGCCGCTCATGCACGATGTCAGTTTTAATCTGGGTAACATATGCGAAGATAAGAAAGATTACGCAGCAGCATCGGCGTATTACGAACTGGCGTTTGAAGCACTGCCCGCCAAAATCAATTATCTCTTTTTATCTGCCCGCGCCAGTTTTAAACAGAGTAATTACCCTTTGGCAAAACAGGCGCTGCTGCGGGTAGTAAAAAAGAACCCCAAACTCGATGAGGGCCAGTTCATGCTGGGCCAGATTTTCATGATCCAGGAAGATATTAAAACCGCCATCACCTATTTTGCCAAAGCGTATCGCCTGAACCCGAAAAATAACGATTACCTGAAACTGTACGCAGAAGCATGTTTCAAGGCGCAACAGTACAAGATCTCTGGGCCGCTCTATAAAAAATACCTGGATAGACATCCGGACGATCTGGAGGTCAGGGCCAATCTAGGTAAGATCTATATGAAGCTGAACCAGAAAAACGCGGCCATTACCCAATTTGACAAGGTGATTGGCGCAAACATAAAATATATCGAGGACGATGGGGATGTCGGTGTTCTGTATTACCAGGCAAAGCAATATTTAAAGGCCAAAACAATTCTTGAAAACATCCTGCGAACCCACCCGGAAAACAGCGATATACAGGAAATGGTGGGTAATATTTTTATTGCCGAAGGAGACAAGACAAACGCCATTTCTCATTTCAACGAAGCTGTCGCTGCGGACAAAACAAAAATCTATCTCCTAAAAAAAATCGGGGATACATACTTTGAACTCAAAAACGAGGAACTCGGCGCTTCAAACTACGAAAAATACCTTGAGTCAAAAAAGGACGTGACAATAGCCCGGAAACTGCTGGCCCTTTATACACGAGACAAAAAAGAAGAAGACGTGCGGAGAATGCTGGCCATTATTACCTCGGCGAACACAAAGGATGTCGGCGGCCTGGTCGCTTTAGGGGAAATAGACTATGCTAATGGCGATAAAAACGCCGCGCTCAGTTCCTTTTTAAGCGCGCTTAAGCTTTCGCCCCGTCACAAAACAGCGCTGTATTATGCGGGGAAGATATATCTAGAAAACAAGGACTTTAAAACAGCCCTGCCAAAGCTGACCGCCGCTGTGAAATATGATCCTGGTTCTGCGGATGCGGCCCTGGCTCTTGCAGACCTGTATGTTGCCACGAACGCGACGGACAAAGCCATTGCCCAGTATAAAAATGTGGTCAAAATCGAGCCTGCGAACGAAGCTGTGGTAGACAAACTCTCCGACCTGTACCGGAAAAAAGGCCAGAGCGACAAGCTTCTGTTCTGGCTCAAGAAAAAAACCGATATAAACCCCAAGGCAGGAGACACGTATCTTGAGCTGGCACATCTCTATCTAAAAAGCGGCAACACGCCTGAGGCGGAAACCTGTTATAAACGGACGGTCGAGATTAAAGGCGAGAGCTTTGAGGCCTATTCCGCGCTTGGGGATATCCGTACATCGCAAAAACGGTTCCCAGAGGCAATCGATTTTTATAAAATGGCGCTTTTTATTCAGGCCGACAATCCAGATCTTCATTTTGCTGTAGGCAAATTGTATCTGGCCAAACATGATTCAACCGCTGCCATGGATGCGTTTGAAAAAGTGCTTCTGTATAAAAAAGACCATCGTGCAGCGTCAGAATATTTAGGTCTGTTGTACACGGCCTTTCATTACCAGGAAAAGGCCGTTGCAATGCTGAAAAAGCTCATTGAGGCACAGCCCAATGATGCCGCAGGCCACAGGACTCTGGGAAAGGTATATCTGGATGCGAAAAAATATGCCACTGCCGAAGCGAGCCTGAAACAAGCGGTCAAGCTTGCCCCTAAAGACCCAAAGGCCTATTCTTTTCTGGGTGAATTATACGCTGATCAAAAGCAGTACAAGACCGCGGCCGCCTATTACGGCAAAGCGTATCAATTCTCTTCAGCAAACAGAGAGTATGGAATACAATATGCCGCCGCTCTGTACGAAATACAAAGCTATACAAAGGCCATTCCAATACTGCTCAATCTTTTTTCAACAGACAGATCGGACATAAAGACCATTGCCACACTCATAGACTGTTATCTTTCGCTGGGGCAAATGCCGCAGGCGGCGCAATACATTACCCTGCTTGAAAAAGCGGATCCGGCACAAATTTCGAAAAACTTCAAAGTAGCCCAGGCCTTTTATAAATTAGGCAAATCTGACAAGGCGCTTGAAATACTCGAAACCATGGGGCCGCAGAAAAACAAGGACTATTATGCCATGCTGGCCGCGCTCTACAAGAAGAAGAACCGGGTGGACGACGCGGTAGCCGCCTACCGGGAACTCTATGCGCAGGACAAAGGCAGTCTTTCTATCGGGCTTACCCTGGGCACGGCGTACGAAAAAGGCGGAGACGACGAACTGGCGGCAGAACACTACAAGGAAATGGAAATAGTCTTTCCCCGCGAACCCGTGATCAAAGAACGGCTTATGGATATTTATCAACGGGCAGGCAATGATAAAAAACCCGAGCTTATGGCGATGCTGGAAGAACTGCTGCAACAAGAACCCAGACAATACAACTACCGGTATATGCTTGCCGAACTGGAATATGCCGACGGTCTAAAGGACAAGGTCAAAGCCAATCTGGCACAAGTGTTGTCTGCAAAGCCTACCCACGCCAAGGCCTGCGCCCTGTATGCCACGATCCTTATTGAGAAAGAACAATACAGCGCAGCTCTCGAATACCTGATCATAGCCCAGCAGCAGCTGAAAAACGACGTAACCGTCAACCGCAACCTGGGCATTGCTTATAAGGTTGGCGCCCAGTACGAAAAGGCACGGTATTTTCTGGAAAAGGCGTATCAACAGGATAAAAAGAATACAGAAACCGCTGAGACCCTGGCAGAGGTGTATGAGAAACTGCATCTATCCAATGCGCTGTACCAGACATACAAGGAGATCGTCACGGTTGACCCGCAGAATGCGAACGCCCATAAAGGCCTGGGTAATTATTATTATGCTAAAAAACAGTATGACGAAGCCATGGCAGAGTACAAAATAGCACTCGCGCTGAAGAGAGACGATCCGGATATTCTTAACCGTCAGGGGGTATTACTGCTGGCCAAAGGGCAGATACTCGATGCGATTGAGCATTTGCAGACCTCGCTTCGGCTCAACCCCAATCAAGTGAATGCAGTCTATAAACTAGGCGCCATCTTTCTTGAGAATCAGAACAATGAAGTTGCGGCCAAAGAACAGTTCGAACGAGCCATTTCACTGGATTCCAACCATTATAATGCACATAAGAAACTTGCTCAAATAGCGCGGGAAGCAAACGACTTTGCCGGCGCGGCAACCCATTATGAATCAGCGCTGAGAATAAATCCCGGGGACATTGAGGCGTTAAAAAGCCTGTCTGAAATGTTTGTAGGCCAGGGATACGATGCCAAGGCCGAACCTGTGCTCCTGCAGGCAGCCAGGAAAAACCGGCAGGACACTGAGCTTTTAGTCATGCTGGGCAAGCTCTACTATCGGCAGGGAAAATACCCAAAGGCTGAAAAGCTCCTTGAGGCTGCGTATAAGCAGACACCGGATGATTTACAATTAATGATGGACTTGGTTTCCACCTATGACAAACTCGGCAAATACAACAAATCTCTTCCCATTCTGAATAAAATAACCGCCACGGGCCAGGCTTCGAGCGAGATCCGGATTCAGCTGGGCATTGCCTATTTCAACCAGGGCACTATGACCAAGGCGCGTGAGGTTCTGGAAAGAGAACTCGGGCTGACCGACGGTACTGCGGAAGCAGTGTATACCCTGGGCGTAATCTATTATAAACAGCGGGATTTCCGGCGGGCCAAGATTGCCTTAAAAAAAGCAATCGAGATGGATAAAACCAGCGCGGATGCCCTTTTTTATCTGGGTGAAATCGCTTATTCTGAAGCAGACGTGCTATTGGCTGCCGGGTATTATGAACAGGTGCAGGAACTCAGTCCCACCTTTCCCGGTATAAGTGCGAGACTGGCCAATTGCTACCAGGCAAAAAACAAGACAGAGCAGGCGGGAGTTTATATTGAAAAGGCGGTGCAGGAAGACCCCAACAGCGGTGACGCCAATATGAAATACGGGAAAAAGCTGTTTGATGAAGACAAATATGATGAGGCACAGGAATATTTTAAAAAAGCGGTCAAACTAATGCCGTTGAACGAGGAGCCTGTCTACTATTTTATCCTGTGCCTGGTAAAATCAAAAAAAACAGACAAGGCAATTGCCACTGGAAAAGAGGCTGCGGAACGGTACCCGTCTTCACCCCTTATCCGGTACTCGGTTGCCCTTGCGTATGTTGAAAATAACGAACCTGATTATGCGCTCATGCACCTTCAGGAAGCGGTCAAGATGGATCCAAACTATAAAGACGCGTATAAACTGCGCGGCTTTATTTATTTCCGCTATAAAGACAACAGGGCTTCGGCTGTTATCAGCTACAAGCAGTATCTCGGTCTTGGCGGTGATATCAACGAGGTGGACCCCCGCCTGCGCCAGGATGTGCAGTAGATTAGGCCAGCCATTTCATCACCATAGCGGTCCGGGCAGGCAGGTAAATCTTCAGCAGTCCCTTGTGCGGCTCGCTGGTTGCGAACGAGGCATATACGAGTGAATTATCAATGCGGCCCTGGCCTCCGAACTTTTTCTGGTCTGAATCGAGGATTATGCTGTATTTCCCATGTTCAACAAGAAAACCATAGTCTGGAAATGACCTGTCAGGATTGAAATTAAAGGCAAAGATGAGGCCTGCACGCCCGAATACAAGGGTCTTGTCTTCGTTGTGTATCCATAGCTCTTCAATATGCGGATGCAGCAGCACTTCTTCCCTCTTTAAAAAATCGAGCATGTGCTTGTCGAATAAACCGAGAGGCCTGTATTTGAGGTCTGCGTCGTCGGCCAGACTCCACTGCCTCCGGGCATGAGAGAAAGACCAGCCATTGCCCTCACGCGGGAAATCGATCCATTCAGGATGGCCGAACTCATTGCCCATGAAATTCAGATATCCATTGCCCGAGGTTGCGGCCGTGATAAGGCGGATCATTTTATGCAGAGCTATGCCCCGTTCAACAGCGAGCGTGTCTGAACTGCCATGCATGTCCGTGTACATTGCCCTTTCCATGAGCCTGAAAATAATGGTCTGGTCGCCCACAATGGCCTGGTCGTGCGATTCAGCATAGCCCACGACCTTTTCGTCCTTGCGCCTGTTGGTGAGTTCGTAGAACATTTCACCCATGTCCCACTCCTCGTCCCTCTTGTCCTTGATGATCCTGATCCAATAGTCAGGGGTACCCATTGCGAGCCTGTAGTCAAACCCGTATCCTCCCTGGTCCAAGGGCGAAGCAAGACCGGGCATGCCGCTCACATCTTCGGCAATGGTAATGGCGCCGGGATGCACCTCGTGAATGAGCCTGTTGGCCAGACACAGGTAGGTAAGCGCATCCTCGTCCTGGTTTCCGTCGAAATAGAAATCATAATGGGTAAAATTCCGCAGCCCATGGTCGAGATAGAGCATGCTGGTGACCCCGTCGAACCTGAAGCCGTCGAACCTGAATTCCTCGAGCCAGTACCTGCAGTTCGAAAGCAGAAAATGGACCACCTCGGGTTTGCCGTAATTGAAGCATTTTGAGTCCCAGTGCGCATGCGTTCCCCTGGCGCCATCGTGGAAGAACTGCCAGTGTGTGCCGTCGAACCGCGCAAGGCCTTCCATTTCATTTTTTACTGCATGAGAATGCACAAGGTCCATAATGACGCGAAAACCGTACTTGTGCGCCTCGTCAATCAGTTGCTTCAACTCGTCAGGTGTGCCAAACCTCGACGAAGGCGCAAAAAAACTTGAGACCTGGTACCCGAACGAGGCGTAATAGGGATGCTCCATGATGGCCATAAGCTGGATGGTGTTGTACCCTGCCTTTGCAATTCGGGGAAACACGTTCTTCCTGAATTCATCATAGGTGGCCATCCGGAGTTCCTCACCTGCCATGCCCACATGCGCCTCATAGATAAAAGGTGCCGCGGCCTTTCCGCCTGGCCGGGTGTTCTTCCACACATACGGAACATCAGGAGACCAGACCTGCGCATTGAAAATAAGGGTCGCTGGGTCCTGGACCACCCGTGTTGCCCATGCCGGGATCCTGTGTCCCTCACCGCCAGGCCACCGGATAAATATCCGGTACAAGTCTTTGTGCCGCAGAATACCAAGCGGCACTTCCAGTTCCCAATTAACACCATTGATTCTTCTGAACTTGAACGTGTCAAGAATGCCCCAATCCGAAAATTCACCAATCAAATATATTTCAGTTGCGTTGGGGGCCCATTCGCGGAAGACCCAGCGCTCCGGTTCTTTGTGCAGCCCATAGTACAGGTGGCCCAGGGCCATGTCCTTAAACGCCTTGCCATCTGTTGTAAATTCCCGTATCCGGAAGTTCACCTGGTCAAGACGCCGCTGGATATGGTGTGCGTACGGCTCAAGCAGGGGGTCTTGTATAACAATCGCGGGCATGGGTCTGGTGGTGTTGTCCATTTTCAATGAAAACATAATTAATTCTATCACCCTGCACTAGAGATGTTTAAAGACTGCACACCAAACGTATCAGTTGAGTCATTTTCATTGTTTTCACGCTTTCCAATGGTTATTTTCTTGACAATGAGTACAGACAAACCAGCCGTTCCTGTCCCGGTTTTGCTCGGACATATCTTTCTTATCACAACAGGGGTCATGTATTCAGCCTATTGGATAATCCGGTATTATGATACGGCCCATTCCCTTGCATCTCTCCTGCCCTTTCTTGTTCTGGGTTCTATTCTCATCGGCTTTTCAGGAATCTTCTTATTTTTTATTTCGGCGGGAATTCTTTTGGAATCGACCCGTGTAAAAAGCTGGCCCATAAACGTTACGGGTGTTGCTCTTTTTATAATATCTCTGGTTGTTATGGGCCCGGTCTTTCAGCGGCCTTTTACCTCGGAAATATTTTTTGCGTTCCTATGGGCACTATCGGAAATGAACCTCATCCATGTTGTCTATAAATCCGGGCGCATTGCAAAAGCTCCGTTTTACGCAATTACCACCCTCGTATTCATATCCACGGCAGTCAATCTTGTCTGCTACCGCATCCATCTGGAATTGGCCGGTTTTGACCAATTCATAAACGGACTGATTCCGTACTGTGTTAATGCCTTGTTCATGATAATCATCGTGATTATCATGGTCTCGAAGAAAAACTAGAAATTCACGGATATTTTCCCCTTGTTTTCACGGCCTAGAAGGGCTATTTTATTGACAGTAGTGTGAAAGGAGAAATCCATGCGAACCCTGATGATCATACTGACAAGTATAACCTTAACGCAAGCACAGAGCTTTTTGGACAGCATACCCGCCCTGCCGCCGCCTTCGGGCATCATCGTGAATGTCGCGACCGCAGCGGAATTGAACCAGGCCATCATAGACGCCCAGGATGGCCAGACCATTCTCGTTGCTGACGGCACTTATGAGATGAAGCCGTATGTCCCGTTGAATATCAACGCCCCCAACGTGACTGTACGTGGCGCGTCCGACGACGCCACTAAGGCGATTATCAGGGGCAACGGTTTTAAGGATTCGCTTAAAATCGACCTCTTCCGTATTTACTCGCACAGCACGGT
The DNA here is from genome assembly GCA_001789205.1 of Candidatus Raymondbacteria bacterium RIFOXYA2_FULL_49_16. Classification (GTDB taxonomy): domain Bacteria; phylum Fibrobacterota; class OXYB2-FULL-49-7; order OXYB2-FULL-49-7; family XYB2-FULL-49-35; genus XYB2-FULL-49-35. Next base: position 36,268 of record MFYT01000040.1, on the reverse strand, counting down.
GCTCGCCTACATTACCATTGAGGACGTTCGGAGCTACGGCATGATGCTCAGGACCGGCAACAATGACAACATGCTTCTGCACGGCTGCCGCTTCATCGACTGCAACAAGCGTTGTCTCAAGGCGCCGGGATATGTGACCGGCCCGACGGAACCGGTGCCCGAATCGCATAACGGCATTATCCGCTATTGCCTGTTTGAACAGAAAACCCCCATTTCCCTCGACATCCCCAATCTGGACCTTCCTGGCGATGTGGGCAATTATGTTGCAGGGATGGACATGATGCGCTTGGAGGGATGGCAGATACATCACAACGTGTTCCTGAATTTCAAGGGAATCACCGGCGGCGGCCGCGCAGCCATCTTCATGTGGGGCGGGGCGCAGGGCGGGTGCAGGAACATTATCATTGAAGACAATGTATTCGTCGGAAACGATCGCAGTATCGCCCTGGGCAATCCTTCGGGTATTTTTGACGCGGAAAGCATCGTGGTCAGGAACAATTTCATTAACGCTGGTTTCGATTATGGTCTGGAGCTGTGCTTTTGCAAGGACGTAAAGGTATACAATAATACCTTTTACACATCCAATCCTACCCGCCGCATGGTCCACGCCTATCAGATCATGACCGGCAATATTTTAAAAAACAATATCATTGTCGGTCCTTTTGTGTGCGAAATTGGGACTTTGCCCGATACCACGGGAAACATCAGCGTACAAAGCAACATATCATCCTGGTTTGAGGATCCAGTCAATGGAGATTTTCATCTCAAGGCAACAGCCACGCAGGCGATCAACACTGGTGTCGCGCTTCCCGAGGTCTTGGATGATTTTGATAATCTTCCCCGCGACGCCAGTCCGGACATGGGCGCTGATGAGTATGGAAACGAAACAACACAGGTGGCGGAACTGCCACAGGGCTCCAGAGATCAGATGGTATTGCAGGCCTACCCGAACCCGTTCAATGCAAGCACACGGATAGAGTTCAGCAATCAAGCGCAGACAATCCGTGGCAATATACAGATTATGGATATGGTCGGAAGGGTGGTGGATCATATGACGATTCCGGGTTCCAGGTCAGCGGTTGCCGTGATTGAATGGAACGCGCAAACCCGTCCAAGCGGAATTTATATAATAAAAATGCATACCGAGAATAGGGTCTTTACCAAGCATATTGTTCTGATTCGATAAGCCATGCCCTTGCAGGAAATTTTCCTGCGTTCACCGAGCAATAGTTGAAAACTACCTCATTTCTGTCTCCTTTTGGCATCATATCGATAAACTGCTGCAACTATCATAAAACACATAATTTCAATGCATTAAATTGGTTTTTATTTCTTGTGCAGCTTTTTGGCAACATTCTTTGAAATTATTAAGCACCAAATATTGTCATAATTTGTTTTTCAGCAATTGATTATATAAAAAAAGCTTATGGATTGATCCTTGCTTTATCATTTGTGTATGGAAAAGAATACTTTAAATTTTTCTTTAACAATTAAATAAAATTAAGTATTGAAATAAATTGATTTTATTGTTATATTTATTAAGCGCTTAAATTTATGGAAAAAATTCAAGTTGAAACCAATTATGTCGATATATGAAATGCAGGATTCTCAATATACATATAAACACTATTAAGCGTTTTAAATCAATGGGATGGAAAGGAGGGCCGAGGGAAATTTATCCAGGATGCGCTTAAAGCATTGGTTGTTTCTCTTGCATTGCAAAGATTGAAATGCGTAGTTTTTTAGTAAAATAAACCTAAAAAAGGAGATGCAGATGAAAAAGATGGTACTTGCTCTTGCCCTCGTAGGCATGCTGGCTGGAAGCGCCATGAGCGCTCAGTTGCTGACAGGTGGTAACATCCCTCTGATCAACAACATCGTTGGTGTTGGCGTTATGACCCTTGATTTCTCAAGCGCAGCCACAGTCCCTGTTGAAATCGGCAATTTTATTATTAATTGCAACGGCAATAGCTTTGACGTTTCTTGGACCTTTGCAAACAGCGCTGAATTCACAAAAAATGTTGCTGAGGCCATTCTTATGACAGCGCTCACCATTGAACCAAATGCAAATCAGCCAGCTGGTTCGCACAAGGGTGTTGGCGTTGAAATTTTGGATCCCGCGGTTGGTTCAGGTCTGGGAGACCCGATAGTAGCAACCGGTGGAAATATTTTAGCCCTTGCTAAAACAGGTGCCGCCGTGAACTGGAGCCCGACTGACCAAACAGACGCAACCACCAACTATGCGATCAGCATGAAGGCGCGTTGGGGCGATGCTTCCAGCATGTTGGCAGGGTTGTACACCGAAAGCATCGTTTTTTCGATTGTTGCTACGATCAACTAATAGCATTGTTTCAAAGAAACGAGTTAGTGAAAAAGGAGGGCGGTTGCGCCCTCTTTTTTTTGACACCCATTCCTTTGTGGTGCATTGGCACTGTTTATTTTTATATTAATTATCAATGAAAATCAGGTTGTTTTATTTCTGTTTTCTTTTCATGGGCCTGGTTGTTGTCATTAAACCCGGCGCTCTCTCTCCTCCCGATCCGCTAGTTAACACCATGCAATGTCAGGGCGTGGTTGGTTTTGATTTTTCAGGAAGCAGCAGCAACGAGCAGATCGCCCTTTTTATCATCAACAGCAATGCCGTAAACGGGTTTGACGTAAGCTTCAGGTTCGCGAACAGATGCAAATTCACCTGCGGTACCAGGGAGATCCCCATGACCGCGGTTATTTTAGACAAAGTCAGCGGCGTCCTGGGTACTGGGCTCGCGGAGCCCATTGATCTGGATGTGCTCCACAACCTTTCCGGTGATGAATTTATATGGGACCCAGGGGCGGCCCAGACAACGGAAACAGTCAATTATATCGTTGAACTGAGGGCAAGCTGGGCAAATCCAGCGGGCAAGCTGGCGGGTTTTTATTCTGAGGCAATAACAGCGGTCATAAGCGTAGGACTATGAAATATCAATTTAGAAAAGGGGATATGGCCATGAAAAAAGCCGTTGCGGTCAAAGCGTTTGCATGCTTTTCCTTGCTGTGTCTGTCTTTGCCAGTGCACGCGGGCTATTCTTTAAACCCGCTCATCACCTTTTTAGACCTTGCAGCAAACAAGACCAGCGCTGAGGTCTCCATTCAATCAGAAAAAGGTGACGCAAAGATTCCCATGGCCATTGAGTTGCAAGTTAAAGGCCGTGAAGTTGATATCGGCGGCTCAAAGGTTACATATAAAGACGACAACTCAGCTGAAAACTTTGTCGTATACCCTTCGCAGATTGTGCTTCTGCCAGGTGAAACCCAGCGCGTTCAGGTCAAATGGGTGGGAGATTCAATCCCCGCAAAAGAGACCGCCTATGGATTAATCGCTGACCAGGCGCCGGTAAAGCTGGGCGACGAGGATCAGCAAAGGGCAACAGCACAGGGCAGGCTCAATGTCCTTACACGGTACGAAGGCGTTATTGTGGTCCTTCCCGCAAATCCACAACCCGAGACTGTTGTGGATTCTGCCATAGCCAAGATTGATAGCGCTGGTCAGCCCCATTTAATGTTATACATTTTCAACAAAGGTACTGGAAGGCAAAAACTTGCGGGAATGAAACTGCGGATCACCCCTGTTGACAAAAACGGCCAGATGGACACTAAAAAAAGTGTGGCATATGTCCCGGTCCTTACCTCGCAACAGACACGGCAGAGCCTTTTTCCCGGATACCACAGGAGGTTCGACCTTCCCTGGCCCTCGCAGGCGCCTGTGGGCCGCATACGCGCAATCATTGGATTCGGGGATTAAAAGGGTACGGACGTTGGTAAGTCTGTGACGCCAATCATGCGCCATTCAAAGCCTATGTATAAACGCTTTTTTGGTGTCCTTGCATTAATGTATTCCATTGGCTATATCCCAGGTTATGCAGCTGCCGTCGATTTTGAGGCAGGCAAACAACTTCAGGAAGAGAAACTTTCAAACAAGACCCGCGAAGAACTCTACCGCGAAATCTTTAATATGGCTCCGCCCGAGCAGATTAAGGAGGTTGAGGCTGTCCTTATCATTAATGAAATAGTCAATGGAAAGGTCGATGTGGTTTTTTCAGAAGACCGGCTCGACTTCACCATTCCTTCGGCGCCCATCCTTACTGTAATATCTTCCATCGCAACGCCCGAATTTGTGAAAATGGTCAAAGACAAAGTCGAGGCCAATGGCAGAATCTCACAGCATGTTCTCGATGGGCTCAACCTCACCACGGCCTTTGATTCACGATCAGACAAAGTAAAAATCACTGTCCCCACGATTTTTCTGCTGAAACAGACCCATTACCTGACAGGCGGGGGTATGGAAGATCCCTATGTGGTGGAGTCCATCAAGCCCAATGCCGTGTCCGCATATGTGAACATCCACGTCAACCAGCAATTTCAGTATCGCCAAAAAGTCTCGGAAAATTTATCGAGGAGCGATTCCCTGTTTATCGTGAATATGAACAGAAAGGTCCGCCAGCCATTTTATGGCCATTTTGACGGTGCATTGAACGTGTATCATACTGTTTTAGAAGGGTCTGCCGGATTTCAACAAAACGCCGATCCTGCTGTTATACGCAATGATATTCGCCTGGTATACGACCAGCCTCAGAGAAACGCCCTTAGAATAATGGCGGGCGACATTCTGTATCCCACCATAGGATATCAGTCTTTTGTTCACATGGGTGGTATAGGAGCTTCAAAGGATTACTCGCTGCAGCCCCACATTCTTACATACCCGGTGGGTGAATATGAATTTTACCTTACCGACCCCGCTGAAGTGGAAGTTTGGGTAAATGACGCCATGGTGAGTAGAATGTATCTGGATGCGGGAACACACGATATTCGCGGATATCCTTTCATTGCCGGTAACAACGATGTTAAAATTGTTACCAAAGATTTTGCCGGCCGCAAGGAAACCATGGAATTTTCCTCCATATACGAAACCGCTCTGCTGGCAAAAGGCATATCCCGGTATTCCGCAAATGTCGGGTTCCCCAGCCACCTCCATGATGGAGGCTATGACTATGATGTGGAAAAACCCTTTGTCTCCTTTAGCTACCAGGGCGCGGTGTCCAATGTGTATACCCATGGCTATTATACCCAGGCCTTTCCCTCTAAGGGCATTCTTGGATACGAATTCACCCGTGCAACCCCCCTTGGACCCCTTGCATTGAACACTACTGGCAGCTACATCAATAAAATTGGCCCAAGCTTCGCTACGCGGCTTGGTTTCACATTGCGCTCTTCCGTGTTTTATAAGTATTCCAAAAATAAAGGCGTGAGCGCGGACAGACTGCCCACACCGGTTATTTGGAATACCCAGGCAGAATACTTTGGACCGAAATTCCTGAAAAACTTTGAAGACACGCTCATCCGCAATCTGGAAGCGTTAAAATTTTCCTCTGATGTCACCATACCGTTGGCTGGTCAATTCAACGTCAGTATTGCCGGAAGGTACTACTTGTGCCGGGATACAGTAAATGTTACCATGCTCTCCCTCACCTTCCAGAAAACCTGGAAAAATGCATTAAGAACCAGCGCAACCATCCAGCATGCTTCAGACCTGAATGCCCGAAAAGCCAATTCATCCATTATCTTCAGCGCCCAGTGGTCGTTCCGGGCTGGTCCCAATGATTTCAGCGTGGGTGAAATCATTAGAAGGCATCAGCCAAGCAAACTGGACCAATTTACCACAGAGCCTCAGCCCCAGGAACCCCAATGGGATTATAACACGAGTTTCCAGTGGAACTATGATAATACCAAGTCTGCTCCGGAAAGGGTTTCCGCGTCTGTTGCAGCCCAGCTTGGACCAGACAACAATGATTATCGAGGCACGCTTGGATATTCGGGAAACCAAGGGAGCATTGAGCTTTCACAAGCCATGGATGATCCCACATACGCAAAAGGCACCTTTTTACAGCACCAGACAGCCCTGAGTTTAAAGACCGCCCTGGTCTATGTGGACAAGACAGTCTGCCTTTCCCGGCCCATATATGGGGGATTTGTGGTGGCAAAGGGCATCAAAAATCTATCCCAATGCCAGATAATGATCAATCCAACCGATCAGGGGTATGAAGCAATTTCCAATAAACTGGGGCCAGCTGTACTCCCTTTCTATACATCGTATCAGCTAAAACGGCTGAAATTGACCCCGCTGAATCCGCCCATAGGGTCTGTGGAAGAAAAAATGGACTTCACGCTTTTCCCCCAGTACAAGAGTGGCTTTCTGCTTTCAGTAGGCGCTGAGAAAACCGTGCTGGTTTTCGGGAGTCTGCTCGATATCGATGGAAGTCCATTTGCGTACCAGGCCATTATAATTACGTCCCGAGATAAAAAAGACGCTCAGCCTACAAAAACCTTTACCAATGGCGCTGGCCGGTTCCAGTTCATGGGATTGGGAACAGGAACATATTTGATTACGCCTGTGGAAGCCAAAGGCCGCCATCCTATTACCTTTGATATCCCGGTCGAAAACAACGGCTATTACCGTTCTCCGACCATGACCTTCTCGGGCAGCGGCGCGCCCCTTCCCAAACGAAAGGAAACGGTCGATAGCGTTGACACAGCGCCGCAAGGAGAAAACATCTTTCTGCTTGGCACGCTTGCGAGTATGGATGGCAAAGTGCTCGCGTTTGTGTCGATTACGATTGTGCACCTCGACGATCCTAACGCCCAGCCAATGAATACCTTCACGAACAAAGACGGCGGCTTCCAGATTGTGTGCAGAAAACCCGGTCACTACAAAATAGCAGTGGCCGACGATGAATCTGGGGCCAATGCCGTTTTTACCATTCCTGTGGGGACCAAAGGCGCATTCGATATAGGGAAACAAACCCTGAAGAAGTGATTGGGTGTTATGTAACCAGACCCATCATTGTATTTGGATATATGCAAGATGGTCTATCTGATACAAAGCATGGGAGCACGCTAACAAACAACAGCCTCAGCGTCTGGACAATAGAGCACCCTTCCTGAAAAATCATTCGAGGCATTGAGCGCCTCTTTTCTCACCAGCGTGAAATCCCTGCACCCATCCTCTATTTCACGGTATTGAATAACATGTTCATTGTACCGTTTCAGACCGTGGCCAGACCCATCGCCTGCGCTGACAACAAGGTCATTGTCATCGAGTATTTTACCCGAGCAGGCCACAAAAGCGCTGTCCCGATCAAGCGCAGCAGCCATCTCTTCCAAACTGCCGGGCAGGGCAGAAACACCCTGACCCAACAGCAGGATATATTTTGATTTAATCTCCCCCTGATCAAGGGAAGGTGTAGAAAGCTGGCAACACGCGTCCAATATCTTGTCCACACTATTGAGCATCTCTTCGCTGTTTTTAATCATGCTTTGGGTAAGCGCCAAGACATGGTCGGATTCAATTGAATTGTTTCTGAACCGTAAAAACGCGGTTAGATACGCGCCAATACCAGGCAGCCTTCCCATCTGCTTCTCGGCAGCAGCGTTCTTTTTTACCAGATCCGCTGACTCAGAACCTTTCTTCCCCTTGGCCTGCAACCGGGAAAGACAATCGATGCTTTGCCGCAAGAGTTTCTGAAAGGCCTCAAGGGTCTCTTTTTCAAGCTGCGTTACGCTCAGAGTGTCCATTTCCTGAACCAGCGACCGGGCAACTGGCGTGTACCCGCTCTTTCCCTGGTCCTGATAATCAATAAAGCCATGGGCATCGAATCGGGACTCATAACGGGTAACGCCCTTTCTGGGCGTATAAGGCCTGCCCAAAATTTCATCAAGAACATCTCTGGCCGTAATGCCTGCTGTACAACGTTCATTCATGGAGCATTCTCCTGAATAATGCCCGTGGCACCAGCACTGCGCGCGAAAGACCGTGGCCCCGCTGCAATAGGGCCCTGTCTCAAGCGGCGACGTTGGCGCGAAGATCGCGATGATCTTTGTCCCTGTTGCCGCGGCCATATGCATGGCAACCGTGTCGCCGGTCACCAGGCAGCGCGCATGGGAAATGACAGCAGCCGATTCAATGAGATTAAATTCACCGGCGCAATTAAGGCTTTTCCTGGACCCTGCCATGGAAATGATTTTAGCGACACGTTCCCTCTCATGTTCAGAGCCGGTCAGCACAACCGGGATGTTGTTCGCTTCGAGCAATGCGACCAAAGCCGCTATCTCACCATGGTCCCACTCTTTTTTCCTGTGCGCTGAACACGCATGGATGGCCGCATAGGTTCCTTGGCTGATTCCACATGCTTCAAGCCGCGATTGAACGGCCTTTTTCACCGCCTCTGGAATAAACAGTTCCACTGGCTTGCCGTCGGGCGCAACACCGGCCAAAAGGCAAAAGAGGTCTGACACGTGAGCGGGCGCATAGGCACGCGCATAAGGAATGGAATAGAGAAGCGCCGTGAGGGCGCCGGAAAGCGTCTTCTTGCCTGCCGCGTTGCGTTGCGCGCCCATAAACTGTTGCGTCTTTACAAGCGATGCCATAATGGCTGTTGACGCGCCCTGGAACAGGTTAACAACCATATCGTACGAACGGCCGGTAAGTTTGCCAGCGAATTTCTCAAGGTCGCGCATTCCCGCGGCCCGGTTATGTTGGAGCGCTTGTTTCAGCTCCTGGCGTTCAAAGACATGCAGGGACGCGATGCGGGGATTGCCGGAGACCATGTCAACGCATTCGCGGTCAACAAGGAAATGGACCGTATTGCCCTGTTCTTTCAGACCGCGCAGCGCAGGCGTGGCCATGAGAACATCGCCCGGATTATTAGGGAGCATTACCAGAATATCAGGCATACCCCTTTTCCCGGTGCGAATGGGTGCGCGAAATATCTTCGGCAAGCTCGTTGATCGCTTGTTGGCAATGCGCGGAGGGATCGGGAAAGACCAGACGCTCAAGGCTGTCCATGCGGGTGGTTAAAAGATGGGCGGCGACAGTCTTCCGAAAAGCGGCTTCAACTATCCGTTCCCGCTCTTCCTCGTGGGTTAGATAATACTCGATTTTGTCCTTAAGTTCGTACGCAGAGGAAAAAGTGACTATTTCAGTCCGCTCTTCGTAAAAATCGTACAACAAGTCACGGCGGTCCGCAATCTGGAGGGCGCGGCAAAGGGGGACCATAAATGTGCGGGGGTTGATGAAATCGCCTTTGATATCAACGTCCTGGTCTCCCACAATGGTTGAATGGAGGTTGATGACGATCTGCGCCTTGCTGAAAATGGCCTGGATCTGCGCGGACGAGAGCCAGCTGACGCCGTCCACGATCCGCGTTTTACATTCGGGTGAAAGCGGGGCCTTGGCCCAGCGGTGGCCCCAGAGGGAAAAATTGCATCCCATGCGGTAAAGTTTGTCAAAAAAACGGACCCTGTTTTCGTAGGGAGAACCAACAAAGACCGCTCCATATTCCTTTGGCGCCCGGGTCCCTTCCAGGTATTCTATGGGGGCGCCATGCGGCAGGTAGCGGGTTTCCGGGTTATACGCCTCCTGCAGCTGCTTTTCCCAAGGATTTTTCTGGATAATGAAAAAATGATCGTACGTTTTGATGATGGGCTTCCAGAGCGAAAACATCTTCAAATCTTCGCAGAAATAGTGGACGGTCCTGATGCTAGCGTTTTTAAGCAGGGTGACCGCGAAAACCGTGACAGGCGCAAGCGCCATGACCAGCACAACGTCGGCTTTTATCTCAAGAGCCTTGACCACCAGGGACTGGTTCAGAAGGTCGTTGGCAATATCGCCCTTGGCCGCAAGCAGGCTGGAGAGACCGCGCGCATAGGCGCCACAGTCGAAAGTGTGGACCTGGTGGCCCCGCGCAACAAGCGCGCTGACCACATATTCGCCGTGGGTCCGTGAGCCTCCCTCCGCAGGGAGGACAACAAGAAATGTCCGCGCCATTTAGAAATAATACGAGCAGCTGAAACGGGTGAAAACATTGCCCGAAACACCGCTGACAACATAGAGGATGCTGTAAGGAATATCTTCAGAAAGGGTGAAATCGAGCTGCAGCTTGCGCAGGAAATTGACGCCAAGGCCCACGCCAATGAGGTCGGACCGGGAATTGTTGGTCGCCGGGTTCTCCCACATCTGTTCGATCTTGGAGGTCGTGGTTGTGACCGTCCTGCTGATACCAAAGACCTTTCTGCCGCCGGCACGGACAACAAGCCAGTTCCAATAGAGTTGCCGCTCAATGCCGAACGTGAACACACCGTAGAGGTCCTCGCTCTTGCCGCCGCTGTAGCCGCCGTCGGGCGGCGCCGCGCCGTTGACCGTTATAGTACGGTCGTTCTGCGCCTTGAGGAAATGCCCGTCCATACCGAAGATGAACTGCGTTTTTTTCTCCGCCTCGAAAAAATTGAATCCGAAACCGCCTGAAACGTCGAGATAGTCGTTGACATCGTTTGCGGCAAGCACCGAATCAACATCACCGATGTCCGTGAACTGGTGCCCCTGCAGGACCTGCTCGAAATTCGCTACAGGGACCAGTGAAAAACGATCGGAAAGCGGGACAAACATACGCAGGTGGCCGAAAAGGTTGAGACCCTTGCGCGGCTTGACCTGGAGCGTCTGATCGAACGACCGGTAGGTAAAATCATGCACTGACGTGCCAAAAGACCCTTCAAGGAAAAAGTTGTTCATAAAATGCTTGGTAACGCCAAGAATGCCCTTTACCATGAACGCTTCCCGCTTGCTGTAGTTTTCAGCGACCGATATCTGCGTCTGGTTGTCGCGGTTCGCGCCGCCATAGATAAGCGCGCCCACGGAGAAACGGGATGGATGCCGGTAGGCAATGGCAAGATCGACCTTGTTTATCACTTTGGGCAGCATGGGACCGATCCCCGAGTTGTCTTTAAATACGGTATCCGTATTCGCAAGATCTATGATGCCGTTCATGAGTGAAACCCATTTATCGTCCCGGTTGAAAGCCATGCCAACGGAAAACCGCGACTCGTTCTTGAGGTCTTTTGAAAAAACGCCGCCAAACCAGGGATTGTAGGCTGTCTCCCGGATTACATAGGGGTCGGTGATAAGCGCCGAATCCGTCATCGTGGTCCCGAGTTCACCAAAAATGAAGCTGGAATGCAATGCCATGTTCGCGGGATTGACGAACATGTTCATATCGTCCTCAAAGTAGAAATCGGTCTTGCCCATGGACTCGATTCGCGAGTATGAAGCGTACAGAACCCCGCAAAAAGCAAGCAGCAGCGCCAGGATATTTTTCATTGGTTCCCCCTGTTTATTCCCATTTTACCAGTTTGCCGTCAAAAAATATGAGCCTGAAATCCTTGTAGACCCAGGTTTGCTGCAATACGCCGAACCGTTCCGCTTCGGGCGTTTTATCGATTGGCGTCCCGAGACTTGCGACGACATCGGGTCCGGTCATGTCGAGGACGATCTTTCCCGTGAGGATCGCCTTTGCCTTGAGACCCGTGACCTTGTTGGTCCTGACATAGTCTTCCCGTCCCTTAATCAGGGCCACATGCGCCTTGTACTCGGCTTCATCCTTGTACACGCGCAACGCGGACCCTTTCCGTATCCAGTATGTCGCCTTGCGGCCGCGGACAAAATATTTGCACGCGTTGAATTTGTCCTTGCTTGCAACCTCGAAGAATTTTTCCTGGTCTATCATAAGATACGAAAGGACCGGGTTCTTCACCATACGGGGGCTTGAAAACTGGACCTTGATGGTCTGGATGGGAAAACTCTGCGACTGGACCGCCGCAAGGTCGGTGATCAATTTTTTCTTTGTTTTGGCCCGCTTTGTCTTATCGATCTGTGCCATGAGGTCCTTTGCCTTCTTCTCGATGGCGTCTATTTTTTCCAGAAAAGCGTATTTGCAATAGACCGTATCAATGGTGCCCTTTTCACACAACGCCACATAGACCAGCTTATCAAGGACCACCCTGCCGTCCCGGTAGAGGTCGTATTTTACGGAAAAATCCTGGGAATAGACCAGCGACCCTTCCACGACAGCCATTGAATAAAAAGTGATTTCCTTCTTGTTCTCAAGCGACCGTGCGTTCACATAGCCGGTGATTGAATCAAGAAAGAGCGAGTCAACGAATTCCACGCCATACCCGTTCTCGGTCTCCGACTGGATGGTTATGATCTGCGGTTCGTCGGTCAGGGTCAGGACCGCGGCTTTCTCATAGAGCGTGCTGTCGGTAAAAAGCGGCGTATCCTCTCTGATCACAAGGATGTCGGCTGCGAGCGCCCCCGCAAGAATGCCAATGATAAAGAGCGCGCTGATTTTATACATAAACCCTCCGGAATAGTGTGACACGTGAAGTATTTCTTATCGAAATATAACGTATGCCCCAGTGGAAAATCAATCACCCACCCTGCCCGCCGCGCTTATCCGTGTATGGAAAAAGGGGTCGTTAAGATCGCCGAACGTGATGCCAACCGTCGAGGTGGCATGCAAAAACCTGCCACTGCCATAATATACGCCCGCATGGACAACAGGGGCAACGCCATTACCGGTAAAGAAAAGAATGTCGCCAAATTTCAGATCGCTGGTATCGGCAAGTTTTTTCTGTTGTTTAAACCAGGCCAACTGCTCATCACTCGTCCTCGGGATACTGAGGCCCTGTTCCGTATAACAGACGTATGCCAGCCCCCCGCCGTCAACACCGTTGAGGGTCGCCCCATACCATGAAAACGGGGTCCGTGAGCTGTGGAATTCCATGAGAGACGTCCGGAGAAGGTCTTCGTCAAGCATACGCGGGCCCGCAGCCTGTACTGGCACGGGTTTATTAATCCGCTCCAATAGGCCGGGTTTTTTACTGAGTACAACCAGCCGCCGCGCCTCTTCGTTCATTCCCCTGATTGAGATAAGTTCTTCTTCTATGATACCATGGGGCGGCGTATCACTTGCTTCCTGGACCCTGCTTGCCAGTGAGACACCCATGCGGTTGGCGGACAGCCCCTGGCCAAGGGCCCGCACCAGTCCGTGTAAAAGGTCGTTGACATACTCAGGTTTGCACGTAGCTTGTCTGAGCGAAAGATATAGCTCGTAAGCAATTTCAGGCGCTACTCCGCCAGCCACTGCCGCTTCGACTCCATCCCAGCCAGCCGTTTTATCCACGCCTTTTACAGCCTGGAGCGCAACAGGCGCCGGAGACGCATCGCCTCCCGCCGCATCAAGGGCGGCCATGATAGCCAGGGCCGCCTTTACCAAAGAAACCTTGGATGACTTTGCCTGTTCAAGTCCCCTAAAGGCCGCGGTTAACTTGGCTTCATTCCATTGCTTCGCAATACCGTGCGATAGGATGAAGCCCACCAAGGAGGATGGCAGTCCCTTTTGCTGCGCTGACTTGAGGGCCGCAGCACCAGCCGCTAGTTGATTGTCCGTAACGTTCTGATTAAAAGAAAGTTCAATGACCTTGAAAAGATCATCAGGCGCAACCCGTTTTTTTACCACTGCGCAGAACTGCATTACCACGGCAACGCATTTGTCTGGAGATTCATTGTTGAGCAGGGCAAGGCCAACCAGATCGATAAGGTACTTTTCCAAAGGTTTTTCAACCAGCTGAGCGGGTTTCCAGTTTTTGGCAAAAGTCTGCTGAAGTTTGGCCTTTTTTAATGAGTCAATGCTCATGATCTTTTCCGGCAGATCCACATAGGTAAGGGCCGCAGCCTGACTGACAAAAGCCGCAAAAACAAAAAAAAACATTTTCATGATAGTAGTCCTTTCTGGAGTAATATAGCTTTTTTATCTATTTAAAAGCCTCTCTCCACCGCCCTTTGTTCCTTTTGCCTTTTACCTCTATTAATATGCATTTTTAATGTTATGCGTGTAAGGGGAAAAAATTATACCGCTGTCTGGATGAAAGGCCCCACGGTATATATGATAGACCAGAGACTGCTCCCCCATCAATTCAGGGTGGCTGTGCTGAAAAGCTACCATCAGACCGCTGAAGCGATTAAACAAATGACCGTCCGCGGCGCAGGTTCCATTGGCGCTGCCGCAGGTTTTGGCGCTGCCCAGGTTGTATTGTCTGCCCCGCAAAAAGGTTTTACACCCTATATTAAAAAAGGCTTTGAAATCTTACGGAAAACCCGTCCCACCGCTCAAGACCTGTTTTACGCTGTTGACCGTGTTGCCGAAGCAGTAAAAAAAACCAAAAATCTGTGTGAGGCGAAAAAAGCCGCGGTAGCAGCGGCAAAGGCCATCTCAGACCAGTATGTCGCATCAGGAGAAGCTGTGGGAAAAACCGGTGCAAAGCTTATAAAAAACAATTTCAGGATCCTGACCCACTGCAATGCCGGATGGCTGGCCCTGCAGGACTGGGGTTCTGCCCTGGCGCCTGTGTATGCGGCGCATCGGGCGGGAAAAAAAGTCTTCGTATATGCGGATGAAACACGGCCGCGGCTCCAGGGAGCAAAGCTCACCGCATGGGAACTAAAAGAAGAAGGCGTACCCTTTGCCATTATCGCGGACAATGCCGCGGGCCACTACATGCGCAAGGGACTCATTGACATGGTCATTGTTGGCGCGGACCGCATAGCGATAAACGGCGATGCGGCGAACAAGATCGGCACCTATGAAAAGGCTGTGCTTGCGCGCGAAAACAACATCCCCTTCTATGTTGCCGCACCCACGTCGACAATAGACAGCGCCTGTTCCACAGGCAATGCGATCCCGATAGAAGAACGGCCCGAGGATGAAGTCCTAACAATCTCAGGCCGCACAAAAACCGGGACCATTGCCACGGTGGCGGTTGCGCCTGCGGGATGCCGGGCGGGCAATCCAGCTTTTGATATAACTCCCGCAAAATATATCACTGCCATCATTACTGAAAAAGGCGTTTTCAAGCCAGACTCAATTGCCTCCCTGATTGCCGGGAAGCGGAGAATTAACTAGATTTTAGTATTCTAAGGACCTTCATATGAAATTGCTAAAAAACAAAAAACCATTGCTTCTTTTCAGCATAATCGCATGTTTGGTCGCTTTCGACATTGTCACCTCACGCACCAAGGACATCATTGACCCTGTTGTGGACACCTTTTTCTCTGAATCGGGCGAAGAGATGATCGATGGATACGACGCCGTATCCGGCGCATCGATAACAACCCATGTGAGCCTCATCACCTCCCAACACGCTGGTCTCTCCTTTTCCAAGGGGAGCCAGGAAGACCTTACCCCTGCTGAAATCAGGGAAATGGTGCTGCGCGCGCTTTCACTGGACAAACATTGGGGCACCAGCACATCGGAACTGAAATACAAAATCAACGCCTTTGGCGCGAACTGCTGGGTAGCGCTATTGCCAAACCTTTGCTTTTATCCTGGCTATACCTACACCCTGGGAGACCAGACTGACCCGCGTATTATCCAGGCTGTTTTTGACTATATTGCCGACAGCACCAATGCCCAACGCATCTCCCTGCTTGCCGGCGGTTCGTATAGCGGCTTCTCAGGAGAATTTGATATCTTTGAACGGTCCGAATTCTATGGGTCGCGCTGGAACAGTTATTTCCCAGGACTGTCCAGCACCTTTTCCTTTAAGACACTTGTGGAAGCGGCACGCGCACGCAACCCGGGAAAAACAATTGAATATATCAATTCGAATTATAACGAGATCATGGACAATGGCCTGCCATACAACGAGATTCCTGATTCTGAACGCGTGGGCCGCGTACCGCAAATCTATCCCGTGCCAACTGACAACAAGATCGGCCTAGGCGCGCTTGCCACTGCCAATACCATCAGTGGCACCGGTTACAATCCCACGGACGCGGTCCTTCACTGCAATATTTTAGTCAATATACCAGTCATGAAAACGACCCGGGATGTCATCATCAATTGCGTGCAAAAAAATTACATTGGAACTGTTTCGCGCGCCACATACGCCAACACTGTCTACGGAACAACGCGGAGCTCGTCACTCAGCCTTCTTGACCACGACCTGCTGGCAAAAACAGTGGCCAATCTCTTCAGCTACCACCCCAGCGACTACTGTATTGTCGACGCATTGGCCTCGCTCGAAGGCGATGGTTCGCACCCGGATGCGCAGCGGACCGGCTTTCTCAAACGGAATTTTATACTTGCCGGAAGCGATCCCATTGCTGTGGATGCGGTGGGCTGCCTGACAATGAACCTGAATCCCCTTGATATAGAAATCCTTCGCTGGGGAACAGCCAAAGGTTTTGGCACCTTGTTTCCAGACCAGATCGCCGTGGTGGGCGACTCAGTGGACATGGTAAAAACAGACGTCATGGCGCCAATCAAACTCTCCGGGACCTACGCCAACTTTACCGCGTCCCACTATTACGGCAGAGGGTGCAGGCGGTGGCTGCTTCTCGGCCCCTTTTCCTCGCCCGATATTGACACATTGCATATAAGCGAAACAAGCGCAGACCCCTACGAAGGCGACCAGGAGAACGGTCATACCTGGACCCCATATTATTCACCCGCCGACTATATCGATATGCTTGACCCAACACTGCCAGCAACAGCGGCAAATAGCGTAACCTACGCCTTTACGCGTATTTATTCGAAGACAGCGCAGCCAGCCAGACTCTACATAGGCGGGCTGAGGGACCTCAGAGTGCACGTAAACGGTGTTGAAGCCCTCGACACAACCGGCCTCCTCACCTACAGCAGAGTGGCCTTCCTCAAGGATGTCCAGCTGAACGAGGGCGATAATTCGATTTTAGTAAAAATACGGCGAAGCGGCTCCGAATACGGGTTCAGTATTGCCGCGGTCACTTCCGGGACAGCGACCATGCGCACAAGCTACGTGCCCCACACGTGGGGGTCGCTTGGAAACCCAGTCACCCTTTCAGCGGGCATGAAAATGTCGTACTTTGGCGGCCGTACAGTGCCAAACACCTTTTATCATCTTGGCGCCAATGTGGCCATTGAAAAGCCCCGTACCATTGCCACAACCAAGGCGACCCTGTCGGGCAGCCCCAATCCGTTCAACAGCACGGTAGCAATCAGTTTTACATTGCCGGGAAACGCCGCGCCTGTCAGAATCGACGTGTTTGACGCTTCTGGGAAGAAGATCAAGGCGCTCTTTTCCGGACCGACCGCCCGCCAAAACGCCACTATTCTGTGGAACGGCAGGGACGCATACGGCAAATCTGTTGTCAGCGGCGTCTATTTTGTCCGGCTTGCAAGCGGTTCAACCATATTGACGCACCGGCTCGTGTATCTGAAATAAGGGGCGCATGGAGACCCTCGAACGCTGGTATTCCTATTTTCTGTTTGTCTTTCGAAACACCCATACGAAAAAGATCATTGTCACCTTTGCGGACCTCTTTTCCCAAATGTGGCTCTTTGTCCTGGTGGGTATTGTGGCAAGCGCCCTGCTAACGCTCTATTTTCCCAGGGACCGGATCAACAGGGGTTTTTCAGGACACGGCTTTGCCGCGGTGATCATTGCAACGTTTCTGGGAGGAATCTCTCCAGTGGGGACCTATGCGGTTATCCCCATTATCGCCAGCCTGCTTAAAAGCAAGGCCATACCCGTGGCGCCCCTGATCGCATTCCTCATCGCTTCGCCATTGATAAACCCCATCCTCTTTTTTCTGACCCTTGGCGCATTTGGTCCTGAGATGGCCGTCATGCGGGTCGCCGCCTCTATTGGATTGGGGCTTGTCGGAGGACTTATAGCGCAACGCCTCTGGCGCCATGCTGGTAACGGCCAGACACAGTCAGGCCATGCTACTCCTGCGATACCAGGCGGACCTTTTTCCTGGCGCCAACTCGGAATGGAATTGCTTAAACAGGGCAAATTCATTGGGCGGGTGTTCCTTATCTCCCTGCTGGTCGCTGCCCTGGTAAATATCCTGGTACCGTCTGATTTGGTGCTCCGGGTGCTTGGCGGCAACTCAAAAATCTCGGTCCTGATCGCGGTCGCGGCGGGGATTCCTCTTTATGCGTGCGGCGGCGGAAGCATTCCAGTCATCGAGGTACTCTATCAAAGCGGCATGAGTAAAGGCGCGGTCCTTGCCTTTTTTATCTCAGGTCCGGCCACAAAAATGTCGACCCTTGCAGCCCTGTTCGCGAGTATGGAAAAGAGGGTTGTTACGCTGTATTTGATTGTTACGCTCTTCGGCGCTTTTCTCTTTGGGATAGCGTATAATTTATTCTAATTTTTTTATTGCTCTTTTCCCGGAAATTTGTTATAATTCATCTGTTATAATTCAATAGAATATTTCCTATGTCACCTGAGAATTTCCCCAACCAAAGGAATTGTACTATGAAAAGAAAATACGTTGTTTTATTGTTAGGCCTTGCAACCAGCGGCCTCTGGTGCCAGGTGGAACAGGCCCCAGTAGCTCCTATCTCTGATACAATGGCTGCTCCTGCGGCCAAACCCATGACTGCAGCCGAGGTAAAATTCGGTGTTGCGGTGCTCGATCTCGAACTGCAGGGGCTCGAAGCGATAGCGGGAAAGGCGTTGTCCGACCGGCTGCGCTCCGATCTGGTCGCCACTGGCCGCTTTACGGTCATGGAACGGGGACAAATGGATGAAATAATGAAGGAACAGGGCTTTCAGGCAAGCGGCGCCTGCTCCGACGAGGCCTGTCTCATAGAGATAGGCCAATTGCTTGGCGTGGAAAAAATGGTCGCGGGCAGTCTGGGAAAACTGGGAAAACTCTATCTGGTCAATCTTCGCACCATCGATATTCGCACGGGTAAAATAGAACAAACCGTTTCGCAGGATTGCACCTGCGAGGTTGAAAATCTTCCCCTGGCAATCACCATTGTGGCCAAAAAACTCGCCGGAGACGACGTATCACAAAACCTAAAAGATCTAAAAGCCATCGAAGACCAGGCAAAAAAGGACAAAGAAAAGGAACAGGCTGCCAAGGCAACCCCCATTGCCCCGGTTGAAGTGAAAAAAGAAGGACCGAGTGTCGGCGCCGTGATTACGGCAGTGGCCCTTCTGGGAGGCGCGGGCGGTCTGGTCTATTATCTGGTGACTAAAAAAGAGGACAAGCCTCCGGTCGACACGATCGAACCCGCGAGTGGAAAACTGCCCGACCCCATTCTTCCTCCTGGCATCAATTAAGGACAAAGGGAACATACCATGAAAACCATATACACGCTTCCTCTGATTCTGGCTATTGCGGCCCAGGCGCTTTTTGGTCAGAGCTCTCTACCCGACTCCCTCATTGCCGACACCACACTCACCGCCGCAGGCAACCCATATATAATATCGCACAATGTCTACCTGCGCACTGGTATCATTCTGAACATTGGTCCGGGCGCGGTCTTCAAGTTCACCGGCGACTACCGGATCAAAGCCAATGGCGTCACGCTGAACATCAACGGCACGGCCGACAGCATGGTGGTGTTTACACACATCACTGACGACTCCATCAACGGTGACGACAACAACGACGGCGACCTCACCCACCCCACCATCGGCGGGATCTTCCAGGGCATACAGCTCTTTTCGTCCTCGCAGGTGTTCATCAAACACGCCCATTTCCGGTTTGGCGGCAGCCAGTCGTATTGGGGCGGCAGCTACTACGAGGCCATGCTGTATATTGATACCCCTGATACGGCCAGCATTGATTCCTGCATCTTCGAGCGCGCCGGACATTCGAACATCCGGCTGTTGAACTGCGGCACCGGAAGGGTCCAGATAACCAACTCGGAAATCAAGACAGCGGTCTGGCACGGCGTGTATGCGCATTCCGCCTCACGTCCCTACATCGCCGGCTGCTGGATCCACGACAACGGCAGGTACGGCGTTGCCATTGGCGCGGACGCAGGGACCGACAATTCCAACGCGGTCCTTGGCGACACGGCCGTATCCGGAAGCGGAGGCAACCGCATCCATACAAACAACTCGGGAAACATAAACACCGCTATTCTCAACGGCGCGACCACCAACCCGGTCAAAGCCATGAGCAACTACTGGTGCGCACCCGACACAGCCAACAGAAACATATACTGGATCAACGCAACGCTCAAGGGCAATGCGACCTACTATGCCAACCCAACGGCAGACCCCGATACCATATGCCCGGATCCGATCTCCTCCCTGATTGCAACGCCAACCTCGTCAGGTTTCACGCTTACCTGGATCGCGCCTGATCAGGACAGCACTCCCGCTTCCGGGGATCCGGTCTATCTGTACCAGGTCCGCTGGGACACGATCCCAATCGCCATTTTCGATTCGGCGAGGTTCAGCACGAACAAATATCTGGGAGCGCTCCCGGGACAACCCGAGACGTTCGAGGCCGTCACCGTAAAAGGCGACACATATTATGTCGCGGTCAGGCCTGTTGACGGCTATGCGAACACAGGCCCGGTCTCGTACGACACAGTGGTGACCACGATGGGCGCAGGGACCGTCATCAGCGGCTCGCTACGCAGTCCCAAAAACGTGACCTGGGACAGCGCCGGGAGCCCTTATATACTCACCGGTGACTTCTATATCCAGGACACGGTGCGACTGACCATCGGTCCCGGCGTTGTTGTCCGCATGAACAACGCCAATTACGATTTCCTCGTGCACGGCTCGCTCATCGCCCGGGGCACAAAGGAAAAACCCGTCGTGTTCACCAGCGAAAATCCGACCGACGGGGCGGGCGCCTGGCAGGGCATTACCATCTCCTCCACGGCAAAAGCCTGCACCCTCATCAACGTTACTATTGAAAAAGGCGGCAAGAACGATTCATACGATTACGGCTGCCTCATGGTCGACAACACGGCCGAGAGTCTCTACGTTGACAGCTGCACCATCCGCTACAGCGCCACCTTCGGCATGCGTTTGCACCGGACAAGGGGTGGTGTCATAAAAAACACCCGGATCGAATATTGCACCGGGGCGGCAATAACCATGAACTTCTACTGCGCCACAGCATTCAGCAACATCTCGATCTATGACTGCGGATGGAAGGGGTATTTTATTCAGAGCCTCTATGGCAACGGTTATCACACGGACGGCAACAATATCACCTTTGCCGACTCTGTCAACAAATACTGGTTCTATGGCAACACGTACGATTTTTTCATTGATGCCGGTGATACCTTTACCGCCGCACCAGGCGTTTGCATGGAAGTGACCCGTTCCACCTACGAGACCGAGTTCCAGGTCAACGGCGTAGTACTTGCCCAAGGCACAAAAGACCAGCCAATCCGCTGGGAATCGGTCTACGCCAGCGGCCAGTTCGACAAGGACTCGACTTGGCGCAGCATACAGCTCAACAACGTGACCGATACCTCGCGTTTCAGGCACGTCATTTTCAGCGAGGCCGAGATTTCGCAGTCCGCGGGCGGCGTCCTTACCTGCAACGGCGCGTCTCCTCTCATAGACTCATGCGCGTTTACCAATAACTGGGCATATGCCATTTGGGTCAATGCCAATAACAGCACCGCCGCAAAGCCGCGCATAACAAACTGCTCTTTCAGCAACAACATGTTCGGCTGCGTCTACATCGTCAATACGACCGTACTCCAACCCGACCCGATCTTCCGGAACAACACTGCTGTCAACAATGGAAACAACGGTATCCAGATGGACCTGACCAACGACCTTTCGCAGGACGCGGTCTGGGAAGCAGACAGCATGTGGTATCTTATCAAAGAGCTGGACAACACGACACCCGACTTTGAGGTTGGCGCCGGAAACCGGCTGACCATCGAGGCGGGCACAAAGCTGCGCTTCTTTGATCCTGCGCAGGACCTGCGCGTGTATGGAGAATTACGCGTCAACGGAACCACTGTCAGTCCGGTGGTTCTCACGGGCCCGGCCCAAACTCCCGGATCGTGGGGCGGCATTGAATTCGCCTCTGGATCCAACCGCAACTCCTATATCAAAAACGCCGCCGTCGCCTATGCGGGCGGCAATTCCAACGGCGCGGCAATTGAAATCAACAACTGCGAGCCCGCATTTGACAGCGTCCACGTCCTGCAATCGGCCAACGACGGCTTCCAGATCGCAGGCAACGCAAAGGTCGAGATCCGCAACTGCCTTATGGAAGGGTGCAGTACGGGCATAAAGATCGCCGAACTCACCTCCGCCGATTCACTCTTCAACAACGTCTTTCTCGACGCGGCTCTGTCGCTTGTCGATTTCCCCGCGCCCAACCCGCCGTACATGACCGGCAACCGCGATTCTTCGGGCGCAAAAGGAACAATCACCATGCGGGGCGGCAATACGCTCGCTGCCTCGAGCCTCGCCGGCAGCCTGACGCTTGACAGCGTATACAACTGGCGCATTAGCAACGGCGCCAACGGCTACCTGACCATTCCCGCGGCCGCAACGCTCACGGTGCAGCCCGGTACGCGCGTGGAGATCGCAGGCGGATACGCGCAGTCTGACATCAGGGTACGCGGCACCCTGCAGGCAATGGGCACCGCCGCTGATTCCATCATTTTCACGGCAACCGCAGACACCTCCGGCAGCTGGCAGGGCATCTCCTTTTTCGACGCATCCACAGGCTCCACGCTGCGCTACTGCGGCATTCTGAACGCTGGCGGCAGTACGGGAAAGGGTGCCATCCACCTCGAAACCGGGTCGGCGACCATTGACCGCTGCCGTATCTTTAAGAGCAAACGTGAAGGCATCACGGTCAAAGGCAAGATCGATACCCTGGTGAGTGCCACGATCGTGCGGACCGTTTTTGACAGCGTGGCGGGCGGCATTGCCATCCAGACCAAATATTCGAACGACTCGCTTGGCGGCAACCTCTTCCGAGCCTGCTCCACCCGCGCAATTTCCTTTCCGTCATGCAACTTCCCCAGACTCACGGCGAACCGCGACTCGTCGGGCACGGGCATCTGGGTCGTTGGCAGCGATTACGATTCCCTGGCGCGCATCGCGCCCGATACCGTGACCCTCGACTCTCAGTATGCCTGGAACTTTGACCTCAAGGACAGTAAAATCCTTATCGACACCCACCAGGTCCTGAACATTCGACCAAACACGCGCATCGGCATGTATGTGGACAACGCGAACGACGATGGCGCGGTTGAAATCAGGGGAATCCTCAACGCCGTGGGTACAGCGACAAAACCCATTGAGTTCTACGGGATTGATACAACATACCATTGGGCGGGATTTGTCTTCAGAAACGATTCTTCCAAGACCGATTCAAGCCGCCTGGAATACGTCTCCATCAGCGACGCGGGCGACTGGGCATCGGGCTACGAGGCCATGGTGCAGATCTATACCAACAAGCTTATTTTCCGCAACAACACGCTCTCCAATCCGCAGAAAATCGGCTTGCTGGTGAGCGATACGGTCTACCCTGTCATCGGAAGCCTTCATTTCGACTCAACCTTTGACACCTCCAAGGTCGCGGCCATGGTCCTGACTTATCCATATGATAATTCTCCCGGCGATTCCCTGCCTCTCACCATTGCCAACACCTTCTGGGGAGACTCCACCGGCCCCTACGACCCAAGCCTGACCGGCGGTTTTTACAGCGTCAACTACGCGACAGCCGCTTCCGACACGCTGCAGCTGGCCAATTTCGGCATGGGCGGAAAAATAGGACGATGGATCAACTACGTTCCCTTTGTGAGCACCGATAAACTGGGTCCGCGCGTTGACTCCATCAGGTTCGCCAACGCCCGCATTGGCGCAAGCGGCCATCTCTCCTTCTCGGTCTATGTCAATGACCGCTCCACTGGCGTGTCAAACGTGGATGACGCGCTCTACGCGCACGCAACAGGACTCGACACTGCCAGCGGCTTTGGATTTGACTCGGGAGAACCCCTTGGGTCTGACTCCACCATCATGGTCTACACCAAGGCAATCAACGTCCTCCAGCTGACAAACCCCAAAACCGACACCGGGTATATTGTGGGTGAAGACACTCTGTGGGTCTATGCCTTTGGCAGGGACGAACACGGGTTCTGGGGCGCAATCGACTCCGCCTTTCTGCGCCTTCAGTGGGCCCCAGACACGCTCGCTCCTCGCGCGGTTGTCAGCACCATTCCCGACTCCCTGGTCTTCATGCGCGATTCCCTGGGCGATTCAATAACAGTCAATGTGCTCTTTGACGATGAAACCGGCCATACCCTTGACCAGCGGTCGGATATTTACTCATATACCGTGTCCATTGATTATTGGTACAAATATAATGCCGCAAGCCAGTATTGGTATGGATATACTTCATATGGTTCCTACTACGACGGCCAATTCAACGCGGATACCTCCATCTACCGTTTCTCGTTCAAACTGAGCGCCGACACGTCCAATTACTATCTGCGCAATCCCGACACAACCGGCAAATATGGCTACCGCATCCGCACTCAGGTACAGGATGCCGCATACCATACTCGGTACGATACAACCATTGTGTATATTGGCGAGAGAACCGGCGGCGCAGATACCTCGTTCAATGGCCCGGAGCTGGCCTACAAAACCGCGCCGCAAATCGCCACCAGCGATTCAGCAACCCTCACGTTTTCCGTGACCTATTCCACTTTTGCCACCAGCGCCAGCCCCATTGTCTATGCCGAATACTTTATTGACAGCCTAGGCGTCCTCAACAGCGGCACACCAATCAACGTGCCAACCGACAGCATCATCGTCACCCTGGTCTTCCAGGTGCCGGTCGATACTGCCTGGCCAAGTTTTTCGTCTCACACAGTCTTCCTTGCGGTACTCGATTCAGCAGGCAACTGGAGCCATGTCGATTCCCTATCGTTTTTAAAGGTGGACAGCGTGGTCGCAATCGATACCGCGACAGTATCCTCGTCCGCAATCGATACGGTCGATTTTGGCGGCGTAAAACTCGTAATCTCAGACACTGCTCAATTCACCAATCCCCAGCAGCAGACCGTGAGCACGCTGCCCATAACCGTGACAACCCTGGCACAGGGCCAGGACTTCGGGATCATGGATTCAACCCTGGTAAAACTCGGTCCCATCTATGTCTTTTCGCCAAGCGGCGCCGAATTCAAGGGTCTGCAACTCGCCATTCCCTACGACACCATACTGACACGGACCGCAAGCGTGGGATCGGGAAAAATCTGCATTTTAACCTATACAGGGAGCAGGTGGGCCATTGTCTCAACCACCTATCGGCCCGTGCCCAGCCCTGCTGCCGGGTTAGTATATAACCTTGTCGAGCATTTTTCATTTTACCGGGTGGTGGCCGATACCACGCGACCCACTGTTGCACGGACAACCGCAACGACTAATTATACCGAAGGCTCAACAGTGCAGCTCACGGCCGATATTTCCGATAATATTTTTGTTGCGGCCGCAAACATAGAGTGCCAATACCGGCAGGGCGGTGAAATAACCCCCACTCCTATCTCCGTGTCAACGAACACCTCTGATCCTTCCAAAATAACAGCCACAGTAGCGTTCAACCGCGTTCTTTCCAGGGAAAGCGGCCTCCAATACCGCTTTATCGCCACGGATTTCCTGGGTAACACCGATACCTCGGCGTATTATTCCATTGATGTCACCTATGCCAATGCCACAAGCATGCCCATTCTACCCGAGGAGACCTACCGGATTGTAGCCTTCCCCTTTGCCATGAGCTCAAAGACCGTGAGCAACGTACTCTATCCTTCCATCCTGGGCAATGCCAATGCCCCGTACAACGATTCGCTCTTCCGGATCTTCAAGTACGAAGGTAAAACAGGCTCCACGCCCGGCGAGTTCTATACTGAAATGACCGATGCTGACATGGAGATTGAGCGGGGCGAAGGGTATGTGGCCATTACCCGGCTCAACTATATCGGCGCGCCCAACACCATCATCCTGGGCAATGGTAACATTACCGCAAAGGCCCTTGATGTGCCCTTCAAAATCCCGCTGCGCTCGGGATGGAACCTGGTGGGCAATCCCTTTAATCTGGGAACCGGGCTCGAATGGCTGTCGCTTGCCAGCGACGCAGGCGGACTGGGCGATTCCCTCACCTGGTACCGGCTCACAGGCGCGCGCACCAGCGTGCGCTTTGACACAGTGAGCACCGTTGACCACGATTCCATGGGCGCGATGCAGGGCTATTTCGTGTTCAACGCTGGTGCACCTGATACGCTGATCGTTCCTGCTTCGGTCGAGTTCTCCACAACAGTGCCCAAAGCGGCCATTGCCACCGATACGCTTGCGAAATTCAATTGGGCGATCTCCCTGGAAATAAACGACGGATCAAAACGTTCCGAAACAATTACGCTGGGCGCGCGTTCAACCGCCTCAGACGGATACGACCGGAACGACAATATCCATCCGCCCAGTCTCATGGAAACACGCTTTGCCTGCGTTCCACGGACAACTTGGAAAACCGCCAGCGGCAGCTACCGGGCTGATTTCACCTGTTTGTTCGAGGACGGCAGGACCTGGCCCCTGACCATGCGTTCCTTGGATAAAAAACGGAACGTATCCATACATCTGGCCGCAATCGAAAACATGCCCCAGGGGTTTATGACCGTGCTCTACGATCCCGAACGCATGGTAGGTGTCGATCTACAGACCGACAGCGCCTACGACGACCTGCTGGCCAAAAACGGGTCAAAGAACTACGAAGTGGTCGTTGGCGCACATGACTATGTGCAGAACCGTCTGAACGGAAAAATAGGCCGGCCCGAATTCTTCCTGGCGCAGAACACCCCAAATCCGTTCAATCCAATCACCGCCATCCACTATGCGCTCAAACGCGACACCCGAATAGACCTCTCAATCTTCAATATTCGCGGACAGCTGGTGCGTACCCTTGTCCAGGGAAAGATGCGCTTTGGCCGGTATGTCGCGCTCTGGGACGGCAGGGACAATACCGGAAAAGCTGTGGCCTCAGGAATGTACGTGTACCGGCTCGTTTCGCCGGAATTTGTATGTAAAAAGAAGATGGTGATCGTAAAATAGCAGGGAGCATGCTATGAAACACATGAAACTGTACCTTGCCTTTTCGCTTGTTGTTGCGATCCTGTGCGCGGGATGCGCTCCGGACTTCACCTTCAGCAGAAAGGGGCTGGAGATCCCAATGACCACGGCCACGGACCAGACCGTCAAAGACCTCACCTCCATTGCTGTGGGGATCCTGACTGAGGACAACTTCATTGTTGAGCACGCCAATGCTGACGTGGGTCTGGTGACTACCGAATGGGGTGGTATTCATCTGGGTATGTGGACTTTTGCACGCATCCGGTTTTCCATCAACATCTTAAAAGACTTGAAGGCCATAAAAATACGGCCTACCGTGGAATATCGGACGCTTTTTTCCTCGTGGGTAGACGCAAATGGTCTGCCCATTGCGAAAAAACACCAGAACAAAATAAACGATTATCTTACATCGGTGAGCGAACGTCTGTACAAACGCTTCTCCGCCCGCCTGGGTGAGCAGACTCCCTGAAGCGAAAAAAATTACTTGACCAATACAAGGCGTTTCGTCAGAATCTTCTCTCCGACCCGGATCTGCGCCATATATATGCCTGAAGGCTGTGCTGAAGCGTCCCAGACAATAGAATTACTGATGTCCGGTATCAGTTCTTTTACGAGTTTTCCCTGCACATTGAATATTTTTAATTCAATATTCGTAATTCGCTCGCCTCGCTTCGCAGGCGAAGCGGGTACTTTGAAACTTGTCCCGAGCTTTGTCGAAGGATTTGTAATTGTTATTTTTGTCTGTGGATTGAACGGATTAGGGACTGCTTCCACGACAAGGTCTTCGTCTGACATTGCCACAGCCTCTTCGATATCGACCGTATAGCCAAAAGTGAGTCTTCCAAAATTGTTTTGATCATGAAAATGGACTGAGCTTTCACCCGTGCTGTCGGGCG
Organism: Candidatus Raymondbacteria bacterium RIFOXYA2_FULL_49_16; assembly: GCA_001789205.1. GTDB lineage: Bacteria > Fibrobacterota > OXYB2-FULL-49-7 > OXYB2-FULL-49-7 > XYB2-FULL-49-35 > XYB2-FULL-49-35. The sequence continues at coordinate 8,597 of MFYT01000040.1, read as the reverse complement.
TGCCATAGGGGTAGTTACCGTTATGCGACCAGATAGAATGCTCGTAGTCCACGTTCCATACACCACCCGATGGCTTGTCCGTATTCAACCTGTTTATATTGTATCTCCAGACAGATCCGGGAACCGGGGGTACCGCGGGGTTCCAATCCTGCGGCTCCAAACTAGACGACACCTGCCATCCTGATAGCATAAGCCAGGGTATCCTAAACTCAAAGGTCCAGGAAGTGTCCACATCGGTCAGGATATTAGCGGTGCCATGAAAAACAAAGGCCCTCCGAAGACCGGGAAGCGTGTCCCAAACCTCGTTCCATTTGTTCCTGCCACTTGGGTATGAATTCCTGAATTGGGTGTTTATGGGACCCCGGGCATTACATTCAAGGAGGTAGAAATAATCCGCGTTTGCCGTATCCGGGGCAATATGGGTTTCAACCATATCGTCCCTATACATGTTCGGTATGCCGTGGACAGCTGTGGCAAGCTCAATAATTTGGTCATCAAGCAAGGTGCCGCTGATGTAGAACGCGGAATCGTCGTATAAAAGTTTGATATGCGTGATCGTCCCCCTGCTTTCACCGCCCCAGGGAAAGAGAAAATCGGACAACACACCCGCAGCCTGCCACGAAGGTTCGTCCAACTCACCGTCGACCGTGAGGGCGCCAGCAGTCTTTTCAACCGTAGCCATGCAAAACGGAAAAATCGCCGTACATAAAAGGAAAAAAAGAATGCATGCCTTCATGGGAGATCCTTCGCGGTTAATAACTATGGCTGGTAACGCGGACAACCGGAAAACGCCGGTTAGGAACCGAAGAGTTTCTTGAACCCGTCGAATTTGTCCCTGATGGCCTGGAGATCTTGCTTGTTCTTCGCAAGATCTTCTTCGAGTTTTTTGAACTGTCCGTTCAGGGTATCGACGATTTTCGAGAAACCAGCTTCGATATTCTTCTGCATTTTGACGATTTTATCGTTCACCTTGGCGATTTCTCCGTCAGACTCCGCCTTAATGGTGTTCAGCTTTTCCGCAACTTGCGAACTGTTTGAACTCTCAGACATCTTTTTAAGCTGGTCGCCGAACTCCATAAATTTGGTGTCAAATTTACGGAGTTCGTCGCCAACAAGGATGTTCTTAAGTTCTTCTAATTTATCAGCCATAATGCATCCTTTTGATAAGTTGAACGGTTAACTTCTGTTTGATTTTTAAAATAGATTAAATGATCATAGGAATTCAATAGCTGCAATGTTTCCAGTATTCGTCGATCATGGCCATATAATTGTCGTACTTGGCGCCCACGGCAATGGAATGGCTGGCGCCTAGGATGAACCTGCCGCCCTCTTTTGCGCACTGCATTGCGCGCCTGACATCGGTCCGCACATCGTCCATGGTACCGCCGATCAGGTGTTCGAGCGCAACCCCGCCCCAAAGGCCTATTTTATGACCGTGTGATCGTTTCACCGCGCACACATCCATGCCCGCAGTGGGCTGGATTGACTGGTAGACGTCGTAGCCCATGTCGACGAACATATCGAGGAGTATCTGCGTATTGCCACAACAATGTTTGAACACTTTTTTTCCATGCTTCCGGTGGATTGTATCGACCCGTTCCTTGTTTGCCGCGAAAAACAGCTGTCTGAACATCTCGGGATCGATAAATGGGCCGCTGTTGAAACAGAAGTCCTGGCCCCACATAATAGCGTCTGAATCAGGATGAATGCACAGGGGATCAGCCGCGGTTTGTTTTTTCAGATAATACGCTGTTGCAGCGGAAACAGCCTCGGGATTGGTAAGTAATTCCTCCATACCCCGTTCCATGCCGCCAAGAAGCACAATGCCCACTTCCCCGCCCGAAGGTCCTATGATGAATTTTTCATTCTTAAAAACAGTGATGACCGAATCTAGTATTGCCCGCGAACGTTTATCCGGGGCTGACGGGTCAGGTTCTTTTTCAAATTCCTCTTTTGCAAACACCTTCCGGTCCATAACCGGATCACTGACGCACGTAATATCCGCTGTTGCCTCTGAAAATTTGAAGACCCTGCCATGGGTATCCTCCCAGGTCGCGGCATCGACCTTTCGCGGCGGCGGATCATCGCTTGGCCGGGGGACATCCCAGGTATACATAGGAAAAGTTATGATGTCAAGTTCGAGTTTCCGGAACAGTTCAATATGGTCCTTGCGCCAGCTTTCCGCGACCTCGTCGTGCCTGCCTTCCCAAAAGGCTATCTGGGACTTTGCCTTTGCGCGCAGATAGGTCTCGTGGCCAATGATCTTCTCAACCGTGTCAGAATCTATGGCGAATTCGCCAATGGGTACGCGGTCAGGTATCCGGCCTTCTACTGTGTCCAGAACCCGTTGCTTTGAAGTCACAAGTACTCCTATGGAACAAAGATAAGAAGATTATAGCAAAAAATGGAAGCGGGTTTCAATTGAAAAATACAGTTGTTACGTCAAGCAAATGCCGATACTAGAGCGCGGCAAGAATACCCCCATCAACGTAGATAATCTGGCCGGTGATAAAGTTGGAGGCCGCGGAAGCCAAAAATACAGCGGTCCCGGCAAGGTCCGCGGGTTCACCCCATCGGCCAATGGGTGTACGGGCCTTGATCCACGAGTCGAATTGAGGATCCTCGGTGAGTGCCCGGTTCATTTCAGTACGGATATACCCTGGCCCAAGACCGTTCACTTGGATATTGTGTTTGGCCCATTCAATTGCCATGGCCTTGGTAAGCTGCTTCACTCCTCCTTTTGCCGCAGTGTATGCCGCAATGGTAGGCCGGGCCACTTCGCACATGAGCGAGCACACATTGATGATTTTACCTGTTTTCCTCTCGATCATTCCCCGGGCAACCTGCTGCGACACCAGAAAAATACCGGTCAGGTTAGTGTCAAGCACTTCCCGCCATGCGGCTTCGCTGAACTGTTCCAGGGGGCTCCGCCTTTGAATGCCGGCATTGTTCACTAGAATATCAATAGGGCCAACTTCCTTTTCAATGGCCGGTATGGCAGCCCGCACCTCGGCAGCGCTTGCCACGCTGAACCGGTGGCCGGACGCTGCAAGCCCTTCAGCAGTGAGCTTCGAGATTGCATGCTGGAGCCGTTCCTTGCTGCGGCCCGAAATGACCACCCTGGCCCCTGCCTCTCCAAGACCGCAGGCAAGTGCAAAGCCAATGCCTTCGGCAGCCCCGGTGACAAGCGCCACTTTTCCGGTGAGATCGAACAACTGGTTATCCATAGAACCCTTTCATGAGAGAAATACTGTAACCTACAAAAGTTTTAAAATTTCCTTCTTTTTAGCCTCTCTTTCAATCAGCTTATATGCCTCATCATAATTCTATCCGCTGTTCGGCAACATTGTACGCAGGAAGACCACCGGGAGTACATAATAAGTTATGGCAAAACCGTACAAGAGGAATTTTCCATCATACACTGCATTCGCCAACAATTCATGATAATGCCAACGTAATCGAAAGGCTTGCGGCCAGCTTCAGTGTTCTTTCTTCAAAGCATTGTTCAACAATGGCCGAAATTCCTCCCACGGTATGACTTTATCCAGCTTTTCGAGCGGGTCACCGCATTTGCTGATGGCGGCGTAACGGTCTTCCACTGTAAAAATGCTCAACTGACCCATGAATTACCTCCAGTCCGGGTGAAATACGATTTTACCGGACTAGAATATAGTATAAAAGTGGCTCCGTGTCAAGCTTTTTCTTTTTAAAAGCTAATTTTTAGAGGTTCCATTTAGTAATATGCCTATATACATGGGTTGTTGTCAAGACAATGCGACACTTTCCTACCCTTCCTTGGCAGATAAAATGTATTTTATTATACACACATGAGAAAGAAGTTATACATCGAAACGTCTGTATGGAACCAGCTGGAACATGACGACCGTCCAGAATGGCGGGAGACATCTGATAAATTCTTTAAAATTGTAAGTGCCGGCATTTATGAGCCGTACATCTCGAATATCGTCATTGATGAAATCAGCGTTACCCCGGACAAGGTAAGGTTTCAGAGATTGGTCGATCACATCAACCGATATCAGCCTGTAATTCTGGATATGAACAGTGAGGCGGAGGCCTTGGCCCGCCAATATCTAGCCGCCATGTATGTGAGTAACACACCTTTGCGGGTATATCGTGATTGTGCGCAGGTAGCGCTGGCAACGATTTACAATATCCGGCATATTGTAAGTTTCAATTTTACACACTTGGTTAATGACCGAAAAATTGACGGTTTCAACGCCATCAATATCCGGAATGGGTATGATCTGGTTGTCGATATCACGACCCCACACAGATTTCTATTGGAGACGGAACAGGAGGATTGAGTATGAATTACGGAAAAGCGCTCGAAGAAGTCTGGGAATGGCGTGCAGCCTTTGCCAAGGAACTCGAAAAAGTCCCGGAAAACGAGCGAGTCAAGTATATAAATGATAAAGCTGAAAAGCTATGCCGTCAGTATGGGATTAATTGCAGGAAGCCAGCACAGAAAGAGCCAGCACATACCTGATACGCAAGGCATACGATGGATACCCGCCCCAATAACGGCCTCGTAAAAGACAGCCGCATTGACGGTTTCGATGCGATAAATTTCAACTGCAGACATGATCGGATTATCGATATCAGCACTCCGCACAAATTCATCATTAAACCTGATGCGTCTGCATTATGATTTCCGGAAAAGCTGTTGAAGAAGTATTGGAATGGCGGGTAACCTTCGAGGAAGAACTGAATAAAATTCCGCGTAACCAGCAGGTGAAATTCATTAATGACAGCGCCTGCCGCGCTCTGGGCATTGAATGCCGTATGGCCAAGTGTGAACCCGTTCATGGTAGTTGATCCTTTCCCTCATTCGCTCCAAGGGCTCCCTGTCCGTTCAGGCCTCCGTCCGCCTCAGGCGGACTAAGGCCTTCACTGATTTTGTATTAGCCACAAGTTTACATGAATCTTCGCAATATGACGATAGTGAGACCCATGCATCAGGGACTTGGCTCGACCCGTTCGCGGGGCGGCTGTGCAATGGGCATATTGCGCAGATTAGGAGGGTCGAGAGCTGGTCGGTGCTCTTTCGAGTCCGTGCCAACTCCCGCCACATCAAACCGTACGTGAAGTTTTCCCTCATACGGCTTACCGACAACACATTCAGCGGCAGCTTTCACCAATCTTGATTATGTAATGAGGCGCTAGGAATCGCGTAATTCGACACTGTCTATACCAGCCGTTAAAACGAATACCCGCCCTTCGCGACCTACCACCAAGTTTCCGTAAGAAAAACTTCCGGATTCGCCACCAGACATAGCGATCAAGCAATTTGAATTGCCGGAAACAGTTGCCAGTTACAAAATAATTGCGCCAGCCTCTAATGACTTCGTTGAGTCTGTCAACTACTTCAAGCAACGACAACTGTTGTATACGGCTCTCCGTCCATGCTTTGATTCCTTGCCTGACGGTTTTCATAGCCTTGGTATTTGGCCACATATAAGGATAAAGCTTTCCGTTTTTCTTGCTATGGCATTTACGATAATAGAATCCAAGAAAATTAAAGCCCTCATCCCGTGTATCTACAATGCGGGTCTTTTCAGGATGAAGGGTAAGCTTGAGCTTTTCCAGTATTACGGTTATTCTACGTCTTGCTTCATCCGCTTGATCGCGGGATCTGCATACGATCACAAAATCATCCGCATACCTATACAATTTTCCCAGATGCGCGCATTCCAATGTCCAGTAGCGGTCCAGCGTGTGCAGGTAGATGTTTGCCAGTAAAGGGCTTATTACCCCTCCCTGTGGCGTTCCTTTGCCGGTTTTGGAATATCGACCTTCGTCCACAACTCCGGCTGTGAGCCATTTTCGTATCAGCTTTAGCACTCGCCTGTCGCAGATACGCCTGGCCACAAGCCCCATAAGTGTTGCATGGTTGATATTATCGAAGAATCCTTCAATGTCTGCATCAAGCACAAACCAATTACACATCAGATTCTTCTTAACTTCCGTAACCGCCTGTTGGGCGCTGCGTCTTGGTCTGAATCCATAGGAAGACTCCTCGAAAGACGCTTCAAACACCGGTTCTATCACAATCCGACACGCTTGCTGTATTACCCTGTCGCGAACAGTCGGTATTCCCAGAGGACGCTTTCGCCCGTCCGGCTTGGGTATATACACCCTCCGTACGGGTTGCGGATGGTAATTCCCCATCCGTAATTCTTCGCCTATCCCCTCAAGAAAAGAGGCAACGCCGTTCTCTTCGATATTTTGTATCGTTAGTCCGTCAATACCTCCCTCACCGCCGTTTGCACGCACTTCGACCCACGCCCGCCGGAGTATATCGGACCGGCAGATTCGGTCATACAGTGCATGGAATCGCCTCTCACGATTCTGCTTGGCTGCTCGATATAGTTTGCGCTGCAGTTCTCGTGATTTTAACTGGTGTTGTTGGCCTTGTATGGCATGCACCATCACTTACCTCCTTACGCAAACTGTGTTGAAGCAGAGACCCTTCCCTAAGCAAGGTTCTTTTGTCCTTACTATCATTGGTACTATGGCCTCCTCCGACTTCTCACAGGACATTGCCATGGTTTTCGCCTATCGGCTTATACCACGGCTTACATGTTTGATATTTACCCATGACCCTGTGAGACCTCTCTTGTTTCATCCATCACTGTCATAGCGTCCCGCTCCCCTTACGCCGGAGGCTCCTTCAAGGCTGTTTTCCAGATTCACCGCCTTTTCCATGGTCTTCGCCGTTTACAAGCGGCTCGACTGCCTCTATACATCATAACGACGCTGCAGGATTCACTTTATGTTACGGGCTGCTATCTTGCCAGTATCCCGCTTCAGCATCCCAACTCGCGTCAGGACACTGGGGACTGGCTACATGGCGATCTGGTTCTTTCCATGGCAGGACTTCCACCTGTAAGTTGATGATGATTTTTCAAGACACACTGTAACGAGAATGAAGCCGGAAGCGGAATGAACAGACTTGGGGCGGTTCGGAAAACGGGGCAAATAACTATTTTAAGGGGAGTTCACTTATAATTAAAGATTCTTTCACTATACCCCAATAGCAATAGCAATTCTTTGAGCAATTAATTTTATTTGGCACACCTAATGCTTGACCGTATTTTTTCTGTTGGATCAATATATTTGATTTTTTATTCTCATTGACATCTAAACAGAATATTTCCAAATTGCCATCGAGATTCATCTTTGAATATACAAGCGTATTTTCGCAACGACCATCGATATACTTAAATTCCAAATCTTGCACCATCACAAAATTTTCCTTAATATAGTCATGCCACTTTATCGATCTGCCGTATTCTTTTTTACTCAAATCATACTCCAAGATACCCCGATCCATTGGTTTTGGATACATCACCGGTATTATTAATTTATTCCCATCAATAAATAATGGTCGTGTAGAATCAAAAAAGCGATATTCGTAAGGGTAAGCACCAATCAATAAAACGCTATCAGTGGAACAAATCCGATAAATTCGAACCTGAAATAGTCCCTTTTGATTTACAACCATCGCAAGAGTATCTGCCCGATAGAGCGCAAGTCCGCAGAACCGCACTGAGTCCAATTTGACTTCAGATACGAAACCGCCATTCTTTTTAAACACCTTAACCGATTTTTCTGTAAGGATATAGATATTCTCATTTCCAATTTCGATATCCCGAATGCCAATAAATGAAGCCCCATCAAAGCTCAGATTCACCTGCTCATTATTTTTACCAACAGGTATTTTATAGCTCTCAGCAAATGAGAGGCCGCTACAAAACACAATTATCAAAAATATCAATCTATTCATTAACGCGATATATGTTAAATTGATGATTCTCTGCGAGGTTATAATATCCCCTGACCCAAGAATCCCACTCCCGTACCTGCAAATTAGCGCTCCCAGTAATATCGACAATATTACCCTTGTAATATACTCCAACATGCCCAGAAATCGGCTGTTCCCTCCCACTCCGACCGAGATAATAGAACGCAATCATATCTCTATTTTGAAGCGGTCCCTTGGTAAGGCCAACACCATTCACATTTCCTTGTAGTAAATCTTGCGTGGAAAACTTGCCAGTGCTCGGATCACGACCCATCACCAAATATCCAGCAACTCCGCTACAGTCCCATCCACCAGTCTTATAGGTTGGATTTATTTGCATTAATTGCCCGAGTCGATATTCGAATTGATTATTTAAATAAGATTCTACTAAATTTTGTGGCATTTTATAATTAAAGTCGCTTACAAGCAAACTAGGATTGTTATAATTATTGCTCCAATTATTTACCTCTTCCTCCGGGATATATGTATCATAAGAATCATCTCCTGATGGATCCCACATGTTTTGCGAATTTCTGTAGTCCCATTCTTCTGCAGATATTTCATGAGCGAGGCCGGTTGGGTCTCTAAAATTGATAGGATCATTTACACAATAAACATAAGGTGATAACCCTGGCGTAACTGAATCACCGATTGGATCGGGACTTATCCACCGTGCTAATTCCGGGTCATAGTATCTAGCGCCGATTAGATACCATAGCTCATCCGCAGAGGTCCCGTTTGTTTCTATCCGTATGTATCCCATCAGTTTACC